>NZ_SLUT01000002.1:0-603507 GCF_004341255.1 Curtobacterium sp. PhB142 | reverse complement strand
AGACCCTCGACTACCGCAGCCCTGCAGAAGCATTCGAACAGCTACTCTCGGACCCGAAACAACCACCCGTTGCAACGACCCCTTGAAACCGCCGACGTCTACCGAGACACGCCGTCCAGAGATCCGTCCTGGCGCCCGGCTGCGCGTTCGATCGGCGAAGGATCGCCGAGCAGTCGTCGGGTCCAGTCCGCGAGGGCCGCGGTCGCGGTCCTCGAGATGGCGGCGTCGGGCACCATGCTCGTGAACCCGTGGAAGGCACCAGGCCAGACGTGGAGCTCCGCGTCGACCCCCGCTGCCCAGAGGCGGCTCGCGAAGGCGACGTCCTCGTCGCGGAAGACCTCAGCACTGCCGCAGTCGATGTAGGTGCGTGGCAGCGCCGACAGGTCTGCAGCACGAGCCGGAGCGGCGTACTCCGAGACGTCAGGGGTGGCGCGGCGTGGTCCGAGGTACGCGTCCCACGCGAAGCGGTTCATCTGGCGGTCGGCGACCCCGACGCCGTCGATCTGCCGGGTCGAGACGGTGTCGTCACGGTCGTCGAGCATGGGTGACACGAGGATCTGCGCCATCAGGTCGGGACCCTGCCGGTCACGGGCGAGCAGGGCCGTCCCCACGGCGAGTCCGCCGCCGGCGCTCTGCCCCGCGATGACGATCCGTGCCGGGTCGATGCCGAGCTCGTCGGCGTGCTCTGCGAGCCAGACGAGACCGGCGTAGCAGTCCTCCACCGGGTACGGATCGGGGTACTCGGGTGCGAGGCGGTAGTCGACGCTGACGAGGACCACGTCGTGGTCGAGCAGCCAGTCGTCGAACGAGTCGAGGTTCCCGAGGTGGTGACCGAACATCATGCCCCCGCCGTGGATCGAGTAGACGGCCGCGGTCACACCGGTCCCACCGGTCGCACCGGTGCGCTCGACGCGGTCGATGATCGCGAGGTCGACGGGATCGCCGTGGTACCCCGGAACCGTGACGTTCCGCCGCTGGTACCCGCGGGAACGCAGGCGCTCGTCGACCACGTCCTCGGGCACATCGAGCTGCCGCATGCGGGGCAACATCTCAGCGGTGAGGGTGAACGGACCGCGGGCCTCGAGCGCCGCCAGGAAGGTCGCGAGTTCGGGGTCGAACGGAGGACGGATGATGGTATCGGACACGGGCACACTCCTTCGATGAAGAAGTGACGACTCCCGTGAGACGCGTGTGCGGTCCCGTCTGCCGGAGCAGCGCGGGATTTTTTCCCTCTGCCGACGACAGTAGTGCACGCGACGCTCCGGAGCGCGCACCGCACTGTGCAAGAAGCCGCGGAAACGAGGTACTGAACGCCGACGTTCCTGGTGCGCAACCGGGACGCCGTCCTTCCCCACCACCCCCACGACGCGTACAGTCCCCCGCAAGGTACGACTGGTGGGCGGGGAACGCGATGCGACTGATGACGGGAACGACACTGGTCGTGGCGCTTGCCGCAGCAGCGATGGTCGGCCTGGCGCCGCCAGCGGCCGCGGCCGGGTCGGGGACGATCGCTGTGCAGCTCGCGACGCCGGACGGCACCCCGATCAGGTTGGCGGACGTCGAAATCGCTGCGATCGGCATCGACGCCGTCGTCGGGACCGCCACCACCGATGCCGACGGCACCGCGACGTTCACCGGCATCCCCGCCCCGGACACCGTGACGGTCACCACACGGCAACTCCCGCCGCGCGGAACGCAGACCTACGCCCCCGGACTCCGCTCGGCCATCGTGGTCCGCGGCGGCACGACGGTCGCGGTCACCGTGCCGCTCGTGATCGGCGCCACCGTGGAGGGCGGGGTGGTCGGCCCCTCGGGTCCCGCTGCTGGACGCTTGATGTACGCCTGGAACGAGGACACCTCGCAGGTGTTCCGAACGACCTCGGACAGCGCGGGCCAGTACCGGTTCGTCGGGTTGAGCACCGGGAAGTACCGCATCGAGGCGTACGCCAGCGGCACGGCGTCGCCCGCCGTCTGGAAGACCCGGGTCTACCAGCAGCGCGGGACCCTCCCGGCGTCGCAGGTGACGTTGTCGCAGCACTACGCGCACAGCGACTACGACCTGGTCGTCTACGCCGACACGGCGTCCCGCACCCCGTCGCCGCTGCTCAGTGGCGCGCGCGTCACGGTGACGAACGCGACGACCGGTGCGTCGTTCTCGACCCGGTTCTCGACGCTGCTCGACAGCGAGCAGACGGCGCAGTTCCAGATCCCCTCCGGGCAGTACGTGGTCGAGCTCCGGACAGTGGCGACGACGACCGCGACGCCGGCGCGTGTGCTGTGGCTCGGACGCCCCGGCGGCGTGTACCGGTACGTGACCGACCGGGCGCAGGCCGTCCCGGTGCGGGTCGTGTTCGGCGGATTCAACGGCTGGGGTGGGGCGGTGCCGGAGACGTCCGTGGCCGTGGCCGCTTCGACCGCAGCAACGTCGTGATCCACAGGACGGCGCTCCGGGTGACCGAAGCGGAAACGAGCGGAAGCGGCGACGCCGGGCGCGTGGCTGAGTCTGGCTGAGCGGCGCATCGCGCCAGCGGGGCGACGGCCGTGACGGGACGTGGGCCCCACCCGCCGGTACCAGCGCACCGCGCCAGCGGGGCGACGGCCGTGACGGGAGGGACGGTGTCAGCTGGCATCGGGCCTCCTGTCCGTCTGGAACACGTACCGGCGCAGCGTTGCGAGGGGGCGGGGACTAGCCGAGGGTGGTCCGTCCGGCGAGGACGGCGAGGGCGACCTCGGCGAGCGGGAGCTGGTTCCGCCGCGCGTGGTCGCGCAGCAGGGAGAACGCGGTCGCGGTGTCCACCCCGTTCCGGTTCGCGATCCACCCCTTCGCCTGCTCGATGACGGTACGGCTGTCGAGTGCTGCTTGCAGTTGCCCCTGCGTCGTCACCGCGTCGTCGATGGTGCGCTGCTGCATGAGCGAGACCGCTGCGATGTCGGCCAGTGCCCGCGCAGCGATGAGGTCGTCCTCGTCGAACGCGCCGGCGGACTCGCCGAACAGGTTGAGCGATCCGATGACGGTGGTCCGGAGCCGCAGCGGGATCGAGTGGACGGCTGTGTACCCGGCGTCAGCCGCGGCCCGGCAGAAGTGCGGCCATCGCGGCTCGGCCACTCGGACGTCGGGGATCGAGACCACGCTCCCCGTCCGCGCTGCCTCGAGACAGGGCCCGTCGCCGACTTCGAGCTGCAGGAGCTCGAGCAGTCCGCTGTGGTGCCCCACCGAGGCGGTGATCTGCAACCGGTGATCCGAGCCGAACAGCATCAGCCCGGCAGCGTGGACGTCGAACAACGCCGCCGACTCGTCCACCAGGTGCTGCAGGCGCCCGGTGAGGTCCTCTGAGCTGGTGGCGCTGCCGACCAGCGCGATGATCGTCTGCAACAGTCGTCGTTCGCGGTCGGCGCCCACGGGGTCACTCCAGATGCTGTGATCAGAAGTGGCCGGTCGTGCCCTGCTCCAGCAGTCGAAGACCGCGTGCCGCCACACTACGGCCCGGGGATGCGAACACGCCTGGCGCAACGGTGACTCCCCGCCGCGACTCTGTGTCAGATCGTGCCGGCGTCGAGGACGAATCGGCACCGGACGTCGCTCCTGAGATCCGGGAACGCTGCCACAGCATCCAGCAACTCGACCACCCCGCGGTCGGCCAGCTCGAGCTGCAGGTCGAGTCGTTCCGCGTCGCAGGGGAAGAGGACAAGAGCCTCGTCACCTAGCGAGCCACGCCAGGATCATCGACGCACGTGGCCCTGCAACAGCTGCGCGCGGCAACCGGAGCGTGAGTCCGGCCACCTCGACGACGTGCTCCAAGTGGAGGTGGAAGTAGAGGTCAACCCATCGACGGACGGGAGGCCCGGCGCGAGCTGGCACCGGGCCTCCCGTCCGACCGTGGTCGCGCTGCAGATCCCCGACCGCGTATCCGGGGCTCGGTCACGACCGAACACGTTGCTCGACAAAGCGTTCCACCTCTGACATGTTAACCACTGACCGGTTGGACTTCACCGTTCATGGAGGGAGCAGTCAATGAGCAAGATCGGTCAGCAGGCTCGTCGAGTTGCTGCAGGCTTCGCCGCAGTAGTTGTCGGTGGGACGGTGTTCCTCGGCGCGATCCCTGCGCATGCGCAGGGTGAGGGAGAGGGGGTCGTCGGCGGGTGGTCCGAGAGCGCCGGGACCATCGATGGTGCAGAAACCGGGATGTCGGTGTTCGCGGTGAACCACCGTGGTGCAGCGGAGCGGAAGACGATCAACGGGACGACGCACAAGCGCTCGCACGGTTGGACGACCTGGGCAGGCGTGCAGCACTACACCCGTGCGCGGCTCGAGCACGGCAGCCGCATCATCGCGGACTCCGGCCGGAAGTGGGGCAAGTCCGTCACCGAAGCAGTGACCGTGTGGAAGCCGTTCCGGCCGAACCAGCCGGGCAGCGGTGTCGGCACCGCGAAGACCTACTACGGCAAGTGACACATCGCAGCGGGTGCGAGCCGACAGCTCTCACCCGCTGCGGCGTGAGGAGACGACGTGACGAAGCGACAGCTCACGGTGACAGCTGGCCTGGTCTTGGTGGCCATGCTCCTGACCGTGCTGATCGGAGTGTTCGACGCTCGTCGACGTGTCGTCGCCGTGGAAGGCAACGACCTCCGCGCTGGCCAGAGCGCGTGGGTGACCGCGACGCTCGACGAACTCCGGCGTGCCAGGAGCGCGTTCGAACCGGGAACGAAGGTGTTCGTGGACCTCGAGGAGAAGGTCCGCGCCATTGCGGTCCTGTCGGGACGGTGGGTGGATGTTCCGCTGCATGACGGGCACTCATTGTCGGGGCGTCCCGGCGAAGCTCTCGTCGGCGCTGACGTCGCCGTCCGCGGTGACGACCTCGCTGTCGGTGGCACGACGTACACCGTGGTGGGACGCCTTGGCGTGCGGGCGGACAGTCTGCTGTCCGGTGATGTGGTCCTCGCCGATCCGTCGCAGTTCTCGGGGTCACCACAGCGGCTGCTCCTGGACGGCCCGAACAGTGTCCGCCACTACAACGCACAGTTCCCTGGCCGAAGCGTCGAGATCATCGACGACGGCACGAACCGCAGGACGAACGTCGACGCCGTGTCGCCGGTCCTGGTCGCGCTCAGCGCGCTCGTCGTCGTGCTCATCGCCGTGGTCGCAGGTCTGCAGGCTGGACGATGGGAACTCCGCACCGCCGCCGTCCGCTTCACCACCGGGTTCCGACCGCTGAACACCCTTCGCAGCGCTGCCGCCAGAGTCGCTGTGATCGGCACCGCCGCCTGTACGACCGCTCTCGCGGGCGCGGCGGTCGTCAGGCAGACCATCACCCTCGACCTCGACGTCACCACCGCCGTCATCGCGGTCGGAAGCGTCGTGTTTGCCGTGTCCGTCGCTTCGTTCTGGCAGGGAAGCCGTCGATGGAACTGCTGAACGACCTCCGGTCCAACTGGCCGATCATCGTCGCCAAGATCGTCCTGCTCGTGCTGCTCGCACTCTGCTGGTACAACGTGGCGTCGTTCACCCAGTCCGCATCGCAGGCCGTGGCCCAGGGACTGTCCGCTGATGCCGACGTCGACCTCTACACGGTGGTCGACGATCTCGACCCGGACGCTTTCGAAGCGATCCGGCAAGACCAGCACGCGCTCGACGAAGTCGCCTCGTTCGTCGACCGCATCGACGACGAGCCCGGATTCGACCTCATCTCCTCGTACGACCAACCCGTTACCGTGCAGGACTTCCGCGGCGACGACCGCTTCGACGTCGGTTACGGCACCGAGTACACACTCAACGGGAAGTACCAGGACGAATCGGGGCGAAGTGTTCAGGACATCAAGTCAATCCAACTCAACGAGACCGCGTACGAGTTCGCGGGGCTCTCCGTGCAGGACGGCGAGCCGATCGAGTGGGATGCCGTCGACTGGGGGTCCGGCCAGATGCCGGTGCTCCTGGGCGCTGAGTACCGCGGCGTGTACGAGCTCGGACAGCGACTCACCGGCTCGGTCATCCTGCAGGAGCAGGAGCTTGAGGTCGTCGGTTTCCTCGAACCGAACAGTGCGATGTACTTCCGCGGTGATGCCAACCACTACCTCGACGACACCGCCATCGTGCCCTACCCGCCGACACTCGCCGGACTCGACCGAGTAGCACTCGACCGGCTGGATCCCGAGCTGTTCGGACGCCTGGTGTTCCAGGTACTCAACGCCGACCTCGCCGTCGATCGCAGCCTCGATTTCGGTGGCGTCGTCGCGCGACTCGACGCGATCGGAGACGACACCGGTTTCCGGTCGTACAGGTTGCTCGGAGTACCGACCTACCTCGTGCAGCTCTCCCTCGTCCGCCAGCTCATCCAGGACAACCTGGTGCTCGTCACCGCGCTGCTCGTCTCGCTCACCGCGGGAGTGGGCATCATCACGGCGTTCCTCAACCGGCTCCTGCATCACCGTCGAGCGCCAGTCGCGCGGGTGCACCATCTCCTCGGCAAGAGTCCGGACCGCACGAACCGACTGTTCCGCGCGAGCCGCCTCACGGAGTTCACCGCCGCGATCGGGCTGTTCCTCGCGACGAGCGCGGTGCTCCCCAACGACAGTGCGCTGGCTCGATTCGGCGCGGGTGCCGCCCTGCTCCTCTGGTGCGTGGTGGACGGCGCATTCAGCCGACGAGCCGTCCGCATCGAACTGACCACCCGACATCGAAGAGGTACCCCACGATGATCACGCTGCGCGACGTCTCGAAGACGATCACCGAGCCTGACGGATCGACCAGAACGCTGTTCGACCGACTGAACTTCGCCCTTCGCGAGGACGATCGCTCAGTCGCGATCACTGGGCGGAGCGGATCCGGCAAGAGCACGCTGCTCCGGATCCTCGCCGGTCTCGACACCGACTTCACGGGGACCTACGAGCACGACGGGCGCGTGCTCGAGCGCACCGCACGCAGGATGGCGGAACACCGGCTCCGACACATCGGCATCGTCACACAGGACCACAGCCTGCTCGGCGACCGCAGTGTGCTCGACAACGTCCGACTCGGAGCCCCTGCTCGTGCTGACTCGGCAGACCGAGCGCGTGACGCCCTCGAGGCAGTCGGCATCAGTCACCTCGCTGGCAAGCGCCCACGGCGGCTTTCGGGAGGAGAAGCGCAGCGCGTCGCGATCGCTCGAGCCATCGCGAAGCGCCCCGCCGTCGTCCTCGCCGATGAGCCCACCGGCGCACTGGACGAGACGACCGAAGACGACGTGCTCGCCCTCTTCGATCAGCTGCAGCAAGCCGGCACCAAGTTCGTGATCGTCACCCACAGTGCGCGCGTTGCGCAGCGATGCGGACGGCAACTCCACCTGCAACACGAACAGCTCATCGAGTGCGGTGTCTGATCGAAGCAGGAGCCAACCATCACGGGCGCAGTCATCACGAGGGGCAGCATTGTGTTCGTTCGATCGGGGCCGCTTCCGAGTCCCCACGCAGCGAGCGCAGACCGTCAACGAGCTCTTCCGGATACGCCTGAGCACCGTCCGGTCACCCCCGGGTCAATCGCTGTTCACCCGCTGCCGCTAACTCTGTTTGTCGGACCGCCGCCCGAGGGTCCCGATACCGGAGAGCCCATGAACACCCGCACTGCACTGTCCTGCGTCGCCGTCGCTACCCTCGCCTCGCTGATGCTCGCGGAACCGGCGCACGCCGCCGACGACGCCGCCAGCTTCTACAGCAGCAAGCAGCCCTACATCGCCCCCAGCCAGTCGGACATCGACGCCTATTCGCCGGCACCGACGGGCTACGCACCCGTCGCTACGGAGTCGGTCTCCCGGCACGGATCTCGGGGGCTCTCCGCGTACAAGTACGACGCGCTGCTACACCGTCTCGCCGCGACCGCGCAGGCCGAGAACGGGTTCCTGACTCCTGAGATCGGGAGGGAGTTCTCCGCGAACCTCGACGCCATCACCGCGGCGAACGTCGCGAATGGCTACGGCATGCTCACCGGTCAGGGCGCCGCTCAGCACCAGGGCATCGGAGCGCGAGCCGCACAGCGCAACAAGCAGCTGTTCGCAGCTGCGGCCAAGACGGGCGGGCGCGTCGTCGCCGAGACCTCGGGTGAGTCTCGCGCCACGGAGTCGGGCGAGAACTTCTTGCGGGGCTTCGGGGCCGCGGGCGTCAAGCTCGAACCGCGCCCCGACCTGCTCTACTTCCACGAGGTCGAGAACCCGGACGGCACCGACAAGGCCGAGGGGTCACCCGAGCGCAAGCGCGCACAGGCGTACGAGGACTACATCGCCCAACAGACCGGTGACGGCGGCACGATCGCGGCGGCCTTGCAGTACATCGAGGCGAAGCCGCGATCGGTCGAGGCGGCGAAGGACCTGCTCTCCGGCATCTTCACGCCCGAGTTCATCTCCGCGATCGGCACGGACAAGGCACACATCTGGTACAACACCGCCGACGGCTCGAAGGGCGGCGCGGTGGCGTGCGCGCCCGGCGCCGACACGAAGGCCGATCCCGATGCCTGCGGCGATCCGAAGAAGTCGATCAAGAGCACCGTCGATGCGGCGATGGCGCTGTACAACCTGTACATCATCGCTGCCGACATGCACGAGGAGAACGTCGCTCCGCACGAGTTCGACTTCGCGCAGTACTTCGCTGGCCGACCGGCGGATGCCGAGTGGTTCGCGTACTTGCTCGACGCCGAGGACTTCTACGAGAAGGGCCCGAGCCTCACCGGTCACGACGAGACCTACTCGATCGCCAAGCCCCTGCTCGACGACTTCTTCGCCACGATCGACGCCCGCGTCGCCGGCGGCGACGTGGTCGGGACCTTCCGCTTCGCACACGCCGAGACGATCATCCCGTTCGCTGCGCTGTTGCGTCTGCCAGGATTGACCGTTGCTGCGCCCGACAACGCCGCTCCGGCATCGGACGCGGACATCTACGACTACGCCACCAACCCGTGGCGAGGTTCTGCGGTGACGCCGATGGCTGCGAACGTGCAGTGGGACGTCGTGTCGCGAGCGGGCATCGACCCCGCTACCGGAGCGGCCTACACGCCGCTCGTGCGCATGCTCTACAACGAGCGGGAGATCGCGTTCGCCTCCGGGTGCCGTGCAGTCGCCGCAGGGTCGAACTGGGTCAAGGAGACCGAGCTCAAGCACTGCCTCACCGGCACGGCGATGACCGAGAGCCCGCTGATCGCCGCAGCCACGCCGGGACCGACCGCGACACCCACTGCGGAGTCCACGCAGACCCCGACCGTGACACCAGCGACGCAGGGCACCGGCACGCCGACGGCCCGGGCGACGGGCACGCTGGCCGCGACCGGAGCGCAGTCGCCCGTTGGACCGGCGTTGCTCGCGACGCTGCTCCTCCTGGCCGGTGCCGGGACGCTGGCACTGCGTCGCCGGCGTCGTCAGACCGAGTGACACCGATGCGGAGTGGCGGCTTCCCTCGGTGACCGAGCCACTACCGGTCACCGTGGACGAGGGGTGGTCATCGGGGTGCCCCTGCGAGACTCGCCAGATGGACCTCGACGACCTCGGCCAGCGGATCTGCATCCTGGGGCCATCGAACAGCGGCAAGTCAACCCTCGCGGCAGCCATCGGCCGAGCCCGCTCGCTCCCTGTGATCCACCTCGACCAGTACCGCCACCTGCCCGGAACACAGTGGGTCGAGCGCCCGGACACCGATTTTGAGCGCATGCACAACGAGGCGATGAACAGCGATCAGTGGGTCATCGACGGCAACTACTCGCGCTGGCTCCCCGGCCGGTTACGGCGAGCGACTGGTCTGGTGCTCCTGGACGCCTCGACGGCAGCAAGCATCGTCCGTTACTTCCGTCGCAGTCTCTTCGAGCCCGACCGTGCTGGGAGCTTGGGCGGTACTCGCGACCGTGTCCGCATCGAGATGGTCCGGTTCTTGCTCGGACCCGCCAGGAAGCACCGTCCCCGGTATCGGCATGTCTTCGACGAGTTCGATCGGCCGAAAGTGTCCCTGCCGAACCGTGCGGCCTTGGAGGAGTACTACCGCCGGAACAACCTGGCTCGGCGAAGTCCATGACCACTGACCCCTCCGATAGACGATCGGGTACCGAGACAGAAACGGGTGGTGTGCGAACTGTCTTGCTCGCAGCGTTGCGCTCTGCCAGCGTTGGCGCATGGGCGACGACGTGACCACGCTGCGTCGAGTGCCCGGGTTCCGCGCGTACTGGTCTGCCGCGACCGTCTCGTCGTTCGGATCGGCAGTGAGCGCGGTCGCCGTACCGGTTCTCGTGGTGACGGTTCTGCACGCCAGCCCCCTCGAGGTGGGGCTGGTGAACGCTGCCCAGTTCCTGCCGTACGCGTTGTTCGGTCTGATCATCGGCGCGTACGTCGATCGGTTCCGGCGCAAGCCACTTCTGATCTGGGCGAGCGTCGGTCGTGGCGTGTGCCTGGGCGCGATCCCGGTGCTCTGGTCGACCGGGCTCTTGAACCTCTGGGTGACCGCGGCGGCCTTGTTCGTGTTCGGCATCTTGTCCGTTGTGGGATTCGCCGCGACGCAGTCCCTCCTCCCCCGGATCGTGCCTCGCTCTCTCCTCCTGGCGGCGAATGCACGGGTGGATCAGAGTGACGCGGCAGCGCAGACGGCGGGTCCGGCTCTCGGAGGTGTCCTGGTCAGCATCGCGACCGCGCCGTTCGCGATCGCTCTCGACGCGGTCAGCTACTTCGTCGATGCCGTCCTCATCGCGCGAGTCCGCGTCATCGAGCAGCAGCCAGCGCGTCCCGCGGGTACGAGGTTGCGGAGGGACATCGCTGAAGGCCTGCGGTGGACGTACGGCCATCCGATGCTCGCACCGCTGGCGCTGTCGACACATCTCTGGTTCCTGGCCAACGCCGCCGGGTTGACGGTGTTCGCGACACTCGCGCTCCGCACCCTCGCGCTCCCAGCGGCCGTGTACGGGGGCATCCTCGCCCTCAGCGGCGTCGCGATGCTCCTCGGCGCCACTGCGGCGCCGCGCCTCGGCATCCGCTTCGGTGCCGGCCGGACGATCATCGCCGCTCGAGCCGCGTACCCGATCGCGTGGGCGGCCATCGCGCTCGCGACCGTTGGCATCGCCGTCGCAGCACCGCCGGCGACCGTCGTGGTCTTGTTCGCCGCCTTCGCCGTCCACGGCCTCGCGGCGGGGTGCGAGAACGCGAACGAGATGAGCCTCCGGCAGACCGTCACACCCGATGCGCTCCTCGGTCGGGTGAACGGCACGATGCGCAGCGCGAACAGAACCCTTGCGGCTGCGGGAGCAGTGAGCGGCGGCGCTCTGATGACCGTCGCTGGGGATGGCGTCGCGCTGTTCGCGGTGGCCATCGTGTTCGCTGGCGCCGTCGTCGTGGCGATGTCCTCACCGCTCAGGACGAACGCCGGTCGATAGAGAATCGACTATCGAACGGCAGGCACTCGACTGTCCTTTTTTCGTGCGCCGGTACCGGCGCACCGCGCCAGCGGGGCGACCGCCGTGCCGGGAGGGACGGTGCCAGCTGGCACCGGGCCTCCCGTCCGCAGTTTCAGCCTTCAGACCCCGCGACCGGTGGCGATCACCGGTCACCTTCTGATCGCTCCATCGCGCGGCGTTCACGACTGAAGAACTCGGCGAACATCTCCCGTTTCGCCGCGTGCGAATCGGGCTCGAGTTCGAGTCCCTCCATGTTGAGGCCGGTCCCGAAGAGTCGCAGGATTCCCGGACCATTCCGACCCGTGGTCTCGAGGGACACCGAGAACAGCGTCGGCGACATCGCCGGTACCCTCTCGCAATGGCTGGTCGCCACCAGGGACAGCGTCGTCGAGTGGGCATTGGTCTGTCTCGCTGCGACCCGCCGCGGTGATGTCCTCGCCCTCCTGCGACCCGTCGAGCAGGCTCACGGCTCGTCTGGAGACGCGGGCACCGTCGTCCTGTCCGCCCTTCGTGGGAGACCTGCAATGTAGGCGGTCAGGACGGCGACTGGGTCGAGCGGTGCAACCGCGGCCGTGCGGTACAGCAACATCGCGTCGATGAGGCCGACGAGATCGACCGCCGCGCGGTCAGGGTCAGCCACTCGGAGCGCGTCGAGGAGCGATCGAGCTGCTTCGTTCAGCCGGGCGCGCACCGGGTCGGCCCCGGTGAGCGGCGTGCGGAGTTCCTCGTCCTCTCGGAGATCGAGCAGGAGTGCGAGGCGAGCCGCCTGCGCTTCTGCTCGTGCTGCGAGTTGTTCGAGGAACGCGGCCGCGATGTGCACGACAGCAGCGTCGTCGAGGTCGTCGGGGATCTGCAGTGCGCCGAGCTCGGCGGAGAGTTGCGCTGTGACGCGGGCGACCACGAGGGCTGTCAGCTCACGGCGCGTGCGGGCGTAGTACGACGTCGACCCCGCGGCAAGCCCGGCCTCGGCGTCGACTGCGCGATGTGTGAGCGCGCGGACACCTCCGCGCGCTGTGAGCCTGATTCCCGCATCTGCGAGCAGTTCCCGCCGATCCATACCTGTCCCTTCGGCCTCTACTATCGTAGTGTTCTCTACGGACGTAGAGGATGGGTGGGCTCATGCGAGTAGTAGTTGTCGGCGGCGGGATCTCCGGTGCCGCGATCAGCCGGGCGGTGGAAGCACGAGGATGTTCGGTCACGCAGCTGTCCCGGTCGACGGGTTTCGACGTGTTGCGCGACGACGCAACCACTGCGCTTGCCGGTGCGGACGTGATCATCGAGACGACTGGACAGTTCACGACGAGCAGGAGAGCGGCCACGCAGTTCTTCACTGGGTCGACCCGCGCGATCGGCAGGGCAGCCGGTGCGATCGGGGCGCACCACGTGCTGCTCTCCATCGTCAACTGCATGCGTCCCGAGGTGCAGGGGTACGGCTACTTCGCCGGCAAGACCGCGCAGGAAGCAGTCGGGCGTTCCGTGAGCCCGCACCTCACGATCGTGCGCTCCACGCAGTGGTTCGAGTTCGCCCGGCAGAACCTCGAGCGGATGCGCGTCGGACCCATCGCCCTGGTCCCGAGCATGATGATCGCTCCGGTTGCACTCGATGCCGTGGCAGCGGTGGTCGCCGACGTCGTGGTCGGCGAACGCTCCGCGCGAGAGGTCGAGGTCGCTGGTCCCGACACCACGACGCTGTGGACGATGACGAAGGCGCTGCCCGACCCCGGGGTGATCCCGGTGCCCCTGCCGATCCCGGGCCGGATGGGGCGAGCGTTCCGCGGTGGCGTCCTCCTGCCGGCTCGCGAAATCGAGATCGTCGGCCCGGGCTTCCGCGACTGGATCACCGAGACGTGAATCTCGACGACGGAGCGGCCGGTTCGGCATTGACCACCGGACCGCTGACCATCTCGCTGCGCATTCGGGAACAGCGGATCAGAACGGTCGCTCCTCAGACCGGGTCGGCCTGCCGCGGGAAAGCGCTCCGAGGTGGGATTCCAGTGTGTGAAACGATCGACGGGTGGAAGATCGGCAGCTGACCCAGGAACTTGCTTGGCGTGGAAGAACTGTCCGATGGGACCGCATCGGGTCAGGGCCGGCGCTGGTGTTCCTGCACGGGACGCCGTGGTCATCCTGGCTCTGGCGTCCGATCGCGCTCGCGATGGCCGGGCGGTTCACGGTCTACCTCTGGGACATGCCGGGGTACGGCGCGTCGTCCAAGGATCCGTCGCATGCTGTCGACCTCGGGACGCAAGGCGAACTGTTCGCAGCGCTCCTCGAACACTGGGGACTCGATCGGCCGCACGTCGTCGCGCATGACTTCGGCGGCGCCGTCGCGCTCCGAGCGCGTCTCCTCCACGGAGCTACGCCTCGCTGTGCCTCGTCGACGTGGTGGCGCTCGCTCCCTGGGGATCGCCCTTCTTCAAGCTCGTCCAAGAGCACGCTCGGGTCTTCGAACAACTTCCTTCAGCGGTGCACCGAGGTGCCGTAGAGGCCTACATCAGCGGCGCCAGTCACAAGGGCCTCCGTGTCGACGAGCTGCGGATGCTCGTCGATCCCTGGTCGGACGAGGAAGGTCAGCCGGCGTTCTACCGTCAGATAGCGCAAGCGGACGAGCGCTTCACGACCGAGATCGAAACGGAGTTGGGCAGGCTCACCGAGCCCGTGCACATCGTCTGGGGGACGGAGGACACCTGGATACCCGCGGACCGAGCTCGTCGACTCAACGACGCCATCCCGCACGCCTCGGTCACGCTCATCCCGGAAGCAGGACACCTCATCCAGCTCGATGCGCCAGCAGCGCTGTCCGCCGAGCTCACCAACTGGATGGCCACCACCGACGCTCGCACCGCGATGCGCGAAGCTGCCGTTCCCATCGCGGAGTAGCGACGAAGAGGTGTCCCGGCGCGCCATCATCACACGGACGGAGTCCGTGCTCGGCTCAGATCGGCGTGACCTCGTGAGCGCGGAAGAAGTAGCCGTCCTGCCCCGGTGGGTACGGCTCGACGTCGAACCGAACGCGATCCCCGGGCTGGAGCGTGTGATTCCCGCCCGTGCTCAGGTTCGCGAAGTGCACGAACACCTCAGACGCGACATCGTCCGAACGGAGCGCACCCCACCCGTTCTCATCACTCCACCAGACACACTCGCCCCCGACGTTCCGCATGAGCAGACGCTATCGCTCGGTGCGATCCGGTGAACGATCGGTCAGCGATCAGAACTGTCGTACGGTCCGCACGACGTTGGGCAACGTGATCGGATCGAGCACCCCGTGGTGGACTGCCCACACCACCCACAGCATCTGGGCGGGCAGGGCGACGACGACCAACACCGTCATCGCGGCCATCACTCTGACGGTCCACCGCACAAGAGCTTGCGGGCCGAACCGTGCGGACGGATCGAGCCGCTCGGAAAGCTGCCACCCGATCACCGCGGCCGCGCCGGTGATCGCGACCAGCCACCACGTCGGATGCGACTGGAAGTCGAACTCGCGGTCTGCCACACCGGGCTGTGTCGCCGAGACCTGCCATGCCGATGCGACGGCTTGCACGACCACGAACATCACGGCCCATCCGGCCAGGCGAGGCCCGTCGATCAACACCGGACCGAGTCGGCGCTTGCCGCCGTGCCGCGCATCGGTCGTCGGCGTCGTGGACATGAGATGAGCATGGCAGAACAACCACCCGTTGCAACGACCCATTCGAGCCGAAGAGTCGGCGTCAGATGGGTCGGTGCTGACCTGCTCCGCGGGTTAGCATCGCCCTGGGGCGGATGGTCTGCCACCAAGGGGGACACAGTGTCGGACATCATCGCGGTCGGGGAACACAAGAAACGGGTGCAGTTCAAGCTCCGCATCCAGATGGTCGCGTTCATCGCAGCGGTCGTCGGCGGAGCAGCGTTCGCCATCAACGGCGCCGCTCACCTGAACAGTGCCGCGCTCGGGGCCATCGGCCTCGTGGGACTGGGCGTGGCGATCATCGCGTACGTGTGGTCACGCATCTACGGGCTCGTCATCATCGCGAAGCACCAGGGACCGCCGAACCTGCGCTGACCGCGGTCCGGGTGCCGCACTGCAACACGCTCAGTGACAGGCCGTGTCAAGGGCAACGATCCGGCTGGTCGAGCCGATACCGTCCCCCCACGTGAAGATTCCGTGCAAGTCCGGAGACCCGGACACGTCGTCCGTGAACTCCAGCCGGCCCGAGCTGGCATCGCCCTTCTGCTGCTGCAGATCAGCACCCGGCACGGTCGCCTCGACCGCTGCCCGGACCGCCGCGGCGGCGCGGACCGGGTCGACGGAATCATCGAGGAACAGGTCCCACCGGTAGAACACGCCCGCCTTCGGACCGTATCCCGCATCGCAGTGCCCCGTGGACGGGGTGACGCGGACAGACCGCGCCGCAGCCGAACCCGTCGGCAATGGCCGCCCGGCGGGCACGATGTCGTCCGGTGTGATCGCCAGCGCATCCAGTACGGCTTGGCTCACCGCGTCGAGTCGCTGCTTCGTCGCGGCCCGGCGTGCGGGAGCGTTGCGTTCCGCAGCCCGACCCGCCGGCGAGGCCGCGGTCTCCGATGCTCGGGCCTCGGCTCTCGCCGTCGCCAGCACCTCTGACCGCGGGTTCTCCCGCTCGTACGCCGCCTGCAGCCGCACCGAGGTCCGGATGATCGTCACCGACCCGGGGACGATCGTGCAGAGAGCGATACCCAGCGCCACAGCTCCGACCAGGAGCGCTGCACCCGGTGTCCCACGAGTGCGCCGGACGTCGACGATGCCCCAAACGAGCGCCCACCCGGGGATCCCGACACCGAGCACGATCGCGACGATTCCGTAGCCAGCGAACCCACCGGGACCGCCGCCGTCACCACCGTCGCCGCCGTCCTGCCCGTAGCCGGCCAGGAGACCGCCGAGGAAGTACGGCACGAACGCCACCAACAAGGCCACCAGCGCCGCGATCGCGAGACCAACGGACACCCCGCTCACCCGTCGTCTTCCTCCCGGCCCACCACCCGACACTTCGGTCACACCACTCCCAACGCCCGGGTGTCGTTTGAGAGCACGCTCTCCCGAACGACAGGGGCAGGCTACCGCCAGATGATTACCTGGCCCCGCACGAACAGTCACCCACGCACCCGACGAAGAAGTCTCGGTACCGGACGGGTCCGCCGATGAAGTACCCGCGGCCGGGAACGGAGCGCAGAAGGTCGTCGCGGATGAGCGCCCGGTAGGCGTTCAGGATCGTGTTGATGCTCAGCCCGGAGGTTGCTGCCGCAACCCGGTACGGCGGCAACTGATCCCCGATCCGAAGCGTGCCGTCGGCGATCGCGTCGCGGACGAGCTGCTCGACCCGATGCTGCAGAAGCCCGCTCGACCGGTGCCGCGATGGCAACACGACGCGGAACGCACCCGGCAGTGCCGACGTCTCGTCCTCGTCCCTCATACGCCGGCGCCCCTCGTTCGGTTGTGGCGCGGGGCGGGACACCGGATCAGTAGCAGCCCACCCCGCTAACAGCGGGTACCACCCAACTGCTGCCCACAGTCTGCCCCAACCAGCCCCTCGTACCGAGCAGTCGATGACGAAGCCCGCACCGCGACGCCGGAAGCCCGCCCCAGTTCGCCGGACCCCCGGGAGCCTGCGTATGCGTTGGTGCCAGTGGCGCTCATCGGTGCCCTCACTGTCGGCACGATCTCGCTCGTCGTCGCCGCACTGCTGAAGTGACCCCGCTCAGCGCGGTCCGCGGGACGGTGTTGGTTCCCGGGGGCGACGGAACGTTCGGTTCATCCCGCCACCCCGGGATAGCGCACTCCCCCACCAGCCTCAATGCAGGAACGGCAAGTCTCTCGAACGGGAAACGAGTGTCACGCAGCATCACCGCCGCGGAGCGCTCCAGTCAGGATAGAACCGACTGTTCACCGGTGGAACCCTCTATCCGGTTCCCCGGAACGAGGTTCGGGATGTCGGCCACGCACCACACGCCACCGACATCCCGCACGCGCCACATCCTGACCCGAACAGGGGGCGCACCCCCAAGCGTGCGCGCACACGTATGTGCTGACAAGTCGGCACTACAGAGGACTGAGCATCGATGACGGGCCGGACGGGGCATGTCTGGCTGCCACCCGAAGACAGCCAGACTTCCCCCTGCGCGACGATGTCGCGGTGTCGGATCCGGCCGCGGTTTCCCTGTCCGCGACCGTGAGACCGACTCAAACACGTACGGGGTCGACCGGTGAGCCCCACAATGGGGGGAAACGCTCGGCTTCCCAGTGTTGGCGGGGTTTCACGGCCGCCGGGATATCCGCCAGACGCAGCTACCGAGCAGTCGCCGGAGCCGTCAGGCTGGCAACCGAGCACGTGCAGCGTGGGCGGTGTCGGACGGTGTCTCCCCGTACTGGGCCCGGTAGTAGCCGGAGAACCGGCCGAAGTGCGGGATCCCACTCGCCGCTGCTGCCGTTCCGACCGGCTGGTAGGGGTTCGCGAGGATCATCGTTCGTGCCCGGTGCAACCGCAGCAGCCGGACCACGGCCGATGGCGCTATGCCCAGGTCCCGCTGGAACGCTTCCTGCAAGCCACGCTTGCTGTACCCGCTCGCCGCCGCGATCTCCGGCTCCGTCAACCGGCCCCGATACCGCGCTTCGATACAGACCAGCGCTCGAGCCACCGCGGGTTTCTGCGCGCCAACATCAATCCCCACCGCTGCGAGCTCGCCCGTCGACGCCGACATGGGTTGACCGTAGACCCAACCTCCGAACCACGGTCACGAATTGAGGAGGCCACCCCCGAGGACGGCTGCCGCCGCCGGCACGGTCTGCTCGAGACGGTAGAACGCGCCGACCTCGGCGGCACCGTCGACGTCGGTGAGAAAAAACGCTCCGCTCTCGAGCATCACCCGGCCAACGAGCCGGTCCGTCTGACCCTCGATGATGTCCCACTCGGTCTCCGACCGACTCCGTAACCGCAACGCGTTCACACCAACACCCCATCCCTGCCCGGCCGCGCGCTCGGGAACCGGAACAGCATGATGCTCACACACCGTCAGCGCCCACCCCGCAGGCCCCACCGCATGCGGACGGAACGACACCGCCACCACCCCCGGCAACCGGCACTCATACCGGGCGCACTGCACCTCCCACGCGACCGCCGTCAACATCTCCCACTCCCCCACCGACCAACACCGGGAACCTCCCAGTCGCAACGGGAACGTAGCCCGCAACCAGACCCACAGACGAACCGGGCATCGCCCGAGCGGGCTAACCGGATACGCGACGCCGCCCTCACCCACCAGCCGCCGGCATGGCCCGGTAGCCGATCGGCCTCCGGCACACCTACCAGTGGCAAGCTGACTTGAACTGCTTGGAGGCTTACGTCGTGAACTCAATCCTGCTTCTGCTCGCCGGCCCTGCCGGCGGCGCTGGTTCTCAGCACGGCATGTCCGTGCCGGTATGGCTCATCGTTGCGGCCGTTGTTGTCATCATCATCGTCGGAACGGTTGGCATCCTCCGGCGTCGTCGCTGACGTGTCCGATAGCCGATCCCTCGCCGCACGGTCCTCAGATGCTGCTCGGTCCCGTTGCCTACGGACTTTGCTTCGAACGCCGCGCGTAGGGCCGATTTAGGGTGGCCCGTCGACGGCCACCACCAGCACTCCGGACCAGAACAGGGGAACCGTGCCGATGACGCTCACGCAGCAGAGACGCCTAGCTGTGCCGATCACCTCGGCGGCGACCAGCTGCGTCCGAACGCCCTCATCAGCACAACACCCCAATCAGCATCCGTTATCGTGCCCGTCGACGTCTCCGTGCTGAACTCGCCACACTCGTAGAGCAGGGGCGCTTGACCCACCAGGTGTGCGCCGAGCTGCTCAGTGACGCGCCACTCCTTCCGCGCCGTCTGCGACGGCACCAGCTCGAGCTGCAACCAATGGCCGTGCACCGACACCGTGGACGGGAGCTGCGGGATACGAGGCGGCATGCGCACAGTCCACGCCTCCCCCTGCTAGATCCCCGCAAACACACTGACGTACCCGAACAACGAACCGTCCGCTGCGCCGTCGTCGACCATGTGGGGCGATGGGGTCAGTGCCGATAATGACGCTTCTCAGACCATTTTGACGTGGGTGGAAGCGTCAAACGGCGCAAAACCCGATTCACTCCGAACACAGAGAGTCCGCCCTGGCTGGCCAGGACGGACTTAGTGTCTTTACGCTGGACACGTCCGGCGGCCACCCTAATCAGTTCACGTTTTTCATCGAACTTATTGCCGTACTTCAACCAACGACCGTCTTTAACGGGGCGCACCCGAGTGCACCCCGTTGATCATCATTCTTTTTGGCGACCTTTAATCCCCAGCGCTTTCATGCCATCGCTCGTTGCCAAGTAGCCACACGCAATGCCTAAGAAAATTCCAAATATCGAGAAGACACCGATTAGGATGAGGTTTTGCCCTGTTGCAAGCAATACAATTTCAAGAAATACCCACAGCGCTACCGCCGCAGCTAGGAAGATTCGCATTGTGGTCCAATCAAGCGTAGTTGGTCAGCTGCAGCAAAGAGTTTGCGATAAACCCGGTCACGACTCCTCCAATCAGCCCAGCCACGCCCGCAGCAGCACAACCTGCGGCAGATGTCACGCCCGTGGGAATTACCGCGCCGGCCACCGCACCGCCGATACAACCACCGATTCCACCGGCGACGCCAGTGACAGCCGACACGACGAGAGCTTGTCCCAGGTCGTATTGACCAGTCGGGTCTGACCCGTTAATGGGATCCCCGCCGACGAAGGCATACCTATTGGCGTTCCCGGGGCTCAGCGGCAGGTCTAGCGTGTCTCGCTCAATCCACTGGCCGGTCGTCGCGGACTGCCACCGGTACCCGAACTTCGTCAGTCCCGCGTCGCTGTTGCTCGAGCGGAGGCCGGTCTTAAACCCGTAGGGGTTCTGCTGCCATTGGGTGCTGGTCTTGCCCGCGGTGACCCTCTCGGCGCCGTAGGCGTCGTAGGAGACCTGGTAGGCGATCTTGCCGGTGTCGGCGATCGACGTGGTCGGGTTCCCGATGCCGTCGAGGACATAGAGGCTGGTGACGCCGTCGCTGGTACGGAGACCCAGTGGCTGCCCGGTGACCGGGTCGGTCGACACTGATGCGGTGCCGGTGCCGATCTGCTCGCGGGTGGCAATCACGGGGACGCCGTTGGAGTCGCTGGTGCCATACGTGTAACCGTATTCCGCTCCCCCGTCGGTGGACTGCCAGAGCAGCTTGTTCATGTCCGCGCCGGCGTACTCGTAGCTGGTCGTCACCCCGTCCTTCGTCGACGAGGTCAACTGCTGCGCTCCGTTGTACGTGTAGGTCTCCCCCGGCGCCTTGGTGAGGTTCCCGGTCCCGTCGTACGTGTACCCGTCCGTGGTGATCTGCGAGACAGCGTTGTACGTCAGCTTCTGGTCACTGATCACGGCGCTGGTGGTCGCGTTGGTGGCCTTGGCTTCGGTGCGGTTGCCTGCGTCGTCGTAGGTGAACGCCCAGTTCGTCGGGTTCGTGCCGCCGGACTGCGTGATCCCGGTGAGGTGCTTGGTCGGGGTCTTCCCGTCCGTATCCGTGTACCCGTACGTGGTGGCCTGCTTGCTGATGTTGTCGTACGACCACTGCAGCTTCGTGCGGTCGTTCGCCTCCGTGGCGGTGCAGGTCGGGGCGGTGGTGGTGGCCACGTAGCAGTAGTCGGTGTCGACGACGAGCTGCGGATCCTCGTTCGCAGCCCACGCCTGCACCTTGGTGACCTTGCCGGACTTGTCGTAGCTCAGCTTCTGGTGCGCGCTCCACGTGGACGGAGTGACACCGGGCGTTGCCGATGCGTTGGCGCCGAGCCACGTGTCGGTGCGGCGGCCCTGCTTGTCGGTGAGGTAGATCTGCTTCGCCGTGCCCGATGCAGTCGGGTACGTCGTCGCGGTGAGCACCTCCGACGCGTCGTACGTGTGGGTGACGGTGCCGGTGGAGTCGGTGACCTGCGTCGTGTTCCCGGCGAGGTCGTATCCGTAGGACACGGTCCCACCGCCGGCGGTGTTCACCGTGGAGATCAGCCGGTTGCGCTGGTCGTAGCTGTTGGTGATGGTGCCGGCTGCGGAGGCCTGGCTGGTCTGGTTCCCGTTGCCGTCGTAGACGTTGGTGACCGTTGCCGTGCCATCACTGAACGCGGTGGTGGTGTTCCGGTCGTCGTTGTCGTACCCGTACGTGGTGGTGTTCCCACGCCCGTCGGTTTCGGTCTTGACCCGGCCGAAGTCGTCGTTGGCCTGCGCAGCGCAGCGCAGACAGGGCGCCAGGTTTCAGCTTGCGTTCGTGCACACAGGCACGTCCCCATCGGTCTCAAGTCCTGTGTACGGCCGGTAATGAGCGTCGGCACTTCCGGATTCGCGTGTGTCCTCTATCTTCCAGAACTCGGGGTATTTCTGACCCTCGACGTCAAGTTCGATGAAACGTGGGGTGCCGTAAGACTCAACCGTGCCGGATAGGTGAAGGTTCTCGTCTTGAAAGTGCACCACGAGGGTGTCCTTCAGGCCAAAACGCTCGACCTGGGCGTTCCAGTGTTCTTCTGAAGGTTGGACCCAGTCACCCACGTCGTACTGACGGACACGCAAAGCCTCGGTGGCTTCGGCGAGAGGATCGGTGTCCCGATCCTCTGTCGGGAGTGACACGACATCGACCACGGCGCCGGTCTCAGAGATCAGGTCGAGGCGCCACACACCCCTACTGCCGCCTGCGGGGACGTCTCGAATAATCCGAACGTGAGATGCTGTTTCAGTCATGAGTCGAGGGTATTCGCCCCATACGTCGACGCCACAGGTCAGGTTCACCGTTTGAATCGGCGACGATCACGCACGAGCCCCGCGTTCACCGCATCTGCTACGCCCTCCCGCGCGGCTACCTCGAGATCTCGAAGAGGCGGAGCCTCTCCGACGTTCACGTTGGGGGGCCCCTCCTCCTCGGCGACGAAACTGAACTCATCGAGCTTCTGCTCGAAATTCTCGAGGGCAACCTGCCAGCGCCCGTATGCCTCGGAGACTGGCTTAGATCCGTACGCGCTGACTATTGCTCGGGCTCGTACTCGCAACGTGCGCTCCGGGCGCTGAGTGCGCCGGTGGGGCATCATCGTTGTGAAGTCGTCATGGGAGGTCTCAACCAGGTCGTACGTTCGGTCCACAACCCAGAGGCCGTGCCGTTCATTCAGCTGTATGAGTTCCAGGTACATCTCGCTACGCTTTGCTCGATCGTCTCGAAGTCGCTGCTGTCTTCCCGTTGCGGCCGGGATGATCGCGGCGAGGAGAGACACGACCACGGCTGCGACCGCTACACCGGATGTGAGGAACGCATCGGATGGACCCGCCGAGACGGCCTCAGTAGTAAACATGCAGGAATAGTACGAGACCAGCTCTGAAGCCTCTCCTACGCACAACGCCCCCGGCGTGACTCGTAGATGCCAGTGCGTGCTCGTGCGCTGGGAAGATCATTCGAAGACCTCCGGAAGAGACACGCTTTCTCCGGTTAAGAAGGAGTAGACACATGCCTTCATCAGCGGGGCCAACGGATCACCGCGCGGTCATCCGCCGGCTCATCGCAATCTGGGACGCCGAAGCTGATCGCAAGACCGTCGCCGTGCGTACTGATATAGACCTCCAAGTGACAGTGCTGGTTCGAGGGCTCACCGCCCATGCTGTCGAATGCGCCCAAGGCGTCCTCGCTTTGTACGCAGCGAGCCACCCAGTCGCCGCCGTGCCGATCATCCGCTCACTCATGGAGGACTCAGTCACAGCGGGATGGGTTTTGGTGGTCCCCAATGGGTGGAAAGACCTACTCAGCAACGGGAGCAAAGCGCGCGCTCAAGCACTTCGGGGGGCAATGGAAGCCAAAGCCAGCGGGGCCGACGACGACTGGGAAGTGCGGCGCAAGGAGTACGAGGATCAGGTGAAGGATCTCGGACCGGCATCACCGTCGTTCACGATATTCGAACAGCGACTCAACGCTATCGAAGGCACTCAAGGCATGTACTTGGTCTATCGATACCTCAGCGGCCTAACCCACGCGGGTGCCGAGACCGTAGACCTTTACACAGCTGGGAACCCAAATGCGGGCCTCCCTGTGTCCTACCGGCGGCACGCCGCACACGGTATGGCTGCTCTGCTCCTTGCGCACACTTCGATGTCCCTACTCCAGTCCCTCATTGCATGGGACACAACTCAGGTCGGCCGGCCGCATCAGGCTGAGCTCGACAGCATCGCCGACCAACTCAGAGTCGGCAACGAATGGCGGTTAAGGACCACCGACAGGTAGTCAGGGGGCCGGTGGCGCCGTGTCGCCAGCCGATCCCCTTGCAAGTCAGTCCCTGACCTTGAAATCGACTGATGGCACTCGCAGAGGAGACGGCCCGGTACCACGACGCTCGCGCCGGGCTGGCCCGCGAGATTCGCACGCAGTACATGCTCGACCTCGCGCAGCGTCTGCCGAGCGGGCAACGCTGGCCGCACGAGAGGATTGGCCTCGTGATCGGCGTCACCAAGCAGCGCGTGCAACAGATTCTCCGGCGCGGCCTCCCCCGGCCGGCAGACGCCCCGACGTCCGTTATCCCAGCAGCCAGCGTCGAGGGGATCGCGGCAGCTCGCGACGAGCGCCGACGGCGGCTCGGCCGGCTCTTCGGCGGTCACCCCACGAACCCACGGTCGACCCGGTAGCTGGCGGGAAGCCCCACCCGCTCCTGTCGCGTCAGGGGGAACCATTACGGTGCGGACAGAAGTCCATACCGGAGGGGACCCCACCTATGAACATCCACGTACGAGAAGCTGCGCTCGTCGACGTCGCCGAGATCGATCGGCAAACACGTCAGATAGCCGGCACCATCTTCGACTGGCCGGCGGCCATCGCGAGTGATGACCCCCGCGTCATCACGCGTGTCGCTACCGTCGGGGATGAGGTCGTCGGACACATAGCGACCGGCCTTTCCTATGGTCGGACCGTGATCGGTGACGAGCACCCCGAGGATCTTGGCTGGTTGAAGATCCACACGCTCGCCGTTCTGCCGACCCACCGGGACCACGGCATCGCCAGCCAGCTGCTCCAAGCAACGATCGCCGCGCTCCCCCGCGAAGTTGTCGGTGTCTACGGCTCAGTCATCCTCTCGAACACGCCGACCGCAGTCGATTGGTACCGGGCCAGGGGGTTCCTGGTCTCCACCGTCGCAGAACTCTGGAACCCACGTCTGGGTAAGGGAGCACGGCTGCTCACTGAACCCGACCAGGCCTACTTCTCCAGCGACGTTCACACGCTCCGCTACTGGTCCGGCAAGCACGCCACCGAGCAGTCCGAAATTGCCCGCGTCCAAAAGGGTCTGGACCAGGAGATGAAGCTCCGCGCGAAGGCCGGCCGTGTCTCCGGCTCGATCGGCTATCGCGCCTTCGCCGACCACGCGATCGCCACCAGCAGCGGCAGCTGCGTTCACCTGCAGCTAGCCCCGATGCGATCCCACCTCCTCGGCTGGGACCCCGAACGACGCATCGTCTGCGAAAGCTGCTACTTCGGTCATCTCGAGGCGATTAGGCAGTACGACGCCGACAACCGCTGCGACGGATGCGGCCTCTTCACCACAGGTGTCCACGTTGCAACAGTTCCGCGCGAACTGACTCTCGTCACATCAGGGCTTTGCCAACGGTGTGCCGTGCAGACAGAGTTCAACGCCGTTTGAAACGAGCGGAGGAGGTCTCGATAGCCGATCGGCTACCGCACGGTTTGTACGAGTCCTCTGGGCCGTGGGGCGGCCCGGAGGAGCTTCGTCTCGACTCCGGTCCGCACAGGAGCTGGTGAGACGGCGCCGTCACGAAGAGAGAAGAATGACGCATATGGATGCGGGACTGTGGGGCCAGGTTGTCATCGCCGGCGTTGCCGTGATCGGGTCGATCCTCGGGTACATGCTCTCGGGGCTCAACGATGCGCGGCGCGATCGTCGCACGACGCTCCGAGAGCGCGCAGCACGTCATGACGAACGGGACGCGGAAGACCGACGAGAACGGCACGAGTTCCAGCGTGCAACGCTGCTCGAGCTACAAGACGCCATCCAGCTCATGGCAAGACTCACTGGCCGCACGATGCACTTCGATCATATGCAAGCTCGAGACAACAAGTACACACAGCTCCCCCATCAGTACAGCGAGGAGATGCATGCGAATGGAGTCGATGTCATCCGCCTCCGGAACCGGCTCCTTGACGAGGATCTCCGTCGATCGATCGCGTTGTTCGAATCGCAGTGCGACTTTGTGTCGACACTTCCGCCGCGCACCCAGACCGGACGCCCGGAGGAAGCGGATGCTGTTGCTTTCGAGCAGATGCGCACTTTCGGAGAGCAGGTCTCCGTCGTGATGGACGCCGTCGGAGAAGCGCTGCGGGCCAACCTCGGTGCCTCACCTGCTGCTGCGACTTGACATCGCGTCGTACACGCCATCGAAACTGGCATTTCGCACGTCGCCTGAAGCAGGGAGATAGCTTAATCTGGCACGCCGAGGCCGTCCAGTAGCCGATCAGCTATCTGAACAAGTTCGGCCGGCTTCGTCAAGGTTGTGGCAGGACTCCGCCGAACGAATCGCGTCCCTTTCGGACCTCCTCCGGCAGTTCAAAGTCGAGGTCGCTGGCAACTGCTGCGCGTAACAGTTCGGCACGCGTCCAGTACACCGCCTGCATGAGGTCGTGCAGCTTCGAGACGACTGCGTGACGGACCGTGGCATCCGTCGTGACGTCGTCGAGTCGCTTCAGTGCGTCCGGCGTCTCGTGCAGAAGTCGGCCATAGATGTAGTCCATCGCGATCTGGTCGTTGCCGTGCATCTGGCCAGCGTTCTCGCCGTTATCACCGAGCACCCGGCCGGAGTACATGTGGGCACCAACGAGATCTCCGTTCTTCACCCTCGCATTGACGAAGCGCTTCAGCCCATCGAGCGCCGCCCGGCGATCCGCGCCGACCGACTGTCGCAGCAGTGAGACGACCGTCGGTAGATAGCTGTCCTCCTTCATCGCGAAGAAGACGCGGCAGCGGGCCGCATTGGCCTGCAAGACGTCGTCGTCGAGGTCAGGCACGCCGAGATCGAGACCGACGATCTGTACTCGGTCGGTGCCTGGGATGGGCTGTACCCGGAAGCCCATCGCCCACCCTTGCGCGTCCATCGCTCGTGCCTCGAATATCGGCCCCTTCAACACCCAGTCGGCGCGCGCAAGGAACTTCAGCATCCGCGCTCTCCGAACGTCCGCGGTGGGCGCCCCTGTTCTCTGTGTCACGCGGCGATCCTCACACGGTCCACCGACACCTCGAGCGACCCCTGCTTCGGGTCAAAGAATCGTCCGTTAGCCGATCGACCACCGCACCGGCGCAGCCGCTGCTACGGCAGCGTTCGTTCGAGCGTCTGAAGCGCACGCCCCCACCCAGCTGCCGAATGTCGGTTCTCTGCTGTATCCTCGAGTCAGAGACAGCACCTCTCAGCGCGAGATGGTCGTCCGGGTAATAGGCCAAGTACGGTCAGTAAGCCCCGGAGCGAGTCCGCACAGTACGTGTCTAGCTCTGGCAGAGGATCGAACCCGAAAACGTGGCCGACACCTCGCCGCCCACGTGCTATACCCGTGGGCCAAAAGAAGAAACGATGCTCGCGGCGCCGCCATGAGGATCGCGGCAGTTTCGGACCCCAACGATGATTGCCCGGCTCCCCCACAAGCCGGATTGGACATCATCGAAGCGGGTCTGAAGCAAACGGAATTCTCCGTGCCGAGTTCTACGTAGGTTGACCTGTCCTTTCACGACCGGCGACGAACAGTGGGGTGTTCACGCCAGTTGCTGGAGACATCGTGTTCGACCTCGTTGCGCCCTTCGTGGCCCCCTTCGCCCCCGCGGCAAGCGTCACCGCTGTCCTCGCGGTGCTCTACTTCCTCCTGATCGCAACCATCGCGATCGCCGCGGCCTTCTCCCGGGGTGAGCGCGCCCAGAACGCCCTGCGCGTGCTCAAGGTCCTCACCCGGCGCAAGCCCGACCCGCCCCAGCCTCCGGACCACAAGTGATGCGATCCGTGGCAGACCGCGATTTCCTGTATAGAGGCGTGTATAGCCTGCAGATTCCGAGGTCGACATCACTGCAGACCCGAACTGGATGCTGGGATAGACGGCCCACGCAATCCACGTTCAGAGTCACCCGGGAGGTGTAGGTCTTACCGCCGGTTGCGGCGCAGATCCGTCGCGAGCCGATTGATGACGTTGCTCCCCCACCCCTCGTCGCCCTGGCGCTGCAGGATCGTCGCGCCGATCCCCCAGTAGAGACGGATGAGTTCCGTGTTCACGCGCCGCTGCGCCGTGAACCGGGCAGCGCGCACTTGCTGCTTCAGCTCAGCGAGAGCAGCGGAATACCCGGATGCGGCTGGCGACGAATTAGACATCGCCACTCAGTCTGCCCGACTGGCCGATCGGAAGAAGAACGAACGCAGCGTTCTGCGCGATCAGCTGTGCCAGGGTGGAGACGATCCCCGAGCGAAAGGCGACATCCACCATGGCGCAGAAAGTCACCACGCACCTCGTCGACGACCTCACCGGCGACACCATCGAAGACGGCAAGGGCAGCACCGTGTCCTTCTCCTTCGATGGCGGCCACTACGAAATCGATCTCGCCGACGACAACGCCGAGGCGCTCCGCGAAACGTTCTCCGACTACGTCGCCGCCGCCCGCAAGGTCAGCGGTCGATCTGGCCGCACCACTGCCGGCAGTGCACCGAGGCGTGGGAACTCGGAAGAGCTCGCGAAGATCCGCGAATGGGCGAACGCGAACGGCCACGAGGTCTCCTCCCGCGGCCGCATCAGCCAGGCCGTCCGCGACGCATACGACGCCGCGCACTGACCGCTCCCTTAAGCGAATCGGCCGGCCACCCCACGGGGTGGCCGGCCGTTCTCATGTACGCCGATACGACGCTCTTATGTCAGCTCGACTACACCCTCACAGCTCGTCCGAAGCATCCTGACTCAAGCCGCGTTGCAAGCTTTTCGTTGCCCCTGCCTTGAAAGAGTAGACAGGTCCACGAGTTAGTGTGCGTAGCATCACGTCTCTTTTTTACGGAGCAGTGCCACTCTCGATTTGCTCTTCTACGAACGCAGAGAAGGCTGTGGTGTTTGCAAAGTAGTTCGGGTAAGCAGATTGCAGCATTCCAACTTTTGATGACGACACGAGCACGGCATCAATGTTGTCGTCGCCCAGCGCTTCAAGCTCTCCGAGCTTAGCCTCAGCCTCAGTAGAATTATTGAACAGCTCGAGGTACAAGGTGTGTTCTTGCCGATGTAGCTGCATGAGGAATGTCGTACGTTTTTCTGACCCGAATTGCTTGACAAGAGCCACGTAGCTACTCAGACGCGCCAGCACTCCAAGCTCAGATTCAACCTCACGCAGCTCGGCGCGCAAGGCCTCGGGGTCCTCCTGTGCGGATGGAGGCTGAGGCAACCCCTCCGCGACCGCCATCAAAGCACTGACAAGCAGGAAGAATCTCTTCAACGACGCGTCGCCAGATCCGTACTTTAGACGCGTGCCTCCGAAAAGATCGAGCGTCTCGACAGCAGTTGCCCAAGCGTGCTGAAGCTCGGTCCTGATCTGGACCTCGACGAGCGAACCGACAAATTCTGGCTTGGTCGCGCGGTATTCGTAGACAAGGTGCATTCCACGATAACCCGTCACCTGCGGGCCCGGCTCGCGCAAGTAATCATATGAACGCACGATTGCATTTTTGGCGCGTGTGGCACCGGTCAACCGCTCGATCAACGCGTCAACGTCCGCGACGGACGTGAGGATCACGCGGCAGCCACCAAGGTCATGCATCGTAGTGACATTCATGTTCGGATGCCGCTCGAGCTTATCGATGATTGTAGGTAGTCGCTTCAATCTGCGTGCGACAATCGCGGCACCACTGACCGCAAGAGCATTCTTCCGCACGTGAATGGTTACGGAGAATAGCGGGTACGCATGCGCGCTTCGGTAATTAGCGACTTTCTCACGCGCCTCGCTGAGCTCGGACGCAGTGGCACCCCCCGCGCCAATCAACTTGCCGGCCTTGTTCACCTGCGTCTTCGAGAATTGCTTCACTACCCAAGCCATGCCGAGACGGTATCGGGTAATGAGACGTTGGCGCTCCCCCCATCCGGGTCTAGTGCGCGTCGTGGCGATAGGTTTCGCACCCCTCGCTCGCCGGTCTCGCGCAGCCCCTCCCACATGTTGCGTTCAGGTATGCCTCAGCACCACAGCGCTGATCAACGAGATCTGCGTGGCGTTGGGGTTGAGGTCGCGATTTCCGCTACAGATCTGAGCATGGGTCTGGACCCATCCGCATCAGCCGAGCTGCGCGGCGGCCTTCCGGTAAGCGGCGTCAACGATTTGCTGCACCTCGGCGTCCTTTGGCACATCGAACGAGTACGCGGCACCAACGACCACCATGACGCCGAACCCGTCCCCGGCGATCATGCAGGTCGCTCCCGCGACCGTTGTGGCTCCTCGCGCTTCAAATCCGCCGCAGTACGTGGCGGAGCCCCAGGAGCCGAGGTCCTTCACCGTGGTGACGATGGTTTCCTCGGCACCGTCAATGGTGAAGGTGCTTCCCTCGGTTGGGCACCCTCGCACAGCATTCGTGATCGCTTGCACATGCTCGGCGGCGGCTGGGTCGGCGAACGTACCGACGTTGAGGTACGCACCGGTGGACTCTCGGGTCCAGTCCCGACCGCTCTGTGCAGTGTTCTCGAGATCCTCGCCGAGTTCATCGGAGAAGTCGGCGCCACATGCACCGGGCCCCTCCGCATCGGTCGACGTCGGACCGTCACTGGCGGAGGTACTGCTGGGTTTTTCGGCCCAGCCGCCAACCGGTAGTTCCGCTGTGGTGAGCACCGCCTCAGATAGCACGCTCTCCGTCATACCGGCATGTGCGGACGGCGTTGCAGTCGCCGTCTTCGTTCCCTCGCCCCGGTCAGTGTCGGCGTTGCCGCTCGAGGCACATCCGCTGAGTGCGCATCCCACCGTGATGGTGATGGCGGCTCCGATGGCCCACGTTCGCTGCTTAATATCCCCCATGGGCCCATCCTGCCAGCGTGAGGGGAACCAGGACAGGTTGCACCGTCCGAACCATTCGCACGGGCGAAGCGGCTACCGCAGCCGGCGACTCGGCCGAAAGGCCGGTGCGGGGGTTCAACATGCTGATCGTGTTCGCGGTGCTGGTGGCCATCGCGGTTGTGGGTGGCGCAGTTCTTCGCGCGCGCTACCGCCATACACGTCGGGAGCCGGCACGCTCGTGCCTTGGGGACTGCCGCACCTTGAGCCTCTCGCTATGCGGTTGCGGCTGGGGTGGGTGCGTCGAGGGCGAGTTTGACGCCCACGGCACCGATCAGGGCGCCAGTGGCCCACCGCTGCCAGCGCATCCAGCTCGGCTTGCGACGGAGGAAGACCGCGATCGACCCGGCCGCCAGGATGATGACGGCGTTGACGGCCAGGCTCACGGCAATCTGTAGGGCGCCGAGCTGGAAGCCCTGGCTGACAACCCCGCCGGCGTTCTGGTCGACGAACTGGGGGATGAGGGCGAGGTACATGATCGCTGCCTTCGGGTTCAGCAGATTCGTCACGAGCCCCATGCGGAACAGCTTCGCCGTGGAATCGCGGGGCAGGTCACGGGTGTCGAAGACGGATACGCCTCCGGGTCGGAGGGCTCTGTAGGCCAGCCAGAGCAGGTAGGCGGCGCCGGCGACCTTCAACGCCGTGTAGAGCCAGGGCACGACGATGAACACTGCGGCAAGGCCGACGTTGGCCATGGTCATGTAGACGAGGAACCCGACGCCGGTGCCGGCGAGTGAGACCAGACCCGCACGGCGTCCCTGGCTGATGCTCCGGGAGACGAGGTACATCATGTTCGGGCCCGGGGTGAGCACCATCCCCAGGGCGACGAGCGCCATGGCGCAGGCGAAGGTCAGCGAGATCATGCCGGTGTCCTTCTGGAGGTCGTTGAGGTGGCGTCATCGTCACCCTTCGTGCTCCTCGCTTGACGCACAGGCGACCACCTCTCCAAGCGTCTGGTTAGAGGATCGCCGGCCGGGCAGGACCGCCAGGTGCGGAGCGAAGGGCTTTGAGGTTCCGCATCCACGCGACTTCTCGCTCGAGCTGACCCGTTTCGGTGAAGAGGTGCACTTGCTGCGTGTTGGACAGTACGGCGGCGAGCTCGTTGCGGTCTGCCGGACCGAATCCGAGTTTCTGCCAGAACGGCCCCGACCGGCGTGAGAAGAGCCACGCCCGCGTCGCGCCTGAGCGAGCTGCTTCTTCGAGGGCGAATCTCGCGAGACGGGTGCCGGCACCCGCGGTGCGCCGTGCACTCGAGACTGCGACGCTGCGGATCAAGACGTCGGCACGGTCAGCGCTGGCTTCGTAGCCGGTGCTGCCGATGATTTTGCCATTGTGGTCGCGCTCTACCCACACTCGGACGGCGGTCGAGTTGAGCCCAGCGATAGTGAGGTCGGCTTCGCTGAGGAACGCGCGGAGCTCCTGAATATCGTCGTTCGTCACCGGCGAGTAGGTCATAACTCATGCTCCCGCGCCAGCGACGACCGCAGTGCGGCCGCTTGGGCGGCGGCGAGACCTTGCTCGGCTGAGGCGAGAAGAGTGGGGTCGTCCCCGCGTCGGAGCTCGACCGCTTGACGGAAGTCCTCGATTGCTCGGTCGGCGCGGCCGGCAGCGAGCAACGTCTTCGCTCGGTGTTGCCGCATGACGGCCTCCCGGGCTGTGCCCGCGCACTCCGCAACGAGTCGGTCGTACTCACGGACTGCGCTGAGGTGATCGCCGAGGTCACGTTTGCAGTCTGCGATCAGTGCCCGCACGCGCAGGCTCTCTGGGAGTCGTTCGAGGCCCTCGAGGGCGTTCTGCGCGTGACCGGTCCACAACAGTTCAATGACTGCAACCAGCGGGTCACCTGCCATGCCGTCACGGAACTTCGCGAGATCGGTGATCGCTGGCCGAAGGTCAGCGCACCGAATGACCCAGCCAGGTCCGCCCCCGACGTCACTCGTCATGGCAACACCGTAGAACGGATTGCCCGTGATCCCTCATCCACTCGCCAACACGACCTCGGCCCGCCCGGTAGCCGACCGATTATCGGACCGCTGCGACCGGGGGCTTCGGTCGTATCCACTTAGTCCATCCCTTAGCGTCGCGTCGTGGATCAAGACGAGCTGGCAGTCGAGAGGGCGACGATCGAGGACGTTGCGTTCGCGCAAGCGCTCATCGTTGGCGCGCGGGAGTGGTTGCGATCGCGCGGGATCGACCAGTGGCAGGACGCTGTGCCGAACTCTGTCCTAGTCCGGGACACAGAGCAGGGAAACCTCTTCGTCGTGCGTCGAGGTCCGGAGGTAGCGGCGATGGTCACGGTCTACGACTCAGATCCCGAGGTTTGGGGCGATGATGCGAAGCCGGCACTCTACGTGCACCGACTTGCGGTTGGGCAAGCGCATCGCGGGGCTCAGCTCGGGGAACGGTTGCTGCGGTGGGTGGAGGAGCAAGCGCTCTGCCGTGAGCTGCGAGCAGTGCGGCTTGACTGCGCGACCGACAACCCCGGACTCCGCCGGTTCTACGAACAGCGCGGCTTTCAGTATCTCCGCGATCTGACGGTCACCGCCCCTGACGGCGGACGCATGCTGACGTCAAGCCTCTACGAACGCCTGCTCGTCCGCTGAGCGATCGGATAGTGAAGCTAAGGGTGATTGGCTGGGTGCGTGACGGCGCCCGAAGTGATCCTCGTGCACGGCTTGTACCACCAGCCGCAGCACATGCAGCCAATCCAGGCAGCTCTCGAAGAGCTGGGCGCGATCGTGCACGTTCCTCGCCTGCACCGTGGGTCTCTCGCCGCAGACACCGGTGCCGTGCAACAAGTCGTCGACGCTTGTCGGAACGAGCCGGTCTTGGTCGCCCATAGTTACGGCGGGGCGGTCGCCGCCGGTGTGCGGGGAGCGGCCTCCTTCGTCTTCATGGCAGCCTTCGCACCCAACGTCGGGGAGAGCTGTGCGCAGCTTGGTGGTGCCGACGCACCGGTGAACGCCTTCGTGCGACCGCACCAGGAAGGTGGCACGTTCATCCCTGCCGAGGCGGCCGCCGAGTTGTTCCACGCGGACTGTGATTCGCAGGCGGCGCAGCGGGCGGTGGACCTACTCGTGCCGCAGGCCTCCGGGCACGGAAGAGGTGTCGTCGAAGCAGCCCCGTGGAAGCGTGCGTTCAGCCGCTACATCATCTGCTCGGATGATCGCGCGATGAGCCCCGCGCTGCAACTCCGGATGGCGATGCGATGCAGCAGCCACGAAGTGCTCAGCGCCAGTCACTCGCCGTACATCTCACAACCCCAACAGGTAGCAACCTCGGTGCTGAATAGCAGCCCAGTCCGGTAGCCGATCGTCAATCGGACGCCCCTCGCCGCGGTGTGCTGTCGTATCCATTTAGCTGCGCGAGGAGGAGCGGAGCCGTTCTGACAGGATCGGTCGGATGATCGCGCTTGTCTCGGCCCCGACCAACCTCGGCCTGCGGCCACCAGAGCTGGGCGCAGTCCCCGGAGCGGCAAAAGCGCCCGAAGCGCTCCGCGAAGCCGGTCTCTACCGCCGGTTTGTGGAGCAGGGAGCGGCCGACGCCGGCGTGGTCCTTCCTGGTCGGTACGTTGACGACGACGCAACCCGCAGCCCGGGTGTCGTCCGAAACGAGGGCGCGATGATCGATCATGCGCGGCGGCTTGCGGACCGTATCGATGCGGTACTGGCGACCGGGGCGGCGCCATTGGTCGTCGGTGGAGACTGCAGCGTGCTCCTCGGGGCCGGCCTGGCGATGAAGCGACGTGGCGGTATCGGGCTGGTGCACGTGGATGGGCACACCGACTTCCGGCATCCGGGGAACAGCCACGAATGTGCGAGCGTCGCGGGGGAGGACCTGGCCGCCGCAGTTGGGCTCCACTGGCCCGCCGTGTCTGACATCGACGGTGCCGGCCCGTACTTCGACCCCGCACAGACTGCACATGTCGGCTGCCGCGACGGCGACGCCGAATTGGCGGAGGTTCGCACCGTGGTCGGTGCAGTCGTACCAACCTCAGAGTGGCGTGGTCGCGGCACCACTGCCGTCGTCGACGTCCTGCGGACGACAGCGGGTGCTGCCGGCTATTGGTTGCAAGTCGACGTCGATGTGCTCGACGCGTCGGTGATGCCCGCCGTCGACAGTCCCGACCCGGGCGGCTGCGCGCCGGAGGAACTGATCGAGCTGCTTCGCGGGCTCGCACCTCGCGCTGTCGGCGCGTCGATCACGGTCTACGACCCAGACCTCGACCCCAACGGCAGGCACGCACGCCTCTTAACGGACGTCCTCACGGTCAGCCTCGGTGACCTCGGAAGCGAGCTGCAGTAGCAGCGTCCGGTAGCGGATCGTCAACCGGACGGTTCGCACGCCGCTGTCGCAGTGCTCTCGGTGACGGTGTGAGCATTCCGCTGCACCGCGGGTTCTGGCATTGTCGATCCGTGCGCCCGTCGACGATCCTCCTCGCCGCCATCACCGTCGTCTTCGGCGCCGCGACGATCGTCCTCGCGGTCTTGATCGGCAACGACGAGGGCCGAGCCCTGACCACCGAGCTCCGTCTCGGCATCCTCATCACGTTCGGGTTCGGCGTCGCCTGCGTCACCACCGAGATCAACCACCGCCGGCGGGCGCGCCTACAGCAGAAGGCCGAGATCCATCCAGGTACCGCGTTCGTCACCGCGCACGCGACAGATACGACGGCCGCCGACCTCGCGGCTTGGAGCCCGAGGCTGCGCATCTGGTTTCCGTGCGACCTCGGCTTCGACCGGACGGGCATCACGAGCTGGTCGACGCGCAACGACGGGCGGGGGACACCGATCGCCCTCCGTTCGGAGGTGCTCGGCTTCGATGTGTTCAGCGAGCCCACACCGCGCGGCGTCGCGTACAGATGGGGGATCGTGGTCCACCTTGCAGCCAGAACATCGGGGCCCGGAGCAGTCCACTTGTGGGTGGCCGACGACCAGCCGGCGCAGGACGAGTACGCGATGCGCCGGACGATCAGCCGGATCGAGTCCGCGCTCGGCAGAGGCCGCTGACCAAGCCCGTGCGGTACCGGCGGCTCCGAGCCATGGGGGTCTACCGCTCGAGGCGGTCAGCCCGTCTGGTTGACGATCCCCTTCAGGACAGGATCGTGAGGAGGCGATTCCCGAAGAGTGCTGCGTAGCGTCCCTGCCTCTGAAGAATCTGCTGCACGGAGTCGGCGGTCCGTGGGAGTCGTTGAGCGAAGTGGTCGAAGCCGGAGAGGATCAGGACGAGGCCAGTCTCGGATGCATCCCATCCGTAGTCCGCCTCGGCGACGTCTGACATGCAGTCGTTGAGCGCGTCCAAGTTCTTCCCGAAGTGGCGAGGGAACTGAAGGCCCTTCGCGAAGGCCATGAGCATCTGCTCGTCGTCACTCCAGGCCCCGGCGTCCATCGCTATGACCCGGTAGCCCTCGCGCCGAAGCCACGTCTCAGCGTTACGCAACACAGCATCGTTTCGCAGCCTGCCGACGAACCCGTCCCGGGCGATCTCGAAGTCCAGCCTGTTGCCGAGGATGTTGTCAGTGGAGAATGCTGGCACGCTCGAACCGTAGTACGCCAACAGGTCGCAGTAGGGCCGTGCACGAGGCGCAGAGAGTGGCCGTCGCTGCCCGTCCGCGTCTCTGATGGAGGTCCCGATGGACGTCCGCCAGCCGGTCCCGTCGCGGAACGCGGTGCGTCGATCACGTGAATCCGAGGGGCGCCATGTGACTGCCTTGCACAGCTGCCACCCAACAACGAAGAAGCCCACCGAGATCCTCGGTGGGCTTCTGTCGTCGTGTCAGACACGTTTCGGTCGGGCTGACAGGATTTGAACCTGCGACCCCTTGACCCCCAGTCAAGTGCGCTACCAAGCTGCGCCACAGCCCGCGAGTTCCGGAGAACTCAGGATCCCGGAGGATCCTCGCCCGCTTCCGACCGGAGCGCGAGCGACCGGTCCAGCATAGCGGACGTCAGACCCCCTCCGTGCCACGGCGAGTCGGCCGCACCACCTCGCGCCGCGCCGCCAACCACGGCAACCCGAGCCCGACGAGCAACCCACCGGCCCCGTCCGCCGCCAGGTCCCCGATGGTGTCGTCGTACCCGACGTAGATCGCCGAGTCGACGAAGTTGTGCCCGAGCCACTCCCCCATCTCCCACGCCGCCCCGATCGCGAGCCCCGCACACAGCCCGAGGATCGCGACGACCACTCGTCGTTCCCCGTCCGGCGCCGGCACCGCGCGCAGGTCGGCGCCGATGACGTACAGCACCGCGGCGAGCAGCCCGGTGAGGACGACGTGCATGAACTTGTCCCACAGGAACACGCTCGTGTACCACTCGAGCACGCTCGACCACCCGGCGAGGAGCACGAGCACGCACACCGCCAGGTCGAACGCCGGCCGCAGTCCGAGCATCCGCGGCACCACGACCCCGAGCAGCGACAGTGCCATCACCGGCAGCGCGGTCCCGCCCCATCCGATGCTCGCGACGACCAGGCTCACGAGTGTCAGGGCACGCACCACGTCGGCCACCAGGAACCTCGGGCGCAGGAACGTCGGTCCGAGCGTCCGGATCACGAGGCCCACCGCACGACTGCGTGGACGGCCGCGTGGTCAGAGGGCCACACGCCACCCGGCCGCCGGTTCGACACGGCCACCCGGTCGACGGTCGTGTCCGGCGTCACCAGGACGCCGTCGATGCGCCGGCCACCGACACGCGGGCTCCCGTAGTGCGGGTACGTCCCGTACGGCTCGCCCACCTGCCTGGAGGCCCGTCCCCAGCTGTCGACGACGCCAGCGTCCGCCAGTGCTCTCCATGGTGCGGACCCTGCCGGACTGTTCCAGTCGGCCATCACGACGGCAGGCAGGCCGCGCTGTCGCACGATCCGGCCGAGGAGTTCGGCGGACCGCATTCGGGCCCACGGCGATGCGACGTCGAGGTGCGTCGCGATGGCCAGGAACCGGACGCCGGTCGCGCGGTCGTCGACGACGGCCCCGACGGCGTGCCGGGGGAAGGACGTGACCCACGAGCGGGACCCGGGGCGGTGGGGCGTGCGGGACAGCGCCCAGGTGCGCTGCTCGACGACGTCGAGGCGGGAGCGGTCCAGGAAGAGCCCGACCTGCTCCCCACCGCCGCGCGCGCCGCGCCCGACCAGGACGGGCTCCCAAATCGACCCAAGAGCGGCCGTGAGGTCCGCTGCCTGCGTGGGGAGGGCCTCCTGGACGGCGAGGACGGTGGGCGCTTCGGACGTGACGAGCGCGGTGATGGCATCGCGGCGACGCTCCCAGGCGTCCGGGTGCGCGGACGGTCGCGGCACGCGGCGCCGCACGTTGAGGGTCATGCAGTGGACCTCGGGCGACCGGACGGCTCCGATGAGCGGGTGGTCGTCGGGGTGGTGGGGCATGCCTCCCTTCTACGAGACGACACCCGTCGGATTCCCAGGGACCTCTCCGCGTGGCTCGTAGGGTGGCCCGATGCGTTCTCGTTCCACCCCTCGTGTCCTCGTCGCGATCGCCGTCTCCGGACTGCTGCTGGGAGCCGCCGGGTGCACGTCGGGCGGGCCGGACACGAGCCACCCGACCCTCGCGAAGGCCACGGCGGGGACGGTCACGGTCGCCGACGCCTCCGACGCTGCGGCCCGGTCGGTGCGGGTGAGCACGGCCCTGTTCGCGAGTGCTCCCGGCGCGATCGTGGCGACGGCCGGTGATGCCGACGCGATCTCCGATGCAGCGAAGGCCGCGGCGAGCGCCCACGTCCCGGTGCTGCTGACCGCGAAGGGCGCGAAGGCCAGCGCGGCCGTCGCCGGCGAGCTCGATCGACTCGGGGCCGACTGGTACCAGGCCGAGGGCGACGTGGCGCTCGACACGGACGTCGAACAGCGGAAGGCGCCCGAGGATGGCGACGCGCCGGAGTCGAGCCGGGCCTCCCGGCAGGCGACCGTGGTGGTGGCGGACGCGAGCGCGGACGCTGCGGCCGTGGCGACCGCGAAGGCCGCCGGTGCCAAGGTGGTGACCATGCCGAGGGGCGTGACCGACCCGGCTGCCGCGCCCGACGTGGTGACGGCGCTGCACGAGCGGAAGCAGCACCCGACGGTCCTGGTCGGTACGGCGTTCGACGCGCTGCAGGACCCGGAGTGGACGGTGCGGGCGGCCGAGGGCGGCTTCCAGCTGCGGAACGGCGGCCAGCGGCCGTTCGACGGGCACCGCTACGTGGCGCTGTACGGGGCTCCCGGCGCGCCGGCGCTCGGTGTGCTCGGTGAGCAGGGGCCGGAGGCCACCGTCCAGCGTGCCGAGCAGGTCGCGAAGCCGTACCGGGCCGAGTCCGACGAGCTGGTGACGCCTGCGATGGAGGTCATCGCGACCGTCGCCGCGGGTGACGCGGGGGCGGACGGCGACTACTCGACCGAGCTGCCGGTGTCGACGCTCGAGCCCTACATCGACGCCGCGCACGACGCCGACATGCCCGTGATCATCGACCTGCAGCCGGGCCGCTCGGACTTCCTGTCGCAGGCGAAGAAGTACGAGTCGCTGCTGAAGAAGCCCGGGGTGTGGCTCGCCCTCGACCCGGAGTGGCGGCTGACGAAGGACCAGGTGCCGCTCGAGCAGATCGGCAGCGTGTCGGCGGCCGAGGTGAACGAGGTGTCCTCGTGGCTCGCATCGCTCGTCAAGAAGGAGGGGCTGCCGCCGAAGGCGCTCGTGCTGCACCAGTTCCGGCTCTCGATGATCCAGGACCGGTCGGCGCTGAAGACCCATCCGGAGCTCGACATGCTCGTGCACGTCGACGGGCAGGGGTCGCAGCCGGACAAGCAGGCGACGTGGAAGGCGCTGCACGAGGGTGCTCCCGAGGGCCTGCACTGGGGCTGGAAGAACTTCACCGACGAGGACACGCCCATGCTGACGCCCGGGCAGACGATGGCGGACGTTCAGCCGACGCCGTCGTTGGTCACCTACCAGTAAGGCCCGGTTGGTCCGGTTGTCCACAGCCGGGAGGCGCGGCCTGCGTTTCGTCGGTTGCTCCTGACAGCATGGGGGCATGGACACCCCCACCGCCGCCCCGTCTGTCGTCTCGCCGTCTGCGGACATCGCCGCCGAGGCACAGCAGGCGCTCGCTGCGCTCACCGGGCGCCCCGACGCGGTCTTCCACCCCGGCCAGCTCGAGGCGATCTCCGCCCTGGTCGAGCACCGGCAGCGCGCCCTCGTCGTGCAGCGCACGGGGTGGGGCAAGTCCGCGGTGTACTTCCTCGCGACCCTGCTGCTCCGACGCCGTGGTGGCGGCCCGACCGTCCTGGTGTCGCCCCTGCTCGCACTGATGCGCGACCAGGTGGCTGCGGCTGCCCGGGCGGGGGTCCGTGCTGTGTCGATCAACTCGGCGAACGCACACGAGTGGGGCGAGACCCAGGCCGCGCTCGCCCGTGACGAGGTCGACGTGCTCCTCGTCTCCCCCGAGCGCCTGAACAACCCGAAGTTCCGCGACGAGCAGATGCCGACCCTGATCGCCCGGATGGGCATGCTCGTGGTCGACGAGGCGCACTGCATCTCGGACTGGGGCCACGACTTCCGACCGGACTACCGCCGCTTGGCCGAGCTCATCCGGTCCCTTCCCCACGGCGTGCCCGTCCTGGCGACCACCGCGACGGCGAACGAGCGCGTGGTCGAGGACGTCGCCGAGCAGCTGACCGCCGGCCCGGCCGACCCGGTGTTCACGATCCGTGGGTCGCTCGCCCGGGCATCGCTGCGGCTCGGGGTCCTCACGCTGCCCGACGCCCGGCAGCGGCTCGGCTGGCTGCTCGCGCACCTGGGCGACCTGCCCGGCAGCGGCATCATCTACACGCTCACCGTCTCGGCTGCCGAGGACATCGCGCGGCTGCTGCGCGACAACGGGTACGCCGTCCGGGCCTACACGGGGCGCACCGACACCGACGAGCGGGAGCAGCTCGAGCAGCAGCTCAAGGGCAACGAGCTGAAGGCCCTGGTCGCCACGAGTGCGCTCGGCATGGGGTTCGACAAGCCGGACCTCGGGTTCGTCGTGCACGTCGGCGCTCCCTCGTCGCCCGTCGCGTACTACCAGCAGATCGGTCGTGCGGGTCGTGCCACCGACAACGCCGACGTGCTGCTGCTTCCCGGTCGTGAGGACCGTGAGATCTGGCAGTACTTCGCGAGCGCGTCGATGCCGACCGAGGCCCGGGCCTCCGCCGTGCTCGGCGCCCTGTCCACCGACACCGCGATGTCGACGGTCGCGCTCGAGGGTCTGGTCGACATCAAGCGCTCCACCCTCGAACTCCTGCTCAAGGTGCTCGACGTCGACGGGGCGGTCCGACGCGTCACTGGCGGCTGGGTCTCCACCGGGCAGCCGTGGCAGTACGACGCCCCGCGGTACGAGCGGGTCGCGGCTGCACGTTCCGCCGAGGCTGCCTCGATGCTCGACTACGAGTCCACCTCGGCGTGCCGCATGCAGCTGTTGCAGCAGGACCTCGACGACCCGTCGGCGGAGCCCTGCGGTCGGTGCGACAACTGCGCCGGGGCGTGGTTCCCGACCGCGGTCTCCGACTCGGACTCGTCCGGTGCGGCTGCCGCGCTCGACAAGGCCGGTGTCGAGATCGCCCCGCGTGCCCAGTGGCCGTCGGGCATGTCGTCGCTCGGAGTCTCGGTACGGGGCAAGATCGGCGCCGACGAGCTCGTGCAGCCCGGCCGTGCAGTGGCTCGTCTGACCGACCTCGGCTGGGGCGGGCCGCTCCGTGCGCTGTTCTCGCCGTCCACGCCCGATGCCCCGATCTCCCGCGAGCTCGTCGACGGCTGTGTCCGGGCGCTCAAGGACTGGCCGTGGGAGACCCGGCCGACCGGGGTCGTCGCGATGTCCTCGCGGTCGCGGCCGCAGCTCGTGGGGTCGCTCGCCCAGGCCCTGTCGACGATCGGACGGCTGCAGTTCCTCGGCACGCTCGACCGGAACGGCGGCACACCCCGCGGCGACGGTGCGACGAACAGCGCGTACCGGTTGTCCGGCGTGTGGGACACCTTCGTGGTGGATTCGTCGCTCGCCGCTGCCCTGCAGTCCCACGACGGCCCGGTGCTGCTCGTCGACGACCTGGTCGACAGCCGGTGGACGATGACCGTCGCGGGCCGCGAACTCCGGCGTGCCGGGGCCGCCGCCGTGCTGCCCTTCGCGCTGGCCACCGTCGCGTAGCGCTGCGCTCCGCCCGCCGCCCGCCGCCCGCCGCCGCACCCGTTCCGCGACAGTTTACGAGTCGATCGACGCGTGGTCTGTCGCAAGAGTGGTGCGGGCGCCGGAGCCGGCGGTCGACGGCGCTAGCGGCGGGCGGGCTTGGGGAACGTGGCGCGCATGTGGTCGGTGGTGAGCACGTCGCCGATGCCGATCATGAGCAGCGAGAACACGATCTGCTCGATCACCATCCAGAACGGGTACAGCCCGGGGATCGCCGCCACGATGAGCGTCACGATCGGGAAGATCCGGCTGAACAACCGCACTCGCTGGTACGCCCAGTAGTACCCGAGCTGCGCCCGCCACGCGAACACGTAGAGCGTCAGCGTGATGAGCAGCACGACCGTCGCCCGGAACCACACCGCCCACGGCACGGTCTCCCCCGCGCGCGTCAGCAGCACGGCCACGACGATGGCCGCGAGTCCGACGATCGTCTCCGCGACGAGCAGCCACCGGATCCACCGGAACGAGCGCACGGTGTCGGGGTGCTCGAGCATGTCCTGGCGGATGACGTACCCGCCCTGGCGACCTCCGGCCAGCCGGTCGAGCCGCAGCCGGCACCACAGACGGTCGGCGAGGCCACCGAGTCCGTCGTTGCGCTGCGTCACCAGTACATCGTGCCGCATCGAGCGACCGCCGGCGTACCGCGCTGTCGCCGTCGCCGACCCCGACCCCGAACGACGTCCTCGAGGTCGCACGACGTCGACGATGTCGTTCCGGGTCGGCGCAGGGCTGCCCAGCCGGCTCAGTCGCTCGGCACCAGCGCCGCGCCACCCAGCACGGTGCCGGTCGCCGCATCGAGCAGGACGAGGGAGCGGACCTCGTCGGGCAGGGTCCACGGGTCGCTCAGCACGACGGTCAGCCCCTGCTCGACGCCGGCGGCCTGGAAGACGTCGAAGGACTCCCCCGCCGGCGTCCACTCCGGGTCCTTGCCTCCGGTGACGGTCCCACCGGACAACACGACGTCGACCGGGCCGCTCGTACCCGTCTTCAGGTGCGAGATGTCGACCGCGAGGGTCGCGTCACCCGTGTTCCCCGCGATGTGGACGTGGCCCGAGGCAGCGGCGCCGTCGATGCCGACGATGTCCCCGGAGACCGGCGGGACACGGCGCCACCACGGCTCGATCGGCGACGAATCGACGGGTTGCACGGCCGGGGACGCCTCGGGCAGGGGTACGCCGAGGCCGTTCGAGGGTCGCAGCCCCTCCGCGGGCGACTGCGCGGGCTCGGGCACGGGCGCAGCGCGTTCGGAGCGGGTGACGTTGTCGTCCTCGGACGGTGCGTGCGAGACCGCCCAGAGTGACACCGAGCCGACGACGACCACGGCGACGAGGGCACCCACCAGGGCGAGCCGACGTCGATCCGTTCCCCACCGCCCGATGCGCACGGTCCCATGATGCCGCGCCGACGCTGCGGACGCGCTCCGGGCCTCCCGTCCGAACGCGAACGCGAACGCGAACGCACAACGCGCCCCGTGCAGACGGGAGGCGTTGTGTGTGACGGAGCTGCGACTCAGCGCTTCCGGCGCTCGCGCACGCGCATGTTGACGTTGATCGGGGTGCCGGAGAAGCCCCAGACCTCGCGGAGTCGACGGGTGATGAACCGTCGGTACTGCGGGTCGAGGAACGCCGACGTGAAGAGCACGAAGGTCGGCGGCTGGCTCGACGCCTGGGTCCCGAACAGGATGCGGGGCTGCTTGCCGCCGCGCACGGGGTGGGGGTGCTCCTGGACGAGCTCGGCGATGAAGGCGTTGACCTTGCCCGTCGGGATGCGGGTGTCCCACGACGCGAGGGCGGTCTCGAGCGCCGGCACGAGCTTCTCGAGGTGGCGGCCGGTGCGGGCCGAGATGTTGACGCGCGGGGCCCAGGCGACGTGCGCCAGGTCCTGCTCGATCTCGCGCTCGAGGTAGCGGCGGCGTTCGTCGTCGAGCAGGTCCCACTTGTTGTAGGCCAGGACGAGTGCACGGCCCGACTCGAGCACCAGGTCGATGATGCGCAGGTCCTGCACGGAGACGGGCTCGGTGACGTCGAGGACGACGACGGCGACCTCGGCCTTCTCGAGCGCCGCGGTGGTGCGGAGCGAGGCGTAGAAGTCGGCGCCCTGCTGCATGTGGACGCGCTTCCGGATACCGGCGGTGTCGACGAAGCGCCACACCTTGCCGCCGAGCTCGATCTGCTCGTCCACCGGGTCGCGGGTGGTGCCGGCGATGTCGTTCACGACGACGCGCTCTTCACCGGCGGCCTTGTTGAGCAGCGAGCTCTTGCCGACGTTCGGGCGGCCGAGGATCGCGACGCGACGGGGGCCACCGACCTCCTGCTTGGCGACGGCCGAGGTGTCGGGCAGCGTCTTGATGATCAGGTCGAGCAGGTCCGCGACGCCACGGCCGTGCAGGGCCGACACGGGGTGCGGCTCGCCGAGCCCCAGGTTCCAGAGCTCGTAGGCGTCGAGTTCGCGGCGCTCGTCGTCGGCCTTGTTCGCGACGACGATGACGGGGCGGTCGGTGCCGCGGAGCATCTTGACGACGTGCTCGTCGGTGGCGGTGATCCCCACCGTGACGTCGACGACGAACAGCACGGCGTCGGCGAGGTCGATCGCGACCTCGGCCTGCGCGGCGACCGAGGCGTTGATGCCCTCGGCGCCGGGCTCCCAGCCGCCCGTGTCGACGAGAGTGAAGCGCTTGTCGTTCCAGTCTGCCTTGTAGCTGACGCGGTCACGCGTGACGCCGGGGACGTCCTGCACGACGGCCTCGCGACGACCGAGGATGCGGTTGACGAGCGCGGACTTGCCGACGTTCGGGCGGCCGACGATCGCGAGCACCGGGTAGGCGGGCAGGTAGTGGACGCCGTCCTCGCCGACCTGACCGGCCTCGAGCAGGGCGAGGTCGTCGTCCTCGAGGTCGTACTCCTCGAGTCCGGCACGGAGCGCGGTCGCGCGCTGCTCGGCCTCGGCCTCGTCGAGTCCGGCGAGCCGCTCGCCGAGGGCGTCGTCGTACTGGGGGAAGTCGTCGTTGTCCGGGTTGTCCAACTGAGCCATGGTGGGTTCCTCGCGAGCGGCCGGAGCCGCGGTGTCGGTGGCCGTTCCCGGCCGGGCCGGAGATCCGGCCGTGGTGTGACCAGGCGGCCGAGGCCGTCCGGTCGTGCGTCAGTGCGTGGCCGCGCGGGCCAGGTCGACGACCGCCTGCACGGTCTGGTCGAAGTCGAGGTCGGTGGAGTCGAGCGTCGTGACGCCGTCTGCGGCGTTCATGAAGTCGACGACCTTCGCGTCCGCCGCGTCTCGACGAGCGAGTGCGGCGGAGGTCTCTGCGGCCGACTGGGTCGTGACCTCCGCCGAGCGCCGGGCCATTCTAACGGACTCGTCGGCCGTCAGCAGGATCCGGACCTCGGCGTCGGGTGCGACCACCGTGGTGATGTCCCGACCCTCGGTGATGATGCCCGGTGCGTCGGTCTTCCGCATGACGTTCCGGAACAGCTGCACGAGGCGGTGTCGGACGTCGGGGAGCTTCGCGATGTGGGCCACCGCGCCCGTCACGTCCGGGGTGCGGATCGCGTCGGTGACGTCGGTCTCCCCCACGCGCACGTAGTAGTCGTCGGGGTCGGTGCCGATGGCGTAGTCGAAGGTGTCCCAGCTCGCCAGGATCGCCGCCGCGTCGTCGAGGTCGACCCGCTGCTGCAGGGCGTGCCAGGCGAGGGCGCGGTAGGCGGCGCCGGTGTCCTGGTAGCCGTAGCCGAGGGCACGGGCGGCCGCGCGGGAGACGCTCGACTTGCCGCTGCCCGCGGGGCCGTCGACCGCGATGACGATCTTCGCGACGTAGGCACCGTCGGTGAGACCGGCCGGCACCGGTGCGCTGGTCGAACCGGGCTCGCCGCCGGGTTCGCCGAGGCCGCCGGCCGGACCGCCGAGCGGGCCGCCGTCCGCGCCACCGCGAGCGCCGTCACCGGGGGTCGGGGTCGGGAGGCCGGTGTCGGGCCCGTCGGGTCCGCCGGTCACGCCGGAGTCGGCGGTCACACCGGAGTCGTTCGTCGCTGCGTTCGTGTCGTTCAGGCCCATGCTGCTGCGATCCTCCATCCGCGACCCTCGAGTTCCTCGACGAGTCGCTGTTCCTGCTCGGGCAGGACCGACACCTCGACGATGCCGATCTGCGCGCCCGGTGAGTGCTCGAGGCGCATGTCCTCGAGGTTGATGCCGATCTCCCCGATGAACGTCAGGAGCGCGGCGATCTGCCCGGGGGTGTCGTCGACGAGGACGACCACCTGGGCGAAGCGCTTGGTGGTGCCGTGCTTGCCGGGCAGCCGTTCGACCCCACGGTTGCCGGCGGCGATCGTCTCGGCCAGGGTCCGCGGAGCCCCGGCGGCGGCGGGGTCGTCCAGCGCCCCGATCACGTCGCTCAGCTCGTCGCGCAGGTCGGACAGCACCCGCCGCACGTTGGCCGCGTTCGCGCCGATGATCTGCACCCACAGGCCGGGGTCGCTCGCGGCGACACGGGTGACGTCGCGGACGCCACCTCCGGCGAGACCGAGGGACCCGTCCGGGGCGTCACGCAGCCGCGAGGCCATCAGCGTCGACACGAGCTGCGGCACGTGCGAGACGTAGGCCACGGCCAGGTCGTGCGACGCCGGGTCCATCGGCACGACGGTCGCGCCGACGTCGAGCGCCAGGTCCTCGACCACGGCGGCGCGCTGGTAGCTGATGGCGTCGTGGCCGGCGATCACCCAGGGGCTGCCGACGAACAGGTCGGCGCGGGCGGCGCTCGGTCCGCTGCGTTCACGGCCGGCCATCGGGTGCGACCCGATGTAGCGGGTGACGTCGGCGCCGGCGGCCACGAGCTCGGCCAACGGTCCGGCCTTGACGCTCGCGACGTCGGTCACGATGGCGTCCGGGTACGCCGACAGTTCGCGGGCGACGACGGTCGCCACGACGTCCGGCGGGACCGCGACCACCACGAGTTCCGGCTGGTCACCGGGTTCGGGCCGCCGGCCGGCGCCGTAGTCGACGGCGAGCGCCAACGCGCCGGGTGAGACGTCGTCGAGGACGACGTCGACCCCCTTCTCGCGCAGCGCCAGACCGATCGAGGTGCCGAGGAGCCCGGTGCCGACGACCCGCACCGGGCCGCGCACGCGGCGGTCGATGTCGGGTGGGGTCAGGTCGGTCACCGGGCAAGCCTACCGACCGGCACCCGGGCATCGGTCGACGCCCGGGTGGCAGTCACGGCCCGAGGGCCGGTCGCAGGCCGGTCGCGGTCAGTCCGCGGTCTCGTCGTCCCAGTCGTCGTCCTCGCCCTGGTCGAGGTCGACGTCGCGGTCGTCACGAGCGGAGGGCTTCGCGTCGCGGACGGTGCCGAGCAGCTTGCCGACCTCGACCGTGCCCAGCTCGCGCATCTTGCCCGGCGGCAGGCTGCCGAGGTGCAGCGGTCCGAACGAGCGGCGGACGAGTTCGAGGACGGGGTGGTCGACGGCCTCGAGCATGCGACGGACGATCCGGTTGCGGCCGGAGTGCAGCGTGATCTCGACGAGCGACTCACCCCGCGAGGACTCGAGCAACCGCACCTTGTCGGCCTTGATCGGACCGTCCTCGAGCTCGACGCCCTCGGTCAGACGCTGCACCACGGCCGGGTTCACGTTGCCGTGCACCTTCGCGATGTAGGTCTTCTGCACGCCGAACGACGGGTGCGCGAGCACGTGGGCCAGGTCGCCGTCGTTCGTCAGGACGAGCAGCCCGGAGGTCTCGGTGTCCAGGCGGCCGACGTTGAACAGGCGCTCCTCGTAGCGGTCCACGAACTCGGTCAGGTCGCGGCGACCGCGCTCGTCCTGCAGGCTCGAGACGACACCGGTCGGCTTGTTCAGCACGATGTACCGCCGCGAGGAGTCGATCTGCACCGGCACCCCGTCGACCGAGATCGCGTCGGTCGCGGGGTCGACACGACGCCCGAGGGCGTCCACGACCTGGCCGTTGACCGTCACGCGGCCCTCGACGATCAGGTTCTCCGCGACGCGGCGAGATGCCACGCCCGCAGCGGCGATCACCTTCTGCAGGCGCTCCCCCTCTGCCTGGAGGCCCGGCTCGGCCCCGGCAGACGCCGTCCCGTCCGCCGCGTCCCAGTCTTCGATGATCGGGCGTTCGGGCGTGCCCTCCACCGGAGCACCGTGGCTGTCGCGCTCACCGCTCGGCTTCGGCGTGGTGCGGTTGCCCGCGCTGTTGCCGCCCTTGCCGGGGCGGTCGCTGTTGCGGACGCTCGTGGTTCCGCCGACGTAGCGGCGGCCATTGTGCCACACGCGGCTCTGCTGGCCGTCGGGGCCGCGGCGGTCCTCGCGGCTGTCGCGGTTGTCGCGAGGTGCCGAGCTGCGGTCGTCACGACCGCGGTACCCACCACGGTCGTCGCGCGGCGCGGCGCTGCGGTCGTCGCGGCCGCGGTAGCCACCACGGTCGTCACGGTTGTCGCGGGGTGCCGAGCTGCGGTCATCGCGACCCCGGTACCCACCGCGATCGTCGCGCGGAGCCGAGTTGCCCCGGTAGCCACCACGGTCATCGCGCGGCGCGGAGCTGCGGTCATCGCGACCCCGGTACCCACCGCGATCGTCGCGCGGAGCCGAGTTGCCCCGGTAGCCACCACGGTCATCGCGCGGGGCCGAGCTGCGGTCATCGCGACCCCGGTACCCACCACGGTCGTCACGCGGCGCGGCGCTGCGGTCGTCGCGCCCGCGGTAGCCACCACGGTCGTCGCGCGGGGCCGAGCTGCGGTCGTCGCGACCCCGGTAGCCACCGCGATCGTCACGCGGCGCGGAGTTCCCGCGGTAGCCACCGCGGTCATCGCGCGGAGCCGAGCTGCGGTCATCGCGCCCGCGGTAGCCACCACGGTCATCGCGCGGCGCGGAGTTCCCGCGGTAGCCGCCACGGTCGCCGCCGCCGGCACGGTCGTCACGGCCTCGGTACCCACCGCGGTCGTCACGCGGAGCCGAGTTGCCCCGGTACCCGCCACGGTCGTCGCGCGGAGCCGAGCTGCGGTCGTCACGGCCGCGGTACCCACCACGGTCATCACGCGGCGCGGAGCTACGGTCATCGCGACCCCGGTAGCCGCCACGGTCGCCACCACGGTCGTCGCGCGGCGGGTAGCCGCCACGACGGTCGTCGTCACGCGGCGGACGTGCGCCCCCGCGGTCGTCGCGACCGTACCCGCCGGAGCGGCCACCGGCACTGGAGCCGGCCCCGCCGCGGCCGGGAGCCGAACGCCCGGGGCGATCCGGGCCTCCTGAGCGTCCGTTGCGGTCGTCTCGGTCTCGGGGCGCGCCGCGCCCCCGGTCGTCAAACCCGGCCATCGGGGATCCCTTCGTTCTGCCCGAAGCCGTCCGCACCGTCGTCCAGGAGGGGCGAGATGAGCGGCAGCTCGTCGAGCGAGTTGATGCCGAGCTGCTGCAGGAGCAGATCGGACGTGACGTAGTTGATGGCGCCGGTCTCGGAGTCGGTGAACGACTCCTCGATGAGACCGCGCGCGACCAGCGTTCGGACGACGCCGTCGACGTTGACGGCGCGGATCGACGCGATCTGGGATCGCGTGATCGGTTGCTTGTAGGCGACGACCGCGAGGGTCTCGAGTGCGGCCTGCGACAGGCGCGAGGGACGCTCGGCCTCGACGAACTGCTCGACGACGGCGTCCAGGTCCTGGCGGACGTAGAAGCGCCAGCCGCCGCCGACCTCGCGGAGTTCGAACCCGCGGCGGGTGGTGCCGTCGACGCCGTCGAAGTCCGCGACGAGGCGTTCGACGGCCTGGCGGACGGCGGGGACGGGGGCGTTCACGGCGGCGCCGAGCGCGACGAGCGACTGGGGCTCGTCCGCGATCATCAGGATCGCCTCGAGCTGGCGATCGATCGGGATCGCCGCGTGCGCCTGCGGGGCGCGGTCGTGCTCGTGGTCGTGCTCGGCGCGCGCGTGCATCTCGTGCTCGATCGCGCGGGCGTCGGCCATCTCGTCGGCGCCGCCGGGTTCGGCGCTGGACGTGTCGTGCACGTCATCCGTCATAGTCGGCTCCCAGGTTGGCGAGGCTCTCGTCGGACCAGTCCTCGGCGGTCCATCGGAGCGTGAGTTCCCCGAGCGGCTCGAGTTGTTCGAACGAGATCGATGCGTTCCGGTACAGCTCCAGGATCGCGAGGAAGCGAGCCACCACGATACCCGTCTGGTCGACACCCGCGACCAGTTCGCGGAACGAGACCCCCTCGCCGTCGCGTGTCCGCAGGATCGAGACGACGATCGCGGCCTGTTCGCGGATGCTGATGAGCGGCGCGTGCAGGTGGTCGAGTCCGACCGTCGGGATCTCCCGCGGGGCGAACGCCAGCGCTGCCAGTGCGGCGAAGTCCTGCACCGAGAGCGTCCACACGAGCTCGGGCGTGCGGGCGCGGAACCGCTCCTCGAGCCGGACGCTCCGGACGTGCCGACGCGACTCCACACCCCAGCGTTCGCCGAACCAGTCGGCGGCCTGCTTGAACGCCCGGTACTGCAGCAGCCGCGCGAACAGCAGGTCGCGGGCCTCGAGCAGGGCGACGTCCTCGGCATCGACGAGCTCACCCTGCGGCAGCAGCCCGACGATCTTCAGGTCGAGCAAGGTGGCGGCGACGACGAGGAACTCGCTCGCCTCGTCGAGTTCGTCCGCCGACTCGGCCTGACGCACGTACTGGATGAACTCGCCAGTGACCGCGCCGAGCGAGACCTCGGTGATGTCGAGCTCGTGCTTCGTGATGAGCGACAGCAGGAGGTCGAACGGGCCGTCGAAGTTGGTGAGTCGGACCCGGAACCCCGACTCAGGCGACGGCGCCACGCTGGACGAGCTCTCGTGCGAGCTGCCGGTAGGCGTGGGCGGCGGCGTGGTCGGGCGCCGTCTGGGTGATCGGCCGCGCGGAGACCGTGGCGTCCGGGAACTTCACGGTGCGCCCGATGACGGTGTCGAGGACCCGGTCGTCGAAGGTGTCGACGACGCGCTCCATGACCTCGCGCGAGTGCAGGGTGCGCGAGTCGTACATGGTGGGCAGGATGCCGTCGAGCGTCAGCGCCGGGTTGAGGCGGTCGCGCACCTTGTCGATCGTCTCGATGAGCAGGGCGACACCGCGCAGGGCGAAGAACTCGCACTCGAGCGGGATCAGCACGCCGTGCGCCGCGGTCAGGGCGTTGACGGTGAGCAGGCCGAGCGACGGCTGGCAGTCGACCAGGATCACGTCGTAGTCGTTCGCGACCTTGCGCAGCACGCTCGCCAGGATCTGCTCGCGGGCGACCTCGTTGACCAGGTGCACCTCGGCCGCGGACAGGTCGATGTTCGCCGGGATCACGTCGAGCCCCGGGGTGTTCGTCGGCTGGATGACCTGGATCGGGTCCTTCACGGCGCCCATCAGCAGGTCGTAGACGGTGTGGATGTCGTGCGTGCGGACACCGAGGCCCGCGGAGAGCGCACCCTGCGGGTCGAAGTCGACGGCCAGGACCTTGCGGCCGTACTCCGCCAGGGCTGCACCGAGGTTGATCGCCGTGGTGGTCTTGCCGACGCCGCCCTTCTGGTTGCAGAGGGCGATGATGCGCGCAGGGCCGGTGCTGTCGAGTTCCTCGGGCACGGGGAACTCCCGGACAGGACGACCCGTCGGACCGATGGAGGTCGCGCCGGTGGGGTTGGTCGTCGGGTTCGTGCTCACCCGGCCATCGTACCGGCGACGTCGGCCGGCCCGGGGCCGCACCGCCGCGCGCGGCCGGGTCTGCGTTGCTCGTGGCAGCGGCGGACGCGAACGCGGCTCAGGCTGCCCGCAGGGCCACGCGCATGCTGTCGACGCGCTCGGCGATGACGGCGTCCGTCGACCACCGCTGCTGCAGGCGTCCGACGAGCTCGCCGACCTGCTCGCGGTCGAGCCCGGGGTGCAACGCCAGTCCGACGGTCAGCTCCGGGCCGGCGAAGCGTCCGACCGGGTCACCGGGGGTCAGTTCGACACGGGCGACACTGCGTTCCCCCACGACCGAGTCGGCGAACGCCTGGGCGACCTCGGGGTCCTCGAAGCACGGGGTCCACGGCAGGTCCTGACCGAGCGCCCACACCGCGGGACGGCGCAGCACGAACTCGGTCGCCGACTTCGGGTCGAGCACGACGAGCTGCGTTTCCTCGCTCGCCGCGGCCATCGCCACCCGGCGTGACTCCACGGGCACGGGCCGGGCATCGGCGTCCCAGACGTGCATTGCTTCGACCGAGGTGAACGCGGGCATCACGCTCCGCCCGTCCGGCCCGGCGACCGTCACGATCGAGAGCTCCTGGGTCTTGTCCACGAGCTTGCCGGCGTCGGTCTCGCCGAGGTCGCCAGCCTCGGCGATGAGCGGGATGAGCAGCCGGGCGGTGCGCAGTGCATGAACGACCGCCGCCTGCGATGCACCGGCGGCCACGCCCGCGATCGCCGCTGTCAGCGCCGGGTCGGCCAGCCCGTCGTCGTCGGCGAAGGCGGTGTCGTGGTGGTCGAACGTTCGGCCTTCCCACGCGAATCCGGCCGAGTCCGCCGCGCCACCCGGGGTGTGCGCGTCGTCGGGACCGGTTGCCGCGTCCGGACCGGTTCCGCGCCCGTTCGAGATCCCCGCCACGCCGCTACTCCGAGGCGATGTCGAGTGCGGCCGGCAGCGTGAACGCCCCGGAGTACAGCGCCTTGCCGATGATCGCGCCCTCGAGCCCGAACGGCACGAGCTCGCGCAGCGCCCGCAGGTCGTCGAGCGTCGAGATCCCACCAGAGGCCACGACGGGCTGGTCGGTCCGGTCGCACACCTGGCGCAGCAGCTCGACGTTCGGGCCCTGCAGCGTGCCGTCCTTCGTGACGTCGGTGACGACGTACCGGGCGCACCCCGCGGCCTCGAGCCGGTCGAGGACCTCCCACAGGTCACCGGCGTCCTCGGTCCAGCCACGGCTGGCGAGGGTCGTGCCACGCACGTCGAGCCCGACGGCGATCTGCTCGCCGTACTCGCCGATCACCCGAGCGGCCCAGTCCGGGTTCTCGAGCGCCGCCGTGCCGAGGTTGACCCGGGCAGCGCCGGTGGCCAGCGCGGCTTCGAGCGAGGCGTCGTCACGGATGCCGCCCGACAGCTCCACGGAGACGCCGTCGACCTCGCGGATCGCGTGCGCGATGACCTTGCGGTTGTCGCCCCGACCGAACGCTGCGTCGAGGTCCACCAGGTGGATCCACTCCGCGCCCTGGTCGCGCCAGGTGCGCGCGGCGGCGACGGGGTCGCCGTAGCCGGTCTCGCTCCCCGCCTCGCCCTGGGTCAGCCGGACGGCCTGGCCATCGACGACGTCGACGGCAGGCAGCAGGACGAGGGGCGAGGTGTCGGTGAGGTCGGTCATGATCCTGTCGGTTTCGTCACGGTGGAGAAGGGGCGGTGGTGAAGGTGCGGGGTTCGGCCTGGAGGCCCGTGGCGCGTCCGGCGGCGCCGTCGCGCCAGTCGCGGGCCGGGTTCAGAGCGAGCGCACCCAGTTGGTCAGCAGGCGGATGCCCGGCTCGCCGGACTTCTCGGGGTGGAACTGGGTCGCGGTGAGCGGCCCGTTCTCGACCGCGGCGATGAACCGCTGTCCGTGTTCGGCCCACGTCAGGCCAGGGGCACGGAACGGGCCGTAGGCGTCGAGCGGGAAGTCGGTCACGCCGTACGAGTGCACGAAGTAGAACCGCTCGTCGTGCAGCCCGTCGAACAGCACCGAGTTCTCTGGTGCCTGGACGGTGTTCCAGCCCATGTGCGGCAGGACCTCGGCTTGGAGCTGCTCGACGGTGCCGGGCCACTGTCCCAGACCCTCGACGTCGGCTCCGCGTTCGATGCCGCGGGAGAACAACACCTGCATGCCCACGCAGATGCCGAGTACCGGACGACCACCGGCCAGACGGTGGTCCACGATCTCGCCGCCCTGGACGCCCTCGAGCTGGTCGATGACCGCGGCGAACGCCCCGACCCCGGGTACGAGCAGGCCGTCGGCACGGAGCGCCGCCTGCTTGTCGGAGGTCAACGTGACCTCGGCCCCGGCCCGCTCGAGTGCCTTGGCGGCGGAGTGGACGTTGCCCGACCCGTAGTCGAGGACGACGACGTTCGGCTTCGCGGTCACAGTGCGCCCTTGGTGGAGGGGATGCCGTCGACGCGCGGATCGAGCTCGACTGCCTTGCGCATCGCACGCGCGAACGCCTTGAACTCGGCTTCGGCGATGTGGTGCGGGTCGCGGCCACCGAGCACGCGGACGTGCACGGTGATGCCCGCGTTGAACGTGATCGCCTCGAACACGTGGCGGATCATCGACCCGGTGAAGTGACCGCCGATGCGGTGGAACTCGAACCCCTCGGGCTCACCCGAGTGCACGAGGAACGGGCGCCCGGAGACGTCGACGACCGCCTGGGCCAGCGCTTCGTCGAGGGGCACGAGGGCGTCGCCGTACCGGCCGATGCCGGACCGGTCGCCGAGGGCCTGCTTGAGCGCCTGCCCGAGCACGATGCCGGTGTCCTCGACCGTGTGGTGCACGTCGATGTCGGTGTCACCGGTCGAGCGCACGCGCAGGTCGATGAGCGAGTGCTTGCTGAACGCGGTCAGCATGTGGTCGAAGAACGGCACGCTCGTCGAGACGTCGGACGAACCGGTGCCGTCGAGGTCGAGCTCGAGTTCGACGCTCGATTCGCTCGTGCTGCGGCTGATCGAGGCGGTACGGGCGGTCATGCCCCAACCCTAACCGGCGGCTGCTCGGCGGCGACCTGCCGCATGGCGTCGAGGAACGCGGTGGTCTCCTCTTCCGTGCCGGCACTCACGCGCAGGTGGTTCGGGATGCCGAGGTCGCGCACGATGACGTCCCGCTCGAGCAGCGACTCGAACGCAGCGTGCGGGTCGGCGACCCCACCGAACAGGACGAAGTTCGACCAGGTGTCGTAGGTCCGGTAGCCCATGGCCTGCAGCTCGGTCACCATCCGGTCGCGCTGCTGCTTGATGTCGTCGACCATCGCGAGCATCTCGGGCGCGTGGCGCAGTGCGGCGACGGCGGCCGCCTGCGTCAGGACCGACAGGTGGTACGGCAGCCGGACGAGGCGGACGGCATCGATCACGGCGGGGTGTGCCGCCATGTAGCCGACCCGTGCACCGGCGAACGCGAACGCCTTGCTCATGGTCCGGGAGACCACGAGTCGCTCCCGCCCGGGCAGCAGCGTGAGGGCACTCGGCACGTCGGCCGGCATGAACTCGGCGTAGGCCTCGTCCACCATCACGATGCCGTCGGTCGCGGCGTACGCGGCCTCGATCGTCTCGATCGGCAGCGGTGTTCCCGTGGGGTTGTTCGGCCCGCACAGGAACACGATGTCCGGTCGGTGCTGCTCGATCGCCGCCACGACGGTCTCGGGTGAGATGCGGAACTCGTCGTCGCGCTGCGCCGGGATCCAGGTCGTGCCGGTGCCGGACGCCAGGATCGAGTGCATCGAGTAGGTGGGCGGGAACCCGAGGACGGAACGCCCCGGGCCACCGAAGGCCTGCAACAGCTGCTGGAGGACCTCGTTCGAGCCGTTCGCCGCCCACAGCTGTTCTGCCGACAGACCGTGGCCGAGGTACCCCGCCAGCGACTCGCGGAGCTCCGTGAACTCGCGGTCCGGGTAGCGGTTCACCGTCGCGAGCGCCTGTCGGATCGAGGCGATGATGTCGTCAGCCACGTCGTCCGGCACGGGATGCGTGTTCTCGTTGACGTTCAGCTGGACGCGGACGTGCTTCTGCGGAGCGCCGTAGGGGCTCTGACCGCGGAGGTCGTCTCGGATCGGGAGGTCTTCCAGCGTGAATGCCACCGATCCATCGTAGGCCGCTGTGGCCACCGGACGACCAGCCGTCCGGACGGGACTGCCCTCGACCACTCGCCGCGGCTACTGGCCGGAGGTGTACTTCGTCGGGATGGCGATCTGCTCGCCGGCCTGGAGCCCGGAGCCGTCGAGGGCGTTGAGGCTGATGACGTCCTGCACGAAGTCGCGCGGGTCGGCGTTCGGCGCGGTGTCCTCGGCCAGCTGCCAGAGCGTCTCACCCGGCTGGATCGTGACCGTGTCGAACTGCGTCCGAGCGCCACCAGCGGCGGCGTCACCGGCGGACGCCTGGCCGCCGTTCAGGACGAAGAAGGCGACGACGATGAGGAGGGGGAGCGCGGCGAGCGTCGTGAAGACGATGCGCCCGCGGCGCGTCAGGCGCAGGCGGACGCGCACGGCGGGGGCCGCGGTGCGCTGGATGTCAGCGATGGCGATGGTGCTCATGTCGTTCTTGCCTTCCCGTTCGGGTGAACCGAAGTCGTGTACCGAACATAGTTTCGAATCAGACGACGCACAAGCCCTGGGAGAGGATTTCTGCGGGGTTTTCTTGCGACACGCTCGAACAGGTGTTTGTCCGGGGTTGACCGGTCGGATACTGTTTCGATCGACTGGGACAAGTCAAACGGGGACCACCGACATTCCCGCCACGGCCGCTCAGCACCGACGAAAGCGAGACGACGTGGTGGACGAACTGCGGGGCCAGAAGCCGCTGACCGCGAAGCAGCAGACGATCCTCGACGCCATCCGCGCGTCCATCGCCTCTCGGGGCTACCCGCCGAGCATGCGCGAGATCGGCGACGCAGCCGGGCTCTCCTCGCTGTCGAGCGTGTCCCACCAGCTCGGCCAGCTCGAACTCGGCGGCTGGATCCGCCGCGACCCGAACCGTCCCCGTGCGCTCGAGGTCCTGGTCGACGAACCCACGCCGGACGTCACCGGACCCGACGTCGACGCCACGACCCTCGTGCCGCTGGTCGGCCGGATCGCCGCCGGTGTCCCGATCACGGCGGAGCAGCACGTCGACGAGATCGTCCCGCTCCCCCGGCAGCTCGTCGGCTCGGGCGACCTCTTCATGCTCAAGGTCGTCGGCGAGTCGATGATCGACGCCGCGATCTGCGACGGCGACTGGGTGGTCGTCCGTGCGCAGCAGACCGCCGAGAACGGTGACATCGTCGCCGCGATGCTCGACGAAGAAGCGACCGTCAAGGTCTTCCGCCAGCGCGACGGCCACACGTGGCTGCTCCCCCGCAACACCGCGTTCGAGCCGATCCTCGGCGACGCGGCCTCGGTGCTCGGCAAGGTCGTCGCAGTCCTCCGCTCCCTCTGAAGCACGCCGGGCACTGACCCACGACGGGCAGACCCGCGCACAACCACAATCGGCTCGAACCACGAGATCTCGTGGTCCGAGCCGATTGCGGTTGTGCGGCGTTGAACGGAACCGCGGCCGGAAGGAACCCGCCCGACGGACGCTGGGCGGGCCTCCCGGCCGTCAGCCGGTACCGGCCGTCAGGACGTGACGGGCGCGACCACGTACGGATCGAGCTCCGCGACCTGCCGCTGGAAGACGCGCACGCGCAGGCGGGTGCCGTCCTCGACGTAGTCGACCGAGTCGACCGCGCCGGCGTCGTGCAGCGTGGAGACGAGGTCACCCCGGTCGTAGGGCACGACCACCGTGAGCTCGACGTCGGGCTCCGGCAGGCGCTCCTCGATGGTGCGGAGGAGCTCCGGGATCCCCTCACCCGTGCGGGCCGACACGAAGACGGCGTCCGAGGCGAGCCCGATCAGGACCAGGCGCTGCGCGTCGTCGATCAGGTCGGCCTTGTTGAACACGACGATCTCGGGGATGTCGTGCGCGCCGACGTCGCCGATGACCTCGCGCACGGTCGCGAGCTGCGCCCCGGGGTCGGGGTGCGAGCCGTCGACCACGTGCACGATGACGTCGGCCTCGCCGACCTCCTCGAGGGTGGAGCGGAACGCCTCGACCAGCTGGTGCGGCAGGTTCCGGACGAAGCCGACCGTGTCCACGAACGTGAACTCGCGGCCCTTGGTGCTCTCGGTCCGGCGGACCGTGGCGTCCAGCGTCGCGAACAGCTGGTTCTGCACCAGCACGCCGGCGCTCGTCAGACGGTTCAGGAGCGAGGACTTGCCCGCGTTCGTGTAGCCGGCGATCGCGACGCTCGGCACCTCGTTGCGGTGACGGTCGGCACGCTTCGCCTCGCGCGCGGGACGGAACCCGGCGATCTGGCGGCGGAGCTTCGACATGCGGGTGTGGATGCGACGTCGGTCGAGCTCGATCTTCGTCTCACCGGGACCACGCGAACCCATGCCCGCACCGCCGGAGACCTGACCACCGGCCTGCCGGGACATCGAGTCACCCCAGCCGCGCAGTCGGGGCAGCAGGTACTGGAGCTGCGCGAGCTCGACCTGTGCCTTGCCCTCTCGGGTCTTCGCGTGCTGGCTGAAGATGTCGAGGATCACGGCCGTGCGGTCGATGACCTTGACCTTCACGACGTCCTCGAGCGCGCGGCGCTGCGACGGGGCGAGCTCGGTGTCCGCGATCACCGTGTCGGCGCCGGTGGCCTTGACGACCATCGCGAGCTCTTCCGCCTTGCCCTTGCCGAGGTAGGTCGCCGGGTCGGGGTTCGGTCGACGCTGGAGGAGCCCGTCGAGGACCACCGCGCCGGCGGTCTCGGCCAGGGCGGACAGCTCCCGCAGGGAGTTCTCGGCGTCCTGCGCGTCACCGTGCGGGTACACGCCGATCAGGACGACCTGCTCGAGCCGCAGCTGGCGGTACTCGACCTCGGTGACGTCCTCGAGCTCGGTGGAGAGGCCGGCGACGCGGCGCAGGGCCGCCCGGTCCTCACGGTCGTACTGGTCGCCGTCGCCGTCCCACCCGTGCTCGTCGACCGAGCGGGTCTGGATCGCCTGGGCAGGGGCGAAGATGGACGATGCTGCGCGGCGATCGGCGTTGCGCAACACCCGTTCGACGACACCGTCTGCGCTGTCGTCGTTGGTCTGGTCGTTCTGCTGATGGGTATCCGTCATCCTGTCCACAGGGTACCTCCGGCGGGCCTCGGACACACCGGGTTCCCGCTACGGTTCATCCATGGCGAACGACCACTACTTCTCCGCGAACCCGTCATCGGACACCCGCGAACGCCAGATCGACGTCACCCTCGCCGGCCGGTCGCTCACGCTGACCACGGCCGCAGGGGTCTTCAGCCCGGACGGCCTCGACCGCGGCACCCGCGTGCTGCTCGGTTCCGTCCCGCCGCCCGCGCACGACGGCGCCCTGCTCGACGTCGGCTGCGGCTGGGGCCCGATCGCGATCACGATGGCGTTGCACTCCCCCGACGCGTCGGTGTGGGGCGTCGACGTCAACGAACGGGTGCTCGGGTTGGCGCGGACCAATGCTGAGGCCGCCGGTGCGTCGAACGTCACCATCGCCCTGCCCGACGACGTCCCGGACGACCTGCGGTTCCGGACGATCTGGTCGAACCCGCCGATCCGCGTCGGCAAGGACGAACTCCACGAGATCCTGCTGACGTGGCTGCCCCGGCTCGAGGTCGAGGGCGACGCCTGGCTCGTGGTGTCGAAGGACCTCGGGGGCGACTCGTTGCAGAAGTGGCTCGTCGGTGCGCTCGGGGCAGGGTTCCACGTCGCGCGGGCGTCCACCGACAAGGGGTTCCGCGTCATCCGAGTGCGCCGGACGGCGTAGGCGGGCGCGCGCCGCGCCGGGCGCCGCGCGCCGCCCGCGCCGCGCCGCGCCGCGCCGCCCGCGCCACTTCGTGAGCAGAAATGGTCGAGTCGCCGCAGCGCACGCGACCATTTCTGCTCACGAAGCGAAGCGCGCCACGCGGCCCCGCCCCGCACGCCGCGGCCCCCGCGCCCCGCGTCAGACCGTCAGGTCGCCGGAGAACACCAGCTCGGCGGGCCCGGACAGCGACACGTGCTCGCCGTCCTCCGCCGCGAACATCCGCACCGTCACGACGCCACCGGGAACCCGCACGCGCCAGGTGTCCGGCGCACCGGAGCCCACCCAGTACCGCGTCGCGAGGGCCGCAGCCACCGCACCGGTGCCGCACGACAGCGTCTCGCCGCTGCCCCGCTCGTGCACCCGCATCGTGATCTCGCCGACGCCGTCGTTGATCAGGGGGTCGCCGGGCAGCACGAACTCGACGTTGGCACCGTGCTCGGGCGCCGGGTCGAGCACGGGCAGGAAGGTCAGGTCGAGGTCGGCGAGTTCGTCCTCGGTCGCGACGGCGACGACCACGTGCGGGTTGCCGACGTCGATGCCGATGCCGGGCCGGGCACCGTCGAGGTTCTTGGCGCGCACCATGACGTCGTCGGAGCCGCCGTCCTCGATGCCCAGCCCCCACCGGCCGAGGTCGGCAGCGAAGCCGTTGGTGGTCCGCTGGATGTCGACCAGGCCCTTGCGGCTGCCGACCGTCAGGGTCTCGCCGGGTGCGAGCTCGACCAGGCCGGACTCGGTCATGTACCGCGCGAACACCCGGATCCCGTTGCCGCACATCTCGGCGACCGTGCCGTCGGCGTTGTGGTAGTCCATGAACCACGTCGCCGCGGGTTCGACGGCCACCAGGGCGCGTCCTTCGGGGATCGATTCGGACCGCACCGCACGGATCACGCCGTCGCCGCCCACGCCGAAGCGTCGGTCCGCGATCGCGCGGATCCGCTCGGGGGTCAGGTCGACGGTGGCGTCGGGGTCGGCGAACAGGACGAAGTCGTTGCCGGTCCCCTGGCCCTTGGTGAAGTGCAGCTCGGTCACGGGACGATCCTACGGGCCAGTTCCGACAGGTCTCCGCGGTCGGCTCCGGTGACGTCGAGGGTCTCGGCGACGGCGTAGCGGCGGAACCAGGACACCTGCCGTCGGGCGTACTTGCGCGTCGCGATCCCGGTCGCCTCGACCGCGGCCTCGATCGTGAAGGTCCCCCGCAGCACGTCGAGCGCCTGCGAGTACCCGATCGCGGCCCGCGCGGTCTTCCCGTCTTCGATGCCCTGCTCGCGCAGAGCCGCGACCTCGTCGACGAGCCCCGCGGCGAACATGCCCGCTGCACGCGTGTGCAGCGCCGCGACGAGCTGCTCACGATCCCGTCGCAGGTGCAGGATGCGGGACGGTCGCCAGGCGCGGGGCGCGGACGGGAGGCTCGGGGTCACCACCTCGGATCGGCTCGCGATCTCGAGTGCCCGGATCAACCGCCGTGGGTTGCGTGCATCGATCGTCGCTGCGGCCGCCGGGTCCAGGCCGCGGAGCCGCTCGAGCAGGATGCCCGGACCGAGCGCGTCGTGCTCGCGCTCGAGCTGCGCGCGGAGTTCCGGGTCGGTGCCGGGGAACGCCAGGTCGAACAGGACGGAGGACACGTAGAGCCCGCTGCCCCCGACGAGCACGGCGACGCCGCCGTCCGCCTGGATCCGGTCCACGTCGGCTCGGGCAGCCACCTGGTACGCGGCGACGCTCGCCTCGTCGGTGACGTCGAGCACGTCGAGTTGGTGGTGCGGGACGCCGTGCCGTTCGTCGAACGACAGCTTCGCGGTGCCGATGTCCATGCCCCGGTACAGCTGCATGGCGTCGGCGTTGACGATCTCGGCGTTCCGGCCGGCGGCGCGGAGGCGTTCGGCGATCGCGATCCCGAGGTCGGACTTGCCTGTCCCGGTCGCCCCGACGACGGCGATCAGATCAGCGTCGGCGGCGTCGAGCCCGCGGTACTGGACCGGGTCGCGCTCGGGGCCGTCCCCGACGGGGGCGTCAGCGCCCGACACGGAGCGTCGGCAGCCCGAGCGACACCGGGCGCGGACCGTCGCCGGGCGCCGCCGGGGTCGGCACGCCGCAGCTCTCGGCCTCGGCGCGGTCCCAGGCGTCGCCCGCACGGGTGCGTCGGATGCGCAGCGGAGCGTCGTCGTCGGCGATCAGGAAGTGCGGGGCCGCTCGGGTGATCTCGACCGTCACGACGTCGCCGGGTCGCGGGACCGCGGAGCCCTCCGGCACGGCGAAGTGCACGAGCCGCGAGTCCTCGGCGCGTCCGGACAACCGGCGGGTGGCGTCGTCCTTCCGCCCCTCGCCCGTCGCGACGAGGACCTCGACGCTCCGGCCGACCTGCGCGGCGTTCTCTTCCGCGGTGATGCGTTCTTGCAGCGCGACGAGCCGCTCGTACCGCTCCTGCACGACGTGCTTCGGCAGCTGGTCGTCCATCGTCGCTGCCGGGGTGCCGGGACGGATCGAGTACTGGAAGGTGAAGGCGCTGGCGAACCGTGCCTGCTCGACGACGCGGAGGGTGTCCGCGAAGTCCTCTTCCGTCTCGCCGGGGAACCCGACGATGATGTCGGTCGAGATCGCCGCGTTCGGGATCTTGGCGCGCACCCGGTCGAGGATGCCGAGGAACCGCTCGCTCCGGTAGCTCCGCCGCATCGCCTTGAGGACCCGGTCGGACCCGGACTGCAACGGCATGTGCAGCTGCGGCATGACGTTCGGGGTCTCGGCCATGGCGTCGATGACGTCGTCGGTGAAGGCTGCCGGGTGCGGGCTCGTGAAGCGGATGCGCTCGAGGCCGTCGATGGTGCCGGCCGCGCGCAGCAGCTTGCCGAACGCCTGACGGTCGCCGAACTCGACCCCGTACGAGTTCACGTTCTGCCCGAGCAGCGTGACCTCGATCGCACCGTCGTCGACGAGCGCCTGGATCTCGGCCAGGACGTCACCCGGGCGGCGGTCCTTCTCCTTGCCGCGGAGCGACGGGACGATGCAGAACGTGCACGTGTTGTTGCACCCGACCGAGATCGACACCCACCCGCTGTGGGTCGAGTCGCGCTTGGTCGGCAGCGTCGACGGGAACACGTCGAGCGCTTCGAGGATCTCGATCTGCGCCTCGTCGTTGTGCCGCGCACGTTCGAGCAGCGTCGGCAACGAGCCCATGTTGTGCGTGCCGAAGACCACGTCCACCCACGGCGCCTTCTCGAGGATGACGTTCTTGTCCTTCTGCGCCAGGCACCCACCGACGGCGATCTGCATGCCGGGGTGGTCGCGCTTGATGCCGGCGAGCTGTCCCAGGTTGCCGTACAGACGGTTGTCCGCGTTCTCGCGCACCGCACAGGTGTTGATCACGACGACGTCGGCCTGCTCGCCGTCGGCCGCCGTGTAGCCCGCTGCCTGCAGCGACCCGCTCAGCCGCTCGGAGTCGTGGACGTTCATCTGGCACCCGTAGGTGCGGACTTCGTAGGTGCGCTGGCGCGCTGCGACGGTGGCCATGGTCGTCCCAGTGTAGGTCGGGGCGACTACTCGAAGCGCACGGTCCCGCGGCCCGTCGGAGGGCGGCGTCCGCCGCCGTCGAGGGCCCGCTGGACGGCGATCCGAACCACGCCCGAGCCGTAGCCCTTGCGCATCAGGAACCCCGACAACCGACGCTCGGCGGTCGCACGGTCGAGCCCACGCATCTGCGGCGCACGCTTGTCGGCGAGCTCCTGGGCGCGGATGAACTCGTCGTCCTCGTCATCGGCGGCTTCGTCGAGCGCGGTGTCGATCGCGATCTGGTCGATGCCACGACGACGCAGCTCGGTGACCACGCCCTGCCGCCCCAGACCCTTGCGGGCGTGCAGGCGGTCCACCAGGTCGGTGGCGAGGGCGACGTCGTCGAGCAGCCCGACGCGGGTCAGGCGTTCGATCTCGTGCTCGACCACGTCGGGGTCGAGGTCTTGCTGGGTGAGCAGTGTCCGCATCTCGGACTCGCTCACGCCCTTGCGGCCGAGCGCCCGCATGCTGAGCCGCTCGGCGTCGGCGCGCTGCTCCTCGAGGGGACGCGGAGCATCCGCAGGGTCGAGTTCTTCGCCACCGGCGATCGAGAAGACCGACGCCGTCGTGGCGTCCGCCCCGTCGTCGCCGTAGCCGTCCTGCTCGGCCCGCGCGGTCCGGCCGGAACCGTCGCCGATGACCGGCGAGACCCAGTCGGCCTGTCCACGCGGCCCGAGGATGGGCAACGGGACGGGGGTGTCCGCATCGTCCTCGAGCACGGGCTCCGGAATGCTGGGCACCGTCTGCTCGGGTTCGGGGGTGGGCTCCGCAGCTGCCGGGGCCCGACGACGGGACCTCGCACCGAACAGGTCGGTGACCGGTGCGAGGCCGTCGTCGTCGTGGTCGGTGCTCACGCGCCCTTGCGCTCCGCGAGCTTCGGCGCGATCGACTCGACCGGAGCCTCTTCCGCCTTGGCGCCACCGACGCCGAGCTTGGCGAGGATCTTGCCCTCGATCTCAGCCGCGGTGTCGGGGTTCTGGATCAGGAAGGAACGCGAGTTCTCCTTGCCCTGCCCGAGCTGGTCGCCGTCGTAGGTGTACCAGGCACCCGACTTCTTGACGATGCCGTGGTCGACACCGAAGTCGAGCAGCGAGCCTTCGCGCGAGATGCCGACGCCGTACAGGATGTCGAACTCGGCCTGCTTGAAGGGCGGCGCCATCTTGTTCTTGACGACCTTGACACGCGTGCGGTTGCCCACCGCGTCGGTGCCGCTCTTGAGCGTCTCGATGCGACGGATGTCGAGGCGGACGGACGCGTAGAACTTCAGTGCCTTACCGCCCGAGGTGGTCTCCGGGGAACCGAAGAACACACCGATCTTCTCGCGCAGCTGGTTGATGAAGATCATCGTGGTCTGCGTCTGGTTCAGCCCACCGGCGAGCTTGCGCAGCGCCTGGGACATGAGGCGGGCCTGCAGACCGACGTGGGAGTCACCCATCTCGCCCTCGATCTCGGCGCGCGGCACCAGTGCTGCGACCGAGTCGATCACGATGAGGTCGATCGAGCCGGAGCGGACGAGCATGTCCGCGATCTCGAGCGCCTGCTCGGCGGTGTCCGGCTGCGACACGAGCAGGGCGTCGATGTCGACACCGAGCTTCTTGGCGTACTCCGGGTCGAGCGCGTGCTCGGCGTCGATGAAGGCCGCGATGCCACCGGCGCGCTGGGCGTTGGCGATGGCGTGGATGGTGAGGGTCGTCTTACCCGAGGACTCCGGGCCGTAGATCTCGACGATGCGGCCGCGGGGCAGTCCCCCGATGCCGAGCGCGACGTCCAGCGCCACCGACCCGGTCTGGATGACGTTGACGGGTGCGCGTTCGTCCGAACCGAGGCGCATGATCGCACCCTTGCCGAACTGCCTGTCGATCTGTGCGAGTGCGGTCTCGAGGGCCTTTTCGCGGTCTGCCGGTGATGGCATGGGGTGCTCCTTCGTGCTCGTGTTCGGCCGCCTGTAGGCTGTCGCGTCCACGCCGGCCGGTGGTGCAAGGCCGATGGTTCTGCGACAAGGCTTCGGGCTGTTCCCGATGTCCATCAACCTATGGCTGGCCACCGACATCACTGCCGACGGTCACGCGATCTGTGGATGGAACACCCGGGCGACGCCGCTGTGGAGGAACGTACCACCGATCGAACACCCGTTCGAGCAACACGCCGAACACAGTTTCGGGCGGTGGCGTTGGCGCGACGGAGCGCGGACGCCTCAGTTCTGCGGCTCGGCCAACCCCTTGCCGTGCCGCCGGTCGAGCGGGACGTCCTGCGAGTCACAGAGGGCATCCCACACCCGACGGGCGTCGATGCCGGCGGCGAGGGCATCCACAGCCGAGCGGCCACCGAGGTCCTCGAGCACGACGTCACGGCTGACCACGGATCCGTAGGCCTCGCCGAACACCTGGTCGACGGCACGCCAGAACTCACTCACCCGCATCCGACAAGCCTAAAGCGTCCCCGAACGCAGAACGCCCCCGCCGGGAGGTTCCGGCGGGGGCGTTCAGTGCGAGGCGCTCAGCGCACCGCGAGGTCGTTGTCGAACTCGGCGACGAGGTCGTCCGGGAGCGTGTCGGGGACGGGAGTGAGTCCCTCGACGATCGCGAGGCGGTCGCCCACTTCGCGCATGATCGTGGAGATGGGGGTGTCCAGCGCATCCGCAACGGACGCGAGGATCTCCGAGCTGGCCTCTTTCTGACCACGCTCGACCTCACTGAGGTACCCGAGAGCCACACTGGCCTTGGACGCGACCTGACGGAGGGTCCGGCCCTTCTGCAAGCGGAAGTCCCGAAGCACATCGCCGATTTCCTGACGAACGAGAACCATGAGAACTCCTCCTCTCTGTCGTCTCCGCGCCCGCCCGATCCGGAGGATCGAGTTCGGGTTCAGCAACTTTAGCGTTGCCGGTTGAAGCATGCTAACCAGGCTGGCTGCCGTCCTGCTGGAGATTGCGTGAGATGTAACCCAGTGGAAACGGGACCTATTCCCGGCCCCGGACCACGGACGACATCCGTGTCAGGAGTTCGGAGACGGACGCCGTGCGGATTGCACCGCGGTCCCCGTCGAGGTGGAGTTCCCACGCAGTGGCGCCGTCCGCCGACGCGATGCCGACGTACACGGTGCCGACCGGCTTGCCGTCCTGCGGGTCTGGCCCGGCGACGCCGGTCGTGCTGATCCCCCACGTCGCCGGCTCACCATCGACGGACAGCGCGATGCGGACACCGGCCGCCATCTGCCGCGCGACCTCGGGATCGACGGCCCCGTTGGCCGCGAGCAACGCCGACGACACCCCGAGCACGGTGTGCTTGACGGGCGTCCCGTAGGCCACGACTCCCCCGCGCACCACGGCGCTCGCCCCCGGGACACCGACGAGCGTCGACACCACCATCCCGCCGGTGAGCGACTCCGCCACGGCGACGGTCTCACCGCGACGCGTCAGGTCGGCGACCAGGTCCCGCGCGATCGCGTCGACCGTGTCGGCAGGGCCGGGAGGCACGGCGCCGGTCGCGTCGTCGGCCTGCGTCACGCGGTGGTCCGGTTGTGCTTCCACGCCTGGTACAGGTAGTCGATGCCACTGAGCACGGTCGCCAGGAAGGCGGCGCTCATCAGCACCACGTTCACCCAGTGCGCCCAGTCACCGACGAGCTCCCACCACGGGAAGAGTGCCGACGTCAGCGCGACGGCCTGCAGCACGGTCTTGATCTTGCCGCCACGGCTGGCCGGGATCACCCGGTCCGACAGCACCGCGAAGCGGAACACCGTGATGCCGATCTCGCGCACCATGATGAGCACCGTCACGTACCAGGGCAGCTCGGCCAGGATCGACAGGGCGACGAGCGCGCCGCCGATCAGGACCTTGTCGGCGATCGGGTCGACGAGCTTGCCGAAGTCGGTGACCAGGTTCTGCCGCCGGGCGATGATGCCGTCGGCGCTGTCGGTCACGATCGCGACGACGAAGACGATCGCCGCCCAGATGCGTAGCGGGCCGTCGTGGCCGGCGTCGGCGAGGAGCAGCACGAAGAACAGCGGCGCCATGAGGATGCGCACCACGGTGATGATGTTCGCGACGTTCGCCGTCGATGCGGGGCCGGGACCCTTGCGGAGCAGTCGCCCGCGCCAGGGGAACTTCGCGCCGTGTGTCGTGGCGCCGTCCGTCGTCTCCGTGCCGTCCGAGGCGGTCATCGCCTTCACTCCCTGCCCGTCAGTCCCCACGCGTCCTCATCGGGCTCGTCGTGCACTTCATCGTACCCGCGGGTCATGTCGCCCACGGGGTCGGCGCCGTAGCGGTCGCCGTCGTCACTCGGGCCGGCGACGGGGGCCGCGGGCGCCGGAGCAGCCGGCGGCTCCTCGCCGCGGAGCTTCGCGAGCACCGCGGGCAGCTGGTCGGTGGTGACGAGCACGTCGCGGGCCTTCGACCCCTCGGACGGCCCGACGATGTCGCGGGACTCCATCAGGTCCATCAGGCGACCGGCCTTGGCGAAGCCGACCCGGAGCTTGCGCTGCAGCATCGAGGTCGAGCCGAACTGCGTCGAGACGACCTGTTCGACCGCCGCGAGCAGCAGTTCGAGGTCGTCGCCGATGTCGGCGTCGATCTCCTTGCGCTCGACCACGGCCTGGACGTCCTGGCGGTACTCGGGCTGGGCCTGGCGGGTGACGTGCTGGACGACCTCGGCGACCTCGCCCTCCTGCACCCACGCTCCCTGCACGCGCAGGGACTTCGACGATCCCATCGGCAGGAACAGCGCGTCGCCCTGGCCGATGAGCTTGTCCGCGCCGGGCTGGTCGAGGATGACGCGGGAGTCCGTGACGCTCGTCACCGCGAAGGCGATGCGGGACGGCACGTTCGCCTTGATCAGGCCGGTGATGACGTCCACCGACGGGCGCTGCGTCGCGAGCACCAGGTGGATGCCGGCGGCGCGGGCGAGCTGGGTGATGCGGACGATCGACTCCTCGACGTCGCGCGGGGCGACGAGCATGAGGTCCGCGAGCTCGTCGACGACGACGAGCAGGTACGGGTACGGCTTGAGCTTCCGCTCGCTGCCCGCGGGCAGGACGATCTCGTTGTTCTCGATCGCCTTGTTGAAGTCGTCGACGTGGCGGAACCCGAACGACGCCAGGTCGTCGTACCGCATGTCCATCTCCTTCACGACCCACTGCAGCGCTTCGGCCGCCTTCTTCGGGTTCGTGATGATGGGCGTGATGAGGTGCGGGACACCCGCGTAGATCGAGAGCTCGACGCGCTTCGGGTCGACCAGGACCATGCGGACCTCGGACGGCTTCGCCCGCATGAGCAGCGACGTGATCATCGAGTTGATGAAGACCGACTTGCCGGAACCGGTCGAACCGGCGACGAGCAGGTGCGGCATCTTCGCCAGGTTCGCGACGACGAAGCCGCCCTCGACGTCCTTGCCGACGCCGATCGTCATCGGGTGCTTCGACTTCCGCGCCGCGTTCGAGCGCAGCACGTCGCCGAGGGACACGATCTCGCGGTCGGAGTTCGGGATCTCGACGCCGATGGCGCTCTTGCCCGGGATCGGCGAGAGGATCCGGACCTCGTTGGAGGCCACCGCGTAGGACAAGTTCTTCGACAGCGCCGTGACGCGCTCGACCTTGACGCCCGGTCCGAGCTCGATCTCGTAGCGGGTGACCGTCGGACCGCGGGAGAACCCGGTGACCTTCGCGTCGACCTTGAACTCCGTCAGCACGCCGGTGATGGCGGCGACGATGTCGTCGTTCGCCTGGCTGCGAGCGACCGAGGGGGTGCCGGAGCTCAGGGTGGTGGCGGCCGGCAGGCGGTACGGCTTCGATGGGTCGTCGTCGGTCGCCGCCGCGGAGAGATCCTCGGGCTCGTCGACGACGGGGTCCTCGACGAGGGGTGCCGCGACCACTTCGGGCACCGCGGGGCGGATCGCCGCGGTCGGCTCCGGACGCGCGGGGACATCGGTGCCGAAGTCACGCAGGGCCTGCTCGGCGACCTGCAGGTCCTGTTCGACGGAGTCGTTGAGGTTGACCGACGCGGGTTCGGCCGGCGTCAGGTCCACGAGACCGGCCGCAGCGCCCGCGTTGGGGTTACCCACCGGGGCAGCGGGTGCAGCCGCCGCGGCGGGCGGGGCCGTCGGTGCGACACCGGTGGCCGGGGGCAGGACGGGGCTGTCGTACGCCGGGTCCTCTTCGCGCCCGGACTTGTTCCGCCGCCACCACGGCACGTTGTCGCCGCCGGCGTCACCGTCGGCAGCGGCCTGCTCCTCGCCGAAGCCGAGGTCGTCGAACAGCTGGAAGTCGGTGTCGCCCTTCTTGCCGCGCTTGGTCGTCTTGGTGCGGGTGGCGGGTGCCGCTGCTGCCGCTTCGACCTCGGGCTCGGCCGCCGGGGCCGGCGCTCCGAACAGGTACGCGTACAGCTCGTGCAGCCGACGCCCGACCTTGTTCGGCGGCGTCTTGGTGATGATGAAGAGGGAGAGCACGAGCAGCACGATCGCCACCGGGACCGCGACCCAGGCGGTCGCGATCGTGACGAGCCAGCCGATCACGACCCAGCCGAGCACACCGCCGGCCGCAGCCAGGGCGGGCATGCCGTCCGCTGCGCTCGGCTGCCCGCCGAAGACGTGGCAGAGCGAGGCGATCGCGACGAGCAGGATCCCGAGGCCGATGCCGATCCGGGTGTTGTCGTGCACCGAGGCCGGGTGCCGGAACAGCCATCCGGCGAAGACGATCATGATCACCGGCAGGGCGAATGCCAACCGGCCGAACAGCCCGCCGAACGTGTACGCGTCGAGTGCGACCGACACGCCGTTCGTCGGGTTGAGCCACTCGACGACCGCACCGGCGATGGCCAGTACGAACAGCAGGAACGGGAACCCGTCACGCCGCTGGTCCTTCTCGAGGGACTCCTTGCCGAGCAGTCGGAACATCGCGCCGACGCCGTGCGCCATCGCGAGCCAGAACGTCACGAGCGGGTTCTGCTCGCGGAACACCGGTGTCGGTGCCGCCTGCGGCAGCTTCTTCGTCGTGGCCTGGGTGCGCGACGAACCGCGCGTCCCGTCCCCACGGGACGACGTGGACGCGCGCGAGCGCGTGGTCGACTTGGTGCCTCCGGCCATGGGCAGAACCCTAATCCCCACTCAGGACAAACCAAGGGAGGCCCGCCGCAGCATCCGTGACGGACGCTGGACGGGCCTCCCGGTCGACCGCGATGAACGCGGCGAACGCGACTGACGCGCTACGCCTCGATGACCACCGGGACGATCATCGGACGGCGGCGGTGCTTGGTGTTGACCCAGCGGCCGACCGTGCGACGGACGACCTGCGCGAACGCGTGCGAGTCGCGCGTGCCGTTGGCGGCCGCCTCGGCGATCGCCTTGGCGATCTGGGGACGGACGTCGTCGAACACGGAGTCGTCCTCGGCGAAGCCGCGCGACTGGATCTCCGGGCCGATGACGCACTGGCCGGTGGTGAAGTCCACCGCGGCGAAGACCGAGATGAAGCCCTCTTCGGACAGCACGCGGCGGTCCTTGAGGTCGGCATCGGTGATCTCGCCCACGGTCGAGCCGTCGACGTACACGTAGCCGATGTCGAGCTGCCCGGCGACCGTCGCGACGCCGTCCTTCAGGTCGACGACGATGCCGTCCTGCCCGAGGATCACGTTGCGCGGCGGTACACCCGTCTGGATCGCCAGGTCGGCGTTCGCGTACAGGTGGCGGTGCTCGCCGTGCACGGGCAGGACGTTGCGCGGACGCAGGATGTTGTAGCAGTAGAGCAGTTCGCCGGCCGAGGCGTGTCCGGAGACGTGCACCTTGGCGTTGCCCTTGTGCACGACCTTCGCGCCGAGCTTCGTCAGCCCGTCGATGACGCGGTACACGGCGTTCTCGTTGCCCGGGATCAGCGACGAGGCGAGGATGACGGTGTCGCCCTCGCCGATCTCGATCTGGTGCTCGAGGTTCGCCATGCGCGCGAGCACGGCCATCGGCTCGCCCTGCGACCCCGTCGACATGTAGACGATCTGGTCGTCGGGGACGTTCTTCGCCTTCTTCGTGTCGATGAGGACGTTCTCGGGCACGCGGAGGTAGCCGAGGTCGGCGGCGATGGTCATGTTGCGGATCATCGAGCGCCCCATGAACGCGACCTTGCGGTTCGCGGCCGCGGCGGCGTCGAGGACCTGCTGCACACGGTGCACGTGCGACGAGAAGCTCGCCACGACGACCTTCTTGCGGGCGCGCGTGATGATGTTCTCGAGGACCGGGCCGATGTCGCGCTCCGGAGCGGTGAAGCCCGGCACGTCGGCGTTGGTCGAGTCCGGCAGGAACAGGTCGACGCCCTGCTCCCCCAGACGCGCGAACGCACGGAGGTCGGTGATGCGGTCGTCCAGCGGGAGCTGGTCCATCTTGAAGTCACCCGTGTGCAGGACACGACCGGCGGGGGTCGTGATCGAGACGGCGAGGGCGTCCGGGATGGAGTGGTTCACGGCCACGAACTCGAGGTGGAACGGGCCGAGCTGCTCGGTCTGGTCCTCGGCCACGACGAGCGTGTACGGCTTGATCCGGTGTTCCTTGAGCTTCGCCTCGACGAGCGCGAGGGTCAGCGTGGAGCCGATCAGCGGGATGTCGTCGCGGAGCTTCAGCAGGTACGGCACGGCGCCGATGTGGTCCTCGTGGCCGTGCGTGAGCACGACACCGAGGACGTCGTCGAGACGGTCACGGATCGGCGCGAAGTCCGGCAGGATCAGGTCGACCCCCGGCTGGTGCTCCTCGGGGAAGAGCACGCCGGCGTCGACGATGAGCAGCTTGCCCTCGTACTCGTAGACGGTCATGTTGCGACCGATCTCGCCGAGTCCCCCGATGGGGATGACGCGGAGGGTGCCGGGTTCGAGCGGCTGCGGTGTGGAGACTTGTGTGGGCATTCGGTCCTACGGATTCAGGCGACGCGCGAGGAGCGCGCCGCGGTGTTCGCTAGCGGGTGGTGCCTGGCACCTTTGGCAGTGCGCCGCCGGCCGCAGCGTTGCGGTCGGGGCGGAAGTTCGAGAAGTCGGCGCCGGGCACGTCGCGCACGGCTTCGAGCGAGGTCTCGATGGCGTACGCCTCGGAGTCCTCGGGGCCGACGAGCGGCAGACGGACGCGCGGGCTGCCGATGCGGCCGAGCCCGTGCAGGATGTACTTCGCCGCGACGGTGCCGGGCACGTGGGTCATCACGGCGCGGACGAGGGGCTCGACGCGCTTGTGCTCGGCGGTGGCGGTCGCCAGGTCGCCGCGGTTCACGGCGTCGATGATGGTGCGGTACGGCGTGCTCGTGATGTTCGCGGTGACGCCGATCAGGCCCGTAGCGCCGATCGACAGGTGCGGGAGCACGTTGGTGTCGTCGCCGGAGAAGTACATGAGGTCGGTGTTGTTGAGCACGCGGGACACCTCGGCGAAGTCGCCCTTGGCGTCCTTCACGGCGAGGATGTTCGGGTGGTGCGACGCCCGCACGATCGTCTCGTACGTGATCGGGATGCCGGTGCGCCCCGGGATGTCGTACAGGATCACCGGCAGGTCGGTGGCGTCGGCGATCATCCGGAAGTGGGTGAGCACCCCCGACTGGGTCGGCTTGTTGTAGTACGGCGTGACGATCATCACACCGTCCGCGCCGGCCTTCTCGCTCTGCTTGTACAGGTGGATCGCGTGCGCGGTCTCGTTCGACCCGCCACCCGTGATGATCTTCGCGCGCCCGGCGGCGACGGACTTGCCGACCTCGACCAGACGGAGCTTCTCGGGGTCGGTCAGGGTGCTGGTCTCGCCGGTGGTGCCGGTGACGACGATGCCGTCGGCGCCGGCTGTGATGCAGTCGTCGATGTGCTGCTCGACGCCGGGCCAGTCGACCTCACCGTCGGCCGTGAACGGGGTCACGAGGGCGACGAGGACCTGACCGAAGGGATTCTCACGCGGGGACACGGGCACCAGCGTACCGGGGATGGGCGCGATGGCCGCCGTCCGGGCGGACGGTCGCCTGCCTGCGGCGCGGACGGGAGGCCCGGATCGCGTCCGTCACGCCGCTCACGCCCGGTGGGAACCAGGTTCCGGACACCACACCACGGGATCGCGCGGTGCTGTGTCCGGAACCTGGTTCCGAACGTTCAGGCGCTGCTCCGGCGCCACTCGAGGAAGCGGTAACGGGTCCCGGTGCGGGACACCTGCCACGGGCCCTCGTCGGTGAGCGTCCAGCCGGCCGACTCGCCGAGCGTCGGTGCGACGGTGTCGCCGGGCACGTCGACGTCGATGACGGTCTCGGACACCCGGTCGGCACGGTCCAGCGCCGCGGCGTAGACCTGGCCGCCGCCGATGACCCAGACGGGGCTGTCGGCACCGTCGGCACCGTCGAGCGCGGCGCGGAGGTCGTGCACGACCTCGGCGCCGTCGGCGGTCCAGGACGCGTCGCGGGTGAGCACCACGTTGCGGCGACCGGGCAGCGGACGGAAGCGTTCCGGCAGGGACTCCCAGGTGCGCCGGCCCATGAGCACCGTGGCGTCGCCGGTGACCTGCTTGAAGTGCGCGAGGTCCTCGGGCACGTGCCAGGGCATGCCGCCGTCGGCCCCGATGACCCCGTCGGTCGACCGGGCCCAAACCATGCCGATCATCAGACGGCGACCGCGCCCTTGATCGCCGGGTGGTGGTGGTAGCCGACGACGGTGAAGTCCTCGTACTCGTAGTCGTCGATCGAGTCGCGCGGCGCGAGCTCGAGCGTCGGCAGGGCGTACGCCGTGCGGGACAGCTGCTCCTCGACCTGCTCGACGTGGTTGTCGTAGACGTGGCAGTCGCCGCCGGTCCAGACGAAGTCGCCGACCTCGAGCCCGGTCTGCGCGGCGATCATGTGGGTGAGCAGGGCGTACGAGGCGATGTTGAACGGGACGCCGAGGAACATGTCGGCGCTGCGCTGGTAGAGCTGGCACGAGAGCTTGCCGTCGTTGACGTAGAACTGGAAGAACGCGTGGCACGGCGCGAGCGCCATGTCCGGGATCTCGGCGACGTTCCACGCCGAGACGATGAGCCGGCGGCTGTCCGGGTTCGTGCGGATCTGGTCGATGACCTGGGCGATCTGGTCGATGTGCTCGCCGGACGGGGTCGGCCACGAGCGCCACTGCACGCCGTAGACGGGGCCGAGGTCGCCGTCCTCGTCCGCCCACTCGTTCCAGATCCGGACACCGTGCTCCTGCAGCCAGGTGGCGTTGCCGTCGCCGCGCAGGAACCAGAGCAGCTCGTACGCGATCGACTTGAAGTGCACGCGCTTCGTTGACACGAGCGGGAAGCCCTTCGACAGGTCGTAGCGGAGCTGCGCGCCGAACAGGCTGCGGGTCCCGGTGCCGGTGCGGTCACCCTTCGGCGTGCCCTCGGTCAGGACCCGGCGGAGCAGGTCCTCGTACGGGGTCGGCGCGGTGGGGTCGGGCTGCACGGTCTCGCTGTCGCTCACACACAGAAGCCTACGTCGGCGAAAGCCGACGGCAGCGTGAGTAGCGTGGCCGGCATGGCAGACACGGCGGCAGAGCCCCTCTCGATCCTGATCGCCGGCGCGTCCGGTTTCATCGGCACCCCGCTCGTCCGCGCGCTGCGCGGGGCGGGCCACCACGTGACCACGCTCGTCCGGCGCGAGCCGCACACGGCCACCGAGTTCCGCTGGGCTCCGGGTCGCCGGCCGCTCGACCCGGCCATCGTCGACGGTGCCGACGTGGTGATCAACCTGGCGGGGGCGAACATCGGCAAGCTGCCCTGGACCGCGAAGTACCGCGAGGAGATCCGGCGCTCCCGCGTCGACGCGACCGACACCCTGGTCGAGGCCATGCGACACGCCAGCACTCCCCCGGCGCTGTTCCTGTCCGGATCGGCGTCCGGCGTGTACGGCGACCGCCCGGCGGACGTCCTGCAGGACGACGCGGCGCCCGGCACCGGGTTCCTCGCCGAGGTCTGCACCGCGTGGGAATCCGCGGCGAACGCTGCCCCGGACGGCGTCCGTGTGGTGACCCTGCGCACGGGCATCGTGATCGGCGAGGGCGGCGGCGCGCTCGCACCCCTCATCCCGCTCACCCGGGCAGGGCTCGGCGGTCGCCTCGGCACCGGCGGGCAGCACTGGCCGTGGATCGCACTCGAGGACGAGGTCGGGGCGATCGTGCACCTGGCGACGAGCCCGTCGGCGTCCGGTGTCAGCGGACCGGTCAACCTCGCCGGGCCGGAAGCCGTCGTCGCCGACCGCATCACGAAGCGCGTCGCCGAGGACCTGCACCGGCCGTACCTGTTCCGGATCCCGGAGTTCGCGCTGCGCCTGGCGCTGCAGGACGCCGCCGACGAGATGCTGCTGTCGAGTCAGCGGATGGTGCCGACGAAGCTGCTCGAGTCCGGCTACGTGTTCCGGTACACGCGTGCGGTGGACGCCGTCGACGCGGTCCTCTGACCGGGTCTCAGGCGCTCGATCGCGACAGGGCCGTGCGCATCGCGGCTCGAGCGCGCTTGCGGTCGCCCGCGGCGTCGTAGACGACCCCGAGCCGGTACCAGGCGCGCCAGTCCGCCGGGTTCTGCTCGACGGCGGCCTTGTACTGCGGGAAGAGCTCGTCGGCGGCCTCGCGCGTCGGACGCCCGGACGGACGCACGGGCACGACGTCCTCCGGTGCGCCGCCCTCGGCTTCGAGCCGGGATCCGAGCCGGGTGATCCGGATGCCGAAGCGGAACTCGAGCACGAGCAACAGCGCCCCGATCGCGGCGACGACGAACAGGGCGACGCCGATGCCGATCCCGATCGGGATGCCGGTGGCGATGAACGCCACGGCCCGCTGCCCGACGAGCACGATGTAGAGCGCCAACAGCAGGGTCATCAGCGCTGCTCCCCAGAACGGCGACCGGATCGCGCTACCGGCACGCGCTGCACGTCCCACCGGGTCAGCCGATGCCGAGGACGCTGCCGAGGCCCACGGTGAGCCCGCGGGCGGATCCGAGGGCGGACAACGCCGCCCGGATCCCGGCGACGTAGGCGACGTCGTCGTTGGTGTCGTGCCGGATCGTCAGGGTCTCGCCGGGACCGCTGAGCAGGACGTCCTGCACGGCCTTCACGCCCGGCAGCCGGAGCGAGTGGATCGGCACGCTCGCCACCTGCTGGCCGCGGGCGCGCTGGTCGACGTGCGGAGCCTCGGCCGGGCCGACGTCGCGACGGGCCTCGGCGATGAGCTCGGCGGTGCGCACCGCGGTGCCGGACGGCGAGTCGATCTTGCCGGCGTGGTGCGTCTCGACGATCTCGACCGAGGGGAACCACGGCGCCGCGATGGTGGCCAGGTGAGTGCCGAGCACCGACCCGATCGAGAAGTTCGGCACCACGAGGACGCCCTGGTCGGGACGCTCCTGCAGGGCGGTACGGAGCTTCGCGAGACGGTCGGCGGACCACCCGGACGTGCCGACGAGGACGTTCGCCCCGCTCGACAGCGCGTTCTCGACGATCGCGGGGCTGAGCGCCGGCACCGTCACGTCCACGACGAGCGCGGCACCGCCGAACACCGACGGCGGTGCTTCGTGGGCACCGTCCTTCGACGACAGGCGGGCGACGAGCTCGAACTCCGGGAGTTCCTCGACGACGGAGGCCACGAGGCCCCCGAGACGACCGGTGGCGCCGACGACGGCGACGGGAGTGACCATGCGGTCCATCCTAGGATCGACGCATGTCAGTCGAGGTCAGGACCGTGCCGGCCGATCTGCCCGAGGTCGACGTCCTGCTCGACGCGTACCTCGACGAGCGCGAGGCGACGTTCCCCAGTGCGCAGGGCGCGTACTCGCGGAAGCGCACCCCGGCGGCGGAGTTCACGCCGCCGAACGGGGTCTTCGCGGTGGCGTACGACGGCGGGGTCGCGGTCGGCTGCGGCGGCCTTCGGCGGATCGCGGACGACCCCGACGCGACCACCACGGACGTCCGGTTCGAGGTCAAGCACGTCTTCGTCACCCCGGCGGGACGGGGCAAGGGCGTGGCAACGGCGCTGATGGACGCGCTCGAACGGGAAGGCGCCGCGCTGGGGGCGACGAGCATCGTGCTGGACACGAACGACTCGCTCGTCGCCGCGGGCGCGATGTACCACAGCCGGGGCTACGAGCGTGTCGCGCCGTTCAACGACAACCCGAACGCGACCGCCTGGTTCCGCAAGCCGGCCTCCCGCTAGACGGGCTGGTCGACCGGCAGCCCGGTGCGGAGCTCCACCGGCAGGTGGGCCAGGTCGTTCAGGGCGACCACCTCGGCCGGTTTCGCGGAACGGATCCGGATGATCGTGAGCGCGGTGTGCGCGACGTTCGTGCCCATCCAGCGCCACTCGGGTGCCTGGAACGCCTCGCGCACGAACCAGCCGATCACGGCGTTGTGGGTGATGAGCAGGTCGTGCCGGTCCTCGCGCGCCGGGGTGAACCACTCGGAGACGGCGTCGCCCATCTGCGCCTGGCCGGCGATGATCTCCTCTTCCGTGACGCCGCCGTACCAGCCCTGGTAGGCGTGCGGCATGTCCGGGGTCGGGCCGGAGGGGACGCAGTCGAAGAGCAGCGTCGACGGTTCGGGCTGGATCGACGGCAGTCGCTGCGCCAGGAACGCGGCGGTCTCGCTCGGGGCCTCCAACGGGGAGTGGTAGACGCCGTCGAACGGCAGCCCGCCGAGACGGTCGGCGACGAGCATGGCCTGGCGCTTGCCGCGTTCCGACAGCTTGCCGTCGCGGAGGCCGTGCTCGGCGTCCTGGTGTTCGCCGTGCCGGACGAGGTACAGGTAGTGCGACATGTCCGTGCTCAGCTGCCCATCCCGATCGCTGCGGCGAGCTCGTCCTGCTGCACCGCCCCGACCACCGACGTGATCGTCGGGCGGGTCAGGAGGTCGCGGGCGAGTTCGAGCACGCCGTCGGTGGTGACCCGGTCGACACGCTCCAGTGCGGTCGACAGGTCGGTGTACTCCCCGGTGCCGAGCTCGGACCGGCCGAGGCGGGTCATCCGGGCGTCGGAGTCCTCGAGCGAGAGCGTCAGGGCGCCCTCGATCTGGCCCTTGGCACGGCGGAGCTCGTCGTCGGTGATGCCGTCGTCCACCATGCGGCGGAACTCGGCGTCGATGATCTCGATGACCCCGGGGACGTTGTCGGGCGCACAGCCCGCGTAGACGCCGAAGGCGCCGTTGTCGAGGTAGGCGGGCGCGAAGGACGACACCGCGTAGGCGAGGCCACGTCGCTCGCGGACCTCTTGGAAGAGCCGGGAGCTCATGCCCCCGCCGAGCACGGCGTTCAGGACGCTGAGGGACGGCCGGCGGTCGTCGCGCAGGTCGAGCCCCTGCGAGCCGCGCAGCATGCTGACCTGCTCCGTCGGACGGTGGACCACCGACAGCTTCGGCTCGATGGGGTCGGCGACGGTCTGCGGCGTCCGTCGTGCGAGCGGCTCGGCGGGCGGGGCGTCGTGGAACACCGCGGCGACCGCGTCGCAGAACCGGTCGTGGTCGACGGCACCGGCGGCGGTCACGACGATGCCGTTCGGTGCGTAGTGCTCGCGGTAGTGAGCCAGGACCTCGTCCCGCTGGACCGCGCGGATGCTGTCCGGGGTCCCGCCGATCGGGCGACCGAGCGCGTGTCCGCCGAAGGCCGCGGCGAAGAACGCTTCACCCGCGACGTCGGCCGGGTCGTCGGCAGCCATCGCGAGTTCTTCGAGGATGACGCCGCGCTCGACGGCGAACGCCTCCGGGTCGAGCACCGAGCCGGTCACCATGTCACCGATGACCTGCACGGCCATCGGGACGTCGGCGTCCCGCACCCGTGCGTAGTAGCAGGTGTACTCCTTGGCCGTCGCGGCGTTGTGCTCGCCGCCGACCGAGTCGAACGCGATCGCGATGTCGAGCGCCGACCGGGTCTCGGTGCCCTTGAACAGCAGGTGCTCGAGGAAGTGGGTCGATCCGAACTGGCCGTCGCGTTCGTCGCGGGAACCGACGCCGACCCAGAACCCGATGCTCGTCGAAGCGGCACCGGGCACGGCTTCGGTCAGCACGCGGACACCCGACGGCAGCACGGTGCGGCGGACGAAGGCCCCTCCGGACGTCAGGAAGGACGTGTCCGGGGCCCCGAGCGGCAGTGGCACTGGCTGGTTCATCGCAGACGAGCCTACTGATGCTCCGGAGCCCACCGCCCAGTTTCCACAGGCCCACGGACTGTCACTCGAAGAGGGGTACAGAAATTGCGGACAGACCGACTCGTCTGTCTGTCCTCCTTGTGGTACAGTGGTGCACGCCGGATCGAAAGCCCCCCTAAGTTCCGATCCGGCGGCTCGGGACATCAGTCCTCGCGGCCACGAGTCCCCCCACTCGTCCGCGGAGCCGATGAACCAAGGAGCCACGCTGTGACGGTCGATTCCCCCCAACCGGCCGTCCAGCGTCTCCCTGGTCCGAGCACGAACCTCGCGTCGCCGGACGGGTCGAGCGTCCCCCCGACTCCCCGCTCCGGCGGCGCGAAGGTCCGCATCCTCGAGACGGCCACGCGACTCTTCTACGAAGAGGGCATCCACAGCGTCGGCGTCGACCGCCTCATCTCCGAGGCGAGCGTCACGAAGGCGACGTTCTACAAGCACTACGGGTCGAAGGACAACCTGATCCTCGCCTACATCCGCACGCAGCACGAGCGGGTGCAGGAACGCCTGGAACAGCTCGTCACCGACGCCGGCTCCTCCGCCGCAGCGGTCCGCGCGTGGGTCGCCGCCCTGGCGGACGAGGTCAACGACGCCGACTTCCGCGGGTGCGCGTTCCTCAACGCCGCCGCCGAGTACCACGACCCCCGCGACCCCGTGCGCGAGGTGGTCGCCACCCACCGCGACTGGTACACCGACCGGCTCGCCACCCTGCTGCAGGAGTCCGGCCACCAGCTGCCGGGCGACGGTGCCGACGAGCTCATGCTCGCGCGCGACGGTGCGATGGCCGGCGCCTACGCCGGTGACGCCATCGCGGCGACGGCAGCGCTCGGTCGCGTCGTCGACCGCGTCCTCGCCGCCTGACGCCCGGCTGCCGTCGGGGCCCCGCTCGGCTGCGGCCCATCTGCCGCCCGCCTGCCGCGAAAGCGACAGTCTGCCGCGAACTGTTCGCGGCACACTGTCGCCCTCGCGGCACGGATCCGCCGACGTGACGGACATCCGTCGCTTTCGCGACCACGAGCGGACGGGAGGCACGGTGCCAGCTGGCACCGTGCCTCCCGTCCGCACTGTGGTCGCGCTCACCGCGACCGGTCGCGTCGCGCGGATCAGGCCGGTCCGGTGGCGCTCCCGGGGTTGCCGCTCGCGACGATCGACCCGTTGACGCCGTCCGGGAAGAACCCGCCCTTGTCGATCTGGTTCGGGTTCAGGAACACCACGTTCAGGACACGCTCCGCGGTGCGGCCGTAGGCGAGCGAGTTCGAGTCCGTCGGCACGAGGTTCACCGCTCCCGACCGGGTCGTCACCCCCTGGTCGTCGTCGGTCGGACCGTCGAGCGAGTCACGGGCGTCGGAGATCTTGTTCGCCGGCACCTGCAGCCCCTTGTCCGAGAGCTTCGACCGGATGATCCCGGCGTGGTAGGCCTCGACGGCGAGGATGCCCGCCGCGGCACTGAGGTACGTCTTGCTGGTGATGAGCGGCGCGGCTCCCTTGTAGGCGGTCACCCCGACGTCCTCGAAGATGTACGCCCCGAGCAGGAAGTTCTCCTCGCTGGCGAACGGGTCGAAGGTGCCGGTCGGACCGACCACACCCGCAGCGCGCGCCGCCGCGGTGAAGCTCGACACGAGGTCGATCTTCGGACGCGAGACCTTCGCACCGCCGAGGGCGGATCGGAGGAACGCCACGTGCGCGCGCTCGTCGTTCGCGATCTCGGTGGCGATGCCGCGGATGGCCGCGGTCTTGAACGGCACCTTCTTGCCACCGATCACCGGCCCCTGCGGGTCGATGCCGGTGATCATGCTGTCGGCGAGGCCCGCGCCGAACACGGCACGCAGGTAGAACTCGGCCTCGAGGTACTCGAGGTTCAGGGCGAAGTTGAGGATGGCGGCGTCGGAGACGGCACCGTCCTCTTCCGGGGTGGCGGCGGCGCGGTCGGTGGTGAGCACCGACGAGCCGAGCGCGGCGATGCCGGCTGAGGCGCCGGCGACGCCGGCGGCTGCGAAGAACCGTCGTCGGTCGAGCGCGTTCTCGGCGCTGCGATCGATGGCGTGGTGGATGAAACGCTTGTCGAACATCGTTGTCCTCATGTCGTGCTGGCAGCACGGGACCCCACCGACGCTGCAGGGAAACGGGTCGGTCGAGCCGCGATCGGCGGGATGGTCGATCGTGCGGCGAAGATACCCCCGAACAGGGGGCGACTCCAGCGTTCGGCGGCGTTCGACGCGGATCAGCGCACATCGGCCAGGCCGAGCAGCGAGCAGCCGGCGTCGGGCGACCGCGTCGGGCAGTCGCCGAGGCTGTGGGTGTTGGCTGGGCGCATGGCCAATGACCCCAACTGGAACCTCCCCGAGGTCCCCTCGTTCACCCTGACCAGCCCCGACTTCGCCGACGGCGGCGCGCTGCCGACCTCGGCGCGCGGCACCGACGCGGGTGGCCAGGACCGCTCCCCCGCACTCGAGTGGTCCGGCGCTCCCGAGGGCACGAAGAGCTTCGTGCTCACCGTGTACGACCCCGACGCCCCGACCGGTTCGGGCTTCTGGCACTGGAGCCTGACCGACATCCCGGGCTCGGCGACCTCGCTGCCCGCCGGCGCCGGCACCGACGACGCCCTGCTGCCGGCCGAGGCACTCCGCCGCCGCAACGAGTTCGGCACCGACACGTTCCTCGGCGCCGCTCCGCCCGCGGGCCACGGCGTGCACCGCTACTTCTTCACGCTGAGCGCCCTCGACGTGCCGCTGCTCGAGGCGCCTGCCGACGCGACCCCCGCGGTCGTCGGGTTCGTGCTGCGCGAGCACCTGCTCGGCCGTGCACAGCTCGTCGGCACGCAGGAGACCCCCGCCGCGTAGGACGACCCAGCAACGACGAACGGCCGCCGCCCCGGAAGGGACGACGGCCGTTCGTGTGCCAGGGGTGGATCAGACGGTGGCGTCCGTCGACTCCTCGCGGGCACCGCTGGAGTCGGTGTCCGACTCCTCGGCGACGACCGGCGCGAGCGACAGCTTGCCGCGGTCGTCCACCTTGGTGACCTCGACCAGGACCTTCTGGCCGACGCCCAGGACGTCCTCGACGTTCTCCACACGCTTGCCACCGGCGAGCTTGCGCACCTCGGAGACGTGGAGCAGACCGTCACGGCCCGGGAGCAGCGACACGAAGGCGCCGAACGTGGCGATCTTCACGACGGTGCCGAGGAACTGGTCCCCGATCTCCGGGTTGGTCGGGTTCGCGATCGCGTTGACCGACGCACGAGCAGCCTCGGCCGACGGTCCGTCGACGGCACCGATGTAGACGGTGCCGTTGTCCTCGATCGAGATGTCGGCACCGGTCTCGTCCTGGATGCCGTTGATCGTCTTGCCCTTCGGGCCGATCAGCTCGCCGATCTTGTCGACGGGGATCTGCACCGAGATGACGCGAGGAGCGGTGTCCGCCATCTCGTCGGGGGCGTCGATCGCCTCGTTCAGCACACCGAGGATGGCCGAGCGGGCCTCCTTGGCCTGCTTCAGCGCCGCGTCGAGCACCGTCGACGGGATGCCGTCGAGCTTGGTGTCGAGCTGGATCGCGGTGACGAACTCCGAGGTACCGGCGACCTTGAAGTCCATGTCGCCGAGGGCGTCTTCCGCACCGAGGATGTCGGTCAGGGCCGCGTAGCGGGTCTGACCGTCGACGGTGTCGGACACCAGGCCCATCGCGATGCCGGCGACCGGGGCCTTGAGGGGCACACCGGCGTTGAGCAGCGAGAGGGTCGAGGCGCAGACGGAACCCATCGAGGTCGAGCCGTTGGAGCTGAGCGCCTCGGAGACCTGACGGATGGCGTACGGGAACTCTTCACGCGTCGGCAGCACCGGCACGAGGGCGCGCTCGGCGAGGAAGCCGTGCCCGATCTCGCGACGCTTCGGCGAACCCACACGGCCGGTCTCACCGGTCGAGTAGGGCGGGAAGTTGTAGTGGTGCAGGTAGCGCTTCTTCGTGACGGGCGACAGCGAGTCGATCTGCTGCTCCATCTTGAGCATGTTCAGCGTGGTGACGCCGAGGATCTGCGTCTCGCCGCGCTGGAAGATCGCCGAACCGTGGACGCGCGGGATCACGGCGACCTCGGCGTCGAGCGGACGGATGTCGGCGAGGCCGCGACCGTCCATGCGGACCTGCTCGGTCAGGATGCGGCCGCGGACGACCTTCTTCGTGACCGACTTGTACGCGGCGCTGACCTGCGAGTTGGCGACGTCGGGCAGTTCGCCCGCCGACACCTTCGCCGCGATGGCCTCCTTGACGCGCGACTTGAGTGCGTCGTCGGCGTCCTGGCGCTCGGTCTTGGCGGCGATCTTGTAGACGTCACCGAGCTCGGAGAGCGCGATGGCCTCGACGGCCGAGTAGACCTCGGGCGCGTACGGCGGGAAGACCGGGTAGTCCTGGATCTCCTTGGCGGACTGCGCGGCGAGCTTCGCCTGGGCGTCGACGAGGGACTTGAGGAACGGCTTGGCCGCCTCAAGACCCTGCGCGACGACGGCCTCGTCGGGCTTGGTGGCGCCGCCCTGGATGAGCTCCCAGCTGTGCTCGGTGGCCTCGGCTTCGACCATCATGATGGCGACGTCCTCGTTGCCCGCCTCGTCGGTGACGACACGGCCGGCGACCGTGAGGTCGAAGACGGCGTCGGCGAGCTGCGATGCCTTCGGGAACGCGACCCACTGTTCGCCGATCAGCGCGAGGCGCACACCGGCGATCGGGCCGGAGAACGGCAGACCGGAGATCTGCGTCGACGCGGACGCGGCGTTGATGGCCAGCGCGTCGTAGAACTCGTCCGGAGCGATGCTCAGGACGGTGATGACGATCTGGACCTCGTTGCGCAGGCCGTCGACGAACGACGGGCGCAGCGGCCGGTCGATGAGTCGGCAGACCAGGATGGCCTCGGTCGACGGGCGGCCTTCGCGGCGGAAGAACGAACCGGGGATCTTGCCGGCGGCGTAGGAGCGCTCCTCGACGTCGACGGTCAGCGGGAAGAAGTCGAATCCTTCACGCGGGTGCTTGCCGGCGCTGGTGGCCGAGAGGAGCATCGTTTCCTCGTCGAGGTACGCGGCGACCGCGCCCTGCGCCTGCTGTGCGAGCCGACCGGTCTCGAACCGGACGGTGCGCTTGCCGTACTTGCCGTTGTCGATGACGGCTTCGGCGAACTTGATCTCGGGACCCTCCAAAAGGGTGCCTCCTTGATGTGTGTTCGGCAGGCCGTGGCGACGGCACTCGATGGTGCGTGCGCGCCGATCGTTCCGGACGCATGTCTGGCCAGCAGTAGAAGCACTCGGGAAACCGTTCCGGCCCGCGAGCCACCACCGATGACCAGCTCCGTGCCCGGCCTGCGCAGTGTTGTGTCGAACATCCGGGGAAACGGTCCTCGGACACGATGGACTTTACCAGTCCACAGGGAATCGGCGGCGCGGCTCGCTGACGGCCGGGCGAGCCTCGGTAATCTGCTGCCATGCGTCTCACCCCCTCGCGGGGCGTGCTCGTCGCGGCCGCCGTGGTCGTCGGCGCGCTCGTCGCCCCGGTCCTCACCGCTGTCCCGGCGTCCGCGACGGAGTACCCGACCTGGCAGGACGTGCAACAGGCCAAGGGGAACGAGACCGCCAAGCGCGCCGAGGTCACCAAGGTGCAGGCCGCGCTGCAGTCGGCGCAGGACGAAGCAGCGGCGAAGTCGCAGGCCGCGCTGACGGCCTCGTCGAAGGCGGACGCGGCCGAGGCGGAGCTGGCGGAGGCCACCCAGGCCGCCACGAGCCTCCAGGCCCAGGCGCACCGCGCGTCCGAGACGGCCGAGCGTGCGCAGACACGCGCCGGGCAGCTGGCGGCGAACCTGTACCGCGACGGCAGCACGAACCAGATGACCACCCGGATCGCGACCGCGGGGAACCCCGACCAGCTGCTCTACCAGCTGGGCGCGCTCGACCAGCTGTCGTCCACGTGGTCCGGCGTGATGGACGAGGCGTCCGTCGCGGCCGGCACGGCATCGTCACTGCACGAACAGGCCGAACGCGCCGAGACCGAACGCGCGACGCGTGCGCAGGCGGCCGAGGAACGGTCCGCGGCGGCGAAGTCCGCCGAGGCCGTGGCGAACGCCGCGGTCGAGTCGACCGAGCAGCACAGCGACGAGCTGTACGCGCAGCTCGCGTCGCTCCGGGACACCACCGCGAAGCAGGCCGCCGGGTACGAGCTCGGGCAGAAGGTCGCGGCGCAGAAGGCCGAACAGCAGCGCAAGCGTGCGGCGGCCGCCGCGGCACAGGCGGCGGCAGCAGCCTCGGCGAGCGCCGACACCGGCAGCGGCGGGAGCACCAGCGCCAGTGGGGGCGGGGGCACGAGCTACCCGAGCACCGGCGGTGTCGTGGTGGACCCTGCGGCCGCACAGGCGTACGCGCGGAGCGCCCTGAGCTCGTACGGCTGGGGCGACGACCAGTTCTCCTGCCTGGTGTCGCTGTGGACGCAGGAGTCCGGCTGGCGGGCGAACGCGCTGAACGCCTCGAGCGGCGCCTACGGCATCCCGCAGTCCCTGCCCGCTGACAAGATGTCGGCGGCCGGGGCGGACTGGCGGACGAACGCGAACACGCAGATCAACTGGGGACTCGCCTACATCAAGAGCGCCTACGGGTCGCCGTGCGGTGCGTGGGGCCACGAGATGAGCGTCAACCCGCACTGGTACTGAGCACGACTGCTCACTGCTCCACCATTCGCAGTGCCTGCAGCGGGCACATCGCCACCGCGTCCGCAGCGGCGGCGCGTTCGTCCGGCCGCACCGGCACATCGCGGGTGCCGCCGCTGTCGCGCGCGATCGGGTAGCCCCACTCGTCGCGCGCCAGCCGCTCGGCGAAGAGTTCGGTGCACAGGCCGCGTCCCCGGCAGCGGGTCCAGTCGACGTGCAGCACGACGGGACCGGCGGCGGCGGTCATCGGAGTCCACCGACCGAGCCGGACCCCGCCGAGCCGGACCCGGCCGCACCGGGCCCGACCAGGCACGCGCCCCGCAGGTGCGCCTGCACGTCGTCGTGGAACACGTCGAGGGCGCTCCGCACCATCCGCGCGACGCCGTCCGGGTGGTGGCAGGCCCCGCGTCCGTCGACCAGGGCAGCGACCCGCCGGACCTCGCCGGCCAGGTCGCCCGCCCGACGCCCGGAGGCCAGGTCGGCGACCACGTCGGCGATCCGCGGCAACCCGTTCACGCACGGCCCGCAGCGGCCGGCGGACGCCCCGGCGAGCGCCGCGGCGAGGCCTGCGGTGACCCCGACCGGGCAGGTCCGGTCGTCGAGCACGGCCAGCACGCCCGCCCCGGGCGCCGCCCCCCACGGTGCGAGCCCGTCGACGTCGAAGGCCGCGTCGAGCGCTGCGGCCGGCACCCAGGTGCCGCCCCACCCGCCGAGCAGGACGGCTCGCGTCCGTCGAGGGTCGGCCGCCGGTAGCCGGTAGGCCCCCAGCAGCTGCCCGAGCGGCGCACCCCCGGCGGTCTCCAGCACCACGGCCCCGCCAGGGTCGGTCACGTCGCTGACCGTCACGAGACGGGTGCCGGGAGCGCTCGCGCTGCCGACGCTCCGCGCCCACGCCGCCCCGTACCGTGCGACGAGTGCCGCCTGGGCCAGGGTCTCGACGTTCGACACGAGGGTCGCGCGACCGCTCGGGCCACGGTCGGCGAGCCGCACGACGCGGTCCTCCGGCAGTCCTCGTCCTCCGGCGACGGCCGAGGCGAGTGCCGTGGCCTGCCCGGCGACGAAGGTGGTGTGGGGCAGTGCCCGGACCTCGATGGCGACCGGGTCGGTGCCGGTGCCGCGCCGGCCGTCGGTGCGTTCGGCGAGTGCCTGCCGGACCCGGTCGGCGAGCCGCGCGCTCGTGGCGACCACGGCCTCGGTCGCACCGATCGCGAGCGCCGCGACGACGATGCCGTCGAGCACCAGGTGCGGTGCGCGTTCGAGCAGGACGGCGTCCTTGCGACTGGCGGGTTCCCCCTCGGCACCGTTGGCGATGACGATCGGGGCACCGCGGCTCCCGCGCCGGGTCCGGCCCGCCACGGCGTCGAGCTTGCGGGCGAGCGGGAACCCGGCTCCGCCGCGGCCGTCGACCCCGGCGAGACCGATCTCGTCGATGATCCCGGGTCCCACGTGCGGCAGCGACCCGTGCGTGCGGTGGTGGGCGTCGAGTCCAGGGCCGGGGGCGGCGAGGAGTCGCTGCGTGCCGGTCGGTGGTGGCACGGTGAGCGGGTGGGTCAGCGTCATCGGAGGGCCTCCTTCGGGGTCGGACGGAACGCGGTGACGCCGGCCGTGCAGCGCCAGGCCACGGCGCCGAGGACGGCGGCGGCGCAGCTCCCGGCGACCACCAGGAACCAGGCGGACGTGCCGTCGGTCCCGGTGCCGATCGCGTGCGCCATCGCGATCGGCCACATGGCGTAGGCGGTCCAATGCACGGCGCGGAACACCCGCGGACCGATCACCCGGCGGAGCATCCCCGTGACGACGAGCACCACGAGCAGGTCGACCGCCAGGGTGCCGAGCCCGAGCCAGAACCAGCGGTACGCGCCGACGAACGGCACGACGGCGTCCAGCAGGCGCAGTTCGGCCTCGGTGTCGAGCAGCAGCGTCACCACGTGCACGGCCACGAACACGGTGGACGCCAGGGCGACGTCCCGGTGCACGAGCTGCACGCCGAACCGCGGCAGGCCGGGGAGCGGTCGTCCGCCGCGGGTCACGATGCCGAGCAGGACCGTCAGGGTCAGGAGCACGACGGCGGCGACGCCCGTGCCGCGGCCGACCACCCAGAGCGCGGTGTCCATCAGGCGGCGTCCGCCCCGTCGACGGTGACGGCACCGTCGGCAGCCTGGTCCTCCGGCCAGCCGCCGATCCGCAGCACGGAGCCGTCGGCCGCGACGAGCCGGGCCGCACGGCCGCTCTGTCGGAGCCAGTCCACGGCGCCGTGCCCCCGGACGACGGCGGCGGTGGTCATCGTGTTGGCGGTGGTGCACGAGGGGGCGACGACCGTCACCGACCGCCACACCGGGTCGGCGGGCAGACCCCACCGCGGATCGAGGATGTGGTGCCGCGCGGTCCCGTCCTGCTCCCAGCGGCGCTTCTGCGTGCTCGAGGTCGCGACGGACCACCCGGAGGCGATGCGGACGTGGTCGACGGGGTCGTCCGCCAGGTCCTGCACGCGCACCTGCCAGCCGCCGGAGGGGTCCGGGCCGGCCGTGGCGACGTCCCCGCCGAGCGAGACGAGGGCACCGACGCCGAGCCGCGCGGTGATGCTCGCGGCCGCCATGTCCGCGGCGGCGGCCTTCGCCGTGGCACCGAGGTCGAGCGTGACGCCCTCGGGGACCCGCAGGAACGTGCCGGACAGCAGGATCCGCTGCCACGCCGGGCGGTCGTCGAGCGATCGGGCCACGGCGTCGGATGACGGGACCGGTAGCGCGTCGGCGAACGCGGCGTCGTACCCGAGGGACACCATCCGTCGGCCGAGCGTCGGGTCGACGTCCCCGTCGGACAGCCGGGCGGCGTCGACGGCCTGGTGCACGAGCGTCGCCAGCAACGGCGAGACCTCGGTGCCGCGCACCAGCTCGTCGGCGCGGGACAGGAGCTCGGAATCGTCGCGGAACCGGCTGCACGCGGCGTCGACGGCGGCCGTGACCTCGCGGACGCAGGACTCGGCGGCGGCGAGGTGGCGGCGGTCGCGGTGGTCGAGGACGACCCGGGCTGTGGTGGTCCAGAGGTCCCACTCGGCGGCGGCGCGCACGGTCACGATCCCGTCGTCGTCGTGTCGGACGACCCACCGGTGCTGCCCTGCGAGACGCCGGTGTCGCTGCTGCTCGTGCCGCTGTCGGTCGACGTGTCGTTCGACGAGTCGTTCGACGTGTCGTTCGACGACGAGGAGGACGAGGACCCGGAGTCGGTGGTGGAGTCGCTCGACGTCCCGGTACCCGAACCGGAGTCCGTCGTGGTGCTCGTGCTCGTGGACGTGTCGGTCGTCGTCGTGCTGGCCTGCTCGTGCCCGAACCACAGCCCCGCACCCGTGACCGTCGCGACCGCGAGTCCGCCCAGGCTCACGAGCGCACTCGTGATCCGTGCGGATCGCTTGCCGTTGCCTCTGGTGTCCATCGGTCCTCCTCGTCGTCATGACGAGGTTCCCGAGCGCACCGATGAGCGAGCCGCCAGCCGGCCGCACTCCGACCCCACGAACCCTGTGGTCCGCCTAAGAGCGGGCCGCGGGGTCAGCGGTCCGGGTCAGTGCCCGAGGCCGCCGAGCAGGCTCGCGAAGTCCGCGGTCCCGGGGAGCGCGTCGGCTTCCTGCGGGGCCCGCCGGGAGGCCCGGATCGCCCAGGCCAGGTCCGCTCCGGCCCGGCGGATGCGTCCGTCCAGGGCCGCGGCGTCGCCGTCGCTCCCCCAGTCGTCGGTCGCGGCGAACACGCCGGTCGGCACCACCGCTGCACGGAGGTAGGCGAACACCGGACGCAGGGCGTGGTCGATGGCGAGCGAGTGCCGCGAGGTCCCGCCCGTGGCGCCGAGCAGGACGGGCAGGTCGGCGAGCGCGTCCTTGTCGAGGACGTCGAGGAACGACTTCGCGAGACCGCTGACGCCGGCCGTGAAGATCGGCGTGACGAAGACGACGGCGTCGGCCTCGACCACCGCGGCCGTGGCGGCGGACAGCGCGGGCGCCGCGAAGCCGGTGAGCATCGCGTCGGTGATCTCGTGCGCGAGCGGCCGGAGCTCGACGTGCAGGACGTGCGCGGGCGTGCCCTCGGCGACGAGCGCGGCGACGGCGGCCTCGCCCAGGCGGTCGGCGAGCAGGCGGGTGGAGCTGGGCTCGGAGAGTCCGGCGGAGACGACGGCGATGGTGGTCATGGTGGTTCCCGACTTTCGATGCGTTTGCATGAACATCGTACCGAACCGCACGCAGCGCGCAACCATTCCCGGGAACGGAGAACGCCCCGGTCCTCGCGAGGAGGACCGGGGCGTTCAGTCAAGCCGTGAGGCGTCGACTAGCGGCGCAGGCCGAGGCGCTCGATGAGCGCACGGTAGCGGGCGATGTCGACGTCGGAGAGGTAACCGAGGAGACGGCGACGCTGACCGACCATGAGCAGCAGACCACGACGCGAGTGGTGGTCGTGCTTGTGCTCCTTGAGGTGCTCGTTCAGGTCGTTGATACGACGCGTCAGAACGGCGACCTGGACCTCGGGGGAACCGGTGTCGCCCGGGTGGGTCGCGTACTCTTCGATGATCTCCTGCTTGACCTTCGCGTCAAGTGCCATGCGTAGATCCCCTTTCAGTCCGTTGCGCGGTGCCCGTGCCTGATGCACGAGCGCTCTTTGTCCGCGGCCGTTCGACGGCAACCGCGCAAGACTACCAGAGTCCTAGGCGGTCCTGGCGCGCAGGCGGCGACGACGGGGCGCCGGCAGCAGACTGCGGACGAGTCCGACGAGCGTCGCGCCGAGCAGTCCACCGAGGCCGTTCGACAGCACGTCGCGGGGGTCGGCGACGCGGTAGGGCAGGTAGGTGGCCTGCGCGAACTCGATGCCGGTCGACAGGGCGACCGCGACCAGGGCCCCGAGGATCCACCAGCGCCGCGGCAGCCAGAGCGCGGCGAGCATGCCGACCGGCACGAACATCGCGATGTTGGCCAGGAACTCGGTGCGCTCGTACGTGAACCAGGTGCCGTGCGGCAGCTGCTGCACCCAGGCGATCGCGTGCAGCACGAACGAGTTCTGTGCCGAGGTGAAGACCTGCGGGGTCAGCGTCATCCGCCAGATCACCCAGGCGTACGCCGCGGTCACGGCGAGGAGGAGGAGTCGACGGAACATCCCGGTATTCTGCAACACCGTCCTGCGGGGTCGCTGGGGCGCTCCTGGCAGAAGCCGTCGGCCGACCTGAACGAACACCCCGGGGTCCTGGTCAGGACTCCCCCGCACCTGTCAGCATGGGTGCGAACAGGGAGGACCGCCGGATGCCGGAGCACCAGGGGAAGCGTGCGTCCGCGCGACGTCAGTGGCTGTGGATCGCGGCCGCGGTCGTCGGTGTCGCGGCGGTCGTGACGACGCTCGTGGTCGTCGTGCCGCACGGCAGTGGGCCGGATGCCGACCCGACGGCGAGCGGACGGGACGTCGTGACGCGGAAGACCGCGGAGCAGGCGTTCCCCGGCGGCCTCGCGCACCAACCGTCGGACGTGAACCAGCCGGGCATCCGCGAGCGCCAGGCCCGCGCCGCCGGACACGACGACACCGCGGCGCAGATCGCCCGCATCGCCGACCAGCCGATCGCGACCTGGCTCACGAACGCCTCGCGGTCCGAGACGCGCACGACGATCCGCACCGTCGTCCGGAACGCCGAGCAGCAGCGGGCCACCCCGGTGTTCGTGCTGTACACCGTGCCGGACCGCGACTGTGGCAGCTACTCGAAGGGCGGCACCACCGACGACGCGTACCTGCCGTGGGTCCGGTCCGCCGTCCGCGCGATGGCTGGCTCGAAGGCCGTCGTGCTCGTCGAGCCGGACGCGATCGCACAGATCCAGAACTGCGAACGCCTCCGCGACTCCCGACTCCCCCTGCTCCGCGAGGCCGTGGACGCGCTGACCGGGCACGGACTGACGGTGTACCTCGACGGCGGCAACGAGAACCGTGTCCCGACCGCGACGATGGCCGACTGGCTGCGGCAGGCGGACGTCGACGAGGTGCAGGGCTTCTTCACGAACGTGTCGAACTTCTACCGGGTCGACCAGGAACGCGCCTACGCCGACGAACTCGCCGACGCGATCGGTGGTGATCCGCACTTCGTCATCGACGTCTCCCGGAACGGTCAGGGCTGGCGCGGGACGTGGTGCAACCCCGAAGGTGCGGGTCTCGGCCAGGCCCCGCACGTCACCGGCGGATCGAGCCGGCTCGACGCCCTGCTCTGGGTCAAGACGCCGGGTCTCAGCGACGGCACGTGCAACGGTGGACCGGCCGCCGGGCAGTGGTGGGAGTCCTACGCGCTCGGTCTCGTCGAGAACCGCAAGCGCGACTGACCCGCGGCCGGGGTGTCGGTGCCCGGTGGTTGCATGAGCGCATGACCCCGACCGACAGCCGGCGCTCCGTCGTCCCGCCCTACCTGCTCCACGCCGTGGCCCAGGCGGCCGAGTTCCCCCGGGCGGCCTCGGCCGCGCGCACCGCACTGGCGTCGCTCGAGCTCGTGCAGAGCCCGAAGCACCAGCACCTGGTCGCCCCGCGCCGTGTCAGCGGCACGGTCGACCGGTCGCCCCAGCGCACGATCGCCGACGCCCGCGGCACGACGACCCTGCCCGGCACGGTGGTCCGGAGCGAGGGCGCCCCCGACACCGGCGACGCGGCCGTCGACGAGGCGTACGCGGGCCTCGGTGCGACCCACGCCTTCTGGCTCGACGTCTTCGGCCGGGTGTCGATCGACGGTGCCGGACTCCCCCTCGACGCCACGGTCCACTTCGGGCAGGACTACGACAACGCCTACTGGGACGGCAGCCGGATGGTGTTCGGCGACGGCGACGACGAGGTCTTCCGGCGCTTCACCATCGCGCTCGACGTCATCGGGCACGAACTGGCGCACGGCGTCACGCAGTACACCGCCGACCTGACCTACCAAGGGCAGTCCGGGGCGCTCAACGAGTCGATCAGCGACGTGTTCGGCTCCCTCGTCGCCCAGTACGCGGCCGGGCAGACCGCCGAGCAGGCGAGCTGGCTCATCGGCGAGGGGCTCTTCACCGATGCCGTGCACGGCGACGCTCTGCGCTCGATGCGGGCCCCGGGTACCGCCTACGACGACCCGGTGCTCGGCAAGGACCCGCAGCCCGCGACGATGGCCGACTTCGTCGTGACGACCGACGACGCCGGTGGGGTGCACACGAACTCCGGCATCCCGAACCACGCGTTTTTCCTGGCGGCGACCGCGATCGGCGGGTACGCCTGGCAGGGCGCCGGTGCCGTGTGGTGGGACGCCCTGACCTCGGACGCCGTCACCGCCTCGATCGACTTCGCTGGCTTCGCCGCCGTGACGATCGACGCCGCTGGGTCCCGGTTCGGCGCCGGTTCCGCGGAGCACACCGCGGTGCAGGACGCCTGGCGGACGGTGAGCGTCCTCGTCTGAGACGATCGAGCGCCACGCACCGGCGTACGGTCGGGAGCATGCGCATCGAGGTCCGTCGTTCCGGGGGCTTCGCCGGTACCACGCGGCACTGGCGGGTCGACACCGACACGAGCGCCGACCCCGCGGCGTGGTCCGAGGTCGTCGACGCGCTCCCCCGGACCCCCGCGACGGCGACGGCCGGGCCGCCGGTCCCCGACGACTTCACGTGGACGATCACCGTCGAGCGCACGACCGTGACGATCCCTGGACGCCGCCTCGACGGCGCGTGGGCCGACCTCGTCGCGCGCGTCCGCTCTGCAGGCGACCCGTCCTGAGACGGCGGGCCCGTGCCGGAGCCGCCACGGTCCTCCCGTCCGCCCCGCGCCGGCCGGACCGCCGCGGATCGTGAGCAGCATTGGTCGCCTCCGCGCGGCGAACTCGACCATTTCTGCTCACGAAGTGGCCGCGCGCGATGCGCGAACGCGACCCCTCAGTCGACGTCGATGACCGTCAGGCGCCGCGTCGGACGGGTCATCGCGACGTAGACCGCGGCCGCCGGGCGCGCAGCGTCGGCACCGACCCGGTCGGGGTCGACGAGCAGCACGCCGTCGAACTCGAGGCCCTTGGCGTCCGCCCCGGTCAGCACCGTGAGCGACCCGGCGTGCGGCGAGGCGAGCCCGCGCACGTCGGCCTCGGTGCGCGTGAGCCGCTGCCGGACGGCGTCGACCTCGGACTCCGGGACGATCACGCCGATGGTGCCGGCACCGATCCGCGACCGTTCGGCGTCGGCGACCGACACGACCGTGTCGAGCAGGTCGGCGCGGGCGACGCGGACGCGCTCGACGGGGTCGCCGTCGCGCACGGCCTCGTTGCGGGTCACGGTCAGGCCGGCACCGTCGGCGAACACGCCGGCGGCCTCGACGATCGACCGCGGGGTGCGGTAGTTCACGGTGAGCTGCTCGATGCGGTGGTCGAGCGGCACGAGCGGTGCCCGGCCACGGCGCCGGCGGGCGAGCGCGCCGAGCACGTCGTCCCAGGTGCGCGCGGCCCCGGGCGAGGAGCCCTGCGCCATGTCGCCGACGATCGTGAAGGAGCGCAGCGGGTTGCGGCGTGCGAGCACGCGCCACTGCATCGGCGAGAGCTCCTGCGCCTCGTCGACCACGATGTGCCCGTAGGTCCACTCGCGGTCGTCGGCGGCGCGCTCCGCGGTCGAGCGGGGGTCGCCGCCCTCGGCGAACGAGCCGGCGACCTGCTCGGCGGTGACGATGCCCTCGACGCCCATGTTCTCGATCGCCTGACGGGCGTTCTCGATGTCACGGTTGCGGCTGGCCTTCGCCGCGCGCTTGGCGGCGCCGCCGGTCGGGTCGAACGGGCCGAGCAGTTCGGCTGCCTCGTCGAGCAGGGGGACGTCCTCGACCGTCCAGGCAGCACCGCGTGCGCGCTGCAGCAGGGCACGGCGTTCCGGGGTCCAGTCCGGGGTCAGCGAGGCGAGCCAGTTCGGACGGGCGTACAGGTCCTCGAGGAACTTCTCCGGCGGCAGCGGCAGCCACGCGGTGTTGAGCAGCACCCGGGCGTCGTAGGAGCTCCGGATGTCCTCGCGCAGGACCTTCTCGTCGGCCTCGTCCACCGTCGTGCCGCGCTCGCGCAGCTGTTCGGCGAGCAGCCGGGTCATCGCATCGAGCGCGAGCTTGTTGAACGTCACGCGCGCGGCGTTGTGGGGCTTGCCGCGGTCCTGGGCGCGCTTCATCGCGTCGGCCACGAGCTGCGGCGTCACGACGAGCCGCTCGCCCTCGACGTCGAGCGTCACCGACTCGGTCGGCACCACCTGGCGGGACCGCACGGCGCGGCGCAGGAGTGCGGCCGTCTGCGCGGAGCCCTTCACGGCGGCGACGTCGCGGGCGTCGTGCGTCGTCGCGTGCACCCCCGGGTAGAGCGAACCGAGCGAGGCCATCACGACGCCGGTCTCACCGAGCGACGGCAGGACCTGTTCGATGTACGTCAGGAACGCCGGCGACGGGCCGACCATCAGGACGCCGGAGCCCCGCAGCCGCTCGCGGTACGAGTACAGCAGGTACGCCGCACGGTGTAGCGCCACGGCGGTCTTGCCGGTGCCGGGGCCGCCCTGCACGATCAGGACGCCCTCGAGCGGGGAGCGGATGATGCGGTCCTGCTCGCCCTGGATGGTGGCGACGATGTCGGTCATCCGGCCGGTGCGCTCGGCGGTCACCGCGGCCAGCAGCGCCCCCTCGCCCTGCAGGTGGGTGCGCTCGTCGTCGTAGAGCGAGGCGTCGAACACCTCGTCCTCGACGCCGACGACCCGACGGCCCTCGAGCGACAGGTGGCGACGCGAGCGCATGCCCATCGGGTGCGCCGCGGTGGCCTGGTAGAACGCGCTGGCACCGGGCACACGCCAGTCGAGCAGCAGTGGGCGGTGGTCGGCGTCACGCAGGCCCACACGGCCGATGTAGCGGAAGGCGTCCTCCGAGCTGTCGGGCTCGGAGACCTCGAGGCGGCCGAAGACCAGACGGTCCCCCACGCGCTCGAGCGTCGCCACGGTGTCTTCGTAGAGTCGGGCGTACGCGTCGCGCTCGCTGCGGCTCTGGTGGTTCCCGCCGACCGCCTGACGACGGGTCTCGGCGAGACGCTGCTCGGCCTCGGCGGTCAGCTCGTCGAGACGGCGGAAGAGGCCGTCCACGTAGCCGCGCTCGCGGTCGATCTCGGTCGGTTCGGACACACGCAACCCTTCGGGAAGAGGGGAATCCAGTGTACTGCCCGCTGGAGGCCCGCAGTTCCCGAAGGGTCGTGCCGATCAGGACCGGCTGGTCACATCTCTTCGTGCGTGTCCGGGTCCGCGTCCCAGAGCCGGCCGCGCTCGAGGCCGGAGATGGCCTGCACCTCGGCGTCGGTCAGCTCGAAGCCGAACACGTCGAGGTTCTCGCGCTGCCGGGTGGCGTCGGCCGACTTCGGCACCGGCACGGCACCGAGCTGGACGTGCCACCGCAGGACGACCTGGCCGGGGGTCACGCCGTGGGCCGCTGCGGCGTCGGTGATCGGCTGCTCGGTGAGGAGCTCCGACCGCACGGCGAGCGGGCTCCAGCTCTCGGTCACGATGCCGAGCTCCTGGTGCACCTTCCGCAGTTCTGCCTGCGGGAAGTACGGGTGCAGCTCGACCTGGTTCACGGCCGGGGCGACACCGGTCGCGTCGATGATGCGGCGCAGGTGCTCCGGAGTGAAGTTCGAGACACCGATCGAGCGGACCTTGCCGCTGTCGCGCAGGTCGACGAACGCCTTCCACGTGTCGACGAACTTGTCCACCGACGGGTTCGGCCAGTGGATCAGGTACAGGTCGACGTGGTCGAGCCCGAGGTTGCCCAGGGTCTCGTCGATCGAACGGTGCGCCTCGTCGTAGCCGTGGTGGCGGCCGGGGAGCTTCGACGTGACGACGAGGTCCTCACGTGCCACGTCGGACTCGCGGACGGCACGGCCGACGGCGTCCTCGTTGCCGTAGTTCAGCGCCGTGTCGAGCAGCCGGTAGCCGCTCGCGATGGCGGTGCCGACGGCGGCCGCACCCTCGTCGCCGTTCAGGCCGTAGGTGCCGAGGCCGAGCTCCGGGAACCGGTGGCCGTCATTGAGCTCGATGGTCGGGGCACCGACCTGCATCAGCGCACCCCGAGCAGGTCGATCACGAAGATCAGGGTCTTGCCGGACAGGAAGTGGCCACCGCCGGCGGGACCGTAGGCGAGCTCCGGCGGGACGACGAGCTTGCGGCGACCGCCGACCTTCATGCCGGGGATGCCCTCCTGCCAGCCGCGCACGAGCGCCGCGAGCGGGAAGTCGATGGGCTCACCGCGGTTCCACGAGCTGTCGAACTCCTCGCCGGTCTCGTACTCGACGCCGGCGTAGTGCACCTTGACGGTCGAGCCGGCGGACGCTTCCTCGCCGGAGCCCTCGACGATGTCGGTGATGACGAGATCGGTGGGGGCCGGGCCCTCGGGCGCGTCGAACTCGGGCTTGCTGTTGAGGTCAGTCATGCGATCCAGTCAACCAGAGCGCGGCAACGGCAGACGCAACGGCCACCCAGGCCGCAGAATGGTTCCACCGTGACACGACCCACTCCCGCACCGCCGCGCCGCCGCCTGCTCGCCGACCTCACCCCGCTCCGCCGATCCCCCGCCTTCGCCCGGCTCTGGGCGGGCACCGCGATCGCCGGCATCGGCACGCAGATGACCACGGTGGCGGTCGGGCTCGAGGTGTACGAGATCACGCACTCCACCTTCGCCGTGGCGCTCGTGGGGGTCATCGCCCTGCTGCCGATGGTGGTCGCCGGCCTGTACGGCGGCATGCTCGCCGACGCCTTCGACCGGCGCACCGTCGCGCTCGTGTCGTCGATCATCGCCTGGGTCGCGGTCGCCCTCATCGCCACGCACTCGTGGCTCGGACTGCACAGCGTCCCACTGCTCTACGTCCTGGCGACCGTGAACGCCGTCGCCGCGACCGTCAGCAACGCGTCGCGCTCGGCGATCGTCCCGCGACTCGTCGGCACCGACCTGCTGCCCGCGGCGAGCGCCCTGGGCGGGATCGCCTCCGGGTTCCAGGTCACCGTCGGACCGGCCGTCGCCGGCGTCCTGATCGCGAGCGTCGGGTTCGCGCCGACCTACACGATCGACGTCGTCCTGTTCACCTTCGCGTTCCTCGGGGTGTTCACGCTGCCGCGGATGGCGGCCGACCACGGTGCCCTCCGTCCGGGGCTGAGCTCCCTGGTGGAGGGCGCGCGGTTCCTGCGGAGGTCGCGCAACATCACCATGACGTTCGTGCTCGACATCGTCGCGATGACGTTCGGTCAGCCCCGCGTCCTGTTCCCCGCGATCGGGGCGCTCGTGATCGGCGGCGGATCGATCACCGTGGGCACCCTCACGGCCGCCTACGCGATCGGCGCGCTGCTGTCGAGCGTCTTCTCCGGGCCGCTCGGGCACGTGCGCCGCCAGGGCGAGGCGGTCGGCTGGGCCATCACCGCGTACGGCGCAGCGATCGCGGCGTTCGGCGTCGTCATCGCGCTCGCGCACGTGCTCGGCGGACGCTCGGGCGAGTCGTTCTCCGTCGGGATCCTGCCCGCGCTCGGGTTGGCGGCGCTGTTCCTGGCGGCGGCCGGCGGTGCGGACAACGTCAGCTCGGTGTTCCGGAACACGATCCTGCAAGCGGCGTCGCCGGACGGCATGCGCGGCCGGCTGCAGGGCATCTTCATCGTGGTCGTCACGGGAGGCCCGCGGCTCGGCGACCTCTACGCGGGCCTGGTCGTCGCGGCCGGCATCGCGTACCCGCCGATCATCGGCGGCGTGCTCATCGTGGCGCTCGTCGCGCTGCTCCTCCGCCTGGTCCCCTCCTTCCGCCGCTACGACGCCCTGCACCCCCACGCCAACTGACCGGCGAGCGGCCGCAGGGCCTCCCGCGAAAGCGACAGATCTGCGCGAACCTTCCGCGGGCGTCTGTCGCTTTCGCGAGACGGACGGCAGACCGTGGCGGGATCGTGTCGCTCTGACGGGGTCGACGCGACCAAGGGCAGACGGGAGGCGCGGGGCGGGCCCGCCACGGGCCTCCCGTCCGCCCCGCTGCGCGACCACGGAACGGCGTGACGTCACGTGTCGGGTACCGTACAACGCATGCCGGACAGCGCATCGCGCGACCTCCAGCGGACGGGAGTCCGCGCCGTCGTCCGGCGCACCTACCACTCGGTCATCCGGCACCGCGTTGTCGACGCGGCCGCGTCGCTGACGTTCTTCGCGCTCCTGACCGTGTTCCCCACCGCGCTGACCGTGGTGTCCGCACTGTCGATCGTCGACCGCAAGGGCGACAGCCTGGCCGACATCATCGGTGTGCTCGGGTTCATCCTGCGCCCGGAGACGGCGGAGCACCTCGAGACCCCGCTGCGTCAGCTGCTGACCCTCGACAACCCGTGGCTCGGCTTCGCGACCGGCGTCGTGCTGACGCTATGGTCGCTGTCCGGCTATGCGACGGCGTTCGGGCGGGCGATGAACACCTCGTACGAGGTCGAGGAGGGTCGGCGGATCTGGAAGTTCCGCAGCATGATGCTCCTCGTCACGCTGCTCGTGATGGCGGGCGGGGCGATCGCGATCGTGATCCTGCTCGGCACCCCGACGATCTCGGCGGCGATCGTCGCGTCGTTCGGGTGGGCACCGTGGATCGACGACGTGTGGAACGTCGTGAAGTGGCCCGTGCTCGCCGCCGACCTCGTCGTGATGGTCGCGGTCCTGTACTACGCGACCCCGAACGTGAAGACGCCGCAGCTGCGGTGGGTGTCCGCCGGTGCCGCGTTCGCCATCGTCACCTGGGCGCTCGCGACCCTCGGCTTCGCCGTCTACGTCGAGACGATCGGCGCCGGGAACCGTGCGTACGGGTGGCTCGGCGGCGGGATCCTGCTGCTCGTCTACCTGTACATCTCGAACTTCGTGCTCGTGGTCGGCGGTGAGCTCGACTCCGAGGTGATCCGGATGCGGCAGCTCCTGGCCGGCATCGAGGCCGACGAGTCGATCCGGTTGCCGCTGCGCGACGTCACGCGCAACTTCACGCTCGCCCGCTGGCGGGACGCCGACATCGCCGCGGCGCGGAACGTCCGGACCACCGCGGCCCAGGTCGCCGCCGACGAGGACGCCGAGCCGACTCCGGCGCAGGAACACCTGCGCGACGTGGCCAAGCAGGTGCGCGTCGGCGAGGCGCCGATGCCCTGAGGTGGTCGCGCTGGTTGCGCGTGGGCGTCAGCGCTCGCGCGCCGCTTGGTCCAGCATCTCCTCGGTGACCACCGGGATCGCACCGGTCGCGAGCTCGATGCCGGACAGCCGCGCCGGGCTCAGCACGCGCTGCACCTGGTCCTCGTCCATCAGGCCGGCGGCCACGACGAGCGTCGAGATCGGCGTCGACGTGGTCAGCGCCGTGTGCGCGATCGACGCCGCAGCCGCGTAGCCGATGTACGGGGTCAGTGCCGTGACCACGCCGACGTTCGTGTCGACCTGCGCCGCGAGCTTCGCCTCGTTCGCCTCGATGCCCGTCACGCAGTGCTCGCGCAACGTCGCACAGCCCCGTGACATCCACTGCAGCGACTGCAGGATCGAGTGCGCGATGATCGGCTCGAACGCGTTGAGCTGGAGCTGACCGCCCTCGGCCGCCATCGTCACGGTGGTGTCAGCGCCGACCACGGCGAACGCGATCTGGTTCACGACCTCGGGGATCACCGGGTTCACCTTGCCCGGCATGATCGACGAGCCCGCCTGGCGCGCCGGCAGGGTGATCTCGCCGAGTCCCGCCTGCGGCCCCGACGCGAGCAGCCGCAGGTCGTTGCAGATCTTCGAGAGCTTCGCAGCACTGCGCTTCACTGTGCCGGACAGCGTCATGAAGGCGCCGGCGTCACTCGTCGCCTCGATCAGGTCCGGTGCCGTCACGACGTCGATGCCGCTGGCGTCCTGCAGCTGCCGGCGGACCTCGTCGCGGTAGAGCGGGTCCGCGGTGATCCCGGTGCCGATCGCCGTCGCGCCGAGGTTCATCTCGGCCAGCAGCGGCAGGACCTTGCGGAGCAGGTCGGCGTCCTCCTGGATCGTGTGCGAGAAGCCGGTGAACTCCTGCCCGAGGGTCATCGGCACGGCGTCCTGCAGCTGCGTGCGGCCGACCTTGAGCACGTCGGAGAAGGCGTTCCCCCGCTCGGCGAACGCCGCAGAAAGCTGCTCGAGCTGCTCGATGAGCCGCCGGGCGGAGAAGATCATCGCGATCTTGATGCTCGTCGGGTACGTGTCGTTCGTCGACTGGCTGCGGTTCACGTGGTCGATCGGGTGCAGGTACCCGTAGTCGCCCCGTTCGCGGCCGAGGAGCTCGAGTGCCCGGTTCGCCAGGACCTCGTTCGTGTTCATGTTCGTGCTCGTACCGGCACCGCCCTGCACGATGTCGACGACGAACTGCTCACGCAGGGCGCCGTCCCGCACCTCCTGCGCAGCGCGGTCGATGGCGTCGGCGCGCTCGTCGTCGAGGACCCCGATCGCCCGGTTTGCCCGCGCTGCCGCCTGCTTCACGGTGGCGAGCGCCTCGATGAGGTCCGGGTACACCGAGATCGGCACCGACGTGATCGGGAAGTTCTCCAGGGCCCGCAGGGTGTTGATGCCCCAGTAGGCGTCGATCGGGACCTCGCGCGACCCCAGCGAGTCGCTCTCGGTACGGGTCTGCGCCCCGGTGGGGGCCTGTGCTGCTTCGTTGCCGGTCACACGTCGAGGCTAGCCCAGTCCGTCCGGCCGGTCCGGGAGCGAGCTCGGGGTGTGCCGGGCGGGGGCGCGCACATGGTGAGCAGGAATGGTCGGGTCGCCGGAACGCACCCGACCATTTCTGCTCACGAAGCGCGCGTCGCGTCAGCGCCGCCCACACCCAGCCGGACGGGAGGCGCGGTGCCAGGCCGCCTCGGGCCTCCCGTCCGGTGGACGCGAGCGTGCACAGACCTCCGCATGGTGAGCAGGAATGGTCGGGTCGCCGGAACGCACCCGACCATTTCTGCTCACGAAGCGCGCGTCGCGCGCGCCCCGCGTCAGTGGAACTGGGGGACGATGAGGTAGATGCCGTACAGCACGACAGCGCCGCAGACCGCGTAGCAGAGGATCGCGAGCGCACGGAAGGCACGCACCGCGGTCGTCGCTCCGGCGGGGTTCGGGAACCCGGCGGTCGCCGGACCGATCGTGCCGTCGTCCTTCACGGTGAACTTGCCCGCGCGGGTGTCCGCGGCGCTCCAGAACCGGAGACCGACGGAGTACACGGCGACGACGAAGCACGACGAGACCACGGCGACCAGCGCCACGGTGACGAACGCGAACCAGTCGATTCCCATCAGCGACGGCCTCCCTTGCGTGCGGCCATGCGGCGGAGCGTGCGCTCGCGGCTCAGTGCGGCGCGGCGGTCGGCAACGGCGTCGGCGCGCTTCTTGCGCTGCAGGTCGCGCAGTTCCTTGCGGGTGTACACGGCGTTCGCGGCGACGTCGACCTCGATGGCCGAGGCACCCTCGTGCGGCTTCCGGAGCGACCACAGGTACAGGCCGAGGATCACGGCGGCGCCGACGATGGCATCGATGACGAGCCCCATGACGCCCAGACGTGCGATGCCCGAGGCCACCGCGCCCACGGCTGCGGCGGCGGGCAGCGTGATGAACCAGGCGATGACGATCTTGCCGGCGGTGGACCACTGGATCTTCGAGCCGCGGCGGCCGAGCCCGGCGCCGATGATCGAGCCGGAGGACACCTGCGTGGTCGAGAGCGCGAAGCCGAGGTGGCTGGACGCCAGGATCGTCGCGGCGGTCGAGGCCTCGGCGGCGAAGCCCTGGGTGGCCCGGATCTCGGTGATGCCGGACCCGAGCGTGCGGATGATGCGCCACCCGCCCGTGTAGGTGCCGAGCGCGATCGCCAGGGCACAGGCGACGACGACCCAGAACTGCACGCCCTGGTTCGACGACTGCGCCCCCGAGGCGATCAGCGTCAGCGTGATGACACCCATCGTCTTCTGGGCGTCGTTCGTGCCGTGGGCGAGCGACACCATCGACGAGGTGAAGATCTGCCCGACACGGAAGCCACCGCGCTCGTTCGGGAACACCGGGCGCTTCGTGATCCGGTACGCGATGCGGGTCGACAGGAACGACACGAGCGACGCGATCACCGGGGACGCGAAGGCCGGGATGATGACGACCGTCAGCAGCGCGACGTAGTTGACGGACTGGAACCCGGCGCCGACGATCGCAGCTCCGATCAGTCCGCCGAACAGCGCGTGCGACGACGACGACGGCAGCCCGCGGAGCCACGTGATCATGTTCCACACGACCGCTCCGATGAGCCCCGCGAAGATCATCTCCGGTGAGATCGCGACGCCGCCCGGGCCCTCGTTGATGAGGCCGTGCGAGATCGAGGTCGCCACCGCGGTGCTGAGGAACGCACCGACGAGGTTGAGCACCGCGGCGACCGTGACCGCGACCTTGGGCTTCATGGCCCCGGTCGCGATCGGAGTCGCCATCGCGTTGGCGGTGTCGTGAAAACCGTTTGTGAAGTCGAAGAAGAGGGCCAACGCGATGACCAGGACGACTATGAGTGTGATGTCCACCGCGGGCCAGTGTTCCCCATCGACGGCCTCCGGAGCAAACCTGATCGGCAACCTGCTGTTCACCGGAGCTTCAGACTCGTTCAGATTCGGAACCATGCCGATGCGAGAATGAGTCCCATGGACACCGTCGAGCTCCTCATCCTGTTGGTCGGATCGCTCGCGGTGACCGGGTTCGCACGGGCGAAGGGACTCCCCGCTCCCCTGCTCGTGACGGCGGTCGCGCTCGCAGCGTCGTTCCTGCCGGGGCTGCCCGCGATGGAGATCGACTCCGAGGTGATCCTGACGGTGATCCTGCCGCCGCTGCTCTACTCGGCGGCGCTCGACGTGTCATGGCAGAGCTTCCGGACGTCGATCAAGCAGATCCGGCGTCTCGGCATCTTCCTGGTCATCGTGACGGCACTCGTGGTCGGCGCGGTGGCGTACTTCCTGATCCCGGACATGACCCTGCCCGCGGCGATCCTGCTCGGTGCGATCGTCGCCCCGCCGGACGCCGTGTCCGCCGCCGCGATCGGTCGCAAGCTCGGGCTCCCCCGCCGGGTGATGACGGTGCTGTCCGGCGAGAGCCTGATCAACGACGCCGCGTCCCTGACCCTGGTGCGCGTGTTCACCCTGATCATCGCCGGGACGTCGCTCACCGTCTGGCAGGACCTCGGCATCTTCGGCCTGGCGATCGGCGTCGGCCTGGCCGTCGGCATCGTGCTCGGCGTCGTCGTGCACTGGATCCGGATGCGGCTCAACGACCCCGTGGTCGAGACGATCATGAGCATCCTGCTGCCCTTCGTCGCGTACATCCTGGCCGAGGACCTCTCCGGCTCGGGCGTCATCGCGGTCGTCACGGCCGGCCTGTACATCGGCTACAACTCGCCGAAGGAGGGCTACGCCACCCGCCTGCAGGAGCGCCCGCTCTGGACCAGCATCGACGTCATCCTCGAGGGCTTCGTCTTCGCCCTGATCGGCCTGCAGCTCAACACCGTGGTGCAGGACCTGGTCGAGAGCGAACGGAGTCTCGGCCAGACGCTCACCGCCGCGGCCGTGGTGCTCGGCGTCGTGATCCTGGTGCGGCCCCTCTTCGTCTTCGAGTCGTACGTGCGCAACCGCTTCAACGGGCGATGGCTCCGTCCGCTGCGCATCAAGCTCTCCCGCGGCCACCCGTCACTGCGGTGGATGCGCGGGACGGCCGAGCCGAAGCTCAACTGGCGCGAGCTCACCGTCATCTCGTGGACCGGCATGCGCGGCGTGGTGACCCTCGCCGCCGCGGTGTCCGTGGTCGCGAGCCCGACGCAGATCCCCGCGCAGGACACGATCTTCATCATCGCGTTCTTCGTCACCGTCGGCACGCTGCTGCTGCAGGGCCTGACCCTGCCCTTCGTCATCCGTGCACTCAAGGTGCAGGACCCGGCCGAGGGCGAAGAGGACGTCCGGAGCGAGATGCGGCTGAACCAGCGCACGACCGAGGCCGCCATCGAGCTGCTCGAGAAGCGACGTCCGGTCTGGTCGAAGCAGTACGGCGACGTCGCCGTCGACTCCGTGGTGAACCGGCTGAAGGCACGACTCGAGCGGCAGGTCGAGACCTTCCGGCAGGACGCCGAGGAAGAAGAGGTCGAGGAGCGCAACGCCCCGATGCGCCTGCGCGGCTCGCAGATCCAGGACATCCGGCGCGAGCTGCTCGACCGACGACGCGAGATCGTGCTCGAGGAGCGCGAGAAGGGTAACCTCGACGAAGAGGTCATGCGCCGCGTGCTCGTGACCCTCGACGCCGAAGAACTCGCGATGGACTCGGCGCAGGCGTCACGCAGCCGCTCCTGAGGGCCTCGGCGTATCCTGGCGCTCCGTCCGAGAACAGGAGCACAGCGCCGAGTGAGCACGCCGCGGAACGACGTCAACAGGAACGACGACACCCCGGAACGTCCCGGAGGGTCCCGGCCGACGTCGGCGCCGAAGCCACGCAGCACCCGGCCCTCGGCCCGCGGGACCAAGCCCCGTCGCGGCGCGAAGGTCGCCGGTTCCACCCGACCGGCTCCGCGCCGACAGGCACCCGTGCCGGCACCGCAGCAGCACAGTGCGTACCGCCGCTGGTACTCGACGTTGCACCCCTCGCTCCAGCTCATCGGCCTGCAGCTCTGGATGCCGCTGTTCTTCATCGTCGGCTTCTGCCTCTGCTACGTCTTCGCGTTCCACGCACCGCACCCGCACGACGTCCCGATCGCCCTGGTCGGCAGCGACCCGACACTCGTCGCCGCGGTGCAGAAGGCCTTGCCGGGCGAGTTCGTGTTCCACACCTACGACTCCCTGGCCGCGGCGAAGCGGGACGTCATCGCCGGCTCGATGGCGGTCGCCTACGACCCCGCGACGAACGAGTTCTTCAAGGCGAGCGCCCACCAGTTCCAGGTCGCGAGCCTCGTACCGGCGACGCTGAGCGCGGTGCTCACGGGGATCGGGGTCGCGACCCCGAAGATCACCGAGCTCGCTCCCCTGCCCGCGTGGGACGAGTACGGCACCGTCCCGATGTACGTGATGCTCGCCTGGTGCATCGGCGGCTACATGGTCGCGATGTTCATCGGGATCATGGGCGGCCCGCTCCGGCACCGCACCCGCATGACCGTCATCGTCGTCGGCGGGCTCGTCATCTCACTCATCACGAACACGCTCGCCGGTCCGGTCGTCGGCGCCATCCACGGCCACTGGATCCAGCTCGTGCTCATCGCGTGGGGGTGGATCGTCGCGATCGGCCTCGCCGTCAACGGGCTGAGCTACTTCGTCGGCCGGTTCATCGCCGCGCCCGCCATGATCTGCTTCGTGTTCCTGTCGATGCCGTCGTCCGGCGGGGCGTACCCGAAGTGGTTCATGCCGGAGCCGTTCGCCTGGCTCAACAACGTCGTCGTCGGTTCCAGCATGGTCGACATGATCAAGCACCAGATCTACGGCGTCGGCCCCGGCCCGGCCCGCGGCCTGATCACGATGGGCTGCTACGCCGCGGTCGGCCTCGTGCTCATGTACTTCGGCAAGAAGTGGTGGGAACGCCGACGCATCCGCGCCATCGTCACGGGCCGGACCACGATGTTCCAGGACGCCAACACCGCGAACCGTGAGTTCCTCGGCAAGGAACGCGACGCCGAGCTCGAGCGCCACGGCCTCGAGTCCACCGAGACGGGCACCCTGAGCGTCCTGAGTGACGACGACTGGGAGGACGCCCGCGTCGGCGGCGACGTCTTCACCGGCGGCCGCGACGGCCTCGAGACCGAGACCACCCCCACCGGCCGCATCCCCGTGCAGCGGACCGGGGACCGCACCGGCCCGGTGCAGCGACCGGGAGGCGCGGGGACCGGACCACGCACGCGTCCCGTCCCACGCGCCGAGGGCTCCAGGGCGCCGGCTCGGTCCGACACGTCGGCTCGCGTCGACGCCGGGGACGAGCCGCCGCACGGCCGGCACGCGGACTGGTAGCTCGTTCCTGACGATCGCGCCGCTCGCGCAGACCGAATGCGTGCGCAAGTTCCGACGATGCACCAGTCGATCGACGCGTGCACTGTCGCATGATGCGCGTGCATCGTCCGTGCCGGCACGCGGACCGGTGAGGCGTCGGCGGCGCGTATCCTGGGGGCATGAACCCCCGCATCACCTGGCACCGCGTCCTCGTCACCGTCGTCGTCGTGCTCCTCGTGCTGACGGTCGGCTTCTACGTCGCGAGCATCGTGCTCGCACCCGCCGACGGCCGGAACACCGCCGGGCTCTTCGTCGGCTGGGCGATGTTCGCCATGGTCGGCGCGATCGTGTTCGGGATCATCGACTTCTTCGTCCGGCCCCTCGGTGGTCGCAGCGGGGACGCCGAGGTCATCGCCGCCGCCGAGGAAGCACGCACCGGCAGCACCCGCACCCAGCAGACCCGCTGATCCGCTGATCCGCAGACCCGCTGATCCGCTCTACGCGGGCGTCTCGACACCCGTCCCGGTGAAGCCCGCGACCGTCGCGTCGTCGTCGGCGAACGTGAAGCGTGCACGCACCGCACCCCCACGGAGCACCGCCGGTAGCCAGTACTTCGCGTCGTCCCACATCGCCTCGTAGGGGACGTCGGCGACCGGGATCCACCGCGGCTCGAGCTCGTCGGAGCCCGACGGGCTGCCCTGCCAGCGGCGGCACACGAAGACGTCCGAGACCTGGGACCAGGACGGCCGGTACGGGAACCGGTAGTCCAACGTGCCACGGGCCTCCAGGTCGACCGTCTCGAGACGCAGGCCGACCTCTTCGCGCACCTCGCGCACGGCGGTCTCGACCGCCGTCTCACCGGGCTCCCGCTTCCCGCCCGGGCCGACCAGCCGGCCGGTGCCGAGGCCGCGGCGCTTCTCCCCGAGCAGGACCTCGGGCCCGCTCGCGCCGTCGCGCAGCAGGTAGACGACGACCACTCGGGGGTGTTGGGACTTGCTCTCGTCGCGCGGGGTCACCCGTCCAGTCTGGCCGAAGATGTGTCGTACGCTCTTCCCATGGCAGGCGTGCTGCGGGGGCACCATGGCTGAGCCCCGCAAGACCGGGCGCAGCCTCGAAGTGCTGCGCGCCGAGGCGGCGGAGGAGATCTCGATGCTCGTCGAGCACCGGAGCCGTCAGGGCGAGGACCCGTGGGAGTTCATGCCGACGCTCCCCACGGTGGACGAGCAGGTCGTGCTCATCCTCCGGGCCGACGCGGTCGACCTCGACGCCGCGATCGGCAAGCGGCACGCCCAGTGGTCGATGCACCCCGCGTCCGGCCAGGGCACCGCGCTCGGCGAGGAGTACCACCGGTTGCGCCGGATCGCGCTGCAGCACCCCGAGCTCACCCAGGCGGTGTGGAAGCTCATGGGAGCCCTGCCCGACGCGAGCTGACGCGCACGTACAAAGCGCGTCTACGCACAACGTGCGCGGACGCGCGTGCGGTTGGATGGGCGCATGACCGAAACCGTGCTCGCGATCCTCAACCAGCCCTCCCGCGACGCCGCGCCGCACGACCCCGCAGCGGACGCCTTCACCTGGGCGAAGCCGCTCGAGGAGCACCTGCAGGTGCAGGACCTCGGCATCACCCGGGGCGACGGCGTGTTCGAGACGATCACGGTGGTCGACGGTCGTCCGCAGGCCCTCGAGGCGCACCTCGACCGGTTCGGCCGCTCCGCCGCGATGCTCGACCTGCCCGCGCCGGACCCCGACGCCTGGCGGCAGGCGATCGAGGCCGTCTGCGCCCGGCTCGACCCGGTCCGCGAGGCCTTCGCGAAGACCGTCCTGACCCGTGGCGTCGAGGGCACCGACCGACCCACCGGCTGGGTCTACGCCGCACCGTCCGTCGACTCGACCGCCGCGCGCACCGAGGGCATCTCCGTCGTCGTGCTGGACCGCGGCTACCGACACGACGTCGAGCGCACCTCGCCGTGGCTGCTGCAGGGCGCGAAGACCCTGTCGTACGCCGTCAACATGGCCGCCCTGCGCGAGGCCGCCCGGCGCGGTGCCGACGACGCCCTGTTCGTGTCGAGCGACGGCTACGTGCTCGAGGGCACGCGCGCGAACCTGCTCCTGAAGGTCGGCGACCGGCTCGTCACACCGCGCACCGACATCGGGATCCTGGCCGGCACCACGCAGGCCGACGTCTTCCGCTTCGCCGAGCAGGAGGGCATCGAGACCGCCTACGAACTCGTCACACTCGCCGACCTGCATGCCGCTGACGCACTCTGGCTCGTGTCGAGCGTGCGGCAGGCGGCGCCGATCCGCTCCGTGAACGGCGACGCCCGCGCGATCGACGCGGACCTGACGGACCGCATCAACGAGTTCCTGCTGGCGCGCGAGGTCTGAGCCGGCCGGGTCCGCCGGCCGTCACCACCCAGCGCCCCCGGCGCCACGGACGGGAGGCCCGGATCGCGACGTGCGGGCACGTCGCGATCCGGGCCTCCCGGCTCTCCCCCGCTACCAGCGCGGGGTGGTGACGCCGACGCCGTCCGCCCACTCGAAGACCTGGCGGCCGTCGATCCAGACACGTGTCGCGCGACTGGTCGCGTCGAGGGGGTCGCCGTCCCAGAGGACGAGGTCGGCGTCGTGGCCCACGGCCAGCCGACCGACACGGTCACCGAAGCCCAGGAACTCGGCTGGGTTGACGGTGAGCGCCTCGAGCGCGGTCTGGGCGGGCAGTCCCTCCTTCACCGCGGCGGTGGCCTGGTCGACGAGCATGCCGATCGGCACGACGGGGGCGTCGGTGGTGATCGCGACCCGGACGCCAGCGGCGGCGATGGTGGCGAGGTTCGGGATCCCCCGGTCACGGAGCTCCACCTTCGAGCGGCTCGTGAACAGCGGGCCGTAGATGACCGGGATGTCCTTCTCGGCGAGCAGGCTGGCGATCTTGTGCGCCTCGGTGCCGTGGTTCACGACGAGTCGGTACCCGAACTCCTCGGACAGCCGGATGGCGGTCGCGATGTCGTCGTGGCGGTGGGTGTGCTGGTCCCAGACGAGTTCGCCGTCGAGGACGCGGACGAGTGCCTCCTTCGTCAGGTCACGCGCGAACGGCTCACCCTTCGCGGCGGCGGCGTCACGGGCGGCACGGTAGTTCTGGGCCTCGACGAAGGCGTCACGGATGATCTTCGCGACGCCGAGGCGCGTCGACGTCGTCTGGCCCTTGCCGCCGTACACCCGCTTCGGGTTCTCGCCGAGCGCGCTCTTGATGCTCACCGAGTCCGAGATGAGCTGTTCGTCGACGGTGCGCCCGCCCCAGGTCTTGATGGCGACGGTCTGGCCGCCGATCGGGTTGCCGGACCCCGGCTTCACGACGATGCTCGTGATTCCCCCGGCGAGCGCGTCACGGAAGCCCTCGTCGTCGATGTCGATCGCGTCGATCGCACGGACCCCGGCCATGTTCGGGCCGGTCATCTCGTTCGTGTCGTTTCCGGCTTCGCCGTTCGCCTCCTCGTGGATGCCGACGTGGCCGTGCGACTCGACGAACCCGGGGACGAGCCACGCTCCGGCGGCGTCCACGACGGTGATCCCCGGGGGCGGTGTGACGTCCGGGCCGATCGCGGTGATGCGGCCGTCCTCGACGACGACCGCGCCGCCGTCGAAGGCGGGGGCGGAGACGGGGACGACGTGGGCACCGGTGATCGCGAAGGAGTTGCTCATGCCACCAACGCTACGCGGGCCGGCGAAATACGAATTCCTGGCGTCGGGCGTCCGGGGGTCCCTACGCTCCCGGCATGGTGCATCGGAACGAGACCCCGGACGTCCACGACGGCTCGACCGCGCTCGGGGGCCAGGCCGTGCACAGCGGCGTGCTCGTGCACTGCGGATGGCCCGCGCACGGCAGCGCGGAGCGTCCGTGGCGCAGCGCGCGCCGGGGTTCCCGCGCCGATCGGATGACCACGTCCGTCCGGGTGTCGCTCCCGCCACGGATCGCTCGTGCTCGGTGGGAGCCCGATGCCCAGACCGAGGCGCTGCTCGACCGCGCAGCCGCGGCGCTCCGGTCGCTCGACGTCCACCACGGGTCCCGGCTCGCCCCGCTCGGGTCGGTGATCGGTCGGACCGAGGCCGTCGCCTCGTCGCGGATCGAGGACGAGTCCGCGTCGCTCGACGACTGCGCCCGAGCCCTCGTGGGCATCCGCGCGAACCCGAGTGCGACCGTCGTCGTCCGCGCCGCCGGAGCGATCGAGGGGTTGGTCGCGGCAGCGGACACGGGCGTGATCACCGAGGCCGCGCTGCTCGAGGCGCACCGGCTGCTCATGCGCGACGACCCGGTCGACGGGCGGTACGCCGGGCGCTACCGCAGCGTCCAGAACTGGATCGGTGGCGGTGACACCCCGCGGCTGGCGACGTACGTCCCGCCGCCGCCGGAGCTCGTCGCGCCCCTGATGGCCGACCTGTTCGCGTTCCTGCACCGGACGGACCTGCACCCGATCGCCCAGGCCGCGATCGGGCACGCCCAGTTCGAGTCGATCCACCCGTTCACCGACGGCAACGGCCGGATCGGACGTGCGCTGATCAGCGCCGTGCTGCGACGCCGGGGCGTCACGACGACGGTGACCGCGCCGATCGCCACCGCGCTCGCAGCGGATCGGGGCCGGTACTTCCGGCACCTCGAGCGGTACCGCGACGGGGTCGTGGACGCCCTCGTGTCAGACGTCGCGATCACCATCGGCACCGTGTGCGACGAGGCGACCGTGACCGCCCTGCTGCTCGACGAGCACGCGGCCGACCGGATGGCGGGTCCGTGTGCCACGAGTACCCACGCCGTCGTCGGGCGGGCGCTCTCCGACGACCCGGTCCTGACCGAGGCCCGACTGCAGGACCTCCTCGCCGGTGTCGACGGCGGACCGGTCGACGAGGACCTGGCCGGCTCCGTGGCCGCAGACCTCGTGCGCGCCGGAGTGCTGCGTCCGGTCACCGAGCGGCGGCGTGACCGTGCCTGGGTCGCACCGGCCGTCGTGGACGAGCTCGAGGCCTTCGAGCAGCGGGTCCGGGCGGGGGTGGCCGGGCGGACGCGGCGCGACCGGTTCCGGGCGGGGTGACGCCCGGCTCGCCACGGGGCCGTGCGCATAGGGTGGGACGGTGAGCACCGAGCACTCCCAGGCCACCCCGCCCACCGCCGCCAAGCGGCCCGTGACGCGGACCCACCACGGCATCGACTTCGTCGACGACTACGAGTGGCTGCGTGACAAGGAGTCGCCGGACACCCTGGCCTACCTCGAGGCTGAGAACGCCTACACCGACGCCGCCACCGACCACCTCGCCCCGCTGCGCGACCGCGTCTTCGCCGAGGTCAAGAACCGTGTCCAGGAGACCGACCTCTCAGTGCCGGTGCGCATGGGCGACTGGTGGTACTTCACCCGCACGGCCGAGGGCAGCCAGTACGGCGTGCACTGCCGCGCGCCGATCGCCGGTCCGGACGACTGGACCCCGCCGGCCGTCGTCGAGGGCGAGTCGACCCTCCCCGGCGAGCAGGTCGTCCTCGACGGCAACGCGCTGGCCGACGGCCACGAGTTCTTCTCCCTCGGCACCTACGACATCAGCGACGACGGCACACGCCTGGTTTACGGCATCGACGTCGAGGGCGACGAGCGGTACACCCTGCACGTGCGCGACCTGGCCTCCGGCACCGACCTGGGCGACGCCATCCCGAACACCGGGGCGGGCGCGACCTTCGACCCGGCCGGCCGGTACGTCTTCTACCCGACCGTCGACGAGTCGTGGCGTCCGGACAAGATCTGGCGGCACGCCGTCGGCACGGCAGCGTCCGACGACGTCCTGGTCTTCGAGGAACCCGACGACCGCTACTGGGTCGGCGTCGGCGTCACCCGGTCGTCGCAGTACATCGTCATCGAGCTCGGCTCGAAGATCACGTCCGAGGCCCTGGTGCTCGACGCCGCCGACCCGACCGGCGAGTTCCAGGTCGTGTGGCCGCGACGCGACGGCGTCGAGTACGAGATCGAGCACGCCATCGTCGGCGGCAGCGACCGGTTCCTGGTGCTGCACAACGACGGTGCCGAGAACTTCGAGCTCGTCGACGTCCCCGCCGACGACCCCACGTCCGAGCGCGACCGCCGGGTCGTCGTGGCGCACCACACCGAGCGCCGCATCGAGTCCGTTGACGCCTTCGCCGGGCACCTCGCGCTCGAGTACCGCTCCGAGGCGCTCCCCCGCATCGCGATCATCCCCATCGAGGGTGATGGGTACGGCGACGCGCACGAGGTCCCCTTCGACGAAGCACTGTTCTCGGCCGGGCTCGGCGGCAACCCCGAGTGGGACCAGCCGACGCTCCGCATCGGGTTCACCTCGTTCGTCACCCCGTCCGAGGTCAGCGACCTGGACCTGGCGACCGGCCAGGTGACGGTCCTGAAGCGCCAGCCGGTGCTCGGCGGCTACGACCCCGCCGACTACGCGCAGGAGCGCGACTGGGCCACCGCGTCGGACGGCACCCGCGTGCCGATCTCGCTCGTCTGGCGCCGCGACACCGTCGACGCGGACACCCCCTCGCCGCTCCACCTGTACGGCTACGGCTCGTACGAGCACTCGATCGACCCGGGCTTCAGCGTCATGCGCCTGTCGATGCTCGACCGCGGCGTCGTCTTCGCGGTCGCCCACGTGCGCGGTGGCGGCGAGATGGGTCGCCACTGGTACGAGAACGGCAAGACGCTGACGAAGAAGAACACGTTCACCGACTTCGTCGCGGTCGCCGACCACCTGATCGAGTCCGGCCGCACCACCGCGGACCGGCTCGTGGCCGAGGGCGGCAGCGCCGGCGGGCTCCTGATGGGTGCGGTGGCGAACATCGCACCGGACCGGTTCGCCGGGATCGTCGCCGCGGTGCCGTTCGTCGACGCGCTCACGAGCATCCTCGACCCCGACCTGCCCCTGACCGTCATCGAGTGGGACGAGTGGGGCGACCCGCTGCACGACGCCGAGGTCTACCGCTACATGAGCGAGTACACCCCGTACGAGAACGTCCGCGACGACGTGCAGTACCCGCGGATCCTCGCCGTGACGTCGATCAACGACACCCGTGTGCTCTACGTCGAGCCGGCGAAGTGGACCGCGAAGCTGCGCGAGGTCGGGGCGCCGGTGCTGCTGAAGACCGAGATGTCAGCGGGCCACGGTGGCGTGAGCGGTCGGTACGCCTCGTGGAAGGAGCGGGCGTTCGAGCTCGCTTGGCTGCTCGACGTGCTCGGGCTGGCCGACGAGGCGCCCGCCGCCTGATGACTTCGTGAGCAGAAATGGTCGGGTTGCCCGCGTGCACCCGACCATTTCTGCTCACGAAGCGAACGACCGCGGCCCGCGGCGTGCGGCTCACACGCGGTTGAGCGCGTGCACCGCCTCGTCGTAGGACTCCTCGGCCAGGCGCACCCGGTCCCCCGCGAGCACGCCGTACCCGAACGTCCCCTCGCCACCGCGTTCGGCGATCGCCGCGTTGGTCCGCAGCGCGTCGAGGGCGTGCAGCGATCGGACCCGCTCGGTCAGCACGTCGGCTGCGCTGCCGATCCGCTTCCAGAGCGCGTGCGGGAACGCGTCGTCGCCGAGGACGTCCATCGCCATCCGTGCCCGCATCGTGCCCTGCCAGGCGGCTTCGGTGGTCGCTCGGTCGGCGGCCTCGCGCTCGGCGGCGGTGTCCGAGGTGTCGTCGGCGACCGCGGCCCGGACGAGCTCGCGGATGTGCGGCTTCACGACGGCACCGACGTCTTGCGCGACCTTCTTCGGGGAACGGAGCGACCACTCGGTCGGGGTCGGTCGTTCGACGGCATCGTCGAGCGCGTCGAGTAGTTCGAGGAACGGCTCGCCGTGCACGAACGCCACGACGTCCCGCACCGACTGATCCCGACGCTCACGGGTCGAGGCCAGGATGCGTTCGCGGGTCATGGAGTCGACCAGGTCGTCCTGCGCCGGGGTCGACGCGCGCGGCAACCGGTCGATCAGGTACTCGTTGAGTGCTGCGCGCGCGGTCACGGCAGCCAGGCCGTCGGCCCCCTCGGCGGCGCGGTCGACGGTGTCGCCGGCGGCGAACGCCGGACGGTAGGCGCCGAGGATCGACGCGATCTCGAGGGCGGTCTCAGCCGTCTGCCGGAGGTCGGCCGCATCGCCGGAGCGGAGGCGCGATTCCTGGCCGAGCAGCGCAGCGCGCAGCTTCCGCAGCCGCTTCGCGAGGACGCGTGCGGTCGTGCCCTTGTCCGGCTTCTCCTCGGTCTGGAGGCGCGGTGCCGGTGCTCCTGCCAGCCCGCGTGCCAGCTTGGACGCGACGGCGGCGGGGCCGGCGCCCACGGCCGCGAAGCGCGCGTCGAGGGCCGCGAAGAGCTCGTGCGCCACCTGCGGGTCGACGTCGGCGACGGCCTCGATCTCGACCTCACGCCAGGTGCGCGGCGTTTCGGGAGCGTCGTCGTCGAGGCGCTGCGCGGTCACCTGGTCGTCGGCGAGCTCGGCGACCTGATCGCCGTCCTCGTCGAGCAGGCGGGTGACGGTGCGGGTGGTCGTGATGCGGACCACGGGGCGCAGGCCACGGCCGCGGCGCTCGGTGAAGAGCGCCGCGAAGACCTCGGTCGGCACCGTGTCGGCGTCGTCGGTCAGCGGGAAGTGCTGCTCGTGGCGGACCGTGTCCGACTCGGACCGCTTGATGTGCCACCCGGCGTCCGGGCCACCGGTCCTACGACGGACCGTGACCCGCGCCGCCACCAGGTCGTACCGCTCGGTGTCCCAGTACGTCGCATCGAGCTCGAACGGCTCCTGGCGCTCGGTTCGGATGATGCCACCGGCGCCGACGAGGTCGGGCAGGGCACCTCCCTCTGGCAGGTCGTAGGTGCGCTCGATCTCGAGGTGGGTGTCACTCACACGGTCTTGTCTACCAGGGCTTCGCCGTGCGCCTCGACCACCGCGGGCGCATCGGTGGAGAACCGTGACGCCACCACGGCTCCGACGACGGCGACCAGGAACGGGACGAGCTGCCCGATCCACGACACCAGCGCCATCGCGGAGTACGGGATCCCCGAGCCGTTCGCTGCTTCTGCGAGCGGGAACACCAGCACGGCAGCGACGACGGGCAGGACGAGGAGCGAGTACGTCCACACCGGTCGGCGGAGCACCACGAGCCAGACCGCGAGCAGCCCAGCCGCGATGACGCCGACCTGGACCGGGACGTACACGGGGACGTTGAGCGAACCGCTCGTGATCGCCCACCACACTGCGGCGATGGCGAACACGGCAACGGCACCGAGGACCCGGCGGCGGCGCGCGACGTCCGACACCAGCAGGACGCTCGTTGCGACAGCGGCGCCCGGCACCACCGCGAGCCCGATCCCGACCATGTCGAAGACGAGGCGCGCCTCGGGCAGGCCGTTGTACCGCTGCAGGAGCGCGAGGACGCCCACCGAGACGACGTAGGACAGCACCGCGAGCGCGATGAGGACCGGGATCGTGCGGATGGTGTGCGGTGCAGAACGGACGGGTGTCGGCAGTGCGGTCATGGTGTCCCCCCAGGTGGAACGGTGGCCGGCGCGTCGGTGGAACAGCGCCGTGGTGAAGGCGCCGAACGCGAGTGCGGTCGGCGAGAGGTCGAGTTCGTGGGCATCGCGCACGTCGGCGAGCCACTGCTCCCGGCGGGCGGCGCGGTGTGCTGCGGGCGAGACCGCGACCGCGACCCCCACGAGCACCCGGTCGAGCGCGCTCACGCGGTCACCGGCCGGTGGGCCGAGCGAGCCGGACGAGCAGGCGTCGCGGCGGACGGACGCGCCGCGACGAGGTCGCGTGCGGCGTCGACCCCGTCGGGCGTGAACTCGTAGAGCCGACGGCGCGGCCCGGGGCGGTCGGTCTCGTCGTCCCACGACGACGTGATCCACCCCTGCCGCTCGAGTCGTTCGAGGATCGGGTAGACGGTGCCGGCCTGGCGCCCGGTGGCCTTGATGACGAGCAGCCCCCATGCCGGACCGTCGACGGTCAGCAGTGCGTCGAGCACGTCGAGCGTCGGGGCGGTGATGCGTTGGATCGGATCCATGCGGCTTAACCTAGCTATATCGGATAAGCACGTCAAAGGCGTCCAGAAAGCGGGGTTAGCCTGACGCCATGAGCGACACGATCACCCGCGAGCAGTTCACCCCCGAAGCCGGCGGCGTCACGATGTTCACGACCACGTGGTGCGGCTACTGCGCCCGGTTGAAGAACCAGATGACGAAGGCCGGCGTGCCCTTCACCGAGGTCGACATCGAGCAGACCCCGGGCACGGCGGAACTCGTCGCCGAGGTCAACGGCGGCAACCAGACCGTTCCGACGCTCGTGTTCCCCGACGGCAGCACGGCGACGAACCCGTCGCTGGCCGAGGTGCAGTCCCGCATCTGAGCGACGCCCTCTGGCGCGAAGCCCCGCACAACCGAAGTCCGTCCGAACCGCGTGATCACGTGGTTCGGACGGACTTTGGTTGTGCTGAACGGGTGCGCGCCGCGCGCCGCGCGACGCGGTCCCTAGCCCCCGAGCGCCTCGGTCAGCAGCGCAGCCATGGCGTCGAGCTGGATGTCGCCGGAGTCGACGAGTTCCTCGTCCGAACCGTCGAGCGCGCGAGCGGCCAGGGACGCCTTCGAGTCGATGAGCTCGGCGATCTTGGTGTCGATCGTCTGCGCGGCGATGATGCGCCACGCGGTGACGGGCTCTTCCTGCCCGATGCGGTGCACGCGGTCGATCGCCTGGGTCTGCTCAGCGCTCGTCCACGACAGCTCGGCGAGCACGACGTTGGACGCCACCTGCAGGTTCAGGCCCACGCCGGCCGCGGTGAGCGAGCAGACGATCACGGCGACGTCGGGGTCGTTCACGAACGAGTCGATCTGCGCCGTGCGCTGCGTGGCCGTTTGGTCGCCGCGGATCGTGGCGGTGCGCAGGCCACGTCGAGCGAAGACCTCTTCCGCCTGGTCCATCACGTCGAGGTGCTTCGCGAAGAACACGACCTTGCCGACGTTCGACGCGAGTTGCGCGGCGTAGTCCGCTGCGAGCTGGGCCTTGGCGCGGCCGATGCGTCGGACCATCGAGAACACGTTCTCACCGGTCGACGAGGCGTCCTGGTCCTCGAGCTCCCAGCGGGCGACCTGCCGGACGAGCTTGTGGTCGATGCCGACGACCGGGTCCTGCCCGGTACGGGCGTCGAGCGCCTGGTGGTACCGGCGGACGAGCTTCGCGGTGAGCTCGCGCTCGGCGTCGCGGATGGAGCGGCCCTCGTCGCCGTCGAGCTCGACGGGGATGTCGGCGATCCGGCGGGCCGGGATGTCCGCGGCGACGTCGACCTTGCGGCGTCGGACGATGCCCTGGTCGATGACGGCACGACGGGCCTCGACGAAGAAGCCCTGGTCGGCGGGGGTCAGCCCGATCTCCTCGAGCTCGTTCATGAGCTTCGCGCGGGGCTTCTTGTCGTCGATCCAGCCGAGGTACTCCCAGATGGTGCGGAAGTCCTCGACCGAGTTGATGAGCGGGGTGCCCGTCAGCGCCATGAGCAGTGGTGCTGCGGTGCGCTGCCGGATGCGGTCGGCGATCTGCAGCACGAACCGTGCCCGCTGCGAGTCCTTGTTCTTGATGAAGTGCGCCTCGTCGACGACCATGCCCTTGAAGCCGAAGCCACCGAGCCAGCCGGCGTGCCGGTCGAGGATCTCGTAGTTCACGATGATGATGTCGGCGAACCCGTCGAGGTCGTTGCCGTCTCCGTGGATGACGGTGGCGCGGTGGTTCGGCACCCAGCGTTCGGCTTCGCGCGCCCAGTTCGTCTTGACGACGTTCGGCACGACGACGAGCAGCGGGAACGCGTTCGCGGCGTCGGCGGCGAGCAGCGACTGCGCCGTCTTGCCGAGGCCCGGCTCGTCGGCGAGCAGGAACGTGCGGTGCCCCTGCGACGCGGCGGCGACCAGTTCGGCCTGGTGCTTCATCAGCGTGGTGCCGGAGCGGGAGTGCAGCGAGGTCGGCTCGGGCAGCGGCATCGTCGCCGCTCCCCCGCCTGCGCCGTACTCGAACGACTTGAACAGCGGCCCGAAGAGCTCCCAGTTCGCCAGGCGACGCGGGTGCGCGACCGGCTGGTCGGCGAGTGCGAAGTCCGGCGGCAGGAACGGGTTGGCGAGCTGACGCTGCACGACCGCCTGCGGGGTGACCGCGCGCACCGGGGTCTCGGCGACCGGGGTGGGCTCGGCCGCGATGACGAGGTCCTCCGGCTGCAGCTCCATGCCGCCGGCGATCATCATGTCGCGCTTGACGGCGCGGGTCGCCTCGGAGACCTGCACCTCTTCCGCGAGCAGCTGGATGACGCTGGTGTCGCGGGCCGCGGTCTTCGCGAGGATCGTCGCCACGCCGTCGAGCCGCTTGAGCTGCTCCGCGCGCTGCGAGTCGGTGAGGTCGGTGTCGCCCTTCACCCGTGCGCGCTCTTCGCGCATGAGCAGTGCGACGGCCTGGAACTTCGTCCGGTTCGTCGCCTTGAGCGGTCCGCGCTGCGCCGCCGCCTCGACCTCGCGCACCGCGCGGGCGAGGACGGGGATCACGCCGTCGTTGTCCAGCGGCCTCGTCCGACGTGACGCGGTCCGCGTCCCGCCGGCAGCTCGCCGGGTGCCTGATCGAGCCAACGCTCCTCCTGTTCCGCCCACGCATCGGGGCGAGCCGCCCGTGGGGCGGAAGTCCTGCACCGGGGCCTGACACGGCTCCGGTTCGGCTGCGGGCCACCGTGGCCCACCGCATCGCCGGTCCCCGCTTCGGGACGTCCGGTGGAGTCCCGCGGACCGTTCCACCGCGAGCGCCTGCTCGGCGCCGGGTGCGACGGTCCGCGCCGGGATCCGGCGTCGTCACACGCACGTGACGCCCCCGCGGGGCGGTCACGGCCCGGTTCCCGCGTCGATCAAGTGATCGACGGCTGCGTCCGGAATCGACGCGGCACGCGGGAACGCGGTGCGTGCGCTCAGTTTACTCCCCGACCCCCGACAGAGGCGACTCCTCGTCACCCGCGCGCGTCGCGCCTCCTGGAATGCCCCGCGCGACTGCCGGGAGGCACGGTGCGGGCCCGCCACGCGCCTCCCGTCCGACGCCGGTCGCGTCCACCCCGCCGACGCGACAGATCCCGGGTCCACACGCCGACCACCTCGCCGAACCGACAGTTCCCGGATCCCCACGCCGTCCACCCCGCCGAAGCGACAGATTGCCGCCAACGTTCCGCGCAGATCTGTCGTTTTCGCGACGGGGGCCGCGAGCCGTCAGACGCGGGGCGCGGACCGCGGGCGGACCAGGCCGGCCGCCGGCAGGACCGGAGCAGCCTCGGCCAACGCGGCCCGCGTCGCCGCGAGGAGCTGCTCGGCGGTCTGGATGCCGTTCGCGGAGCCGGTGGTCGCCTGGCCGCCGGCGTGGGCGAGCAGCTGGGCACCGATGGCGGGCCCGATGCGGTCGGCCTCGCGCGGGTTGCGGGCGACCCAGTCGCGAGCGATCGCGTCGGCGAGGCGCTCGGCCGCGGCTCCGCGGTCGGCGTCTCCGCGCGATCGGTGCCAGAGGCCGGTGACGACCAGGTGCGCGACGACCGCCCCGATGTCGCGGACCGGGAAGCCCCACCCCGCGGTGTCGATGTCCAGCAGGCCGGAGATGCGCCAGGGCTCGTCCTCGTCGACGAAGACCTGCTCGAGGTGCAGGTCGCCGTGCACGACCTGCTTCGTCGCGCTCGTCCAGCCGATCGACCGGCGGCCGATGGCGTCGTACAGGCGGTCGATCTCGTCGGCGTCCTGCGGCAACGCGGCGATGAGCGTGCGGCGGTGCCAGTCGGCGTGGTCCATCGCGTCGGCACGGGCCTGCTGGGTCATCGGGACGGTCGCGACCCGACCGCTCAGGGCGGCCAGTGACGCGACGAACCGCGGGTCGTCGGCGATGTCGAGGATGCGGCTGCCGGCCGGCACGCCGCGGATCCGCTCGAGCACGAGGAGTCCGTCGCCGCGGCTGGACAGCACACGCGGCACCGGCAGGCCCGCCGCCACGAACTGCTCGTGCGACTTCACGATCGGCGCGACCCGGTGCGGACGGACGATCTTCAGGAACAGGGTGCGCTCGGGGGCGTCCACCCGCACCACCGCACGCTTGCCCGGTCGGTACGCGGCCACCGTGAGCACCGGGTCGGTGACCGGCATGCCGAGCGTCGTCAGGAGCTCGGCGACCGCGTCGCGGTAGGTCACCTGCGGCAGCACCGGCAGACCCGGGTCGTTCGGGTACGCCCACACCGAGACGGGTTCGCCGGTCGCGGGGTCGGTGACGATCGCACTGTTCTGGTCGTGCGCGCCGCCGGTGTCGACGTACGTCAGGACGGTGGCGCGCTGGCCGTTCCGGTCGACGGTGTCGACCTCGTAGCCGTACAGGTAGCCGTTGCCCGACGGCTCGACGGAGTGCGCCCGTGCGGCCACGACGGAGGTCCCGGAGCCGGCGAAGGCCTGCGGGATGACGCGCTCATGGTTGGGCCACACGACATCAGTCAACCGTGTCCGGACGTTTTCGTCGCGTTCGTGCACGGCTCGGCGTGCGGGCGGTGGCTAGCGTGGTCGAGGTGAACCCGGTCGCGCGTCTCCGCAGCTCCAGTCGCACGCCGTTCCTGCAGGTCGTGAAGACCGCGGTCGCGGTCGTCGCGGCGGTGCTGCTGTGCCGGCTGCTGATCCAGGGACCGTTCCCGACCTTCGCCGCGATCGCCGCGCTGCTCGTCGTGCAGCCGAGCATCAACCAGTCGTTCGTCAAGGGCCTCGAGCGGAGCGCCGGTGTCGTGCTCGGCGTGCTGCTCGCCACCGGGTTCCACCTGCTGCTCGGCGATTCGGTGTGGGTCGTCCTGCTCGTGGTCGTGCTCGCCATCCTCATCGCCTGGGTGCTCCGGCTGACCCCGACCTCGGCAACCCAGGTCAGCATCAGCGGGATGCTCGTGCTCACCGCGGGGGTCGTCACACCGAACTACTCGGCCGACCGGATCCTCGAGACCGTGATCGGTGCGGTCGTCGCCCTCGTCGTGAACGCCCTGATCATCCCGCCGGTCCTGCTCGAGCCGGCGCACCTCGCCGTCGCCCGACTCGCCCGCGACACCGCCGTGGCCTTCGAACGCGTCGCGATCGGACTGACCGAGGGGTGGGACCGCGACCGGTGGCAGGACGCCCTGGTGCGGGCCCGCGCGCTCCGGCAGCAGCACGCGAAGACCGAGGCATCACTGAACGCGGCCCGCGAGTCCCTGACGATGAACCCGCGTGGCGGCCGGCACCGCACGATCCTCGACCGCGACGTCGCCATCACCGAGCACCTGCGCGTCCTGGTCACGCGCGTCACCGGCATGACCCGGGCGATCCACGACAACACCGCACCAGACCTGCGCGCCGACCCGGTGGTCGGCGGCATCGCGACCGAGGTGGCCCGGATCGGCTCGGACGTCCGCGCGCTGAGCGCCCGGGTCGAGTCGACACGGCTGGACCCGTCGTTCGCTGCGGGCGCCGGTCGGGACGATGCCGGGGTGGCGACCGCGGAACCCGCGCTGACGGCACCGATGGAGATCGTCCGACCGAACTCACGGCACTGGGTGCTCATCGGCGCCCTGCTCGAAGACGTCCGGCGCGTGCGCGAGGAGCTGCTCGGCGAGGACGACTGACGCCGGTCAGTCGGTCGGTCGCGGCGTGCCAGTGCCGGCGCCGCTCGGGCGCGGCGTGCCGGTGCCGGTCAGCGCGTGGCGCGTGCGGCTTCGGCCGCCGTCTGCACGACGTCGCCCCAGATCACCGCGGCCGGCACGGCGGGATCGGTGCCGGGCACGCCGACGTCGGCGAACCGGCTGATCTCCGCGACGACGGCCTCGGTGCCGACCTCGCGAGCCGCGCGGCTCGCCACGTCGGGGACGGCCGTCCGCAGTTCGGCCACCACGCGGTCGCGGCGGACGCCCTCCATCTGGCCGAGTGCGCCGATGCCCTTCCACGCGGCGTCGAGCTCCGCGCGGAGACGGACGATGGCCGGGTGGTCGACGGACGGGTGGTCGACGGACGCGTGGTCGATCGGGTCGTTCATGGTGCCCCCTGGTGCAACGGACCGCCCTTCGGGTAAGCGCTGTCCGCCAGGTGATCCTACCAATGAAGCAAGAAGTCCTCATGTCCCTAGAACGCGGGACAGACCGTTCTGCCCGGTGGCCTGGCAGCCACGGTACCCGCTCCTGTGACGAGATTCAGTGAGTTCGGCCCGGGCATCGACCCTCCGCGCCCGTTCGATGCCACGATGGGTCCGAGGAGGTCCACTATGCGGCTGTTGGTGGTCGAGGACGACGACGAGATGCGTGCCCTGATGGAGCGCGGTCTCGCTGCCGAGGGGTACCGCGTGACGGCGGTGGAGAACGGGGTCGAGGCGCTCATCGCCCTCGGCGAGCAGGCGTTCGACCTGGCCGTCGTGGACGTGATGATGCCCGGCATGTCCGGGTTCGAGCTCGCTCGACGCATCCGCGAGCGCGAGGACCCCGTGCGGATCCTGCTCGTCACCGCGCGCGATGCCGTGGACGACCGCGTGTTCGGCCTCGACGCCGGCGCGGACGACTACCTCACCAAGCCGTTCGCGTTCGCCGAGCTCACCGCCCGGCTCCGCGCCCTCGGTCGCCGCGAGTCCGCCGGGGCACCCCGCACGATCGAGGTCGGCGACGTCTCGATCGACTCCGAGGCCCGTCGCATCTCGATCAAGGGCCAGCGCGTCGCCGTCAGCCCGACCGAGTTCGCGCTGCTCCGCCTGCTGGCGCGCTCCGCCGGCAACGTGGTCGACCGGCCGAAGATCCTCGAAGAGGTCTGGGACGGCTCGCAGCACGTCGACCCGAACGTCGTCGAGCAGTACATCTCGTACCTCCGCAAGAAACTCGTCGCCCACGAGGCCACCGTCGCGATCGCCACCGTGCGCGGCCGCGGGTACCGCCTGGATCTGCTCGGGGCGTGAGCGGGGCCTCCGCTCGCCCGGGTCCGGACCGCCCACGACGCGGTCTGGTCCGCCCCCTGCGCCTGCTGTCGCTGCGGGCACGGATCACGATCGGCTCGACGGCGATCGCCGCGGTCGTGATCGTGCTGCTCGTGCTGGTGATGCGGTTCCAGGTAGTCAGCGTCGTCGCGAGTGCGACCCGCACCCTGTTGGACGCCGACGCCGACCCGTACGTCGCCACGCTCGAGGTGGACAGCGATCCCGACCTGTCCCCGCCGGGCAACGCGCAGCTCGTCGCCGTGGTCTCACCGTCCGGCGACATCGTGCTCTCGACGATGCCCACGCGGGTGGAGAGCGCCCTCGGCAGCCTGACCTCCACACCGGCAGGCACCTCGATCATCCGGGTGTCCGGGTCCGAGTACCGCGTGGTCGTCGAACACCCCGTGAACCAGGCCGGCCGGTGGACGGTCGTCGCCGCCCGGAACTCGCAGGCCGAGGCGATCGTGGTCGACGACCTCACCTCGACCCTGTCGCTCACCGGCGTCGCGATCCTGCTCGCCTTCGGCGTCGCTTCGTGGATCCTGGCGACCGCGGCACTCCGTCCCGTCAACCGCATGCGCCGAGAGGCCGAGCGGCTGTCCGTCGCGCCCGAACGGGCCGAGCTGCCCGTCGGCCCCGCGCAGGACGAACTCGCGTCCCTCGCCACGACCCTCAACGCCTTCCTCGCCCGTACGCGCCAGGCCACCGAGCGGGAACGGCAGATGGTGTCCGACGCCAGTCACGAGCTCCGCACACCGCTCGCGATCCTGACCACCCAGCTCGACCTGGCGTCGCTCGACGGTGACGACGCCGCTGCCCTGGCCGCCCACATCGAGCGCGCCAAGCACAGCGTCGCCCGGCTCTCCCGGTTGGCGAACGACCTGCTCGCGTTGTCCCGGATCGAGGAGTCCGAACGGCGGGAACAGGACGGCGACCAGCGCCCGGAGACCGCCTGGTCCGACCTCGGCGACGAGGTCATGGCGGCCGTCGACCGGGTCCGGCTCATCGCATCGGCCAAGGACGTCACCGTCGACTTCGACCTCGAGGCCCCGGTGGCCGTCGGTGGCTCCGGGCCCGGCATCGGCGGTGGTACCCACGAGCCTCGCTACCGGCTCGACACCGGTGGCATGGCGCAGCTCGTCACGAACATCGCGGGCAACGCGGTGTCGGCGCTCCCTCGCGGTGGCGGCATCTTCGTGTCCTGGCGCAGCACCGGTGGCGAAGGCGTCCTGCAGGTCACCGACGACGGCCCCGGTGTCCCCGAGTCGTTCATCCCGGTGGCGTTCGACCGGTTCACCCGACCGGACGAGGCCCGGAAGTCGCGCCCGAACCCCGATCCGGCCACCGGTGCGATCGCCCTGCCGGGTGGATCCGGGCTGGGGCTCGCGATCGTCCGTGCGGTGGCCGAACGCGCCGGCGGGACGGCGTCGCTGCGGAACGTGCGCTCCGGCGGACTCGAGGTCACGGTGCGACTGCCCGAGGTCGAGTAACCGCGCGCCTCCTCCGCGCCCGTCGCCCGCGCGCGCGGACCGTCGCCCGCGACCACTCACTGGAAGTCCCGCGACCGCGTGCGCACGGACAGCGACAGGTGCTCGATCCGGTCCGCCACCAGGTTGACCACGCCGTCGGGCGACCGCTCGAGGATGCCGCGGACGATCACCGCCGGGGATTCCCGGGCGACCCGGCGGTAGCGTCCCCACACCCCGACGCTGCAGATGACGTTGACCAGCCCGGTCTCGTCCTCGACGTTCATGAACGTGATCCCCGACGCCGTCGCCGGACGCTGCCGGTGCGTGACGATCCCGCCGATCTCGACCCGCCGCCCGGTCTCGGCCGTCGCGGTGTCCTGCACGCTGAGCACCCGACGGGCGGCGAGCCGGTCGCGCACGTGCCGGACGGGGTGGTCGTCGGTCGTCATGCCCGTCGACCACATGTCGGCGATCAGGACGTCGCCGCTCGTCATCTGCCCGAACAGCGGCGGTTGGACGACGACCTGCGTGTCCGGCAGCTGGTCGGCGCGCTCCGCAGCGGCCTGGGCCGCCGACCACATCGCACCGCGGCGGTCGATGTCGAACGGGGCGAAGGCGTCGGCAGCGGCGAGCGCCTCGAGCTGCGCCGTCGTCAGCCCCACCCGGCGGGCCAGGTCGGACATGTCGACGAAGGGGCCGTTCGCGTCACGCTCGGCGACGATCTTCTCGGCGCTCCTCCGGCTGAGCGAGGCGACCTCGGCGAGTCCGAGCCGGACCGCGAACGCGCCGTCGCGGCGGTGCCGTGCGGTGTCGTCGGGCAGTGCCTTGTCGAAGGGCAGCACCGGCGGCTGCTCGGTGTGCAGGCAGGCGTCGTCACCGCACGGGGGCACCACCTGGTCGTCGCCGAGCGGTTCGAGCGTCGCGTCGACACCCGAGCGCAGGATGTCCGGTCGGAGCACCTGGACGCCGTGCCGACGGGCGTCGGCGACCAGGGTCTGCGGTGAGTAGAACCCCATCGGCTGCGCGCGGAGCAGCGCGGCCAGGAACGCCCCCGGGTAGTGCAGGCGCATCCAGGCGCTCGCGTAGACGATCAGGGCGAAGCTGATCGAGTGGCTCTCCGCGAAGCCGAAGTTCGCGAACGCCTGGATCTTCGCGTAGATCGCGTCGGCGTCCTCGCCGTGGATGCCGTTGTCCGACATGCCCGCGTAGAGCTTGTCGCGCAGCCGGTCGATCTTCTCGTGGCCGCGCTTCGACCCCATCGCGCGCCGCAGCAGGTCGGCGTCGTCGCCCGAGCAGTTGCCGACCGCGATCGCCATCTGCATGAGCTGCTCCTGGAACAGCGGCACCCCGAGGGTGCGTTCGAGCACCGGTTCGAGCGACGGGTGGATGTACGTGATCGGTTCCTCGCCGGTCCGACGCCGGATGTAGGGGTGCACGGCACCGCCCTGGATCGGGCCGGGGCGGACGAGGGCGACCTCGATCACCAGGTCGTAGAACCGCCGTGGGAGCAGCCGGGGCAGGGTGCCCATCTGCGCGCGGGACTCCACCTGGAACACCCCGATGGTGTCGGCTCGGCAGAGCTGGTCGTAGACGCCCTGTTCCTCCTTCGGCATGGAGTGCATCTCCCAGCGTTCCCCGCAGTGCTCCGCCGCCAGGTCGAACGAGTACTGCAGCGCCGCGAGCATGCCGAGGCCGAGCATGTCGAACTTGACGAGCCCCATGAAGGCGCAGTCGTCCTTGTCCCACTGCAGCACCGTGCGGCCGTCCATCCGCGCGTGCTCGATCGGCACGACCTCACCCACCGGCCGGTCGGTGAGCACCATGCCGCCCGAGTGGATGCCGAGGTGGCGCGGGAAGCCCAGGACGTCGCTCGCCAGCCCGACGACCGCCGGCGGGATGTCGTGGTCCTGGCTCTCGGTCACCGAGCCCCACCGTTCGACCTGCTTCGACCAGGCGTCCTGCTGCCCCGGGCTGTGGCCGAGGGCCTTCGCCATGTCGCGGACGGCACCCTTCGGGCGGTACGTGATGACGTTCGCGACCTGGGCGGCGTTGTACCGGCCGTACTTCTCGTAGACGTACTGGATCACCTCTTCGCGGCGGTCCGAGTCGAAGTCGACGTCGATGTCGGGCTCTTCGTCGCGCATCGCCGACAGGAACCGCTCGAACGGCAGGCCGTAGCGGATCGAGTCCACCGCGGTGATCTCGAGCAGGTAGCAGACCGCGGAGTTCGCGGCGGAACCCCGCCCCTGGCAGAGGATCCCCCGGCCGCGGGCGTACTGCACCATGTCGCGCACGATCAGGAAGTAGCCGGGGAAGTTCTTGTCCTCGATCACCGCGAGCTCGCGTTCGATGCGCTCGCGCTTCTGCGGGTCCACGCCGTCGGCGCTGCCGGGGTAGAGCCGACGTGCACCCGTCCAGGTGAGCTCCCGCAACCAGGACATCGCGGTGTGGCCGTCCGGCACGTCGAGGTCGGGCAGCCCGGGCTTGACCGTGCGCAGCCGGAACCCGAGTTCGTCGGCCAGCGTGACGGTGTTCTCGATCGCCCCCGGGTACCGCCCGAACCGCCGGGTCATCTCGGCGCCCGAGCGCAGGTGCGCGGTGTCGGCGGCGGGCAGCCACCCGTCGATCTCGTCGAGGCTGCGCCGGGCCCGGACCGCGGCCAGCGCCGTCGCCACCGGGAACCGGTCCGGGGTGGCGTAGTGGACGTTGCCGGTCGCGACCAGGGGCAGCGTGTACCGCTCGGCGAGGGTCGCGAGCACGTCGTTCCGCGCACTGTCGAGCGGGTCGCCGTGGTCGAGGAGCTCCACCACGACGTTGCTGCGCCCGAAACGGTCGAGCAGCACGCGCAGCGCGGTCTCCGCCGCGGACTCCCCGCCCTGCTCGAGCGCCTGCCGGACGGTGCCCTTCCGGCACCCGGTGAGCACCCGCCAGTGTCCGTCGGCCCGCCCCGCGAGCTCGTCGAGGTCGTAGCGCGGGCTGCCCTTCTCGGACCCGGCCGCGAGGTGCGCACTCGTCACCGCGCCCGCGAGCCGGTGGTAGCCGTCCTGCCCGTCGGCGAGCAGGAGCAGGTGGGAGCCCTCGGGATCGGGGACGCCGTTCTGCGGTTCGGTCAGGCCCAGCGAGAGCTCGGTGCCGTAGACGGTGCCGACCTGCGGGTACGCCTCGGCGACCTCGGCCATCCGGGCGGCACCGTAGAAGCCGTCGTGGTCGGTGAGGGCGAGGGCGTGCAGGCGCAGCCGTGCGGCTTCCTCGAACAGCTGCTCGGGCTGGCTGGCGCCGTCGAGGAAGCTGAAGGCCGAGTGCGCGTGCAGCTCGGCGTACGGCACGACCGGAGGGCCGTCGTCCGCAGCCGCCGGCTGGTCCGTGGGCACGTACGGCTCGCGCTTCCGCGACCACGCCGGGCTGTCCCCGCCGTCGCCGGCCTTCGCCGTCCCCGGACTGCGCTTGTCCGACAGGGCGCGTTCGAACTGCGACCACGGCACGGGTGGGTTGCTGTAGCCCATCAGGTCCTGCTCCTGGATCGGTTCACGTGGCGATCGCCTCCGCCCACCACCGGTGGTCCGCCAGCACCAGGTACCAGGCACGGCCCTCGGCGTCGACGAGCTGCAGCCGGTGCAGTCGTCGGCCGCCGGACTCCCACCACCGCACGACGAGCGGCCAGGGGCCCGCCCAGGCCGTGACGGGTGCGAACCCGCCGCCCCGGTCCCCCTCGGCGCGGAACCGTTCGGGTGCGCCGGACAGCACGCCGCGGTCGTCGACGTCGACGCTCGCGCCGTCGCCGGAGACCACGTCGACCGGCCGGGGACGCTCGAGGACGGTGGCGGGCGGCGGCCCGGGCAGTTTGCCGGGCCACGGGCGGTCGCGCACGGTGGCCAGGGCACGCTCGCCGCCGGGCGGGGCGTCGCCCCACGGCACGAGCACCACCCGCTCGGACAGGGTCCGGCCACCACCGACCCGCGGGCTCACCACCCCGTCGTGCCCGACCATGCCCTGGATCCGGGCCAGCCCGTGGTGCACGCGCTCGTCCGGTCCGGAGCCCCAGAGTCCGCGTTCGTGGTTCGCCATGTCGTCGACGGCGACCGGCTCGAGCACGACCGAGGTGACGGGGGCCTCGAGCCCGGTCGGGTCGACCCCGCCGGCGAGCTGCCACCGCACCCGGTCGACGACGTCGGCGGCGTCGAACCACCGGGGGTGCGCCCACGTGCGTTCGAGCAGGATGTCCCGCTCGTCGACGATCCCCACCCGGATGGTCGTCGCGACCAGCCCCGCGGCGCGGAGGCGTGCGGCGAAGTCGTCGGCGGAGCGCCGGAACGCGAACGCGATCTGGTCGGCACGGTCGAGCGGGGGCTCGAAGGCGGCCTCGATCCGGAGCTCGGGCGGGATCGCGCGCGCCGAGATCTCCCGTGGGTCGCGTCCGCCGGCCAGCCGGTGCAGGAACGCCCCGGCGACCCCGAACCGGTCGCGGACCTGCTCGTCACTGAGCGACGCGAAATCGCCCAGCGTGGTGATGCCGAGCCGGTCGAGCACCGTCGCGAGCTCGGGGTCGCCGAGCACACCGAGGGGCAGGGCCGCCAGGAAGTCCGACGAGCCGGAGACCGGCACGATCCGTACCCGTTCGCCGGGACGCACCGGCCGGGCCCTGGCCGCCTGCTCCGCTGCGAACGGGGTGTCCGCCACACCGGCCCGCACCGCCGGGGCACCGTGGTCGGCCGCGATCCCCGCCAGGGTCGCCGCGGCCGCCCGCTCGCCGCCGTAGTACCGCGCCGGTCCCCGGGCACGCAGGGCGAGGGTGCCGGGCCGCAGTACCTCGACCCCGGGGACGGCCGCCTCGACCGCGCGGATGACGGGTTCGAACGCGCGGTGGTCGAGGGCGTCGTCGTAGGGGTGCACGACGAGCTCCGGACAGCGCGCCTGTGCCTCGCGTACCCGGAGGCCCCGGACGACGCCGTGCTGCCGTGCGGACGCGGAGCTCGCGAACACCAGGCCCTTCGCGACCACGGCGAAGGGCTGCTCCGGCGGTGCCCCGTCCGCGCGGGCCGCCGCGATCACCGGCCAGTCCGGGCACCAGAGCACGATGGTGCGGGTCGGCGGCGGCTCGGGCAGCGCCCCGCCGCGGGCGATCGCGTCGGCACGGACACGCCCCGGCGCGATCACGACGCCACCGCCACGCACAGCAGTACCCCGGCGATCACGACGCCACCGCCACGGGTCGCAGCACCCGGGTGTCGCCGGACCCCACCGACGGCACGGGGGTCGCCGTCCGGACCGTGCCGTCGGCCGCGGGCAGGAGCAGTTCGGCGCTGGTGGGGCGCACCGCACCCGCACGACCGGTCGCCGTCACGGTGGCGCGACGCTCGGTCAGGTGCCCGTGGCCCTGACCGATGCCGCTCCACACCGACGACGTGATCCGCAGCGTGACGTCGGCACCGGGCCAGGACCCGAGCGCGACGAGAGCACCGCCGCGTTGCCGGAGCCGGGCCGACAGGCGGGCGACGTCCCCGGGCACCACCCGGCCGAGCGGTCGGGTGAGGACGATCTGGGCGACATCGGCCATCGCCGCGGTCACCGCGAGCCACTGGTCGCCCGGATCGGGGACGAGCACGAGCCGCTCGAGGTCGATCCCCGCGGCGGCCGCGGCCTCGATCCCGAAGGACGGCACCCCGACGACCGCGCACCACGCACCGGACGCCGAGGCCGCCTGCAGCATGGTGATCGCGAGCAGCACCGACTCGGGGACGGCGTAGGTGCCGCCGACCCGGATCGCACCGCCGGGCAGCAGGGGTTCGAGAGCGGAGGCGGTCGGGAGCCCAGCGGTGTCGACACGGGTGGACTCCATGTCGGTGACCCGGGACCGCAGGGACGTGATGCGGTCGAGCGCCGCCCGGGCGTCACCGAGGTGGTCCGCAGCGCCCGCGCCGCCCCCACGCGCAGCACCCGTGCCCGCGCGCGCAGCACCCGGACCCCCGCGCGCAGCACCGCCCCGCCCGACCCGTTCCGGGCCGGGCGACCGGAGTGCCGCCGCCGTCTGCATGCCCTCATATTCGAACATGTGTTCGATGATGTCAATCGCGTCCGACATCCGTGGACAATCGGGTCGAACGCGTGTTCGGTCAGCTCACCACGTCGCCACCGCTCCGACCGCGCCGAGCACGGACCGCGTCTTCGTCACGACCTCGTCCGCCTCGTCCGCCGCCACCGACGACCACGTCACCGCTCCCCCGGCCCCGAGCGTCCGCGACCGGACCTCGACCGCACCCACCCCGCCGCCCGAGGCGTCCACCACCGTCACCAGTGTCCGGATGACCACCGACAGGTCGACCGCCCCGCTCGCCGAGAAGTACCCGATCACCCCCGAGTACACCCCGCGCGGCGCGCCCTCGAGCCGGTCGGCGATCGCCATCGCGCTGATCTTCGGCGCGCCGGTCATCGACCCCGGTGGGAACGCCGCCCGCACCACGTCCGCCGGCGACGTCCCCGACGGCAGCACGGCACCGATCGTCGACACCATCTGGTGCACGCTCGCGTAGGTCTCGACCGCGCACAGCCGTTCGACGTGCACCGACCCGGGGATCGCCGTCCGCAGCAGGTCGTTCCGCAGCAGGTCCACGATCATCACGTTCTCGGCACGGTCCTTGGCGCTCACCGCGAGTTCGTCCCGCACGGCCGCGTCGGCGGCAGCGTCGGCGAGTCGTCGCCGCGTGCCCTTGATCGGTTCCGCCAGCACGGTGCGGTCCGCGGCGATCCGCAGGAACCGCTCCGGCGACCGGCTCGCCACGCGCAGCGGGCCGAGCCGCAGGTACGCACCGAACGGGACGGGGTCCGCCGCCCGCATCCGGAAGTAGTCGTACAGGTGCGGGTCGTCCAGGTGCGGGTCCGCGCCGGGGCCGACCCGGGCCTCCCGGTCCCCGCCCGGCACGGAGAAGGAGGTGGTGAGACAGACCTGGAACGCGTTGCCCTCGCGGATCTCGGCGCGGCACGCGTCGACGGCGCGTTCGTGGTCGGCTCGCGACGTGCGTCCGACCGCTGACGACACCCCGGCCGGGAGGCCCGTGGCTGCGTCCGCCACGTCGGCCGGCGACGGCGACCCGGTCACCGTCTCGAGCCACGCCCGGTTCTGCGCGCTGGCCGCCGGTTCCGCGTCGGCGACGAGCGTCAGCGCCCAGGCGCCACCGGTGTGGTCGACGACCACGGCGCGGTCCACGAACCGCAGGTCGGCGTCGGCGTGGCCGTCGGCGGTGCGGTCCGGGCCGCCGGACTCGCGACCGAGCTCGTACCCGAGGAACCCGACCCAGCCGAGTGCGAAGCCGCAGCCGGCGATCGGCTCGGGCAGCTGCGGCGTCCGAGCGAGGAGGTCGGCCAGCACGGTGAAGGCCGGACGGTCGTCGGAGGACGACGAGCCGAACCAGCCGGCAGCGGGCGCGGCGACCTCGACGGACGCCTGCCGGTCCTGGTGGCGGAACCGGGCACGGAACGGCCCGTCCGCCCACGTCAGCACCGACCATCGCGCCCGTGGTCGAGCGGCGTCGGGTGCGCCGTCCGGGGGCGCGGAGTCGAGCCACACCAGGTCGCCCTCGACCGCGGCTGCCAGCGCGCCGAGGTCGGGGACCGGATCGAGCCGGCGGACCTCGATGCGGGCGCCGGCCGACGGACCGGTCAGATCGCGGAGATCGTCCATGCGGCGGCGTGGGATGCACCGGGGGCGAGCACCACGAGACCGCGGTCGACACCGTCGTTGAAGGCGTCCGGGGCGCACGTCATCGGCTCGACCGCCAGGCCGGCGCGGTGGTACTCGGGGACCACGTGGTCGGCCGTGTGCACCTGCACCCACGGGCACTCCGGACCGAAGGTCGCGCGGACACCCCGGCCGTCCGCTGCGGTCAGGGCGATGGTCGCGACCCCGTCGGCGTCGCGGTCGAAGCCGGTGAAGGCGTGGTCGATGAACCGGTCGCCGATGCGTGTGGCGGTGCGCAGGTCGAACTCGTCGTGCACGGGGACCAGGTCGGTCGGGATCAGCCGGTCCGGCGTGACCTCGAGCACCTCGGCCGCGGGCAGGGTGAGGGTCCAGTCGTCGACCGTGCCGGCGCCGGCGACCAGGTACGGGTGCGGGCCGGTCCCCCACGGGGCGTCGTCCGCGCCGGAGTTCGTGCCGGTGATCGTCGTGTGCAGCCCGGCGTCGTCCAGCCGGTACTCGACCAGGACCTCGACGCGGTACGGGTAGCCCGCCTGGGCCTGCACGGTGGTGGCGAGCACCACGCGGTCGGACTCCTGCGCCTCGACCCGGAAGTCGGTCCACGCGACCAGTCCGTGCAGGGCGTGGTGCCGTGCCGGTTCGGTGAGCGCGAGCTCGTGGTCGACACCGCCGAACGAGTACTCGCCGTCGACGACGCGGTTCGGCCACGGAGCGAGGACGGCACCGCGGAACGCCGGTCGGACCTCGTCGGCGGCGAACGGCACGATCAGGTCGCGACCCTCGTGCCGCAGGGTCCGCAGCGTCGCACCGACCGTGGCGATGTCGGCCGTGTACCCGGCGGCGGAGATCGTCAGCGGGGTTCCGGACAGCGGCGCATCGTTGCTCATGCGCTCAGCGTATCGGGCACGTGCGGCCACCCGCACCACGAGGAAACCCCCGTCGTTCCGGGGAACGACGGGGGTTGTTGGTGGATCTGAGGGGACTCGAACCCCTGACCCCCTGCATGCCATGCAGGTGCGCTACCAGCTGCGCCACAGACCCAGATTGTGTTGCATCCGTGCCGACCGGTTCCCCGGAGGCACCATAGAAGCGTACACCATGCGAACGCCGGGCAACGAAATCGAAGCCGTCACCCGGGCGCGTCGCTGATCAGGCGGTGTGGTCCACCGGGAGCTCGAGCGGGATGGTCGGGCAGTCTGCCCAGAGCCGCTCGAGCGAGTAGTACTGACGGTCCTCGTCGTGGAAGACGTGCACCACGATGTCGCCGACGTCGATGAGGACCCAGCGGCCCTCGCTCCGGCCTTCGCGGCGGAGGGTCTTGGCGCCGAGCTCGAGGAGGCGCTCCTCGACCGCATCGGCGATGGACTGCACGTTGCGCTCGTTCCGACCGGTTGCGAGCAGGAACACGTCCGTGAGCTGCAACGGCCCGGTCACATCGAGCGCGACGAGGTCCTCGGCCTGCTTGGCGTCCGCCGCGAGAGCGGCGGCCTGCACGAGTTCCAGTGCGCGAGTGGAGGCGGTCACGGATTCCTTCCGGTCGTCGACCCGGCAGGGAGCCGGATCGCTTGATGGGTCACGATCATAAGCCACCCCGCCGACGCACGGCCAGGCCGCGGCCGACGCAGGTGTCGGGATCGGTGGTTCGGGTCGGGGCGTCAGCCGCCGAAGGTGTGGGTCGTGACGAGCGCGACGATGATGACCGCGGCTGCGGCGACACCGACGGCGCCGACCATGACACCGAGGATGAGCGGCGTGCGCGACTCCTTCGGCTTCGCGGCGGCGAGGACGACCTGGCGGGTCGAGGTGTGGCTGGACACCGCGCGGCTGGCGCGCACCGGGCTGGCGTCGGTCTCCGGCTGCTCGTCGTGCTGCTCGAGCAGGCGGTCGACCTCGGCACCGTCGATCGGTCGGTGCGACCCCGTCGAGGACAGCGACGCGGGCAGGTCGATGGATCCGGTGAGGATCACCTCGCCCGTCGCGTTCAGTGCTCCGGTCGGGTCGGCCAGGGCCGAGTTCGGCAGGATGATCGCGTTGGTGTCGGTGACCGCGATCCGGCGGGTGCCGGTCGAGTCGTCGTGCACCTCGGCGTCGTTCGAGCCGTGCGCCTGCTGCGACCAGTGCCCGACGGGCGGCTCGAAGGCCGTCGTCATCGGCTTCGGCTCGGCCGGCCGTTGGAAGGACGCGGGGACCTTCGGGGGCTCGGTCCGTGCGGGCTCCGGGATCGGGACCTCGTTGGTGTCGTCGTCCTCGGGGTCGAGGGACAGCGGGAACACCGCCGGGGTCGACGGCGCGCCGTCCGGGATCCCCGGGAGCGGCGTGGCCGAGGGGTGCTCGGGTGCGGCGGCGTCGACCGATGCGTCCGCATCGGCCGGCGTCTCGTCGGTACCCGTCTCGTGAGTGCCCGTCTCGTCGGTGTTCGTCTCGTCGGTGCGCGGCTGGTCGCTGGAAGCCTCTGCGGGGCTGTCGTCCGCGGCGGGGCTGTCGTCCGCGGCCCCGGCTTCGGGCTGTGCTTCGGAAGCGTCGTCGGCGGGCGGCGACCAGGTCGACCGGTGGCGCCGGGGCTCCTCGGCGTGCGCAGCGGCTTCGTCGAGCGGCTCGAGGGCGTCGGGCGACCCGTCGGCCTCGGTGGCCTGGGCGACCGCTGCCTCGTCGAGCACCGTGGGGGTCTCGGAACCGGACGGCTCGTCCGCGGCGCGCGGCGCCGAAGTCGGTTCGATGGTGTCGACCGAGCCGAGGACGTCCTCGACCGTGCGGTCGGAGGACTGCGGCGTGGGGTTCTGCAGCGGGACCGGCAGGACCGCCTGGTTCTCGGCGGCACGCTGCTGGCGGATCTGGCGGCGGGTCAGACCACCGCTGCCGGGCACGATCTCGGTCGCCGAGGCGGGCGGGAACGGCGACACCCCGGCCGCGGGGACGGAGGTCACCGGCACGGAGGGCGCCGAGTCCGGCGTGCCCGTCGGTGCCGGCGTGCCCGTCGGTGCCGACGTCGCCGTCGCGGCGGACGCCGGGGCGGCGGACTGGGCCGGTCCGCCGGGAGCGGGTGCCACGTGCGAACCGGGCCGAGGACGGGGTTCCGTCGACTCGGCGGGTGCGGCGACGGTCGGCGGCGGCGTCGCGGGCTGCGAACCGGCTGCTGCGGCACGCTCCCGCTCGCGCGCCTGGCGCCGCGACAGGGGCGGCTGCGCGTCGGACGAACTCATGCAACGCTCCGATACAGGTGGTGCTTGGAGATGTACTGGACGACCCCGTCGGGGACCAGGTACCAGACGGGGGAACCACGTCTCACCCGGTCGCGGCAGTCGGTCGACGAGATGGCCAGTGCGGGGACTTCGAGCAAGCTTACGTCTCGCTCGGGGAGTCCGCTGATGCTCAGGTCGTGTCCCGGACGCGTCACGGCGACGAAGTGCGCGAGGTCCCAGAGACCATCATGGTCTTTCCAGTCGACAATCTGCTGAACGGCGTCTGCGCCCGAGATGAAGACGAGCTGCGCGTCGGGCCGCTGTTCGTGCAGGTCGCGGAGCGTGTCGACCGTGTACGTCGGGCCGGGGCGGTCGATGTCGACGCGGCTCACCGTGAACATCGGGTTCGACGCGGTCGCGATGACCGTCATCAGGTAGCGGTGCTCGGCATCCGTGACGCCGGACTTCATGTACGGCTGACCGGTGGGGACGAACACGACCTCGTCCAGGTCGAACGCCCGAGCGACCTCGGACGCCGCGACGAGGTGACCGTGGTGGATGGGGTCGAACGTGCCGCCCATCACCCCGATGCGCGGTCGTCCGGTGCTCTCGAGCATCGGGTGCAGATCAGCTCTTGGTGTGACCGAACTCGTCGACACCCGTCTCGTGGTGGCGGGTGGCCTCGAACTTCTGCGAGTGGCGGTAGGCCACGTCGCGGAAGCTCCAGGTGACGAAGCCCAGGAAGATGAAGAACAGCGCGCCGACGAGCGGGAACACGAACGCCGGGGCCCCGGAGGCGTGCTCCGCAGCTTCTGCGAGGAAGGTCATCGTTCGGTGCTCCGTTCGGTCGGGGAAAGACGCCGTTCAGTCTAGCCGCGGATCTGGCCGTTCCCGCGCACGATCCACTTGGTGCTCGTGAGCTCCGGCAGCCCCATCGGGCCACGCGCGTGCAGCTTCTGCGTCGAGATGCCCACCTCGGCGCCGAAGCCGAACTCCCCGCCGTCGGTGAAGCGCGTCGACGCGTTCACCATCACGACCGCCGAGTCGACCGTCGCCAGGAACCGCTCGGCCGTGTCGACGTCGTTCGTGACGATCGACTCGGTGTGGTGGGTGGACCAGCGCGCGATGTGCGCCATCGCGGCGTCGACGTCCGGCACGACGCGGATCGACAAGTCGAGGTCCATCGACTCGGTCGCCCAGTCCTCGTCGGTGGCGCGCAGCACGCCTGGCACGATCGCCCGCGTGGCGTCGTCGCCGCGCAGCGTGACACCGGAGGCACGGAGCCGGTCCGCGAGCACGGGCAGCAGCCGCTCGGCCGCCTGCTCGTGCACCAGGAGGGTCTCGAGGGCGTTGCAGACGCTCGGCCGCTGCACCTTGCTGTTCAGGACGATGTCGACGGCGCGCTGCTCGGGGGCCGACGCGTCGAGGAACACGTGCACCACGCCGGCACCGGTCTCGATCACGGGGACCTGCGACTCGGTGACGACGGTCTGGATGAGCGAGGCGCTGCCGCGTGGGATGAGCACGTCGACCAGGCCGCGGGCGCGCATGAGCTCGGTGGCTCCGGCACGGCCGAACTCGTCGATGGTCTGCACGAGCTCGCGCGGCAGGCCGACCGACTCGACGGCGTCCTGGATGCGCGCCACGAGCACGGCGTTCGTCCGCTGGGCCGCCGAACCCCCGCGGAGCACGACCGCGTTGCCGGACTTCAGCGCGAGCGAGGCGATGTCGACCGTGACGTTCGGTCGTGCCTCGTAGATGGCGCCGACGACCCCGAACGGCACCCGCACCTGGGTGAGCTGCAGGCCGTTCGGCAGCGACGAGCCCCGCAGGTGCTCCCCCACCGGGTCTTGCAGGCCGACGACGTCCTCGACCGCGGTGGCCAGCGCCTCGACGCGTGCGGGGTCGAGTCGGAGGCGGTCGACGAGGCCGGAGGACAGGCCGCTCTCCTCGCCCGCGACCAGGTCACCGTGGTTCGCGGCGACGATCTCGTCGGTGGCGGCGCGGACCCCGGCGGCGATCGCCACCAGGGCGGCGTCCTTGACCGCCGTCGTCGCGGTCGCCAGCGCCGACGAGGCGGTGCGGGCAGCCACGAGCGTGTCGGTCAGGGTCGGGGCGGGCGCGATCGACGACATGGACCGATTCTAGGTCCGCTCGTCGGCCCGTGACGGGCGTGACGGCGTCCCGCCGGCCGACCGGTCACGACACGTTGCACCACGACCGCCGAGCGGTCGCGCCACGTCGCTCCGCGCCGACCCCGTCGACCGGTCCCGACCGTTCGACGCAGTCCGTCGGTGCGTCGTGACCGCCTGGAGGCCCGGCACCGGTCCCCGGGACCCGTGCCGGGCCTCCAGGCGGTCGCGTTCACCACGCCGACCGGTCACGACACGTCGTCCTGCGCCGAGCGAGCGGTCGCCGATCGTCGCTCCGCGACGCTCGCGCCGACGGTCCCTGACCAGTCGGCGCCGTCCCGGCGGCGAGTCGTGACCGCTCCGGGCGGTCCGACCCGTGTCAGGGACGCGGCGCGGCGTGGAACCAGGTGCCGACGTGCGCGCCCGACAGGGCGCGGTCGACGAGGGCCGTGGCGGTCACCAGGACCGACGTGCCCGCCTCGGCCGCGAGCCGTGCGGCCGCGACCTTCGTGCCTGCTCCCCCGGTCCCCACGCCGGACTTGCCGACGGAGCCGAAGGTGACGCCGGCGAGCTCGTCGCCGAACGGCACCTCGTCGATGCGCTCGGCGCCGGGCTGCTCCGGCGGCTTCGTGTACAGGGCCTCGACGTCCGACAGCAGCACCAGTGCGTCGGCACCGAGCAACCGAGCCACCAGGGCGGCGAGCCGGTCGTTGTCGCCGAAGCGGATCTCGTGCGTGGCGACGGTGTCGTTCTCGTTCACGATCGGCAGCACCCGCAGGGCGAGCAGCCGGTCGATGGCACGCTGCGCGTTGACCCGGTGCGTGGGGTTCTGCAGGTCGCCGGCGGTCAGCAGGATCTGCGCCGCGACGACCCGGTGCCGGTCGAGTTCCTTCTGGTACCGGAACATCAGGACGTTCTGGCCGGTGGCCGCGGCGGCCTGCTGCGTGGCGAGGTCGTCGGGACGGCCCTCGAGCCCGAGGAACGGGAACCCGGTCGCGATCGCACCGGACGACACGAGCACGACCTCGGTGCCACGGCCGTAGGCGCTGGCCAGGGCGTCCACCAGCGGACCGATCTGGCCGGCGGCGTCACCGCTGACCGAGGACGAGCCGACCTTGACCACGATCCGCCGCGCACGCGCGATGTCCTCTCGCCGGGTGACGGGTCCGAGGTCGGTGCGGGCGGTCGTGTCGGTCATGCCGCGGTCAGTCCTTCTGGTCGCTGGTCTCGAAGTCGCCGGTCTCGACGCCGGTCTCGGGGTCTCCGGTCTCGAGGTCGTCGCTGGTGACGACCTCGTCGTTCACCCAGAGGCCGGACACACGCTCCTGCTCGAGCTCGGCACGGGCGGCCGCCTTGGCGTCCATCCGCTCGAAGTACTCCTCGCGACGCTCGTTGCGGGTCGGACGCGAGGTCGCACCGATGCGGGCGTCGGTCCCGCGCGCGCTCGTGATGAGCTCCGCGGTGGACGTGAGCGTCGGCTCCCAGTCGAAGACCATGCCGCCGTCGCCACCGATCACGACGGTCGAGCCGGCGACCGCGCCGGCCTTGAACAAGCCGTCCTCGACGCCGAGCTTCGCGAGCCGATCGGCCAGGAAGCCGATCGCCTCTTCGTTGGTGAAGTCGGTCTGCTGGATCCAGCGCTCCGGCTTCGCGCCGCGGACGCGGAAGAAGCGGTGCTCCTCGCCGCCCTCGGCACGGACCGTGAAGCCCTGGTCGTTGACCGCACGGGGGCGGATGACGATGCGCTCGACGACGGGCTCGGCCGCGCGCTTGGCACGACCCTGCTCGACGACCTCGGCCAACGCGAAGGTCAGCTCACGCAGACCCTTGTGCGACGCCGTGGAGATCGGGAACACGCGGTAGCCACGGCCCTCGAGCTCGGCGGTGACGAACTCGGCGAGCTCGGCGGCGTCCGGCACGTCGATCTTGTTGAGCGCGATGAGCTGCGGACGCTCGAGCAGCGGCACCTGGCCCTCGGGGACCGGGTAGCGCTCGAGCTCGCCGAGGATGACGTCGAGGTCGCTGATCGGGTCGCGGCCCGGGTCCATCGTCGCGCAGTCGATGACGTGCAGCAGGGCTTCGCAGCGCTCGACGTGCCGCAGGAACTCGAGGCCGAGGCCCTTGCCCTCGGACGCGCCCTCGATCAGCCCGGGGACGTCCGCGACCGTGAAGCGGCTCTCGCCCGACTCGACGACGCCGAGGTTCGGGGTGAGCGTGGTGAAGGGGTAGTCGGCGATCTTCGGCTTCGCGGCCGAGATCGCGGCGATGAGCGAGGACTTGCCGGCGCTCGGGAACCCGACGAGGGCGACGTCGGCGATGGTCTTCAGCTCGAGGCTGATGTCACCCGCCCAGCCCTCGGTGCCGAGGAGCGCGAAGCCGGGGGCCTTGCGCTTGGTGGTGGAGAGCGCCGCGTTGCCGAGGCCGCCCTGGCCGCCGGGGGCCACGACGACGCGCATGCCGGGCTCGGTCAGGTCGGCGATGACCTCGCCGGCCTCGTCGTACACGACGGTGCCGATCGGGAGCGGGAGCTCCTGGACCTCGCCGCTGACGCCGCTGCGGTGGTCGCCCATGCCCGGCTGACCGTTCTTGGACGAACGGTGCGGCGAGCGGTGGTAGCCGAGCAACGTGGTGACCTGCGGGTCCGCCACGAGCACGATGTCGCCGCCGTCACCGCCGTTGCCACCGTCGGGCCCGGCGAGGGGCTTGAACTTCTCACGGCGGACCGAGACGCAACCGTTGCCGCCCTTCCCCGCGCTGAGGTGCAGGGTCACGCGGTCGACGAAGGTCGCCATGGTTCCACTCCTGGAAGATCGTTGCGCCGACGAGATTCGTCAGCGCGTTGTGCCGGCGGCATCCGTCGGCGGGAAAAGCGAAGGAGGGGCGGGCACTCGGCCCGCCCCTCCCGCTGAAGCTGATCGTCGCGACTACGCGTTGACGATGTTGATGACCTTGCGGCCACCCTTGGTGCCGAACTCGACCGAACCGGCCGAGAGGGCGAACAGCGTGTCGTCGCCACCGCGGCCGACGTTGGCGCCCGGGTGGAAGTGGGTGCCACGCTGGCGGATGATGATCTCACCGGCGTTGACGACCTCGCCACCGAAGCGCTTCACGCCGAGGCGCTGAGCGTTCGAGTCACGACCGTTGCGAGTGGAACTCGCACCCTTCTTGTGTGCCATGAGCTGACTCCCTTACGCGATCTTGGTGATCTTGACGCGGGTCAGTTCAGCGCGGAAACCCTGGCGCTTCTTGTACCCGGTCTTGTTCTTGAACTTCTGGATGATGACCTTCGGACCGCGCAGGTCGTCGAGCACCTCGGCGGTGACGGTCACGTTGACGAGCTCGGAAGCCGCCGACGTGATCTTGTCACCGTCCACGAGGAGCACGGGGGCGAGGTCGATGTTGCCCTTGTCGTCCGCCTTGACACGGTCGACGGTCAGGATGGTGCCGACCTCGACCTTTTCCTGACGGCCGCCGGCGCGCACTACTGCGTAAACCACGTGGAAATCCTTACGTAACTCTGCTTGAGGGAAGTCTCGGGTGCCCACTTCTGCACGAGCGGCTCCCGGAAGGCCGGGCCCGATCGGCGACGCAGGCAGAACGGCCCGCTGACACCAGGGATCGAGAATACTCGATCCCCATGGGTCCGGTCAAACGGCGACACACGTACGATTGCACGGTGACCGTGTTGATCGACCCACCGACGTGGCCCGCTCACGACACTCTGTGGTCGCACCTCGTCAGTGATGAATCCTACGCGGAACTCCACGCGTTCGCTGCACGCGCCGGTGTGCCGCGTCGTGCGTTCGACCACGACCACTACGACGTGCCGCTCGCGAAGTACGACGAACTGGTCGCCGCAGGGGCCTCTGCGGTGTCCGGCCGGGAGCTCGTGCTGCGGCTCATCCGCAGCGGCCTGCGTGTGGCGCAGCGCGACAAGCGCACCCACTGACGCGCCGCGCGGGTGCGTCCGGCACGCACGGTGCGAGGTTCCCGACTCGGTGCGGGGCACGCCGGCTCCCACGGCGTCCGGAACCTCGCACGGTGCGGACGGGAGGCCCGGAGCACCCCCGCCACGTCCGTCCCGCCGCACGGTGCGGGGCCGCGTCTCGGGCACGTGCGCACGGTGCGAGGTTGCGTCTCGGGCATGTGCGCACCGTGCGAGGTTGCCCACTGCGTGCGAGGTCGGCAGCACGGTGCGTCGCCAGAGGCTCGCACCGTGCCGCGGCCGCTGCACCGCCCGGTGAACCTCGCACGGTGCGGCGACAGGCGGACGCCGCACCGCGCATGACCGTGCATGACCGCGGTCGCGGCTCGGGCACGTGCGCACCGTGCGAGGTTGCCCACATGGTGCGAGGTAAGAGGGCCGCACCATGTGGTCAACCTCGCACCGTGCAGCGCACGCACGACCGCACGAGCGACCTCACGACGCGAGGTCAGCGGGGCGCTGGACCGCCCCAGGGGGCTGCCGGCGGCTGCTGCTGGTCCGGACGGGGCTGTGCGCCGTACTGGCCGCCGTACTGCCCGTGGGGGTCCGGCTGGACCAGACCCTGTCCGTACGGGCCCTGCTGCGGCTGCTGCGGCCCCGGCTGCACGGTCGCGGGCGGGACGGCGTCAGCGGGCCGCACCGTCCCCGGCAGGCCGGACGTCGGCGCGGTGCCATGGTTCCGCCGCGGGCGCCCGAGCCACAGCCACGCCGCGGTCGCGCTCGCCAGGAGCATCACCGTGAACGGCACGCCGTTGCGGAGCGGGTTCGTGACGACGTCGATGACCAGTCGCGACCCGCCCGAGGTGATCGCACCGAACGCGCCCGTGAAGACACCGACGAGCGCGAGCGCGATCGTCCCGGCAGCCCCGGCGAGCACGGCGCGGAGCAGCACGGTCGGCAGCGGGCTGCGGCGGGCGATCGGCGTCAGGAACGCCAGCGCCAGGAACGCCCCCGCGTAGAACGGGAACGGCGCCAGGAACACCGAGGCGATGAAGCTGCCGACCAGGCTTGCCCCCGCGCCGTAGTGCGCGAACGGACTGACGACGAGGGACGTCCCGATGAGCCCGACGATGCCGGACACGAACTCGACCAGCACGAGGGACACCACGGCGATGAGCGCCCCGGCGGTGTTGTTCACCGAGGCGCCGGGCGCGAAGGCCCGACGCGGATCGGCCGGCGCACGGGGCGGTCGCGGCGGGGCATAGGGCACCCCGGCAGCGGGCTGGACGCCGTGCGGCGGCTGCCCACCAGGCTGCCCACCAGGTTGCCCACCGTACAGCGGCTGCCCACCAGGCTGCCCACCGTACGGCGGCGCGGAACCGCCGGCCCCCCCGGGTTCGGGCGGTGCGGGCTGCTGCCAGCCCGCACCGTAGTACCCACGATCCTGCTGCGGGTCACCGGGGTTCGTCACGCTCAGTTCCCCAGGATGACGGAGCCGTCGGCGTCCTCGCCGGACGCACCCTCGGTCGTGGCCGGGGCACTGATGCTCGGCGACGACACCCGGCGGGACCGCGAACGACCCTGACCCGGCTGCTTCGGCTCCGGCAGCGCCTGGAGCACGGAGTCCAACAGCGACTCGGCGTCCGGGGCGACCTGACGCGGCTCGCGCTTCGGGGCGGCGTTGAGCGGGATGTCCAGGATCGCGACCGTGTTGTCGGTCGGGGTCACCGTCGCGCTGGAGCTGACCCGACGGCGGGCCGGGGCCTTGGCCTTCGGCTCGGCGGCAGGAGCAGCAGCCTCGGCGACCGCCCGCTTCGGCGCAGCCTGCTTCGGCTCGTCGCGCTTCGGCTCGACAGCGGCCTCCGCCTCGACTGCGACGGGCGCCGACTCGGCGACCTCGGTGGCTTCGGTCGCGGCAGCGTTCGACTGCTCACCGCTCCGTCCACCACGGCCGCCACGGCGCCGACGCTTCGACCCGGTGGGCTGTTCGCCCGCTCCGGAGTCGTCGGACGCGGACGTCGCTGCGGGGACGTCGGCCGAGGTCGGTGCCTCCGCCGAGGTCGGCGATGCCGGTGAGTCCTCGTGCGGGATCGTCGAGGCGGCGATCCGCGACAGCGCGCTCTTCACGTCGTCGGTGATCTGGTGCGCCTGGCTCGACTGCCCGTTCGACGAACCGGAACCCGAGCCACCGCCGGAGTTGCCGCCGCCGTTGCCGTGCCCGTTGCCACCGTTGCCGTTGCTGCCGCTGCCGCCGGCACCGCTGCGTCCCTTGCGACGCCCCTTGCTCGGGCCCGGGTCGGCGTTGTTGTCGTTGACCTTCGCGTTGACCTCGTCGAGCGACTCGCGCAGGCCGACGCCGATCTTCTTGCGGGTCATCTGCACGAGGCCGAGCGAGGTGACCTCGGCGACCTGGTGCTTCGTGCGGTCGCGGCTCAGGCACTCGATCAGGCGACGGAGCACGAGGTCGCGGTTCTCCTCGAGCACCATGTCGATGAAGTCGACGACGATGATGCCGCCGATGTCGCGCAGGCGGAGCTGGCGGACGAGTTCCTCGGCGGCCTCGAGGTTGTTCTTCGTGACCGTCTCCTCGAGGTTGCCCCCGGAGCCGACGAACTTGCCTGTGTTGACGTCGACGACCGTCATGGCCTCGGTGCGGTCGATGACGAGCGAACCACCGGAGGGCAGCCAGACCTTGCGGTCGAGCGCCTTGTCGATCTGCTCGTTCAGGCGGTAATCCTCGAAGGAGTCCGGGCCCTCGTAGCGGACGACGCGGTCCTTCAGGTCGGGCGCGACGGCCGACAGGTACTCGTCGATGGTGCCGCCGGCGGCCTCGCCGTCGATGATGAGCTTCGTGAAGTCCTCGTTGAAGACGTCACGCACGATCTTGACGAGCAGGTCCGGCTCCGAGTGCAGCATCACCGGGGCCTGGCCACCGGCGACCTTCTTCTGGATGGCCTCCCACTGGCTGGTCAGGCGCTGCACGTCGCGGGTGAGCTGTTCCTCCGTCGCACCTTCGGCAGCAGTGCGCACGATGACGCCCGCGTGCTCCGGCAGGACCTCCTTGAGGATCTTCTTCAGGCGCGCACGCTCGGTGTCGGGCAGCTTGCGCGAGATCCCGTTCATCGAGCCGTTCGGCACGTAGACCAGGTAGCGACCGGGCAGCGAGACCTGGCTGGTCAGGCGGGCCCCCTTGTGGCCGACGGGGTCCTTCGTGACCTGGACCAGGACCTTGTCGCCCGGCTTGAGCGCGGCCTCGATGCGACGGCCGTGGCTGGTATCGACCGAGTTCCAATCGACCTCGCCGGCGTACAGCACGGCGTTGCGGCCGCGACCGATGTCGACGAAGGCGGCCTCCATCGAGGGCAGGACGTTCTGCACCTTGCCGAGGTAGACGTTGCCGATCAGCGACACGTTCTCGGACTTGGTGATGTAGTGCTCGGCGAGGATGCCGTCCTCGAGCACGCCGATCTCGATGGTCGACGAGCTGGAGCGCACGATCATCTGGCGGTCGACGCTCTCGCGGCGGGCGAGGAACTCGTCCTCGCTCACGACCTGGCGTCGGCGTCCGGCGTCACGGCCGTCGCGGCGACGCTGCTTCTTCGCCTCGAGCCGGGTCGAGCCCTTGATGCGCTGCGGCTCGGTGATGAGCTCGGGCTCGCGGCGGCGGGGCTCCTGGTGGTCGCGCGGCTCGCGGGGCGCACGGGCCTCGCGGTCGGCGCTGCTCCCCCGACGACGCGAGCGCCGGCGGGATCCGCCCTGCTCCTCACGCTCGTCGGTGTCGTACCGGTCATCGCGGTCGAACCGGTCCTCGCGCTCGGAGCGCTCGGAGCGCTCGTAGCGGTCGTCTCGGTCGTCCTCGTCGCGCTCGTACCGCGCGGCACGGCGCGGCAGCTCCGGCAGGACGGGGGCGTGGAAGATCAGGCTGAGCGTGCTCGTCGCCTTCGGGACGAACGGCTCGGCTGGGGCGGCGGGTTCGCTCGCCTCGGCCGTCGGCTCGGTCTCGGTCGGACGGGAGGCACCACTCGGCTCCGCCACGTCGGCTGCGGACTCGGTCGGCTCGGCCGTGACCATCGGCAGGTCGCCGGTCAGCGTGCTCACGTCGTCCGGCTCGGCGCTCTGCGCGGAGACGGCCTCGACCGCGACGGACACGGCTTCTGCCGGCGCCCCGTCCGCCGGTGCCCCGTCAGTCAGTGCGAGGGGCTCGTCGACGGGGGTTGCCTGCACGGCGCCACCCTGGCCCTGCTGGCCGGACGACCGGGCGCGGCGTCCGCCGAACAGGCGGGTCCGACGCTTCGGGGCGTTCTCGTCGTTGGTCGTGTTGTCGTTGTTCTGCTCCACCATGGACTGGCGCACTCCTCGGCCCCACTCGCACCCTTGTCAGGCGGCGGGAATTCTTTGGTTGTGGCGGTGGCGTCGACGCCCCGCGCTCGCTGTCTTCGTGATCGGTCTGCGTCAACTTCTCGTTGCGTCCGCTGCCGTTCCGGTCCGGGCACCCGGCCCGGGTCGGCTCGGCGTCGGAGTGACGCTGTCCCGACCACGGTGCGCTCTCACCGCACCTGATCGTCCGGACACTGCCCCGTGGGGCACTGCCCGGAAAGCTCTCTTCGGTCTGCGGTTGCCCGCACGACCTCCGGCCAGTATCGCACGCCGCTCCCGGAAAGGACCGGAAGCCGCATGCGATGATGACGGCGTGAGCACGTCAGCGCCTGCCCCCCGTCGTCCGATCGCGATGGCCGTCTTCCTCTTGATCACCGGGTTCGTCGGCCTGTACGGGTCCTTCTCCCTGGTGCTCGACGAGTTCAAGAAGTACGCCGACCCCGACACGGTGCTCTCGTGCGACGTGAACCCGTTCATCAGCTGCTCGGACGTGATGGCGAGCTGGCAGGGCCACTTGTTCGGGTTCCCGAACCCACTGCTCGGCGTGATGGGCTTCGTGGCGCCGATCGCCGTCGCGGTGATGATGCTCGCGGGCTTCCGCAACGGTTCGCGGTGGTTCTGGATCGCGTTCAACGCCGGCGTGTTCCTGGCGTGGGTCTTCGTGACGTGGCTCTTCACCCAGACCGTCTGGTTCATCGGCGCGCTGTGCCCGTGGTGCATGCTCGTGTGGTCGATGACGATCCCGATGTTCTGGGTGTTCACGATCTGGAACGCCGCGCAGGGCCGCTTCGGTGCCCGCACCCAGCGAGTCGGCCGGGCACTGCTCCCGTTCTGCTGGGCGTTCCCGCTGGCGAACTACCTGTTCATCATCGTGACGATCATCATCAAGTTCCCGACCATCCTGACGGTCTTCTGATCCACTGCTGGGCGTCCCCGATGCGGCGCCCATGATGCATCGATGACGCGTCACCGAATTCCTGGGGGCTTCCGAGGCAGGACGCCCGATCGGCCTCCGGGCAGCACCTACGCTCGATCTCGATGAGCGAGAACGAGAGCAAGAAGGTCCGTCGCGACGCCGCCCGAGAGCGCGCTCGCGAAGCCCGGGTGCGGGAGCAGGCGCGACGTCGCCGCAACAAGACGCTCGGGATCAGCGGCATCATCGTCGGCAGCTTGGCGGTCGTCGCCGTGGTCGTCCTGGTGATCGCGAACTCGGTGCAACCCGCGGGGCCCGGGCCGCGGAACATGGCGAGCGACGGCATCCTGTTCACCGGCCAGAGCAGCGAGATCGTGCCCGTCGAGACCAAGGCGACACCCGACGGCGGGACCCCGACGGCGACGGAGCAGGACGACTCGGTGGCGAACATCACCGTGTACTCGGACTACATGTGCCCGTACTGCAACCAGTTCGAGACAGCGCAGATGGACCAGATCGAGCAGTGGGTGAAGGCCGGCTCCGCGACGCTCGAACTGCACCCGTTCAACCTGCTCGACCGGGTGTCGCTCGGGTCGAAGTACTCCACCCGCTCCGCCGCCGCGGCCGCCTGTGTGGCGAACTACGACCCGGACGCGTTCCTGGCGTACAACACGTCGCTCTACGAGAACCAGCCGTCCGAGAGCACCAAGGGCCTGACGAACGACGAGCTGGCGTCCCTGGCGAAGGACGCCGGCGCGACGAACAGCAAGGTCACCTCGTGCATCACCGGGCAGCACTTCGCCGGGTGGGTCGCCGACGCCACGAACCGAGTGATGAACGACCCGATCCCGAACTCGTCACTCGACAAGGTGACGAGCACCCCGACGATCATCGTGAACGGCAAGCAGTTCACCGGCTCCCTGACCGACACCGACGCCTTCGCGTCGTTCGTCGAGCAGAACGGCGGCGCCGCGTAGGCACGAGGCAGCGCGACGACGAAGGCCCCCGCTTCCGGATGGAAGCGGGGGCCTTCGCTCGTGCGGGTGGTGTTACTTCGCCGCGGCGTCGATCGCGGTGATGACCGTGCTGAGGTCGTCGAGGCGCTTGCCGTTCACGACCACGGTCGGCGTGCCGAAGCCCTGCGTTCCCTGCAGTGCCTCGTCCGCGGTGACGAGCTTGGTGGACTTCGTCACCCAGCCCTTGAACTGCTCGGTCGACAGGCACTCGGAGACGTTCGACCCGGTCGCGCCGCCCGCCTGCACGAGCTTCGCGATCTCGGCGTTCGTCAGGCCCGAGGTGCCCTCGGTGGGCTGGTTGTCGAAGAACTGCGTCTGGACGTCCAGGAACTTGTCCGGCGCGTAGTTCGCGACGCACATCGCGGCGTTCGCGGCCCGGCTGGCGTAGCGCGAGCTCTGGTAGCTGCGGTCGAGGATCGACACCGGCTGGATGGCCAGCGTCGCGTCGCCCGACTTCACCTTGTCCAGGATCTGGTCGGCGTAGGCGGCCTCGAACTGCTTGCAGACCGGGCAGGCCCAGTCGACGTACTCGGTGACCGCGACCGCACCGTCGGTGTTCGACGTCGGGACTGCCGACGGGGTGCCCTTCGCGGTGACGGCCTTCGTGGTCACCGGGGTGACCTCGCCGCCCTCGCCGGTGAACTGGATCGCGCCGGTGGCCATGTTCTTCGGCCCGGCAGCGGACACGGCGGGCGCGTTGTTCACGTTCACCACGACGAGCGTGATGATCGCGGCGATCGCGATGATGCCCAGGCCGATACCGCCCTGCAGGAACCACTTGTTGCGGCGCTTGCGACGCTTCTCGGCATCGGCGCGCTGGCGCGAGACCTCACGCGCGTGCTGGCGACGCTCGTTCTTGGTGGGTCGGTCGTTGTTCGTCACGAGTCGTTCCCCCGGCGTCTCAGGCGAACCAGAGCGCGAGCTCGCGCGCGGACGACTCGGTGCTGTCCGACCCGTGCACCAGGTTCTGCTGCACCTTGAGGCCCCAGTCGCGACCGAGGTCGCCACGGATGGTGCCGGGCGCGGCGCTGGTGGGGTCGGTGGTGCCGGCGAGCGACCGGAAGCCAGCGATCACGCCGTTGCCGGCGACGCGCACGGCGACGACCGGACCGGACTGCATGAACTCGACGAGCGGCTCGAAGAACGGCTTGCCCTGGTGCTCCTCGTAGTGCGCGTCCAACAGGTCGCGCGGCGCGGTGAGCATCTTCAGGTCGACGATCTCGTAGCCCTTCGACTCGATGCGGCGGAGGATCTCACCGGTGAGCTGGCGGGCGACGCCGTCGGGCTTGACGAGGACGAGGGTCTCTTCGAGGTCGGACACGCAGTACTCCTAGTGTGTTCGCGGGATCGGAGGGGTGGTCAGTCCTCGCCCGTGGCGGCCCGGCGCGCAGCGTTCTGGCGGTCGAGCTGACCGCCCTTGACGAAGCAGAAGACCCACAGCACCAGGAACACCACGGCGACCGCGAACATGAACGGTTCGATGAACCCGGTGGCGAGGATGGCCGCCTGCAGCAGCCACCCGAACCCTACACCGGCGGGGTTGCCGGTCAGGCGTGAGGCCAGCGCCAGCACGACCATCGCACCGATGCCACCGCCGAACGCCAGGGCCGGCGGCAGGGTCCCCTTGCCGAACACGACGAGCATCGGGAAGAAGAACATGATCGCCTCGAGCACGAGCGCGATCGACAGCAGGCTCTCCTGCGCCCCGCGGTCGCGTCGCGGCTTCCGGGTGCGCGGTGCGCGCCCCGGCCGGGAGGCCCGGGGTGCGTTCGTCACTTCGTCTCGCCTTCCCGGTGGACCAGGTCCATGACCGCACCCACCATCACGATGGAGCCCGCGACGAGCACGAGGGCGTCCTCGGCGTCCGCCTCGTCCGCCAGGTCGCGTGCCTGCTGCAGCGCGGCGGCGAGCGACGGTTCGACGACGACACGGTCCGCGCCGACCTCGTCCACGACGACCTTCGCGAAGGCGTCCGCGTCGAGGGCACGCTCCCCCGGGGGCTGCGTGACGACGAAGGTCTCGACGGTGCCCTTCAGCGCGCGGACGAACCCGCGGGCGTCCTTGTCGCCGAGGATCCCGACGACGCCGACGACGTGCTCGGACGGGAACGCCACGGGCAGGGCCTCGGCCAGGGCCTTGGCACCGTGCGGGTTGTGCGCCGCGTCGACCACGACGGTCGGGTCGGTGGCGATCGGCTGGAGGCGACCGGGGCTGGTGGCACCGGCGAGGCCCTCGGACAGGACGTCCTCGTCGAGCGCCTGGGTGCCCCGACCGAGGAACGACTCGACCGCGGCGATCGCCACGGCCGCGTTGTGCGCCTGGTGCCTACCGAACAGCGGCAGGAACAGGTCGTCGTAGCGGCCGGCGATCCCCTGCACGGTGATGAGCTGACCGCCCACCGCCGGCGTCACGTCCACGACGCTGAAACCGGTGCCCTCGACCGCGAGGGTCGACTCGGTGAGCTCGGCGGCACGCTCGAGTTCGACGAGTGCCTCGGGGACCTGCTCGCTCGACACCACGGCGGACGACGGCTTGATGATCCCGGACTTGGTCCGCGCGATCTCCGCCACGGTGCTGCCGAGCTGCTTCGCGTGGTCGATGGCGATCGGCGTGAACACCGCGACCTGGCTCTGCACGACGTTGGTGGAGTCCCACTCGCCGCCCATGCCGACCTCGATCACGGCGACGTCGACCGGCGCCTCGGCGAAGCACGCCAGGGCCAGGACGGTCAGTGCCTCGAAGAAGGTGAGCGGGAGCTCGCCCTTGGCGGTGAGCTCCTGGTCGGTCAGTTCGAGGACCGGGGCGATGTCGTCCCAGTTCTCGACGAGCCGGCTCGGCTCGATCGGCTGCCCGTCGATGACGATGCGTTCCCGGATCGACACCAGGTGCGGGCTCGTCATCAGGCCGGTGCGCAGACCGTGGGCACGGACGATGCTCTCGGTCGTGCGCGCGGTGGACGTCTTGCCGTTCGTGCCGGTGATGTGGATCACCGGGTACGCCAGGTGCGGGTCGCCGAGCAGCTCGACGGCGCGACGGGTCGCGGTCAGGCGGTGCTCGGGCGACTGCTCACCGATCCGGGCGTACAGGGCGGCCTCGACGCGCTTGACCTCGTCGTCGTCACCGCCGTACGGCACGGCCTCGACCGGAGCGTCTCCGGACGGCCCCACCGGGATCCGGATGCCGTCCTCGTCGTGCTGGTCGTGCTGGTCGTGCTCGTCGTACTGGTCGTCGTCGCTCATGCGCGTGACACCTCCACGGTCACCTTCGCGCCGTCACCGACATCGGTGGTGGCGCCTGCCCCGAGGGGCACGATCTCGACGCTCGTCGCCAGGGTCTCCCCCGCGATGAGCTGCTGGTGGGTGCGCACCGACGCGTCGGCGGCCTCGTCGACCCCGAGGGTCAGGACGATGCGGTCGCTGACGTCCAGGTCGGCGTCGCGCCGGGCCTGCTGGACGGCACGGACGACGTCGCGGGCGAGCCCCTCGGCCTCGAGCTCGGGCGTGGTCACGGTGTCGAGCACCACGAAGCCGCCCTCGTCGAGGAACGCCACGGCGACCGACGGGTCGGCGACGGTGAGGTCGAGCGTGTACTCGCCCTCGACCAGGTCGACACCGCCGACGGTCACGCCGGACTCGGTCGCGGTCCAGTCGCCCTTCTTCGCGGCCGGGATCACCTGCTGCACGGCCTTGCCGATGCGCGGGCCGGCGACGCGGGCGTTGACGGTCAGCTTCCGCTCGATGCCGTACTGCGCCAGGGATTCCTCGGCCTGCGCCTCGAGCACGACCCGCTTGACGTTCAGCTCGTCGCGCAGGATGTCGGCGAACGGTTCGACCGCCGCCGGGTCCGGCACCACGAGGGTGAGCGTGGCGAGCGGCAGCCGGACGCGCTTGCCGGTCGCCTTGCGGAGCGCGAGGCCCTTCGAGGCGACGTCGCGCACGCGGTCCATCGCCGCGACGAGGGCGTCGTCGGCGGGGAACTCGGCCGCGTCGGGGAAGTCCGTCAGGTGCACGCTCCGACCACCGGTCAGGCCCTTCCAGATCTCCTCGGTGACGAGCGGGGCGAGCGGGGCCGCGACGCGGGTCAGGGTCTCGAGCACCGTGTACAGGGTGTCGAAGGCCGCACGGGCGTCGTCCCCTGCCGCACCGTCGGCCCCGGTCCAGAACTTGTCGCGCGACCGGCGGACGTACCAGTTCGTCAGCACGTCGGCGAAGTCACGGACGGCCTGGGCCGCGAGCGGGGTGTCGAGCGCGTCGAGGTGCTGCTGCACGTCGGACACGAGCACCCGGGTCTTCGCGAGCAGGTACCGGTCGAGGACGTCGGTGCTGTCCGTTCGACGGGTGGCCTGGTACCCCGACTCCCCCGATGCGTTCGCGTACAGGGTGAAGAAGTAGTACGTCGACCACAGCGGGAGCATGAACTCGCGGACGCCCTGGCGGATGCCCTCCTCGGTGACGACGAGGTTGCCACCGCGGATCACCGACGAGGACATCAGGAACCAGCGCATGGCGTCGGCACCGTCGCGGTCGAACACCTCGGAGACGTCCGGGTAGTTCCGCAGCGACTTCGACATCTTCTGACCGTCCGAGCCGAGGACGATGCCGTGGCTGATGACGTTCTTGAAGGCCGGTCGGTCGAACAGCGCGGTGGACAGCACGTGCATGACGTAGAACCAGCCGCGGGTCTGCCCGATGTACTCGACGATGAAGTCGGCCGGGTTGTGCGACTCGAACCACTCCCGGTTCTCGAACGGGTAGTGCACCTGGGCGTACGGCATCGACCCGGAGTCGAACCAGACGTCGAACACGTCGGTGATCCGGCGCATCGTCGAGTTCCCCGTGGGGTCGTCGGGGTTCGGGCGGGTCAGGTCGTCGATGAACGGGCGGTGCAGGTCGACCTCGCCGTCGGCGTTCAGCGGCAGGCGGCCGAAGTCGCGCTCGATGTCCTCGAGCGAGCCGTACACGTCGGTGCGCGGGTACTCGGGGTCGTCGGACTGCCACACCGGGATCGGCGTGCCGAAGTAGCGGTTGCGCGACACCGACCAGTCGATGGCGTTGCCGACCCACTTGCCGAACTGGCCGTCCTTGACGTTCTCCGGCACCCAGTTGATGTCCTGGTTGAGCTCGCCCATGCGGTCGCGGAAGTCGGTGACCCGCACGAACCACGACGACACGGCCTTGTAGATGAGGGGCTTCCGGCACCGCCAGCAGTGCGGGTAGCTGTGCTCGTAGGACGCCTGGCGGAGCAGACGACCGGCGTCGCGGACGGACTTGGTCAGCGGCTTGTTCGCGTCGGACCAGAGCATGCCGGCGACCTCGCCGAACTGCGAGGTGAAGACACCGCCCTCGTCGAGGGAGAGCACCACGGGGATGCCGGCGGCAGCACAGACCACCTGGTCGTCGGCACCGTAGGCCGGGGCCTGGTGCACGATGCCGGTGCCCTCGCCGGTCTCGACGTAGTCGGCGACCAGGATGCGCCAGGCGTGCTCCATGCCCTCGGCTTCGGCGAGGAAGTCGAACAGGCGCTCGTACTCGACGCCGTCGAGCTCCGCACCCGTCAGGGTGCGGACGACCGCGGCAGCGGCGTCCTCGGCCGTCTCGTAGCCGAGGTCCTTCGCGTAGGCGGCCACGGTGTCCGAGGCCAACAGGTACGAGACGGAACCGGCGTCGGCGCCGTCAGCCGCGCCTCCCGGCCCCGCAGGGAGCACCACGTACGAGACCGCAGGCCCGACGGCCAACGCGGCGTTCGTGGGCAGGGTCCAGGGGGTCGTCGTCCAGGCGAGCGCACGCACGCCGGCCAGCCCGAGCGACTCGGCGCGCGCACCCTGCAGCGGGAACGACACCGTGACGGACTGGTCCTGGCGCATCTTGTAGACGTCGTCGTCCATGCGCAGCTCGTGGTTCGACAGCGGCGTCTGGTCGTTCCAGCAGTACGGCAGGACCCGGAAGCCCTCGTACGCCAGGCCCTTGTCCCAGAGCTGTTTCCACGCCCACAGCACGCTCTCCATGAACGTCGTGTCGAGCGTCTTGTAGTCGTCCTCGAAGTCGACCCAGCGCGCCTGGCGGGTGACGTACTGCTGCCACTCGTCGGTGTACTGCAGCACGGACTTCTTGGCGGCGGCGTTGAACACGTCGACGCCCATCTCGTCGATCTCGTGCTTCTCGGTGATGCCGAGCTGGCGCATCGCCTCGAGCTCGGCGGGCAGCCCGTGGGTGTCCCAGCCGAAGCGTCGGTGCACCTGCTTGCCGCGCATCGTCTGGTACCGCGGGAAGACGTCCTTCGCGTACCCGGTCAGCAGGTGACCGTAGTGCGGCAGGCCGTTCGCGAACGGCGGGCCGTCGTAGAAGGTCCACTCGTCGCAGCCCTGGCGCTGGTCGATGGACGCCTGGAACGTGTCGTCGCCCTTCCAGAAGGCGAGGATCCCCCGCTCGACGGCGGGGAAGGACGGCGAGGGGACGACGCCATCGGCATCGGCGTTCAACGGGTACGGCACCGGGGCTCCTTGTGGGTTCGCTCGATCTCCACGAGGACGGAGCACGCTCCGCGGTACCACCTCGCTTGCCATGCCGTGCTGTCCGCACGTCACGACCGCTCGTGTTCGGGTTCGGTGCGGCCCGGTCCGCCCGGTTCTACTGACGAGCCGCTCGCGCGGACCGCGTTCTTCCGGGAGCTCCCCGGTGATGGCCGGATCGACGCTCGTGTGACACGAGTTTAGCGGACGGGAGCATGCTGGAGGGATGCCCGACGACTCTGCCTCCGGCGAACGCCCGGAGTCCTCCCTCACCGTCATCATCGCCTTCGGCGCGAACCTGCTCGTCGCGATCGCGAAGACCATCGCGTCGCTCATCTCGGGTTCGGCCTCGATGGTGGCCGAGGCAGCGCACTCGTGGGCGGACACCGGCAACGAGATCTTCCTGCTGGTCGCCGAACGACGGGGCGCGCGGAAGCGCGACACCGCACACCCGCTCGGGTACGGACGCGAGACCTACATCTGGTCGATGTTCGCCGCGTTCGGGCTGTTCACCGCCGGTGCCATCGTGTCGATCTACCACGGCATCTCCGAGCTCGGCGAGACGGGTCCGGCCGAGGACGTCCTGCTCAACTACATCGTGCTCGCGCTGTCGTTCTGCCTCGAGGGCACGAGCTTCCTGCAGGCCTACCGCCAGGCGCACGGGGCGGCGACGAAGCGCAAGGTGCCGGTGCTGCGCCACGTGCTGCAGTCCTCGAACCCGACGCTGCGGGCCGTGTTCGCCGAGGACGCCGCTGCGCTCATCGGCCTCGTCGTCGCGTTCCTCGGGGTGTTCCTGCACCAGGTCACCGGCCTGGCGATCTTCGACGCGATCGGGTCCATCGCGATCGGCCTGCTGCTCGGGGTCGTGGCGATCATCCTCATCGACCGCAACCGCCGCTTCCTGCTCGGCGAGAGCACGTCGCCCGAGCTCGAGAACGCCGTGCTCGTCGAGCTGCTCGGCCGCTCGCAGATCGAACGTGTCACCTACCTGCACCTGGAGTTCGTCGGACCGTCGCGGGTGTACCTCGTCGCCGCCGTCGACCTGACGGGCAACGAGAACGAGGAGCACGTCGCGGTCCGGTTGCGCGACGTCGAGAAGTCGCTCGAGGACAGCCCGTACATCGAGGAAGCCGTGCTGACGCTGAGCTACCCGGGCGACGCCTCGCTGCGGCCGACGAGCGACGAGGTGCCCGAGGTGGTGCGCGACGGGACGGCCTCGGACGTGGCCGCCGGCGGCGCCGGGACGCTGCGCACCGACTGACGCGCGGGCGAGCGTCGTCGGCGTCAGCGGGCGTCGAGGCCGGCGACCACCGGGGTCAGCGCCGCCGCGACGTACTCGACGAGCGGTCGTCGGGCCACCCCGTCGGCGACCCACACCCCGAACGCCGCAGCAGCCGCCCCGAGCACCGCGCCCGAGACCGTCTGCGGCCAGAGCGACCCCGGCTGCTCCCCCGTGCGCCCGGCCACGAAGGCGGCGACGGCCCCGTGCTGCGCCATCACCCGGACGGCGACCCCGGCGACGAGCTCGGAGCCGATGCCCATCACCTCGGCCTGCGCGACCGCCCACGGCACCCGCTCGGGGTCGTGGGCCTGGGCCGCGGCGAGCAGGGCCTGCTCCACCGCACGCACCGCACTGGGTTCGATCGAGGCCGCCAGGTACCCGGGCAGCCCCGCGACCGCGGCGTCGAGCTCGAGCCACATCACGTCCGACTTCGCCGTGAAGTAGTTGAAGAACGTCGCGCGACTGACCCCCGCACGCACGGCGATCTGGTCGACCGTGGTGCGTGCGTACCCCTGCTCGAGGAACAGCTCGGCAGCGGCGTCCGCGAGGACCTCGGCGCTCGAGCGTCGGGGCCGGCCACCGCGGCGGATCGGTTCGTCCATGGGCCCCAGTAAACCGCTAGACTCGTCCAGCCATGATCTTGGACTCAGTACAGAAAACCGTCGCCGCCGTCGCGAGCGCCACCGCCGTCGTCCTCGTCCTCGCGGGGTGCAGCGGCGCCGGGACGAGCACCACGAGCAGCAAGCCGGTGAGCGGCGGGACCCTGACGTACGCCTCCGGCGATGCCGAGCCCACCTGCCTCGACCCGCACGTCGGCGGCAACTACCCGCAGGCGCTCCTGGCGACGCAGTACATCGAGGAGCTCGTCGGGCTCGAGGACGGCGAGCCGACGCCCGAGCTCGCGACGAAGTGGACCACGAGCGACGACGGCAAGACCCTCACCTTCACGCTGCGCGACGACGTCACCTTCACCGACGGCACCCCGTTCGACGCCGCCGCCGTCGTGGCGAACATCGAGCACGTGCAGGACCCGGCCACCGCGTCGAGCACCGGGTACCTCGCGCTGCAGTCCATCACGAAGGCGACGGCCACCGACGACCACACCGTGACGCTCTCGCTGAGCCGTCCGGACAGCGCGCTGCTCGAGTCCTTCTCGCAGCCGTGGGTCGGCATGGAGTCCCCGAAGGCACTCGAGCGCAAGCAGGCGACGAACTGCGAGGCGCCCGTCGGCACCGGCCCGTTCGAGGTCACCGGGTGGAAGCACGGCGACCGCGTCACCCTGACGAAGAACAGCGACCACTGGGGGAAGACGAAGCCACGCCTGTCCGGCATCACGTGGCGGTTCCTGCCCGACTCGACGTCGCGCTACGCGGCGCTGCAGTCCGGCCAGGTCGACGTCATCGACAACGCGCAGCCCGACCAGCTCAAGGCAGCGTCGGCGAAGGGCGCCATCCGCGACCTCGACGCCCCGCGCCCCGGTGCCTCGAACCGCCTCGAGCTGAACTCCGGCCACGGCGTGTTCCGTGACGAGGCCGTGCGGCAGGCGTTCATCGCGGGTGCCGAGATCGACCCCGGCCTGCAGTCGCTGTTCCTCGGCACCGCGAAGCGCTCGTACTCCGTGCTCTCGAGTGCCGAACCGCTGGCGTACTCGGAGAAGAGCCGGTTCGACTACTCGCCGACGAAGGCGAAGCAGCTGCTCGACGACGCCGGCTGGAAGGTCGGGTCGGACGGCATCCGCGTCAAGGACGGCCAGCAGCTGACCGTGACGTTCCCGGTGTCGACGAACCAGTCGGTGCCGGCCGAGCGCAGCCTGTTCCAGCAGATCCAGGCATCCGAGAAGGCCGTCGGGTTCAAGGTCGTGCTCGACGAGCTCGACCTCTCCAGCTGGTACGCGGCCCTCGCGGCGAACGAGTACGACGTGGTCAGCGCCCCGTACACGAAGGTCGGCCCCGACGTCCTGCGGATCCTGTACGACAGCGCGAGCATCGAGCCGGCACCGTCCGGGTACTTCGCGAACCTCGCGCAGCTCGACGACCCCGCGCTCGACACCCTGCTCGAGCAGGCGGCCCGCACCTCGGACGCCGACGAGCGCGCCGACCTGTACGAGCAGGCGCAGAAGACGATCCTGGCGAGCGACACCGTGCTGCCCCTCTACGACCAGCAGAACCACTTCCTGGTGCGCTCGGCCGTGCACGGCATCCAGACGACCTCGGTGTCCACGCCCTGGTTCGGCACGGCCTGGATCGACCGCTGACGCGGATGCCCTGGGTGTGGTGGGCCGTCCGACGGCTCGCGGGCGGGGTCGGCGTGCTCTGGGCCGTCGCGACGATCGTGTTCGTCGCGATCCGGCTCATCCCCGGCGACCCCGCACTCGCGATCCTCGGTGGTCCGGGCTCGCAGGCCTCCGCCGAGGCCGTCGCCCAGGTCCGGCACGAGTACGGCCTCGACCAGCCGGTGCTCGTGCAGTACGCGGTGTTCCTCGGACGCCTCGCCACCCTGCAGCTCGGTGACTCGTACGCCTTCCGCACCCCGGTCGCGACGTTGCTCGGCCAGCAGCTGCCCGTCACGCTCACCCTGGCGGTGGCCGGGCTCGTCGTCGCCTGGGTCCTGGCGATCGTCGCGGCCTGGTGGTCGACGCAGCGCGGTCGGTTCGCGGCCGGGCTGACGAGCGCGCTGAGTGTCACCGCGAGCGTGATGCCGCACTTCTGGCTCGGCAGCGTGCTCATCGTGGTGTTCGCGGGCGCCCTCGGTTGGGTGCCCGCGGTCAGCGACGGCACCGTGCGCGGCTGGGTGCTCCCGGTGCTGACGGTGGCCGTCCCGGTCGCCGGGTACCTGGCCGAGACCGTCCGCGACGGGGTCGTCGATGCGCAACGGTCCGCCTTCGCCCTCGCCGCCCGGGGCCGTGGTGAGACCCGCCTCGGGCTGTTCGCCCGGCACCTGCTCCGCCACGCGGCGCTGCCCGGGATCGCCCTGTCCGCCTGGGCGTTCGGGTCCCTCGTGTCCGGCGCCGTCGTCGTCGAGTCCGTGTTCGCGCTGCCCGGCATCGGTCGCGCCCTGGTGACCGCGGTGACGCAGCGGGACATGCCACTCGTCGCCGGCATCGCGCTGGTGTCCGCCGCCGCCTACGTCGTGGTGCTCGCGGTCGCGGACCTCGTCGAGCGTGTCGTCGACCCGCGCACCGGAGGCCGGCGCACCGGCGCCCCGCGCGCCGGAGGCCCGCGCGCCGGCGCCCCGCGCCCGCGCACCCCGCGAGCCGCGCGACGCCGTGGACCCGGCCCCGAGGCGGCGGCGCGGTGAGCGGCATCGCCGAGCCGAGCCTCCTGGCCGGTGAACCGGTCGACGGACGACCGGCAGCAGCACGTCGCCGGCGACGGGGCCTCGGCGTCCCCGGAGCCGTCGCGGGTGCCGTGGTCCTGCTCGCCGTCGTGGCGGCCGCCTGGCCGGCGCTGCTCGGCGGCGCGGACCCGCTCGCCGTGCACCCGTCCGGGGCGCTGCTCGCGCCGAGCGGCGCGCACCCCTTCGGCACCGACGAATCCGGACGCGACGTCCTGGCCCGGGTCGTCGCCGGCACGCGGGCCTCGCTCGTCGTCGGTGTCGCCGCGACCCTGATCGGCGGCGGGACCGGCGTCGTGCTCGGGGTCGTCGCCGGACTGGGCGCCGGCGCCGGGCGCATCGGCCGACTGCTCGACGCCGTGATCGGACGCGTCACCGAGGTCGCGTTCGCCCTGCCGCTGCTGCTCGTCGCCCTGGTGGTCATCGCCGTCACCGGCCCGGGCCCGGTGCCCGCCGTTCTCGCCGTCGGCTTCGCCACCGCCCCCGGCTACGCCCGCATCGTCCGTGGCCTGGTCCGCGCGGCCCGGTCGTCGCAGGTCGTCGAGACCGCCGTGCTGCTCGGCCGCTCCCCCGTCCGCATCGTGGTCCGGCACGTCCTGCCCACCGCACTCTGGCCCGTCGTCGCGGTCGCGACACTCGGCGTCGGCCAGGCGATCGTCTGGGCCTCGGCGCTGAGCTACCTCGGTGTCGGGACACCGCCCCCGGCTCCGGAGTGGGGCGCGATGCTCGCCGACGGCCGGACCTACCTGCAGACCGCACCGTGGATGAGCACCTTCCCGGGGCTCGCCATCGTGGTGCTCGCGACCGCCGTCACCGTGCTCGGTCGCGCGATCCGCCGAACAGGAGTCGTCCGATGACCACCGTCCTCGAGGTCCAGGCGCTGCACGTCGCCATCGCGGGCACGCCGATCGTGCACGACGTCGCCCTGCGGGTCGACGCCGGCGAGTGCGTCGCCCTGGTCGGCGCGTCCGGCTCCGGCAAGACCGTCACCGCCCGCGCCGCACTCGGCCTGTCCGCGCCCGGCTCCGCCGTCCGCGCCGACGCCTTCACCGTCGCCGGACTCGACGTCCGCGCGTTCTCCGATCGTCGGTGGCGCCAGGTGCGCGGGTCTCGGGTCGGCTACGTCGGCCAGGAGGCCCTGGGCGCGTTGGACCCGCTGCGTCCCGTCGGACGCGAGGTCGCCGACAGCCTCCGCCTGCACACCGAGATGGGTGCGGCCGAGCGCGTGGACGCCGTGCGCGATGCCCTGCGCGCGGTGGGCCTCGACCCGGACATCGCGACCGACGGCCGACTCGCCGGCACGCTGTCGGGCGGGATGCGGCAGCGAGCCCTCATCGCCGCGGCCACCATCGGGTCGCCGGCGCTCGTGGTCGCCGACGAGCCCACGACCGCACTGGACGCCGGGGTCGCGGTCACCGTGATGGAGCAGCTGCGGGCGGCACAGCAGCGCGGGGCGGGGCTGCTCGTCATCACGCACGACCTCGGGCTCGTCGCCGGGTGGGCCGACCGGGTGGCCGTCATGCACGAGGGCCGGATCGTCGAGCAGGGTCCGGTCGCCTCGGTGTTGCAGGATCCGCAGCACGCCGCGACGCAGGCCCTGGTGCGCGCGGCCACTGGCGCTCGGTGCGAGGTTGATCACTCCGTGCGAGCTTCCGACGACGCACGGAGTGATCAACCTCGCACGGGGCACGGCGGGAGGGCTGGCGGAAGGGCTGGCGTCCTCGTCGCCGCGGGGCTCGCGCGCGACTACGAGGGCGTCCGCGCCGTCGACGACGTGTCGTTCGGGCTCGACCGCGGGCGGGTGCTCGGGGTGATCGGCGCCTCGGGGTCGGGTAAGACCACCCTGGCGCGGATGCTCCTCGGGTTCGAGACGCCCGACGCCGGCACGGTCTCGCTCGACGGAGCCCCCTGGGTACCGCTCCCCGAACACGACCGACGACCCCGACGCCACCGGGTCGCGGCCGTCGTGCAGGACCCCGGCGCCACGTTCGACGAGCGGTGGTCGGTCGAGCGGGTCCTCGCCGACGCGTTCTCGCGGGGCGACGACCGCCGCGCCCGTGGTTCCCTCGCCGCCCGGGTGGACACAGCCCTGCGCCAGGTGGACCTCGACCCGGCGCTCCGGCCGCGGTCGCCGCTGACCCTGTCCGGTGGGCAACGGCAGCGACTCGCGATCGCCCGGGCGCTGGCCACCGACCCCGAGGTGATCATCCTCGACGAGCCGGTCACCGCCCTCGACGCCACCGTGCAGGACGCCGTTCTGACCCTGCTCGAGCGGCTCCGCGACGACACCGGCGTGGCGATGGTGTTCGTCTCGCACGACCTGCGGGCCGTGCGCCGGATGGCCGACGACGTGCTCGTCGTGCACCGGGGCGCGGTCGTCGAGCACGGCCCCGCCGCGACGGTGTTCGCGCGCCCGGCGCACCCCGTGACCGCGCACCTGCTGCAGGCCGCGGAGCGGCTGGCGGCGGGCCCCGCAGCCGACTTCACGGGCTGAGCGACAGTTCGCGCGGTGCCGCGTCCGCGAACTGTCGCTGCGCGCGTGACGTCCCCCACGGCCCTGAACGTGACCGGAGGCCCGGTGCGCGTCCGTGGCGGACGTGCACCGGGCCTCCAGGGCGGGTTGCCGCGGGGCGGCCCCGGGGTCAGGAGTCGGCGGACTCCTTCTTCGCAGCGTCACCCGAGATGATCGGGATCTCACTCGTCGCGAACTCCTTCGCCCAGTCGGACTGCGCGAACTCCGAGTTCGGGTCGTTGTAGTCGTCGATCACGCCGGCGACCTCGTCCTCGGAACCGACCGTCGGGCCGGAGCCCATGAGCGGGGTGGCGGCGGTCTCCTTGGTGAAGTACACCGCGACGAGCCCGATGACGGCGGCCAGCATCAGGTAGAAGGCCGGGATGTCCTCTGCCCAGCCGTAGCCGGCGTCCTTCGCGGCGTTGATGAGCGCCGAGGTCGCGAGCGGGGTCGTGCCACCGAACAGCGACACCGAGACGTTGAAGGCGATCGCGAGCGCGCCGTAGCGGATGATCGTCGGGAACAGCGCGGGCAGCGTCGACGGCATCGTCGAGGTGAACGTGACGAGCACGACACCGAGGATGAGCAGGCCGGAGAACACCCCGACGCCCGTGCCGGTCTGGACGAGCTTGAGGGCCGGCCAGGACAGCAGGATGAAGCCGATGCAGCCGGCGGCGAGCACCGGGCGACGACCGAACTTGTCGGACAGCCGGCCACCGAACGTGATGACGACCATCATGAGCAGCATCACGACGACTATCAGGATGAGGCCGAACGTGGCGTTCTGGCCGAGGTTCTGCTCGAGGTAGGTCGGCATGTACGACAGCAGCATGTAGTCGGTCACGTTGAAGACCAGGACCAGGCCGATGCAGATGATGAGCGCGCGCCAGTTCTCGGCGAAGAGCTTGAGGAACGGGGTCTTCTGCCCCTCGCGCTCGGCGGCCTGCTCCTGCTGCTTCTGGAAGGCCGGGGTCTCCTCGAGCTTGAGACGCAGGTACAGCCCGATCAGGCCGAGCGGGCCCGCGATGATGAACGGGATGCGCCAGCCCCAGCTGAGCAGGGCGTCCTCGGACAGGCCGAACTGCAGGCCGGTGACGATCGACGCGCCGAGCACGTAGCCGGCCAGGGTGCCGAACTCGAGCCACGAGCCCATGAACCCACGGCGCTTGTCGGGCGAGTACTCGGCGATGAAGGTCGCGGCGCCGCCGTACTCACCGCCGGTCGAGAAGCCCTGCACGAAGCGGGCCACGAGCAGCAGGACCGGGGCCCAGAAGCCGATCGAGTCGTACGACGGGATCAGGCCGATCATCAGCGTGCCGGCGGCCATCAGGATCATCGTCAGCGCGAGGACCTTCTGCCGGCCGATCCGGTCGCCGATCGGACCGAAGACGGCGCCACCGATCGGTCGGACGATGAACGCCGCGGCGAAGAAGCCGAAGGTCGCGACGATGTTCGCGGCCGGGTCGCCCTGCGGCAGGAAGACCTGCGAGATCGTGACGGTCAGGTACGCGAAGATGCCGAAGTCGAACCACTCCATCGCGTTGCCGAGAGCGGCGGCCGCCACGGCGCGCTTGAGCAGCGACTCCTCGACGACGGTGACGTCGTCCTTCGTCAGCTTGCGCCGAGCGCGCTTCGCAGCGCCCTTCGAGCGCAGCGGTCGGTCGCCGTGCGGCAGCGGCCGATCGCCGTGCGGGTGGGGTGCGTCGTTCGGTGCCAAGTCGTTCCTCCGGTGTGCGGTGCGTCCTTCGGGCGTCCGGCGGACGGCAACGGTGCAGTTCCTGCGAACCCGCGCTCGCCGGACAAACTCCGACAGACTACCAGGTCTCCGGCGTGTCCGACAGGTCGGTGTGGTAATCGCCGCTCCGACGCGTCACCGATCGGAGCGGAGGAACACCGGGGCTGCCCGGACCCGCACCGACGCCGCACCGCGGACCACGGTCAGCCGGCTCGTCGCCCCGGTCGCCGAGACCAGCGAGGAGCCGCCCGGCATGCCGACCGACGTCGTGCGGACTCCCGACGTCGACCAGACGACGCGGACCACGTCCCCGCCCGAGCCGTACCTGACGATCCAGACCCCGCCCGTGCCGGCCCGTTCGACCGCCACGAACCGGCGATCACCGACGGTGCGCACGAGGACCGCGTAGGCCGCGGCAGCCCGCCGCGCCGTGTACCCACCACTGGCTGAGCCGTACAGGCCGTACCCGGTCGGTGTCGACGCCGCGTCGTTCAGGGTGAACGGCACGACGAGCGTGGCACCGAGGTGCGCGGCGAGCGCTCCCCAGCGCACCAGCCAGGCGGACTGCACTGCGGGGGTGACGGTACCCGCCTGCCCCGGCGGACCGGCCTGCCAGCCGCCTTCGGTCCACCAGACCGGGACGGAGCGGTGTTGCGCCGTGAGGGCCGTCCGGAGCTCCCGCATCGCGGGCCCCAGAGTCGTCTCCGGCGGTCGTGTCCCGGTGTACGCGTGGACCGACACCGCGTCGACCGTCGCCGGACCACCTGCGGCGAGCCACTGCCGGAGCCACGGGTGCAGGCCGTCCGCCCCGAGCAGGCTCATGGCGGGACCCGCCACCACGGAGCCCGGCGCCGCGGCGTGGACGGCCGCGGACGCCGCCCGGGTCAGTGCGACGTAGCGTGCAGCACTGCGGGCCTCCGGCGCGACGGTGTTCGGCCACTCGTTCCAGATCTCGTACCCCGCCACGTCCGGGCCGAACGTCGCGGCGACGAACCCCGCGTACCGCGCGAACGCGGCGATGCCGGCGGCTGTGGTCGGACCACCACCGCCGTCGTGGTGGGGATTGCCGTAGTCGAGGACGATGAGCGGTCGGATCCCCGCCGCGCGGAGACGGTCGACGGACTTCCGGTACGACGCGGGCATGACGAGTTCGTCCCGGGCCTTCTCGACGCCCGTCCACCACAGGTCGACCCGAGCGGTCCCCACGCCGAGCCCCGCCGCGAGGGCCACCTTCGCGCCGTCCGCCGTGGTGTCGATGCCGGAACCGATCCCGAACCGAGCCGAACCGGTCGCGGCCGCAGCCGCGGCCGCGGCCGCAGCCGGCACCGGCGGGGACATCGGCAGGAGCAGCGCGGCCACACCGACGAAGGCGGTCGCGACTTTCTCGAAGGTATTCACGGATTGCACCCTACGAGCATTTCCGATCAATGCAAACAATTGCATTCGTGCGGCATTTGCGTATTTCCGCCGAAAGAATTCCCCATCCAGCATTCCCGCGGTCGACTCCGGGTCTCCGGCACCGGGTAACCTTGGGACACCACGCACCAGGCGTGGACACTCAGGCACCTCATCACGGACTCGGTGCCGCACACACGCACGGAAGGCGCAGCCATGACCAAGCCCATGCCCGAGAAGCCCAGCGTCGACGGACTCGAGCAGGTCTGGGGGCCGGTCTGGGAGCAGGACGGCACCTACCGCTTCGACCGTGACGCCGCCGGCCACCGCGACGCCGTCTACTCGATCGACACCCCGCCGCCGACCGCCTCCGGGTCGCTGCACATCGGGCACGTCTTCTCGTACACGCACACCGACCTCAAGGCGCGGTTCGAGCGCATGCGGGGCAAGCACGTCTTCTACCCGATGGGCTGGGACGACAACGGCCTGCCGACCGAGCGCCGCGTGCAGAACTACTACGGCGTCCGCTGCGACCCGACCCTCCCCTACGACCCCGACTTCACGCCGCCGTTCGAGGGCGGCGACGGCAAGTCGTCGAAGGCCGCCGACCAGCTGCCGATCTCGCGCCGCAACTTCATCGCGCTGTGCGACCAGCTGACCGTGCAGGACGAGCAGCAGTTCGAGGAGCTCTTCCGCACCCTCGGCCTGTCGGTGGACTGGACGCAGTCGTACCGCACCATCGACGACACCTCGCGGGCGAGCGCGCAGCGCGCCTTCCTCCGCAACCTCGCGCGCGGCGAGGCCTACCAGGCCGACGCCCCGACCCTGTGGGACGTCACGTTCCGCACCGCGGTCGCGCAGGCCGAGCTCGAGGACAAGGAGATGCCCGGCGCGTACCACGGCATCGCGTTCCACCGTGCGGACGGCGGCGACGACGTCGTGATCCAGACGACCCGTCCCGAGCTGCTGCCGGCGTGCGTCGCCCTCGTCGCGCACCCCGACGACGAGCGGTTCCAGGACCTGTTCGGCACCACGGTCCGCTCGCCCCAGTTCGACGTCGAGGTCCCGGTGCTCGCGCACCACCTGGCGCAGAAGGACAAGGGCGCCGGCATCGCGATGGTCTGCACCTTCGGCGACACCACCGACGTGGTCTGGTGGCGCGAGCTGCAGCTGCCGAACCGCGCGATCCTCGGCTTCGACGGCCGTGTCCGTTCCGACGAGCCCGCGTGGATCGAGTCGGCGACCGGCAAGGCGCTCTACGCCGAGATGGCCGGCAAGACCGTGTTCTCGGCGAAGAAGGTCGTCGTGGACGCCCTGACCGAGTCCGGCGAGCTCGTCGGCGACGTCAAGACGATCAACCACCCGGTGAAGTTCTTCGAGAAGGGCGACAAGCCCCTCGAGATCGTCTCGACCCGCCAGTGGTACATCGTCAACGGTGCCCGCGACGAAGCCCTGAAGACGACGCTCCGCGCCCGCGGCGAGGAGATCGCGTTCCACCCGGACTTCATGCGCGTCCGCTACGACAACTGGGTCGGTGGCCTGTCCGGCGACTGGCTCATCTCGCGCCAGCGGTTCTTCGGCGTGCCGATCCCGGTCTGGTACCCGCTCGACGCCGATGGCAACCCGGTGTTCGACCAGCCGATCGTCCCGACCGAGGCGCAGCTGCCCGTCGACCCGTCGTCCGACCCGGCACCCGGCTACTCCGAGGACCAGCGCGGCGTCGCTGGCGGGTTCCAGGGCGAACTCGACGTCATGGACACCTGGGCCACCTCGTCGCTCACCCCGCAGCTCGCGGGCAAGTGGGAGACCGACCCGGCGCTGTACGACCTGGTGTACCCGTACGACGTCCGCCCGCAGGCACAGGACATCATCCGCACGTGGCTCTTCACGACGGTGCTCCGCAGCCAGCTCGAAGCGGACACCGTGCCGTGGAAGCACGCGAGCATCTCCGGCTTCATCGTCGACCCCGACCGCAAGAAGATGTCGAAGTCGAAGGGCAACGTCGTCACGCCCCTGTCGATCCTCGAGCAGCACGGCGCCGACGCGGTCCGCTACTGGGCGGCCTCGTCCAAGCTCGGCACCGATGCGGCGTTCGACCCGCAGAACCCGAAGCAGATCAAGGTCGGACGTCGTCTGGCGATCAAGGTCCTGAACGCCGCCAAGTTCGTCTACGGCTTCCCGCTGCCCGAGGGTGCCACGAGCGTGACCGAGGCGCTCGACGTCGACATGCTCGCCGAGCTCGGTGCGGTCGTCGAGCAGGCCACCGCCGCGTTCGACGGCTTCGACCACGCCCGCGCGCTCGAGATCACGGAGCGGTTCTTCTGGACCTTCTGCGACGACTACCTCGAGCTCGTGAAGGAACGTGCCTACGGCACGGCGGCCGACGCGACGCACGAGACCCAGGCGAGCGCGGTCCTGGCGCTGCGCGGCGCGATCGACGTGCTGCTCCGACTGCTGGCACCGTTCCTCCCGTACGCGACGGAAGAGGTGTGGGCCTGGACCCACGAGACCAGCGTGCACCGGGCCTCATGGCCGACCGCTGCCGACCTGCCCACCGACGCGGCCCCAACCGGGCTGCTCGCGGCCGTCGGACAGGCGCTCATCGGGATCCGCGGCGCGAAGACGTCGGCGAAGGCGTCCCAGAAGACGCCCGTCACGCGTGCCGTCGTCGCGGCGCCGACCGAGACGCGGGCGCTCATCGAGCGCGCGGCGGTCGACCTGGCGGCCGTCGGCCGCATCGAGAACCTGTCGTTCGTCGACGGCGACGAACTCGCCGTCACCGAGATCGAGCTGGCGGAACAGCAGGCGTAACGTCGGTCGTCCGGCCGGGTCGCCTCGGCGATCCGGCCGGTCCACCACCGGACAGGAGGCACGGATGCAGTTGGGCACACGATGGAGCGTGGGTGGGGAGCCGCCTGCGCGACTGCCCGAGGCGATGGTCGTCGCCGTGCGCGGGGTCGAGGACGAACTGGCGGCCGAGTCGGTCGACACGGGGACCTGGGGCTGGACCCTGACGTTCCTCGAGGGCAAGCCGATCGTCGAGCTCGACGACGGCACCTCGATCCACCTCGACGATGCCGGGCACGCCCAGGTCACGAACCCCGACGACGCCGCGGAAGAGGACTAGCGCGGGGCGAGGTTGCTTGGTGAGCAGAAATGGTCGGGTCCCCGGTGGGAACCCGACCATTTCTGCTCACGATGCGAGCGGCTACTCGGCGAGCCAGGTGAGCAGGACCTCGTTCACCTCGGCGGTGTGCGTGGTGAGCAGGCCGTGCGGGGCACCCTCGATCTCGACGTACTTCGCGGCCGGCAGGGCCTTGGTGAAGCGGCGACCGGTGGCGTCGATCGGCAGGATGTTGTCCGCCGTGCCGTGCACGATGAGCGCCGGGACGGTGACCTTCGGGATGTCCTGACGGAAGTCGGTCGGCCAGGTCAGCGGTGCTGCGGCGGACGCGATCGCGCCCGAGCCGGCGGCGATGTTCCAGGCGTTGCGGACGGCCTCTTCCGAGATGCGCGAGCCGAGGTTCTCCGACAGGTTGAAGAAGTCCTGGTAGAAGTTCGTGAAGTACGCGTACCGGTCCTTCTTGACGTCGGCGGCGATGCCCTCGAAGAACGACATCGGGCCGGCGCCGTCGGGGTTGTCGTCGGTGATGGCCAGGAAGGGCTCGAGCGAGGCGAGGAACGCGACCTTGGCGATCCGGTCCTGTCCGTGGCGGCCGATGTAGCGGGCGATCTCACCGGTGCCCATCGAGAAGCCGACCAGGATCACCTCGCGCAGGTCGAGGGTCTCGAGGACGGTGTGCAGGTCGTCGGCGAAGGTGTCGTAGTCGTAGCCGGTGCTCGGCTGCGAGGACTGCCCGAAGCCGCGGCGGTCGTACGTGATCACGCGGTAGCCGGCCTCGAGCAGGGCCGGGGTCTGGCCCTCCCACGAGTTGCCGTCGAGGGGGAAGCCGTGGATCAGCACGATCGGCTGACCGGTTCCCTTGTCCTCGTAGTGGAGTTCGATGTCGACGCTGTTCTCGGTTCCGACGGTGATGGCACCCATGATCGTTTCCTTCCCTGAGCCTCACGGAGAACGTTCGTTCTCTGTCGATGTGCCTTACACTAGAGAACGATCGTTCCCGGCGCAACTCGGGAACGGTGAACACGCAGCGAACGGGGTACGTCATGGCAACCAGCACCATCAGCACGGTCGACGCCGACGTCCGCGCACACATCGTGGACGTCGCCGACCAGCTGTTCTACGCGCGCGGCATCCAGTCCGTCGGCATGGACGAGATCCGCACGGGCGCAGGCGTCTCGCTGAAGAAGCTCTACGCGGCGTTCCCCGGCAAGGAGCAGCTCATCGCGGCCGTCCTGTCCGGGCGGCACGACCTGTGGGAGCGCGGCGTGCACGGCGCGGTCGAGGCGGCCACGACCCCGCGCGACAAGCTGCTCGCCGTGTACGACTTCCTCGAGTCGTGGTTCGGCGACGACACGTTCCGCGGCTGCGGGTTCATCAACGCCTTCGGGGAGCTCGGTGCGACCTCGCCCGCGGTCGCCGAGATCGCCCGCGACCACAAGGACTCGTTCCAACGGTTCGTGCAGGAGCTCACCGCCGAGGTCGTCACCGATCCGGACCGTGCCGAGGAACTCGCCGCACAGCTCGCCCTGCTCGCCGAGGGCGCGCAGACCACTGCTGCCATCGCCGGCACCACGGAACCTGCAGCGCACGCCCGCCGTGCTGCGTCGACGCTGATCGACGCCGCGACGGGGCCGTCCCGCTGACCTGGCCGTTTCGGGCGTACCTGGTCGTTCCGGGCGTACCTGGTCGGTTCTTCCGACCAGGTACGCCCGATTCCGCTTTCCAGTCCGGTCGCGATGGGAAGGAACGCACCCACAGGGCGGACTGGGCCCACGCCGCCGGTTCCGGTGCGACGCGCCAGCGGCGCGACGGCCGTGCCGGTGGGGGGAGGCGCGGGGCCAGGCCGCCACGGGCCTCCCGTCCGCCCCGTCGCGGCGCGACGTCCGTAGGGTGGTTGCCATGGCAACCCCGTTCGACGTCCCGAGCACCCTCCCCTACGCCCTGCCGCCCTTCGGCGACGTGCGACTCGAGCACTACCGACCGGCCTTCGAGGCCGGCATGGCCGAGCAGCGCGCCGAGGTCGAGGCCATCGCCACCGATCCGCATGCGCCGACGGTCGAGAACACCCTCATCGCCCTCGAGCGTTCCGGGCAGCTGCTGACCCGGGTCAGCCACGTGTTCTTCACGCTGTCGTCGGCGGACTCGACGCCGGAGCTGCACGACCTCGAGGCCGAGGTCTCGCCGTTGCTCGCCGCCCACCGCGACGCGATCACGCTGGACTCCCGGCTCTACGCGAGCGTGCAGTCCGTGCTCGACGGCGCCGTAGCCGCCGGGCTCGAGGGCGAAGCGCTCCGCCTGGTCGAGCGCACCCACGCCGAGATGACCCTGGCGGGCGCCGGGCTCGACGACGCCGGCAAGGAGCGCCTGACCGCCATCAACCAGGAGCTGTCGACGCTCACGACCACCTTCGAGCGCAACCTGCTCGAGGACACCAACGACTCCGCCGTGCACGTGACCGACGAAGCCGAGCTCGAGGGACTCGACGACGGTGCGAAGTCCGCCGCTGCCGGGTCCGCAGCGGACCGCGGCCTCGAGGGCTGGCTCATCACCCTGCCGCTCTACACCGGCCACCCGTGGCTGCCGTCGCTCGCGAACCGCGACCTGCGCGAGCGCATCATGCGCGCCTCCCTCGCCCGCGGCCGCCGCGGCAACCAGTACGACAACCGCGAGGTCCTGCTGCGCATCGTGCGGCTCCGTGCCGAGCGCGCCGAACTGCTCGGGTTCCCGAACCACGCCGCGGTCGTCACTGCCGACGAGACGGCGAAGACCCCCGAGGCCGTCGACGGGCTACTGTCGTCGCTCGTCGGCGCTGCGGCGCGGAACGCCGACGACGAGCGGGCCGTCCGGTCCCGCACGGTCGGGTTCGACATCGAGTCGTGGGACTGGGCGTACGCCACCGAGATCCTGCGCGGGGAGCAGTTCGCCGCGGACAGCTCGGCGCTCCGACCGTACTTCGAGGCCGACCGCGTCCTGCACGACGGTGTCTTCCACGCCGCGGGTGCCCTCTACGGCCTCACGTTCACCGAGCGCCCGGACCTGCACGGCTACAACGACGAGGTCCGTGTCTTCGAGGTCACCGGCGACGACGACGAACCGGTCGGGCTCTACCTGCTCGACCTGTACACGCGCGACGGCAAGCGCGGCGGCGCGTGGATGAACCCCGTGGTCGAGCAGTCCGAGCTGCTCGGGACGCTGCCCGTCGTGGTGAACAACCTCAACGTCGCGAAGCCGGCCCCCGGGTCGCCGACGCTGCTCATCCAGGACGAGGTCGAGACGCTCTTCCACGAGTTCGGCCACGCGCTGCACGGCCTCATCGCCCGCACCACGTACCCCCGGTTCTCCGGCACGAACGTCGAGCGCGACTTCGTCGAGTTCCCGAGCCAGGTGAACGAGATGTGGGTGTCGTGGCCGTCGGTCCTGGCGAACTACGCGAAGCACCACGAGACCGGCGCAACGCTGCCGCCCGAGCTCGTCCTGGGCCTGAGCGAGTCCGAGGGCTTCAACGAGGGCTTCGGCACGACCGAATACCTGGCCGCGGCGCTCCTCGACCAGGCGTGGCACCGGCTCTCCGCAGCAGAGGCCGCCGCGGTGACGTCCGTCGAGGACTTCGAGCGATCGGCGTTGGAGGCCGCCGGCATCGCGGTCGAGGCCGTGCCCCCGCGGTACTCGTCGACGTACTTCGCGCACACGTTCTCGGGCGGGTACGACGCCGGGTACTACGGCTACATCTGGTCCGAGGTGCTCGACGCCGACACGGTCGAGTGGTTCCGCGACAACGGCGGGCTCTCCCGGGAGGCCGGCCGTCGGTTCGCATCACGGCTGCTGGGTGTCGGCGGCGCGAAGGACCCGCTCGAGGCGTACCGCGACTTCCGCGGGCGCGACGCCGAGGTCGGGCCGCTGCTGCGTCGCCGCGGGCTCGAGTAGGGCGCTGCGGGACCGGGCGCTTCCGGGCGTACCGCGTCGAATCGGGCGTACCTGGTCGGAACTTCCGACCAGGTACGCCCGATCTCACTTTCCATCGCAGCCGTCATGGGAAGAACCAGACGTCGACCCGCGGGCCGTGCCGACCGCCCCACCACGACGAAGCCCCGCACCGATCCGGTGCGGGGCTTCGTGGCGAGCGGAACGCTACGCCGACTTCTCGACGCGCTTCGCCCGCGGCCGGGGCACGATGGTCGGCGCCGCGTTCTCGAGCACGGACTCGCGGGTGATCACCACGCGGGCGACGTCGTCGTCGGACGGGACGTCGAACATCACTGGGCCGAGGACCTCTTCGAGGATGGCGCGGAGGCCACGGGCACCGGTCTGGCGCAGCACGGCCAGGTCGGCGATCGCCTCGAGCGCACCCTGGTCGAACTCGAGCTCGACGCCGTCGATCTGGAACATCCGCTGGTACTGCTTGATCAGCGCGTTCTTCGGCTCGGTCAGGATCTGCATGAGGGCTGCCTGGTCGAGCTGCGACACCGTGGTGACGACGGGCAGACGACCGATGAACTCGGGGATCAGGCCGAACTTGTGCAGGTCTTCCGGCAGGACCTCGGAGTAGAGGTCCTGGTGGTCGGTCGCACTGTGCAGCGGCGCCCCGAAGCCGATCCCCCGCTTGCCGACGCGCGAGGACACGATGTCCTCGAGCCCGGCGAACGCACCGGCCACGATGAACAGGACGTTCGTCGTGTCGATCTGGATGAACTCCTGGTGCGGGTGCTTGCGACCACCCTGCGGCGGGACCGACGCGACGGTGCCCTCGAGGATCTTGAGCAGTGCCTGCTGCACGCCTTCGCCCGAGACGTCACGCGTGATCGACGGGTTCTCGGCCTTGCGGGCGATCTTGTCGACCTCGTCGATGTAGATGATGCCAGTCTCGGCACGCTTGACGTCGTAGTCGGCGGCCTGGATCAGCTTGAGCAGGATGTTCTCGACGTCTTCACCGACGTAGCCGGCCTCGGTCAGGGCGGTGGCGTCGGCGACGGCGAACGGCACGTTGAGGCGCTTCGCCAGGGTCTGCGCCAGGTAGGTCTTGCCGCAGCCGGTCGGGCCGATGAGCAGGATGTTCGACTTCGCGATCTCGATGTCGTCGCGGTCTTCGGCAGCGGTGATCTGCCCCTGCGCACGGATGCGCTTGTAGTGGTTGTAGACGGCCACGGCGAGGGCGCGCTTCGCCGGGTCCTGCCCGATGACGTACTCCTGCAGGAAGTCGAAGATCTCGCGCGGCTTCGGCAGTTCGAAGTCACCGCTCGAGGTGTCCTCGCCGGCTTCTGCCAGACGCTCCTCGATGATCTCGTTGCACAGCTCGACGCACTCGTCGCAGATGTAGACACCCGGACCGGCGATCAACTGCTGGACCTGCTTCTGGCTCTTGCCGCAGAAGGAGCACTTGAGGAGGTCCCCGCTCTCTCCGATGCGTGCCATTGCCGTGCCTCCCTGGTTGGACGTGCCGGCCCGCGCACTCGCACCGGCCGCTGGTGCACCGCTGCTGGTGGGCACCTCGTCGTGGACACGAGCCTAACCGCAACCGGTGACACCGACCGTGCGGCGCCGCGGGATTTCGCGCGCGCGTTCGCCCAGGGCGTTCGGGCCTGCTACCGTGATCCAGTCTTCTCTACAAGTTGTAGAAACACCGTCCCGACCATCGAAGGATCCCCATGCAGAAGCGTCTCGCCGCCGGCGGCGCCGTCACCCTCGGCGCCGTGGCCGTCATCGTCCTCGGCACGGCCGGCGCAGCCAGCGCGCACGTGTCCGCGACGGCCACCTCGACCGCCGCGAACTCGTACACCACGGCGACCTTCTCGGTCCCGCACGGCTGCGACGGCTCCCCCACCACGAAGATCGAGTTCCAGGTGCCGGAGTCCGTCATCGAGGTCACCCCCACCGTGAACCCGAACTGGAAGATCACGAAGGCGACCGAGCCGTACACGAGCCCCTCCGCCGCGGCCGACGGTGAGCACGCCGAGGACGCCGCCGAACGTGTCACGAGCATCACCTACACCGCGAAGACCCCGCTCCCCGCCGACGAGCGCGACACCTTCGCCCTCTCCTTCTCGCTGCCGGACGGCAAGGCCGGTGACCTCGTCGAGTTCCCCGCGATCCAGACCTGCGAGAAGGGCTCGGTCGAGTGGAACCAGGAGCAGCAGGCCGGCGAGGCCGAGCCCGAGCACCCGGCCCCCTCGATCACGCTGACCGCGGCCGAGGCCACGGACGACGACGGTGACCCGGTCGCCACCACCCCGACCGCCGAGGCCGCATCCGGCTCGACGACCCCCGCGGACCCCGACCTGGTCGGCCGCTTCCTCGGCCTGGGCGGTCTGGTGCTCGGCGCCGTCGCCCTGGTCGTCGCCGTCGCCGGCACGCGTCGTCGGAGCTCCGCCAAGTGACGCAGCGCGGCTCGCGTCGGGCTCGGCTGCGGTCCTCTGCCTGGAGGCTCGTGGCCGGGTCCGCCGCGGCCGTCGCGATCGCGGGCGGTGCGGTCCTCGGGCTCGCGGGTCCCGCCAGCGCGCACAACTACCTGATCGCGTCCACCCCGGAGGTCGACGGCACGCTCACGAGCCTGCCGAAGGCGTTCGAGATCACCACGAACGACAAGCTGCTCGACATCGGCGACTCCGGTTCGGGCTTCGCCTTCCGGGTCGTGGGTCCGGACGGGAAGTACTACGAGGACGGCTGCGTCGACATCGACGGCCCCTCGATGACCACGCCCGCCGCACTCGGCGACTCGGGGAAGTACACCGTCGAGTGGCAGATCGTCTCCGCCGACGGCCACACCGTCTCCGACGAGTACGCCTTCACGTGGAAGGCCCCGTCCGGCTTCTCCGCGGCCTCGGGGTCCACCACGCCGCCGACCTGCGCCACCGCGGGAGACGACTCCACCGAGGCCGCCACCACCGGCACCGCCTCGGGTGACACCGACTCGGCCGCGACCGACGCGCTCTGGATCGGCGCCGGAGGCGTCGTCCTCGTCGCCGCGGTCGTCGCGGTCCTGCTACTCCTGCGGCGCCGCCCCGCGCCCGAGACGGACGACACCGAAGACTGACACCGCCGCACGACGAAGGCCCCACACCGATCGGTGCGGGGCCTTCGTCGTTCCTGCTGGTGCTACTTGACGAGCGCCGGCAGGTTCTTGCGGCTGGTGAGGACCTGGTCGATCAGGCCGTACTCCACGGCTTCCTGCGCGGACATGATCTTGTCGCGCTCGATGTCGTGGTTGATCTCCGCCGGCGTCTTGTTGGAGTGCTTCGACAACGTCTCCTCGAGCCAGGTGCGCATGCGGAGGATCTCCGCCGCCTGGATCTCGATGTCCGACGCCTGGCCGCCACCCTGCTGGACAGCGGGCTGGTGGATGAGCACGCGGGCGTTCGGCAGGGCCAGACGCTTGCCCGGCGTGCCACCGGCGAGGAGCACCGACGCGGCCGAGGCAGCCTGACCGAGGCAGACCGTCTGGATCTGCGGACGGATGTACTGCATCGTGTCGTAGATCGCCGTCATCGCGGTGAACGAGCCACCGGGCGAGTTGATGTACATGACGATGTCGCGGTCGGGGTCCATCGACTCGAGCACGAGCAGCTGGGCCATGACGTCGTCAGCTGACGCGTCGTCGACCTGGACACCGAGGAACACGATGCGGTCCTCGAAGAGCTTCGCGTACGGGTCCTGGCGCTTGTAGCCGTAGGCCGTGCGCTCCTCGAAGCTCGGCAGGATGTACCGATCGGAGGGAGCCGGGACGTTCTGCGCGCCACCGAGCATTGGGAGATGCATTCTCGTTTCCTTTTCTTCGGTGGGAGTCAGGACTGGGCGTCGGGGTCGGCAGCCGCGGTCGGCGTCGCGCCGTCACCGACGGTGCCACCACCGCCGACGACCTCGGCCGACGAGGCACGCAGGTGGTCGACGAAGCCGTACTCGAGGGCTTCCTGCGCGCTGAACCAGTTGTCGCGGTCGTTGTCCTTGAGGACCTGCTCGATCGACTTGCCGGTCTGCTCGGCCGTGAGCTCCGCCATGCGCTGCTTCATGTCGAGGATGACCTTGGCCTGCGTCTGGATGTCGGCAGCGGTGCCGCCGAACCCGCCGGACGGCTGGTGCAGCAGGACGCGGGCGTTCGGCGTGATGTAGCGCTTGCCCGGCGTGCCGGAGGACAGCAGGAACTGTCCCATCGACGCGGCCAGGCCGATGCCCACGGTGACGATGTCGTTCGGGACGAACTGCATCGTGTCGTAGATCGCCATGCCGGCGGTGATCGAGCCACCGGGCGAGTTGATGTAGAGGTAGATGTCCTTCTCAGGGTCCTCGGCGGCGAGCAGCAGCAGCTTGGCTGCGATCTCGTTCGAGTTGTCGTCGCGGACCTCGGAGCCGAGCCACACGATCCGGTCTCTCAGAAGGCGGTCAAAAACACTGGGGTTCAGTGTTGCTTCGGCCATGGAAAAGCTCCCGTTCAGTTGTCGCTTGTTGTCGAACTTATCGGTTGCAACGCACCACTTCGCGTGTGTTCGCCGACAGCAATGCGGTGGTGCGGAAAACACGAGACGGGAGGCACGGTGCCAGCTGGCACCGTGCCTCCCGTCTGTATCGCTGGTGGCGTCGAGTTCGTTACTCGGCGTCCTCAGCAGGGGCCTGCGCGACGCCCGCCGTGAAGGCGGACAGGTCGACTGCGTCGCCGTTGGTGTCCTTGACGGTCACCTTCGACAGGACGGTCGCGACCGCCTTCGAGCGGGCGACCTCGCCGACCATGCCCGGGATCTGGCCGTTCTGGTCGATGACCTTGATGAACTCGGCCGGCTCCATGCCGTACTGCGCAGCAGCCTGGATGAGGTACTGGGTCAGTTCCTCCTGGGAGACCTGGATCTCCTCCTTCTCGGCGATGGAGTCGAGGAGGATCTGCGAGCGGAAGGCCTTCTCGCTGGACTCGGAGACCTCCTTGCGGTGCTCGTCGTCCTCGAGGCGGTTCTCCTGCTCGAGGTGACGGTGCACCTCGTCCTCGATGAGCTGCTCCGAGATCGGGATGTTGACGTCCTCGATGAGCTTCTCGACGAGCTTGTCGCGAGCCGCGGCACCCTGACCGAAGGTCTTGGACTTCGCGATCTGCTCCTTCAGGTCCGCCTTGAGCTCGTCGATCGTGTCGAACTGGCTGGCGATCTGGGCGAACTCGTCGTCGGCCTCGGGGAGCTCGCGCTCCTTGACGGCGGTGACGGTGACGGCGATCTGGGCGGTCTCGCCCTCGCGGTCGCCACCGACGAGCTTCGACTCGAAGTTCGTCGACTCGCCGGCGGTCAGGGACTCGAGCGCCTCGTCGATGCCCTCGAGCAGGTCGCCGGAGCCGATCTCGTAGGAGACGCCGGTGGCCGAGTCGACCTCGTCGTCGCCGATGCTGGCGGTCAGGTCGATCTGCGCGAAGTCGCCGGTCTTCGCCGGACGGTCGACGGTCACGAGCGTGCCGAAGCGGGTGCGCAGGTTCTGCAGCTCCTCTTCGATCTCGTCGTCCGACACCTCGACGGCGTCGACGGTGAGCTCGTACGCGGAGTAGTCCGGCAGGTCGAACTCGGGACGGACGTCGACCTCGAAGGTGAGGACGAGGTCGCCCGCGAAGTCGGCGAGGTTCGGCAGCTCGGCGACGTCGGCCTCGGCACGGCCGAGGATGCGCAGCTCCTGCTCTTCGACCGCCTGGCGGTAGAAGTTGTCGATGGCGTCACCGACGGCGTGGTTCAGGACCTCGCCACGGCCGACGCGCTGGTCGACGATCGCCGGCGGGACCTTGCCCTTACGGAAGCCGGGGATGTTGATCTGCTCGGCGATGTGCTTGTACGCGTGGTCGATGCTCGGCTTGAGATCTTCCGGCGTCACGTTCACGGTGAGCTTGACGCGGGTGTCGCTCACCTTGTCGACGGTGCTGGTGGCCACGGGATGTTCTCCTGTTGGTTGACGTTCGTGTGGTCGATGGTTCTCGAGGACCTGGTCGGGGCGACAGGAGTTGAACCTGCGACCTCCCGCTCCCAAAGCGGGCGCTCTACCAAGCTGAGCTACGCCCCGTTTGACTGGGCCAGGGTGTCCGCGCGCGCCGAAGGGCGCATGCGACGCCGATGAGTCTAGCGGTCCCCCGGTGCGCGGTTCCCGGGAGGGACGTCACTCGTCCGCTGCGGCGCGTCGCAGGCCGTTGCGCCACCGCACGCCGACCACCACCTGGACCCCGAGCGCCGCGACAGCGAGCACGATGCCGACGACGATCCGCCACAGGTGCAGCAGGGCGTGCGCGGGCTGCGACTGCGGATCGCCGAACAGCTCCGGGCGCATCGAGAACACGATCGCGGCGAGGACCACCAGCGCGTACGAGACCACCCGCGACCGCTTGATCCGCCGCGCATCGGCGTCGGTCGGCGGGAGCATCACACGGGGTGGCATGTCGGTACTCGTTCGTCCGCTACGATGGTCGGGCTGCGACACGTGCGCAGCGCGGGGATGTAGCTCAATGGTAGAGCCCCAGTCTTCCAAACTGGCCACGCGGGTTCGATTCCCGTCATCCCCTCTCTCGTTCCTCCCTCTGTCTACGGTCGCCGCACGGTGCAGTGTTCTCCGGCCCGTGCACGGTTGCTTGCTCAGTGCGAGGTTGTTCCGGCGCACCGAGCGATCAACGTCGCACGGGGCGAACACGCGCGCACCGTGCGTCGTCAGGGACTGCCGAGTTCGAGCGTGATCTGCGGGGCGTCGCCGAGTTCCACCCGGGCACGCTTGCGCTCCGCCGCACGCAACGGCACGAGGTACCCGCCGTCCTTCGGGAACAACGAGGTGGTCCAGGTCACGGCGCCGATCGTCACCCGGGCAGGGATCACACCCCAGCCGTAGGTGAGCATCGGCGCGAGGTCGGCGATGACCTCGGCGGCGTCCGGCGGCACGACGGCGAAGAAGAACGGTGACGGGCCGCGCCACTCGATCACCTCACCGCGGAACTCGAGCTCCATGTCGCGATCGTACGGCCGCGTCGTCGAGCGCGCCGGACCGGGTTCCGATCTCGGTCCGTGACGGTTCCGGTTCACGATCACCGGGATCTGCGAACCGGAACCGTCAAGCGCGAGGAGGAACTGGTGCCTCCTCGGAGCCAGCGGGACGTGGACGACGGACGCGCCCCGTGTTTCCAGGCCGGAACCGGGGAGCACGGGGCGCGAGCTGCCGTCAGCGCGAACGCGTCAGCGGTACGTCGCGGCCTGACCGTAGAGCTTCTGCGTCAGGGCGGAGACGTAGGCGGACTTGTCACCTCCCGGCAGGTTGTACGTCATGAAGACGCCGTACCCGTCCGCCTTCGAGCGCTGCGCGAGCGACACCGCCGTCGACTGCGAGGTGTTCTGGATGTCGACCGCGGCAGCGGACAACCGGTCCTTGCCGAGCCCCGGGATCGACGGCGCCGAGTACGTGCCGTAGTAGGGGTTCCAGGCGTAGTCGAGCTTCGAGCCGACGGTGCTGCTCGACGACGACAGCGAGGACGAGGCCGGGCCGATGTCGTAGAACGAGATGAGCTTGCCGGGCATCTGGGCACGCAGCGCGGTGATGAGCCAGCCGATGGACTGCTGGTTCGGCTGCGGGGTGCCGTTCGCGCCGTAGTCGGAGTACTCGTCGTCGAGGTCGACGCCGTCGAGTCCGTACTTCGACACGGTGGCGGCGATCTGGGACGCGAAGTCCGACGCGGCCGCCTGGGTCGGGAAGTTGGCGATGCCCGCACCCTGGTGGTTGCCGAGGACCGACAGCGACACCTTGATGCCCTTCGCCTGCAGCGGCTTGATCTGCGTGGCGGCGTTGTCGAGGGTCGCCTGCACCTTGTCGTTGTTGACCAGGACCGCCTTGGAGCCGTTCCAGTTGATGTTCGCCGCGAAGATGATCGCGACGTCGAAGGCGTTCGCCCCACCGGACAGCGTGTAGCGGCCGACGTTGGCGAGCTGGTCGTTGTTGACCTCGACGTACGCGATGCTCGTCGGCCCGGACTTCGTAGCGGCGGCAGTGCCGGCGGCGGCTGCAGCGGTCGGTGCTGCCGTCGCGGCGGACGGCACGAGCGGTGCCGCCACCATCGCGGCGATGGCCGCCACGATCCCGAACTTCATGGACTTCTTCATGACACTCCCCTTCGAGTGGTGAACCGGCCGGCGGTCGCCGACCGGGGTCTCAGACGCGCGGGTACCGGAAGGTCCGCACCTCGTACGCGTCGACGGCGAACGACGACGCATCCGCGTCGGTCAACGGCTCTTCGAGCAGGGTGACCTCGACAGCCGGTCCGAACGGCCCGTCGACCGCGATTCCCCCGGTCCCCCGGCGCCCCACCGGCTCGTACACCCGAACGACCAGGTCGCCGGAGCGGTCGTCGGCGAGCTTGACGCTCGACAGCACGACCCCGCCGGACACCCGCACGAGCGGCGCGAACCCGTGCGCCCCGATGACGGTCCGCGCGCCGGCGTTCATCCGGATGCCTGCCGCCGTGGCCCCGAGCTGGTCGGTCCCGATGACGATGCCGTACCGGTGCGTCTGCACGCCCTGGTCGGTCTCGGGGTCTGGGAACCGCGGTGCCCGCAGCAGGGACAGCCGCACGGTGGTGGTGACGTGCCCGTCAACGGCGTCGCGGGTGGTGTCGAACCCGTGGATCGAGTCGTTCACGAGCGCGACGCCGAAGCCCGGCTCGGACACGAGCACGTAGCGGTGCATCGAGGTCTCGAACTTCGCGGCCTCCCACGAGGTGTTCGTGTGCGTCACCCGCTTCTGCGCCCCGAACTGCGTCTCGGCGACGGTGTGCTCAGCGCGGACGTCGAGCGGGAACGCGACCTTGAGGAACTTCTCGGTCTCGTGCCAGTCGGTCGTCTGGTCGAACTCGAGCGTGCGGGAGTCCGGTGCGAGGACGATCTCCTGCCGCACGGTCGAGTCGCCGAAGGACCGCGACACGACGACCCGGGCGACACCGGCGTCGTCGACCGAGGCCTCGAGCGACGAGACGTCCACCAGGTCCTCGACCCGGTTCCGGTAGTACCGGTCGACGTCCCACGCGTCCCACATGTTCGGGAAGTCCTGGTGCAGCTGCAGCAGGTTCGCGGCCTGCCCGGCGGCGATCGCCTCGCGCCCGCTGGCCAGGTCGACGGCGCTCGTGACGAGTCCCTGGTCGGTGACGGTCACGCGCACCAGCTCGTTCGCCAACACGTACCCGCCGTCCTGCCCCGTCAGCGTGACAGCGGCCGGTTCCGCCACGTCGGTCGCCAGGACGGCGCCCTGCGCGGGTGCGCCGGCCTGGAGGAACGGGGCCGGGTTCACGACGACGGCCGCGTCTCCGGCACCGGCGAGCGCCGAGAGCGCGTGGTCGATGATCGCGGTCAGCGCCGCGGCCGTCTCCGCGTACTTCACCTCGGCCTCGCGGTGCACCCAGGCGATCGAGGTGCCCGGCAGGATGTCGTGGAACTGCTGGAGCAGCACCTGCTGCCACAGGGCGTCGAGCTCGTCGTACGGGTAGGCGAAGTCGCTGTGTGCGGCGGCGGTCGCGGCCCAGAGCTCGGCCTCGATGAGGAGCTGTTCGCACCGGCGGTTGCCCTGCTTGGTGCCGTGCTGGCTGGTCAGGGTGGCGCGGTGCAGTTCGAGGTACAGCTCCCCCACCCACACCGGCGGGTCCGGCAGTTCGGCCTTCGCGCGGTCGAAGAACGTGTCCGGGTGCTCCCACCGGACCTTCGCGCTGCCCTCGAGGTCGGCGAGACGTGAAGCCGTGCCGGTCATCTCGCGGGTGGTACCACCACCGCCGTCGCCCCAGCCGACCGGGGCGATCGACCCGGTGGCGAGCCGGTTCTCACGGAACTGGCGGGAGGCCTTGGCGACCTCGCTGCCGGACAGGCGCGAGTTGTAGGTGTCCATCGACGGGAAGTGCGAGAACACCCGTGAGCCGTCGATGCCCTCCCACAGGAACGTGTGGTGCGGGAACTTGTTGACCTGGTTCCACGAGATCTTCTGCGTGAAGAACCACTCGAACCCCGCGCGGCGCATGAGCTGCGGCAGTGCCGGCGAGTACCCGAAGCTGTCCGGCAGCCAGACGCCCTTGGGCCGGATGCCGAACTCGCGCTCGAAGAACCGCTGCCCCTGCGAGAACTGGCGGACGATGCTCTCACCGGTCGGCATCACGGTGTCGGACTCGACCCACATGCCGCCGATCGGCAGGAACCGACCGGCCTCGACGGCGGCCTGCACCCGGGCGTAGACCTCGGGGCGGTGTTCCTTGATCCAGGCGTACTGCTGCGCGCTCGACATGCCGTACAGGAAGTCGTCGGTCTGGTCGATGAGCTCGGTCATCGTCGAGGTGGTGCGGGCGACCTTGCGGATCGTCTCGCGGACCGGCCAGAGCCACGCGGAGTCGATGTGGGCGTGCCCGACGGCCGAGATCGTGTGCGCGGAGGCCTCGGCGGGAGCGGCGAGCACCTCGGCGAGCGCCGCACGGGCGTCCCCGGCGGTCTCCGGGATGTGCTGCAGGTCGAGCGCGTCGAGGGCGTCGTCGAGGGCCTGCAGGATCCGCATCCGTCGTGGCCCCTCGGGCAGCTCGGCCTGCAGTTCGAGCAGGACGTCGATGTCGAGCGCGAGTTCGTGCACCTCGGACTCGAACACGGCGAGGTCCATCCGGCGCGAGGTGTAGAGCCGCTTCGACGACGAGGTCTGGACGTCGCCCTCGTGCGTGACGAGGAAGGGGTGGTAGTCGAGCAGGACCGGGTTCGACGCCGCCTCGACGAAGAGCTCGATCGTCTCGCCGCCCTCGGCCCGTTCCGTCAGCAGCACCCACTGGTTGCGCGGGTTGATCGACTTCACCGGCGTGCCGTCGGCCAGGTACACGAGGCCCTCGCACTGGAACCCCGGCATGTTCTTGTCGAAGCCGAGGTCGACGACGGCTTCCACCCGGCGTCCGGCCCACTCGCTCGGCACCGTCCCGGTCAGCCGGAACCAGGTCGTCCCCCAGGCCGCACCCCAGGGTGTGCCGACCTCGTACGGCGTGAACTCGAGCGCGAGTCCCTGCGCCGGCGGGATCGGCTCCCCCGGCAGCTCGTGCCAGGCGGTCTCGAGCGGCGTCGCGGTGGCGTGCACCGCCGGCGTGATGCGCTCGTCGAGGACCCGGCGGACCCGTCCGGTGGTGAGGGGGATGTCGTCGTGCATGGGGCCTTCCAGGGTCGGGCGCGGGTCAGTGCGTGGTCGAGGGTCAGCGCGTGGTCGCGGGGTGCGCGACGCGGATGGAGGTGGAGTCGAGCTCGGCGGGCACGTCGACGCACCGGTCGATGCCACGGGCGGCGAGCATCCCGGTGTCGCCGAGCCGGGACCGCAGGACGACCTGCGGGCCGCGACCGTCCGGTTCGGCCGACGCGACCGCGAGCCAGGCGGCGGCGAACCGTCCGCCGGGGGCGCAGTCGGCACGCATCCCGTGTCGGTCCGAGCCGTCGGGCAGCACGTCGTCGAGCACGAGCGCCGTGGCCGGCGGCGCAGCAGCGGTGTCGGTGGCGCCGGACCGTGCGACGGCCGCGAAGGCCTCTCCCGCGGGCTTGATCCGGCCGTCGTTGGTGAAGAGCCCGAGGTCGTACTCGAGCTCCGGGAAGTCGGCGAGCGACCTGGCGACGTCGTGCGAGCACCACCACGTGACACCGAGCACCTGCTGCGCCCCGAGCACGTGCCGGATGGTCTGCTCGGTGAACGAGGCGGCGTCCTCCGGGGCGACGACGTTGGTGGGCGCCCCGACTTCCTGCAGCCAGTTCGGCCGTGCGGGGTCGCGGTTCCACGCGGCGGCGAGCTGGAGCAGGTACTCCCCATGCCGCACCGATCCCGGTCCGAGTGCGCCGTGCAGGGCCGCCGAGCCGTTGAACACCCACGAGTGCGTGACGGTGGCGTCACCGTGGTCCGCCGCGTGCTCCGGTCCGAACGGCTGCGCGTCGTCGTACCAGGCCGCGTCGTACTGCGCGACGGTGACCAGCGGCCGTGGACGCGACCCACTGCCGGACGGAGCCGACGCGGACGAGTCGACCCGGGCCTCCAGGCCGGACGAACCTGCCGAACCTGCCGAACCGGACGGACCGGACGCGAGCCCGGACCGTGCCGCCGCGACCATCGCCGCCGCCCACGCGTGCCCCTGCTCCGCCGTGATGTCGTGCGGGGCGGGGTGCGGCGCGTGCGCGAACTGGTTCACCTCGTTGCCGATGGTGATGCCGAGCAGGTTCGGCTTGTCCGCGACCGCTGCGGCGAGCGCCCGGACGTACGCCGCGGTCGACGCGACGACGTCCGGGTCGGTGAACATGTTCCGACGGTGCCAGCTGTCCAGCCACGACGGCACGAAGTCGAAGCTCGACAGGTGCCCCTGCAGGGCGTCGACGTTGACGTCGAGTCCGAACGAGCCGGCGATGTCCACGACCGTCGCGACGTCCTGCAGTGCCGACGCCCGGATGAGGGTGCGGTTCGGATGCACCACCGGCCAGAGCGGGAAGATCCGCACGTGGTCGGCGCCGAGCGAGGCGATCGCCTCGAGGTCCCTGGCGGTGTCCGACGGTGAGAAGTCGAGCCACGAGTGGAACCAGCCGACCGAGGGCGTGTAGTTGACCCCGAAGCGCATCAGCCCTTCACACCGCCCTCTTCGACGCCCTTGAAGAAGAAGCGCTGCAGGACGGCGAAGATCACGGCGATCGGGATGAACGCGATCATGGTGCCGGCGGCGATCATGCGCTGGTCGGTCGCGAACGTGCCCTGCAGGTACTGCAACCCGACGGTCAGGGTGAGGTTCTCCGGCGACTGCAGCACGATGAGTGGCCACAGGAAGTCGTCCCACGCCCCGATGAACGAGAAGATCGCGATGACGGCGATCGTCCCCTGCACGGCGGGCAACGAGATGTACCGCAGCCGCTGCATCGCGTTCGCACCGTCCATCACCGCGGCCTGGTCGATCTCCTCGGGGATCTGCCGGAACGCGTTGAACATGAGCAGCACGTTGAGTGCGGCGATCATGCCGGGTAGGGCGACGCCGACCAGGTTGTCGGCGAGGCCGAGGTCCTTGACGGTGACGAACTGCGAGATGATCGTCGCCTCGCCGGGCAGGACGAGGGTGGCGAGGAACAGTCCGAGCACGAGCTTGCGGTGCCGCCACTGCAGCCGCGCGAGGGCGAAGCCGGCGAGCGTCGCGAAGACGATGTTGCCGAACACGTCGATCGCGGCGACGAGCAGCGAGTTGCCGATGTAGCGCCAGACCGGGATCGCGGCGGCCACCTTGAGGTAGTTCTCGATGGTCGGCTCGGTCGGGATGAACGACGGGTTCGCGGTGTAGATGTCCTCGCCGGCGCCCTTGAGCGAGGTGGACAGCTGCCACAGGAACGGGCCGATCGTGATGAAGAGCACCACGATGAGCAGGACGTAGCGCACGACCTTCTCGCGGGTGGACATGACACCCCAGACCGCGCGGCGGCGCTTGCGTCCGTCTCGTCCGTTCGGCCGGGAGGCCCGTCCCGCGTCCGTCGCGCCCGTCACGTCCGGCGTCGGGCTGGCTGCACCGCGCGCCCCGCCCAGGGCGGGTTCGGTGGTCGTCGTGTTCGTCACTTGTCCGCCTTGCTGTTCATCCGCGCGAGGGCGAGCATCGGGATCAGCGTCACGACGAAGAGCAGGAGGCTCAGGGCGGACGCGTAGCCGAGGTTGCCGGTGAAGCCGCGGGCGTACTGCTGGATGAGCATGACGAGCGAGTTGTCCTGCCCGCCGGGTCCACCGGTGCCGTTGGTGAGGATGTAGAGCTCGCTGAACACCCGGAGCGCGGAGACGCACACCAGGATCCCGACGAGCGTCATGGTGCCGCGGACCCCCGGCATGGTGACCGACCAGAACCGGCGCACCGACCCGGCGCCGTCGAGGGCGGCCGCTTCGTGCAGGTCCTTGCCGACGTTCCCGAGAGCCGCGAGGAAGATGATCATGTAGTAGCCGAGGCCCTTCCAGACCGTCAGGCTGATCGCGCTGAGGAGCAGCAGCCACCGGTCGGTCAGGAACGGGACGCTGCCCTGCACGACGCCGAGCGCCTGCGCCATCTCGTTGATGACGCCGCGGTCGTCGAGGATCCAGGTCCAGATGAGCCCGACGACCACGGCCGACGCGATGACCGGCGTGTAGAACGCCGTGCGGAAGAACGCGATCCCCGGCAGCTTCTGCTGGACGAGCACCGCGATGAGCAGCGGCAGCACGGTCAGCAGGGGCAGGCAGATCGCCATGTAGATGACGCTGTTGAGCAGCGCCTCCCACACCTGCGGATCGGCGAGCAGGGTCTCGAAGTTCTTGAGCCCGACCCACTGGCTCACGCCCCCCAGCGGGCTGGCGTTCGTGAACGACAGCCGGACGGTGTTGATCGACGGCCAGAGGCTGAACGCGACGAGCCAGACGAGGGCCGGCAGGACGAGCAGCCAGGGCGTGAACCAGCGGTTGGCGCGCATCAGCCGTTGGCCAGCAGGCTGTTCATCTTGGTCTGGGCCGTCTGCAGCGCCTTCTCCGGCGCGACCTGGCCCTTCATGGCGAGGGCGATCTGCTGGTCGAGGAAGTCCGTCATCGCGGAGTTCGCCTCGACCGGGTTGAGGACCTTCGCGGTCTTCAGGGCCTCGTTCGCCAGGACACGGGCCTCGCCGTTGACGGTGCCGTCGTCCTTCGAGAAGTACGGGTCGGACTGCGACGACGTGGTCGACGGGAAGATGTTGACCTTGTGCGCGAACGCCTCTTGGTTCTCCGCGTTCGTCATGAACTTCGCGAACGCCTCGGCGGTGGCGAGGTGCTTCGACTTGGCGGACACCGACAGGCCCTGCACGTAGAGCGGCGGGGTGTCGAGGGCCGGGCTGACGGTGACCTTGCCCTTGAGCGACGGGTTGTTCTTCTCGAAGTCGGCGAGCGAGGTGGCGCCGCCCGTGGTCCAGGCGACCTTCTGCTGCGTGAACAGGGTGGAGTTGCCGAGGTAGTCGCTGTTCAGCACGTTCGAGGGCATGTAGCCGTCCTGGTATGCGTCCTTGTAGCGCTCGATCAGGTCGGCGGCCTTCGACGAGTCGGCGAAGGTGAACTTCGTGCCGTCCGCGTTGAGGACCTTCACGCCGGCCAGGGTGAAGTCGCCGAGACCGGGCTTCCGGCTCATCAGGTAGTCGGTCGGGCAGTTCTCGTGCATGGTCTTCGCCTGCGTGAACAGCTCGTCGGTGGTCTTCGGCGGGTTCTTCGCGTCGAGGCCGCACTTCGCGAACATCGTCGCGTTCCAGTAGTCGACGTCGGTGTTGAGGTACCAGGGGTAGCCGAACGTTCCGTCGACGCCCTTGTACTTGTAGGAATCGAGCGCGCCGGCGACGTACGTGCTCGCGAGCTTCGTGTCGTCCTTCGCGACGTCCTGCAGGAACCCACGCTTCGCGAGCGGCAGGGCGATGTCCGGCGGCAGGTTGATGACGTCGGGCAGCGAGTTCGACGACGCCTGGCTGAGCACCTTGTCGGCGTAGCCGTCGCCTGGCTGGTCCTGCAGCTTGACCTTCGCGTCGGGGTGGGCCTTCTCGAAGTCGGCGATCACCCCGTTCAGGTAGCCCGTGTACGTCGGCGTGAGCGCCCACGTCTGCAGCGTGATCGACCCGCTGATCTCCCCGCTGCCGGTGTCGGCCGCGTTGCCGCCGCTCGAGCAGCCCGTCAGGACGAGTGCCGTGGCGGCAGCTCCTGCGAGCAGCGCTGCGGCGCGGCTCCTCGTCGCACGTGTGGTGGTCCTCATGGCGTCTGACTCCCTCGTCATCCTGCGTGGTCATCGTGCTGAACCGGTTCAGTTCCTGTCCCTGAACCCGCTTGTGGCAGTGACTATGAACGACTAAAACGCTATAGTCAAGCCCGTGGCCACGAACCGTCGAACGACGATCTCCGACATCGCCGCGCGTGCCGGCGTGTCCGTCAGCGCGGTCTCGTTCGCCCTCAACGACCGCCCCGGCGTGTCCGACGAGACCCGCGAACGCGTCCGCGCGATCGCCCGCGAACTCGACTGGCAACCGCACACCGCGGCACGCGCCCTGGGCGGCGCAAAGGCCGGCTCGATCGGCTTCGTGCTGAACCGGCCGGCCCGCACACTCGGCACCGAGTCGTTCTTCGGCGACCTGATCTCCGGCATCCAGCTCGGGCTCGCCGGCACCCACGTCGGGATGAACCTGCTCGTGGCGCGCGACGCGGCCGAGGAACTCGAGACCTACCGGGCGTGGTGGCGTGGGCACCGGGTCGACGGCGTCGTCCTCATCGACCCGCGGCGCGACGACGACCGGCTCACCCTGCTCGCCGAACTCGGCATGCCCGCGGTCGTCGTCGGCTCCCATCCCTCACCCGAGGGCTCCGCACCGAGCGTGTGGATCGACGACGGCGACGCGACCGACACGGTCCTGCGGTACCTGCACGCGCTCGGGCACCGGCGGATTGCGCACGTCGCCGGGCGCCCCGAGTTCGAGCACACCGCCATGCGGATCGGCCGGGTCCGGGCCTTCGCGGCGGCCGAGGGGCTCACGGACGCCGTGTCGATCCCGACCGACTACTCGGCCGAGGCCGGCGCGAGTGCGACCCGGACCCTGCTGTCCCGCAGCAGCCGACCGACGGCGATCGTGTACGACAACGACGTCCTGGCGGTCGCCGGGCTCGGGGTCGCGAGCGAGATGGGCGTCGCGGTGCCGACCGACGTCTCGATCGTGTCCTTCGACGACTCGGCGATGATCCAGCTCGTCCGGCCGTCCATCACCTCGCTGACCCGCGACACCGTGGAGCTCGGACAGCGCGCGGCGACGCTCCTGCGCGCGCAGATCGACGCCGATGCCCCGTTGCCGTCACGCCCCGGGCCACCACTGACCCTCAGCGTCCGGGAGTCGACGGCACGCGCGGGGTCCTGACCCGCCGTCGACACCATCCGACACGCCCAGCAGGTGTCCGGCCGAGGTCCACGGCGCGCGGCGGACTTGACTCCCGTTCGAACACACGTTCGAATACCGTCGTGGGACGGCGTCGCGAGAACCGGTGGCAGCCCCCGGAACACCCGGAGGTCGAACGTCCGCGCGCCTACTCGCTGTCCGAGGACGCCCGCGGGCCCGACGTCTGCCACGCCGTCACGCCCGTGCCGGTCTGGGCGTGGATCCAGTTCCCGACCTTCCACGTCCGGGTGAAGGCCTTCGCGAAGAGCTGGACCCGTGATGCCGTCATGGTCGAGTGGGCGCAGTTCGGACAGCAGGCGGACGCCTGGGTGTGGCGGTCGGCCGTGAAGCACCGCACCCTGCGTGCCGACCAGGCGGAACGCGCGATGCGGAGTCCGCAGAACGCAGCGCGTTGACTTCTACTCGCACCCCGAGGATGGTTTGTCGAACACCGGTTCGGCAAGTAACTCACTGATCGAGGCATTCGTTCGAGTGCCGCTCCGGGACGAGGAGGCACCATGAAGAACACAGCGGTGCCGTCCTGGGTCGCCCACGTGCTCACCCCGCCCGAGGTCATCAGCGCCTACGTCGAGGCCCGGGTCAACGATCCGGCCCTGCTGTCGGGTGAGCGCACGGAACCCACGTACGCCGACTTCCTCGGCGACGAGTAGACGGTCGTTCAGCGGCGTCGGCGGCGCGCGGACAGCGTGACGCCGACGCTGGCAGCGGTGACGCACACCAGCGCCACCGTCTCCAGCAGGGACAGCCCCTCGCTGAGCACCACGAGGCCGGCCAGCGCGGCGATCGCCGGGCCGAGACTCTGCAGCACGCCGAACACCCGCGTCGGCATCCGCCGCAACGCCAGCATCTCGAGGGCGTAGGGCAGCACGCTCGACAGCACGGCGACGGCGCCGAAGACGAGCAGGAGCACGGGTTCGCGGACCACGCCGTCGATCGCGGACGGGAGCCCGAACGGCAGCGACACGAGCATCGCGACCACCATCGACACCACCAGGCCGTCGACACCCGGGATCGCGGCGCCGACGTGCCGGTTCATCACGATGTAGCCCGCCCAGCACGCCGCCGCGAGCACGGCCCAGACCACGCCGCCGACCTCGGTCACGGCGCTCGGGCCGACCCCGAGCAGCACGACGCCGGCGAGCGCCAGGGCGGCCCAGAGCGCGTCCCGCCACCGCCGGGTGTGCACGAGGGACAGGGCGAGCGGGCCGAGGAACTCGATCGTCACCGCGACGCCGATCGGGATGCTCGCGAACGACAGGTAGATGAAGACGTTCATCCCGCCGAGCGCCAGCCCGAGGCCGACCGCGCCGAGCCACTGCGCGCGGGTCCAGTGCCCGATGCGAGGACGGACGACCAGCGCGAGCACCACCGCGCCGATGACGAGCCGGAGCGTCGCGGCCCCGACCGCGCCGACGTCGTCGAAGTGGGTCTTCGCGATCGCGGCCCCGAGCTGGACGGACACCATCGCGGTGAGGGCGAGCAGCGGAGCCGGGATCCGGTCGGTGCCGCGGGCCTGGTTCATCCGCGGGACCGGCTCATCCGAGGTAGGCGAGCACGGCGAGGACGCGGCGGTGGTCCTCGCCGGTGTCCTCGAGCGCGAGCTTGCCGAAGATGCTCGACACGTGCTTCTCGACGGCGCCGGTGCCGATGACGAGGGCGCGGGCGATGGCCGCGTTCGTGCGACCCTCGGCCATCAGGCCGAGCACGTCGCGTTCGCGCGGGGTGAGCGCGGCGAGCGGGTCGCGCCGCCGGCTCATCAGCTGCGTGACGACCTCGGGGTCGAGCACGGTGCCACCGGCCGCGATCCGACGAACGGCGTCGTCGATCTCCTCGAGCCGGGTGACGCGGTCCTTGAGCAGGTAGCCGATGCCCGTCGCACCGGCGGCGAGGACGTCTTCGGCGTAGGTGGCCTCGACGTACTGCGAGAGGAGCAGGACCCCGGTGCGCGGGGCGATCCGACGGGTCTCGACGGCTGCGCGGACGCCTTCGTCGGTGAAGGTCGGCGGCATCCGGACGTCCATGACGACGACGTCGGGAGCGCCGTCCGGCAGCGTCGCGAGGAACGCACGGGCGTCGGCGTACTGGCCGATGACGTCGATGCCGGCTTCGTCGAGCACGCGGGCCAGGCCCTCGCGCAGCAGGACGGCGTCGTCGACGACGACGGCCCGGATGCGTGCTGCATCCGGGCCGTCTGTCATGCCGACCAGCCTAGTGGGAGCGCGGGCGCTCCCGTGGGGTCACGACCGCGGGTTCGCCGTCGTGGGGACGCCGTTCAGGGCACCGAGCGGGATCCGAGCCGTGGCCTCGGTCGGGCCGCCCTCGGGGCTCGCGACGACCAGGTCGCCGTCGAGTGCGCGCATCCGGCCGATCAGGCCCTCGATGCCGTGGCCCTGCTGGGGTCGTGCTCCGCCGCGGCCGTCGTCGGTCACGCTGACGGTCAGGTACCAGAGCCCGGAGGCGTCGACCACGAGGCCGAGGTACACCCCGGCGGTCGTGGCACCGGCGTGCTTCATGGTGTTCGTCAGGAGCTCGCTCACCGTGAAGTACACGTTGCGCTGGATCTCCCTTGCGAGCTCGAGGCCCTCGGGCAGGCGGACGTCGAGGCCGACCGGGATCGGGGTGCGGGCGACGAGCGCTTCGAGGGCCGCCACGAGCCCGCGGTCGAGCAGGATCGGCGGGGCGAACCCGCGGGACAGCGCACGCAGTTCGTCGAGGGCGTCCTGCGCGTGCTCGGAGGCCTCGCCGATCAGCTGCTTCGCCTTCTGCGGGTCCTTCTCGAACGCGCGTTCCGCTGCCGACAGGTCCATCCGGAGCCGCACCAGGCGCTGCTGGGGGCCGTCGTGCAGGTCGCGCTCGATCTGGCGCAGGGCCTGACCCTCGGCGGTCACGGCACCGGCACGGGAGGCCTGGAGTCCGGCGACGCGCTGCTCGAGCTGCTCGGCACGGAACCCGCCGAGCAGACCGAAGTCCACCCAGTAGTGCGCGATGACCGAGCCACGGGCCCAGAGCGGGAACAGCACGACCGAGGCGGCCATCGACAGCAGTCCGAGGAACCCGAACCCGACGACGGAGGTCATGTCCCACCCGAAGTACTGCGCGCTCAGGCCGTTCGCGAACGCGACCACCGCGAGTCCGACGGGCCAGAGGAACCCGGCGAGCAGCAGGACGCCGGCGCCCACGGTGAAGAGCGCGACGAGCGGGTAGACGACCGCTGCGTGCAGCAGGTAGAGCCAGTAGTGCGGGTTGGCGACCGCGGAACCGGTGCGCGTCCACCAGTTCTGCTGCCAGCGGGGCGTCCAGTCCACCGGGCGGATCGGACGCCGGTCAGCCCATCCGATGCGGAGCTTCTCGAACTGTCCGAGCCACCGCGCCACGAACAGCGCGATGAAGAACATCAGCAGCACGAACGGGTTGAACAGGTCGCGGAAGCCGCCGCCGAAGATCGCCGCGGGGAACGCGAAGTAGAGCGTGCAGAGCAGCACCCCGGTCAGGGCCATGTAGCCGAAGTCGCGCGGCAGGCGCTTCCACGACTCGCGGTAGAACGCGCCGGCGGTCATGCCGGAGCCCGCGCTGCCGCCCCGGCCGCCACCCGGTGCCGATCCGTTCGGCGGGGTCGCTCCCCACGACGCCGGCGGCGTCTGCTGGTCGTGCTGTCGCGGGTACTGCGGCATCGGCTTGGTGGCTCCAGGTGGGACGGAGTCGCCCAGCGGGACGGTCTGGGCCTGGTCGGGCGAGGGCATGACGTCGTCCAGCGGGACGGTTCGCGCCTGGTCGAGGCGGTCGGTGTCGGTCATGACTCCAGCCTCGCGATCACGGGGCCGTTCCCCCATCCTGCCCCCTCCCCACCCCGGGTGGGGTTATCCCCCCCTCTCCACAGATCTCCCGAGGCCGATCGTCGCGGGACGGCCCGCAGGACATGCTCGTGGTGATGGGCGACGCACTCCGAGCACTGATCGACGCCGTCGGCCTCGAGGTCGGCCCCGGCGAGGAGATCCGATCCGACGACGACCGCTGGACGCTCGATCTCGATCCGGACGGTACGCACGCCTGGGTCGCGACCCGGCACCGGCCGGTCTGGCTCCACCGCGACGACACACTCGTGTTCGTCGAGGCTGGTGGAGCCGCACTGGTCGAGCAGCACCCGACGACGTCGATCGGCTCCGACCCCGAGCGGCACGGTCCGCCTCGAACTGCTCCTTCGTACGACTTCCCGCACGAGGCCCTGTTCGCCGACACCGGCGTCGTCGTCGGATCGGCGACGCTGGGGCCACTCGCTGCCGAGGTCCTCGCGCTCCCGTCGATCGCCACCACCCAGCCCGCGGGCTTCCCGTCGGCGGACGTCGTGCTGGCGCTGCGTCACGTCGGTCACCTCGACGGCGGCCGGTGGCACGGCGTGCAGCAGGATGCGCTCGCGCGACTCGTGGTCACGACCGTGCTCCACGACAACCCACCGCCCTCGCTGCGCGACAACAGCCTGGCGAGGGTCCTCGACCGGCTCTTCGACCCGGCGGGCGGGCACTCGACTGCGGACCTGCTCGACGGCGTCGGCATGTCTCCGCGCACCCTCGAGCGTCGGTGCACCGAGACCACGGGCTGCACGCCGGCCCAGCTCGGGCGGTGGTTCCGGAGCCTCGCTGTCCGGAGTGCACTCACCCGGGGTGACCGTCCCGCCGAGGTCGCTGCCCGCTTCGGCTTCAGCACCACCGCCTCCATGCGACGCGCGCTGCAGCGGGTCCGCGCACCGGAGACCGACCTCCCTCGGAGGTTCTGACGGTTCTGGTTCACGAATCCCGCGGTTCGCGAACCAGGACCGTCAGCCGCCCGGACAGAACATGCTTTCCCCGCCGCGCGGGCTGCGCGTAGTGTGCGGGTATGCAGAACATCACGGGGGTTCGGGTGGTCTCGGCCGCGGCGGTCGTCGCAGCGGTCGTGTTCGGGGCGCGCGGACTGGTCGGGACGATCTGGCTCGCGCCGTGGGACCTGCCGAACGGACTGCTCCTCGTCGCCACAGCGCTCGCCGGGCTGGCAGGCGTGGTCGTGCTCGTCGCGGCGGTGCGGGCGAAGGACCGACGGGCGCTCGCGTTCGCGGTGTCGGTCCTGGCGTTCGCGCTCCTGTGGCCCGCGCCGGGCTGGGCCACCGCGGTGCTCGTCGTCGTCGCGCAGGGTGCGCTCGTGGCGTTCGGCGTGCTGACCGTCCGGAACGAGGACGGCGTGCAGCGGGCCTTCGGCTGGGTCGTCACCGTGGCGGCGTCGCTGTGGTTCGTCACCGCGCTGCTGTCGAACGCGGTGCTCCTCACGGCGCTGCCGCAGGAGGCACTCGGCATCGCCTTCTCCGTCCCGGGGCTGCTGCAGACCGTGGTGTACCTGGCGGCGACGGTGCTCGTCGCCGTCCCGCTCCTGCGTCCGGTGGGTCGGGGCGTGAACGCGCTCTGGGCCTCGGCCGAGGTGCGCTGACTCCGCAACGACGCTGAGGTCGCAGGGCCGGCGAGCGCCCCTCAGCCGGCCCGTGCCGCCAGGCGCTCGGATCGGCGCACTGCCTGTTCGTCCGGGTCCGGCACCGGCGCGGCCTGGATGAGTCGACGCGTGTAGGGGTCCTGCGGCGACCGGAGGATGGCGTCGCGACTCCCCTGCTCGGCGACCTTCCCGCCGTGCAGCACGACGACCCGGTCGCACAGCGTGTCGACCACGGCCAGGTCGTGGGTGACGAACAGGCACGCGAAGCCGAGGCGTTCCTGCAGCTCACGGAAGACGTCGAGCACCCGGGCCTGCACCGAGACGTCGAGGGCGCTCGTCGGCTCGTCGGCGATGAGCAGTGCGGGTTCGAGCGCGACGGCGCGGGCGATCGCGACGCGCTGCCGTTGTCCGCCGGAGAGCTCGTGCGGGAAGCGCTCGCGGTACCCGCCGTCCAGACCGACGTCGGCGAGCAGCCGGTCCACCCGTTCGTCGATCTGGGCCGACGGCAGGCGCAGGATCTGCCGGAGCGGCTCGGCGACGGTCTGTCCGACCGTGTAGCGCGGGTTGAGCGACCGGAGCGGGTTCTGGAAGACCACGCCGACGTGTCGCCGAATCTCCCGGCGAGCTGCTCGCCGGGAGACTGCCACGTCGGTGCCCTCGACGACGACCGAACCGGACGTGATCGGTGCCAGCCCCACGGCGGCGCGGCCGATGGTGGTCTTGCCGCTGCCGGACTCGCCCACGAGTCCGACGATCTCACCGCGACCGACCGTGAACGACACGTCGTCGACCGCGCGGAACCGCCCGCGCAGTGCACCGCCGTACTCGACCACGAGGTGCCGGACGTCGAGGACGATCGATGGAGCCTCCGTGACGGGGTCGACCCGCGCCTCCCGGCCGACCTCGGTGCCCATGCGTGGGACCGCAGCGAGCAGATCGCGGGTGTAGTCGGCGGACGGTGCGGCGAAGACCGCGGCGACGGTGCCCGTCTCGACGACGCGACCGCGGCGCATGACGACCACGCGGTCGGCGATGTCGGCGACGACGCCCATGTCGTGGGTGATGAGGAGGATCGCGGTGCCGGTGCGTTCGCGCAGCGCACGCAGGACGTCGAGCACCTCGGCCTGCACCGTGACGTCGAGTGCGGTCGTCGGCTCGTCGGCGATGAGCAGGTCGGGGTCGGCGGCGAGCGCCATCGCGATCATCACCCGCTGCGCCTGACCGCCGGAGAGCTCGTGCGGGTACTGGCCCAGCCGGCGTTCGGGTTCCGGCACCTCGACGGCACGCAGGAGTTCGAGCGAGCGCGCACGGACGGCGGCGCGGTCGTGCGAGGCGTCGGCGCGGCGGACGGCCTCGGCCAGCTGGAACCCGACCGTGAACACGGGGTTGAGCGCGGCCGACGGGTCCTGGAAGATCATCGACACGCTGCGGCCGCGGACCCCGCGCAGGGTGCGTTCGTCGGTGCCGAGCACCTCGAGGTCGCCGAGCCGGATGCTGCCAGAGGAGCGCGCGCCGTCCGGCGCGATCCCCATCGCCGTCATCGCGGTCATGCTCTTGCCGGATCCGGACTCCCCGACGACGGCGACGACCTCGCCGCGGCCGACGGCGAACGAGGCGTCGTCGACCGCGCGGACCTCGGCGCCGTCGACGTCGAAGGTCACGGACAGGTGGTCGACGGTCAGGACGTCGGTCATGGGGTCTCCGAGCGGTCGGTGCGGTCGCGGGCGGCCTTGAACGCCTCCCAGTCCTCGAGCATCTTGTGGTGGTGGCCCTGCAACCACTGCATGTAGTCGCGGCCGTTGAGCAGGCGCTCGCGGACCTCGGCGTCGACGTCGCCCGCCCCGGTGCGGCCGGCGTGCTCGACCACCGCCAGGCCGTGTCCGATGATGTCGCGCTGCCGGTCGAGGTACTTCCGTTCCCCGGCGAGCCAGGAGCCCCAGACGTCGGCCTCGGCGCGGAAGTAGTGGCTGCGCTCGCCGGCGACGATCTGCCGCTTCACGAACCCGGAGTCGACGAGCCGGCGCGTCGCCATCGAGACCGAACCCGAGCTGGCGCCGAGCGCGCGTTGGAGATCGGCGGACGACGAGTGCGGCGCGCGGGTCATCATGAGGTAGCCGAGCACGCGGGCGTCGGTGAGCGCCATGCCCGCACCGTCGTTGAGCATGAGGGCGAACTCCTCGACGAACGCCTGACGCTCGGGTTCGAGCACGACGTCGTCGTGCCCGACACCGACGCCCCGACCGTCGACGTCGCTCACGGTGCCAGCCCTGCCGCGACCTCGGGCGACTCGGTCGGGATCGTCCACGGTTCCTCGGTCATGCCACCGCCGGCGCGGATCGACCGGACGGCGCCGTCGGCGTCGCGCGTGAAGGTGATGTCCTCGTCGACCGAGCCGAAGCGGTTGCCGTGCGTCATCCGGAGCGTGTCCGCGTCGACGACCTCGAGCCGGGTCGGGGTGTCGAGCGGTTCGGGTCCGGACGGGTCGACCTCGACGAGCCGGTCGCCGATGCGGGCGATGTCGCTGACGCCCCACGGGTTGGCGAAGCGTCCGGTGTACGCATCGGTGTCGACGTCGTCGGGCACGGGCGTGCCCGGCGCGGATGTGTCCGCCGCGGCGTCGAGCATCTGCACGACGGCGGTGGCGATGAGGGTGGCGGGCCCGGCGGCGGCGCTCGTCATGACGGACACGACGAGTCCGGATGCCGGGTCGAACAGCGACTGCGTGATGTGCCCGGGGAACCCGCCCGAGTGGCCGCGGACGTCGCGGCCTCCGATGCGGTCGACGATGAACCCGGCGCCGTAGCCGCGGGCGGCCGGGTCGTCGGTGGCGCTCCAGGCCTTGCGCTGCGCGAGTCGCTTCGAGTGGTCGTCGAGCAGGCTGCCGGCCCCGATGACGTGCTGCGAGAAGTACTTGACCAGGTCGGAGGCGGTGCCGTGGAACCCGGTGGCGGCGGCCATGGCGTGGGTGTCCACGTGGTCGATGCGCTGCCGCTGCCGCGCGGTGTGGAACCCGGTGTACCCGACCACGAAGTCGTCGGCGCGCGTGGGGTCCCAGTCGGGGCCGGTGTTCCGCAGGCCCAGGGGTTCGGTGATCGACTCGCGGACGAAGTCGTTGTAGGACTGCCCGGAGACCGCGGCGATGACGAGCCCGAGCAGCGAGTAGCCGAGGTTCGAGTAGTTGAACGACGATCCGGTGGGGACCTTCTGCCCGCGGTCGAGCACGAGTGCCAGCAGCTCCTGCTCGTCGGGGAACGGGCGCAGGAGCGACCAGTAGTCGCCGTCGTGGCCGTCGCGGATGACCCCGGCGCCCATCTCCATGAGCTCACGGATCGTGGCGTCGGCGAGCGGGGAGCCGCCGTCGACCAGCGCCGGGATGTACGTGCCGACGGTGTCGTCGAGCCGGAGCGACCCGCGCTCGGCGAGCTGGAGCAGTGCCGTCGCGGTGAAGGTCTTCGAGTGCGAGGCGATGCGGAACAGGTCGGTGGTGGTCAGGCGGCGCCCGGCCTCGACGTCGGCGTAGCCCCAGGCCTCGTCGAACAGCACCTCGCCGCCGAACCCGATGGCGACCTGCACGCCCGGCACCCGCAGCTGCCAGACCTTGTACGACACCCACTCGTGGATGTAGGGCAGGGTCTTCCGGTACGCGGAGAGGGTGTCGGTCACGGTGGTCCTTTCGAAGGGCGGTGGTTCGAGTCTGGCGCGTCGGTCGCGACGGTGCCCACCGCGACGCGGCGTGCACCGTGCAGGTCAGCGCCGACGCGGGTCGAGCGCGGCGCGCAGCGTGTCGCCGAGCGCGATGACGGAGAGCACCGTGACGGCGAGGAACGCCGCGGGTGCGATGAGCATGTGCGGGGCGCGGAGGAACTGCGACGTCGCGGCGGAGAGCTGCAGCCCCCACGAGATCGCCGGGCTCTCGAGCCCGATGCCGAGGTAGGTCAGCGACGACTCGGACACGATGACGCCGCCGACGGTGATGGTCGCGAGCACGAGCAGCGGCGAGATCGACGACGGCAGCACGTACCGGGTGGTGATCCGCCAGGTCGACAGCCCCATCGTGCGGGCGGCGAGCACGAACTCGGCGTTCCGCACGCTGCGGACGCTCGACCGCACGAGCCGGGCCATCGTCGGCCACCCGAACAGCGCGAGCACGAGCGACACCGTCAGCACGGACCGCTCCCCCACGCTGTTGAGCACCACGACGGCGCCGAGCAGGAACGGGAAGCCGAGGAACACGTCGGTCAGGCGGGCGAGCACGGCATCGACCCAGCCGCCGACCATGCCGGCGATCGTTCCGACGACGACGGCGACCATGCCGGCGAGCACGGTGGTGAGCACCGCGACGGCGATCGAGGACCGCGTGCCGTACACGACGTTGGCGTACACGTCGCAGCCCTGCAGGTCGAAGCCGAACGGGTGCCCGCTGGTCGGCGAGGCGCCGCTCTGCCCGAGGTCGCACACCCGGGGGTCGCCGTGGCCGAACAGTCCGGCGAACAGCTGCGGGAACGACGCGATGAGCAGCACGACGACCAGGACCGACGCGGGCACCCAGAAGCCCGGGGTGCGGGCCGCGGCCAGCAGGGGTCGTCGTCGGCCGCCGAGGACGGGCTCGACGGTGGCGCTGAGCGCTGAGGTGGTCATGCGGCTGCTCCGGTCCGGACGCGGGGGTCGAGGGCGGCGTGCAGCAGGTCGACGAGCACACTCGTGACGAGGAACACCAGGATGAGCGCGGTCGAGATGCCGACGACGACGGCGCCCTCGTGCGACCGGATGCCCTGGAACAGCAGGTTCCCGACGCCGGGCAGGTTGAAGATGCCCTCGATGATCACGGTGCCGCCCATCAGGTACCCGAGGTCGGTCGCCAGGTAGGTGGCGGTGGGGATGAGCGAGTTCCGCATCACGTGCACGCCGACGATCCGACCGGGTGCGAGCCCCTTGGCCCGTGCGGTCCGGACGTAGTCGGCGTCGAGGGTCTCGATCATCGAGGTGCGGGTGAGCCGGGACACCGCGGCGAGCCCGAACAGCGCGATGACGAACGCCGGCAGGATGTACGCCGTCGGCCAGCCTGCGGTGACGCCGGCGACCGGGAACCAGTGCAGCCGCACGGAGAACACCAGCTGCAGGGCGACGCCGAGGACGAACACGGGGATCGCACCGACGACGATGGTGCCGACCAGCACCGTCTTGTCGAGGGCGGTCCCGCGCTTCAGGGCGGAGAGCACCCCGAGCCCGATGCCCAGGACGATCTCGAGGGCCCACGCGGTGAGCGCCAGGGTGATCGTGACGGGCCACCGCGAGGCCATCTGCTCGCCGACGGACTGCCCGTTGAAGTCGGTGCCGAAGTCGCCGCGGAACAGCCCGCCGAGGTACTGCACGTACTGCAGCCAGAGCGGCTGGTCCAGGTGGTACTCAGCCCGGAGCGTGCGGACGACCGCGTCGCTGAGCGGCCGGTCGCCGCCGAGCGCCCGGATCGGGTCACCGGGCAGCGCGAACGTCATCGCGTAGATGAGGAACGTCACCCCGAGGAACACGATGGCCAGGCCGCCGAGCCGGCGACCGACGGCGAGCGTCGGACGCATCACGCGCCTCCCGACACGGCCGCCGACACCGGACGGGAGGCACGGGTCGGGTCCGCCACGTGCGCCGCGCAGGCGAGGATCGCCCCGTACTGCACCCCCACCAGTTTCCGCACCGGGATCGGGTCCGCCTCGGTGGCGGCGTCCGCCTGCCAGTGCGCGTAGCGCTCCGCCAGGCGGTCGCGCAGGCGCCGGAGCGGCGCGGACGCCGTACCGGCGGTGGTCTCCGCCTCGAACGCGCGCAGCAGCATGCCGCCGTAGCGCAGCCGGAAGCAGCGGACCAGGTCCTCGCAGCCGAAGCGCTCCGCGACGGTGGCCCGCCGGTCGGCCGGCTCGCGGTCGGCCCGGCGGCGGTCGGTGTCCGCCGTGCCGACGAGCATCGGCACGAAGGCCCGCGACGCCTCGAGGAACGGCGACTCGATCGACAGCATCGGCGACGCCTCGTCGAGCAGCTGCTGGAGTTCCTCGCCCGAGGCACCGAGCTCGGCGGAGCAGCGCCGCAGCAGGTCGGCGTACGACTCGTCGGTCGGGGTCTGGTCGTCGGCGTCCGGGTGGCTCCAGTACGGCAGTTCGGCCACCATGCACAGTGCTCCGTGCCGCATCGCCCACGCCGCGCTCGACGCACCGTGGATGTGCTCGCCCGGGTCGACCCCGAGTCCTTCGAGGTAGTCGTACGCGGTCTCGATCCCGTCCATCGCGAACACCGCGGGGGCGAGTTCGCGCAGGAACGGTGACTCGGGCTCCCCGGTGTCGAGCGGCAGCCCGAGCGCGGCGGGGACCGCGTGCAGGGTGTCGACGACGTCGGGCAGGTCCTCGGACAGGTAGTAGTAGACCCCGCCCATCTCGCCGTTGTGCAGCGACACCAGCAGGTCCGGCTCGGTGTCGTCGATGAGCCGCATGAACGCGAGCGTCTCGGGCAGCACCTGGTCGAAGTACACCGACTTGTGGCTGTTCGGGAACGTCCACTCCACTTGGCTGTCCGGTGCCGGGCGGTAGAAGTGCCGCGAGTAGAACACCCGGTCGTGCGGGTCGTGGAACCACGCCTCGTTGAGCCGCATGCCGTCCGGGTCGATCGTCGGGACGATGTGCCAGGTGACGTCGAGCGCATGGGCGTCGTCGTCGGTGAGCACCGTCTGGGCGAGGTGCAGGGCCGTCCACGAACCGATCGGTTCGTTCGGGTGCACGCCGCCGACCACGACGGCGGCGTGCGCCCCGGTGCCGATCCGGTAGGAGTGCAGTGGTTCGCCGAGCCGGCTGGTGCCGATCCGGGTGACCGTGACCTGGTCCGGGTGGGACGCTGCGAGCGCGTCGAACCGGGCGTGCAGGTCGTCGACGAGCGGGAAGCCGTCGTGGTCGGGGACCTCGGCCGCCAGGCGGAGGATGGTGCGCTGGTCCATGTGGTGGTGCCCTACTTCACGGCGATCTGCGCGACGACCGGGCTGCCGGCGACCGCGGGGAGCTTCGTGACCTTGTCGCTCGTGACGTACGAGTACTTGTCGAAGAAGGTCGGGACGACGGGGAAGTCCTCGAGCACGGCCTCCTGCGTCTTCGTGTAGTACTCGTTCGCCTCGTCCTGCGAGCCGGCGGAGTCGGCCTTCGCCAGCAGCGCGTCGACGGTGTCGGACTGGTAGTACCCGGTGCAGGGCGAGCAACCGCCCGCCAGGGTGAACAGGGCGCGGAGGGTGTTCTGCTGGCTGATGTACAGCGCACCCCAGTGACCGAAGTGCGGGCCGGCGACCTTCTTGTCCGTCAGCTCGGAGTAGTACGAGGCCCAGTCGGTGGTGGCCTTCGCGACGGTGTCGACGCCCAGGTTCTGCCGGATCTGGTTGGCGTACGCCTCGTAGAGCGAGTCGAGGCCGCTGCCGCCGGGGTAGACGAGCGTGATCGTGCCGTCGAAGCCGCCGGACTTCGCCAGGAGCTGCTTCGCCGCCGCGGGGTCGAACTCGCACGCGTCGCCGCAGATGCCCTCTTCGGTGCCGGACATCGACGGGGGCGTGAGTGCGGTGGCGGGTTCGTACAGGCCGCCGTAGATGGCGGTGTTCACCTCGTCGCGGTCGATCGACATCGAGATCGCGCGACGGACGTCGGGGTCGGAGTACCGGTCGTCCCAGAGCGGGAAGCCGAGGTAGTCGATGCCCGGGGCGTCGAAGGAGTGCAGGCGGTCACCGAAGTCGGCCTTCGCGCTCGTCATCTTGTCGGTCGGCAGGAACAGCACGTCGGCGTTGCCCGCGAGGACGTCGGTGTAGGCGGTGTTCATGTCGGAGTAGCTCCGGAACGTGACGTCCTTCGTGACCGGCTTCGTGCCCTCGTAGTCCTTCCACGCGGTGACGGTGAACTCCTTGTCCGCCTTCCACGCCGACTGCATCTCGTAGGGGCCGTTCCCGATCGGCTTCTCGTCGTACGCCTTCAGGTCCTCGTAGGCGGCCGACGGCATCGGGTAGAACGCCGTCTGGGCCTGGCTGAGCTGCAGCGGGAACTGACTGTCGGCGTGGGTGAGCGTGACCGTGAAGGTGTCCTTGCCGGTGACCTTCAGCCCCGACATCTCCTTCGTCTTCGGGGTGCCCTTCGCCTGGTTGAGGTCCGTGTACCCGACGATCGCGGCGAGCTGCCCGCTGTTCTCCCACGCGTTGGGGCCGTAGGCGACGTGGTTCCAGGCCTTCACGTAGCTCTCCGGGGTGACGGCCTCGCCGTTCTGGAACGTCCAGCCGTCCCGGAGGGTGATGGTCCACGTGGTGGCGTCGTCGCTCTCGACGCTCTTCGCGGCGACGTCGTGGAGCTCGCCCTTCGCGTCGGTCTGCGTCAGCGGCGCGAACAGGCTCTGCACCTGGTCGAACGCGACGGTCTGTCGTCCGGGCGTCAGGTGGTCGGGCTCGCCGGTGGCGTACACCAGGCTCGATCCGCCGGCGGAGTCGGCCGTGCCGCTCGCCGAACAGCCGGTCACCACGAGCGCCAGTGTGGCTGCCGTGGCCAGGGCGGCGATGGTCCTGCGTCGCATGGGGGTCTCCTCGGGTCGTCGTTGATGAGTGAAGCTAGGCCCGTTCGAGCACCCGGCACAATGCTTCTTTCAATGAACTCTGAAACTTTTACCGTTCTGAAACACTCGCGAAACGACAGGTGTCGCGCTCGACCGGGGCCGTGTGCCACGCTCGGACCATGCGGCACACACCCCACTTCCTGATGACGGACGTCGACGAGGTCAAGCGCCTCGTCGCCGGCAACCCGTGGGCCACGATCGTGTCGCACACCGACGCCGGGATCGTCGCGTCGCACTACCCGTTCCTGCTCGAGACACCCGGGCCGGACGACGACCCCGACCAGGTCGTCCTCGTCTCGCACGTCGGCCGCCCCGACGAACTCGCGCACGAACTCGGCCGCCACGAGGTCCTGGTCGTGGTGCAGGGTCCGCACGGCTACGTCTCCCCCGCCTGGTACCCGCCGGAGCAGTTCGTGCCGACCTGGAACCACGTCACCGCCCACCTGTGGGGCACGCCGGAGCTGCTGTCCGACGACGAGAACTTCCGGGTGCTCGGCGAGCTCGTCGACCACTTCGAGCGCGTCATGCCCGAGCCGGTGTCCCTCGAGATCGACGAGGAGACCGCACGCCGGATGGCGAAGGGCACCGTCGGCATCCGGATCCGCATCACCCGGTTCGACGCCCGCGCGAAGCTCTCCCAGAACAAGGCACCCGAGGTCGTCGACCGCATCATCGCCGGTCTGCGCGGCGACGGCCCCTACGCGTCGCCGGCGCTCGCCGACGAGATGGAGCGAGCGCACGCTGCGCGCGCTGACGACCGGGAGGCTCGGTGATGGAGATCCTGGTCCGCACGGTCCGCAGGGTGGGCACCTCCGGGGCCCCTGCCGACGTCCGCATCGCCGCCGGCCTGGTCACCGAGATCGCGCCGGCCGGCACGCTCGACCCCGCCGGCCCCGACACCGAGGTCGTCGAGGCCGCCGGAGCCTGGCTCGGCCCCGGCCTCCGCGACCACCACACGCACTTCGACCAGTGGGCCCTGGTGCGCCGCCGCGTCGACGTCTCCGGCTGCGACTCCGCGGAGTCGACCGCCGACCTCCTCGCCGCGGTCGCGCGGACCGGGGTGCCGGACCGCGTGCTGATCGGACACGGCTACCGCGACGGGTTGTGGCCGACCCCCGCACGACGCGAGCTGCTCGACCAGGCCGCACCGGGCCTCCCGACCGTCGTCATCAGCGGTGACCTGCACGCGGTCTGGTGCAACGCCCTCGCGCTCGCGCACTTCTCCGCACTCGTCGGCCGGCCGCTCGAGGCGGGTGACGACGGGATCCTGCGCGAGCAGGACGCCTTCGACGTGACCGGTGCGCTCTCGCAGGTGCCGGACGACCTGCTCGACGGGTACGTCGCCGACGCCGCGGAGGCCGCTGGCGCCCGCGGCGTGACGGGCATCGTCGACCTCGAGATGCGCTTCGGCCTCGACCGCTGGGCGCGCCGGATCCACGCCGGCACCGAGGCGCTCCGGGTGTCGGCCGGCGTCTACCCGGCCGAACTCGACGCCGTGATCGACCGCGGGCTCCGCACCGGCGACGTCGTCGACCGGACCCGGGGCCTCCTCACGATGGGGCCGTTCAAGGTCGTCACCGACGGCTCGCTCGGCACCCGGACCGCAGCCATGACCGACGGCTCCGGCGTGCTGGCGTGGGAGTTCGACGACCTCGTCGCGATCACCCGCCGAGCCGTCGACGCCGGACTCGTCCCCGCGATCCACGCCATCGGCGACCGGGCGAACACCCTCGCGCTCGACGTCTTCGAAGCCGTCGGCGCCCGCGGCACCATCGAGCACGCGCAACTGCTCGTCGACACCGACGTCGACCGGTTCGCCAGGCTCGGGGTGGCCGCCTCGGTGCAGCCCGAGCACGCCATGGACGACCGCGACATCGCCGACCGGCACTGGGCGGGCCGCACCGACCGTGCCTTCGCGTTCGCGTCGCTCGCCCGAGCCGGTGCCCGGCTGCTGCTCGGGTCGGACGCCCCGGTGGCGCCGCTCGACCCGTGGATCTCGATGGCCGCGGCCGTGGGACGCGACCGGGACGGCCGCGACCCGTGGCACCCCGCCGAACGACTCTCGGCGCTCGCCGCGTGGCAGGGGTCCACGGACGGTCGGGTCAGCGTCGCGGTCGGCGACGTCGCGGACCTGGTGCTCGTCGAGTCGGACCCGCTGGCGGCGTCGTCGTCCTCGTTGCGGTCGATGCGGGTGCTCGCGACCGCGATCGCCGGACGGTTCACGTACCGGGAGGTGTGAGCGGGCGGGTGTACCCGTGCCCCGTGGCGTCGTCGCCGCAGCCTTGTGAAGCCCAGGTACGATCTAAAACAGCGTCGGATCGAGGAGGAGAGATGGTAACCGCACCGCACCTCGCAGTCCTCTCGCGGATGTTCTCGCCCTCCGTCTTTCGGAGTCTCGGCACGACAGGACGCTCTCCGCTCCTCGCAAGGCTGCTGGCTGACGCTGACGCTGAGTTCAGCGCCCCATCTTCGCCTCTGACAGTGGAGGATGCGCTCCGGAGGGCGTTCAATGTCCTCATGTCAACCGGTAACCGAGATGACTACGTTTACCGAAGCGCCGTGATTCAAAAACTCTTCATCGCGCGACACTCCTTCCGCACAGCTACACCCATGCTCGAGGCTCGCACCGGCTCTTCCCGAGCCGACGTTGTGATCCTCAACGGAACGTCTACCGCGTACGAGATCAAGTCCGAACGCGACTCAATGGCCCGCATCCACAATCAGCTTCTCGACTACCGCCAGGTTTGGGCGACAGTGAACGTGGTCACCAGCGGTCGGCAGGCGCGCGAAGTTCGGAGAATCGTTCCCGGTGATGTCGGAGTCATCGTCCTGACCGACCGATTCACCCTGCACGTGGAGAAGGAGGCGACTACATCGCCAGAACGAACGTCGCCTCTGCTCTTGCTCGACGTCCTCCGGGTCCACGAGGCCCACGCCGTGTTGGAACGGATGGGGGTCGAAGAGCCGAGCCTTCCTAATACGCTCGTGAGAGCCTATCTGCGGTCAGAGTTCTCGAGACTTGACCCATCAGCCGCACACGACACAGCAGTGAAGGTACTCAAGACATCGCGATCGCTTGCTAAATCCGAGGCCGCGGTCCAGCGGCTTCCGCTATACCTGCGAGCGGGCGGCATCAGTCAGCACTTCAACAATGCCTCATATGCTAGATTGCAGGGAGCGCTCGCGACGCCGTTGCCGCAAGCCCTCACCTGGAGCTGACGAGTGGTCTACTACCCCTACTTCCGTGGCAAACAGTTCGAGCTGATCGCCCTCAGAGAGTCGGCTGAAATCATCGCTCGGAACAGCTTCGTTCCCATTATCGAGCCTGTGCGTGAATCGCTCGCCAGCCTCGGACGGACGCTCGAAGCACTTGCCCAGCACAGCGCCAAGGCAATCATTGTCACCAACCCGCGATACGGCGACCTCAGGGGCAACGCGCAATCAATTCTCGACATGTTGGACGAAACCTATCCACAGGACGAGAACATAACTGCGGGAGTACTCCTGACGAGCGACACCACCGTCGCCTCTGCAATCCAGGAACTGAACGCCGACTCGCGACGCAATCCGTCTCTCATACATGCTGGATTCTCAATGCCAGGAGAGCTTACCGCCGGCTTCCAGGAATTGACGGTACCAGCGAACGTGTTCATCGAGAGCGAAGCGAACACGCTTTACAGGCGCCACTTTACCGGAAGCACACGCGTCCTTATTCGAGACGGATTCAGACGAGTAAAGAACTCTGCATACCCCGAAATCGAGAACTTCTCGGATCTCCACGCTACCTATCCCGACCTCGGCATGGACGGCTACGGCGATTTCCTGACCGTCGGTGACTTCTATGCCGAAGGCGGGGGCCCCGCCTATGCCGTCGCGATTCACCTGACGTTCATCGACCCCGTGCTCGACGACACAATGCGCATCTACCACTTCATCTCGGATTCGAACGACACCCCGACCGACCCGGCTGGTAAGTTCGCGCAAGCGCTGCAGAAGCTCATTGATCGTTTAGATTCAGGCAACTCGGGTCTCCTTCGGACATCGGCAATCGAGGAGTTCCGAGAACTCCACGACCGCCAGCACTTCCCGGGCCTAGGGCACGTCAAGAAATTGTCGATGAAACACCACTTGGAGACGTTGGCAGACTACCACCAGTCAGCGCATGTCTGACCGGTACTGCTGCCCAGAGTGTTTTGGCGACAGAGGCCTGCGGGACAACGTGTTCCCGCGTCTCAGCATCAGCATCGGCACTTGCGACTTCTGTGGCTCGAAAAACGTCTGCCTTGTTGAACCGATTGCACTCAGGGAGTCGTTCGAACTGCTCCTTTCACCCTACCGAGTCGACCCGAACGGGACTCCACTCGTCCGGCAGCTCGTCGAAGACTGGCGCCTGTTCTCCCACCAGACAATGGACGACGCGCACGCAAAGGAGCTCCTCGCCGAAATCTTTGACGACGGCGACTTAGTCCGGAAGAACTATGCACCAGTAGAGCAAGTCCCTTCCGCCAGCCTCGGACAGTGGGAGAAACTCCGAGCGGAGATGATGCACCACAATCGTTGGTTCCCGGCCGAGCCTGTCGATCTACCCCGCCTTCGCGGGCTACTCGACCAGATCATCACCGCCTCCTTGTCGATCGGATCCGACTGGTATCGCGCACGGCTTATGACCAATGCCGCACCTTTTGCGCTCGCTGATATGGGGGCACCGCCGGCCCATCTAGCCGGGCACGGGCGCGCGAACCCGGCCGGAATTCCATACCTGTACCTAGCTTCCAACGCAAAGACTGCCATCTCCGAAATTCGCCCTCACACCGGCGAGCGTGCCACCATCGCGCGATTCCAGCTACCCGACCTGAAGCTCGTTGACGTCCGTGATCCACGCGGCCTGGTCTCGCCGTTCGATCTTGACGATTCGGAGGTGATCAAACTCCGTCACGATCTACCGCTTCTTGAGCGGTTGGGCGAGGAACTGACGCGTCCTGTGGTTCCGAGCGGTGCGCCTTACGAGTACATTCCCAGTCAGTACCTGTGTGAGTTCATGAAGAAGAGCGGTTTCGACGGGGTTGCATATAGAAGCTCCGTCGGCGAAGGCGTGAACGTTGCGATCTTCGACCCGGCGGTAGCTACTGGGATGGACACGACTGAAACGACAGTCAATGCGGTCGTAGTCGAGATCAGCGAGCCGACACCAACGGCGGCGTAAGAGCCAGCGCTACTTCTGGTCCTTCGGGCACCAGTAGAGCTTCCGGCCGGCCATGTCGGCCATCCGGATCTCGGTGCCGCACACCCGGCAGGGCTCACCCTGGCGGTGGTAGACCCAGTGGCGGTCCTTGCGCGAGCGCAGGGCCTTCTCGTGGTCGGCCTCGGACAGGTCGTCCATCGTCATCATCAGGCCGTCGCGGACGCCGTCGTGCAGCAGCTTCGACCAGTCCGCCCACAGCGCCTTCGCCTGCTTGACGGTGATCTTCTTGCCGACCTTGTACGGGTCGATGCGCTGTCGGAACAGCAGTTCGGCGCGGTAGATGTTGCCGATGCCGCTCACCACGGACTGGTCCATGAGCAGCTGGCCGATGGCGACGTTGCGCTTCCGGACGTTGTCCACGAAGGTCTTCTCGGCCTCGGGACCGTCGTCGTTCATCGGGTCGGGGCCGAGCTTGTCGAGGGCACGCTGCACCTCGGCCGGGGTCTCCACCACGCAGGCCGTCGGGCCGCGCAGGTCGGCGACGGTGTCCTCGGTCAGGATGCGGACGCGCACCTGGCCGACGGGGTCCGGCGGGAAGGACTCGATCGGGTCCTCGACCTTCTCCTGCTCGGCCATCCGGTACCGCGCCAGGCGGGGAGCACCGATGGAGGTGAGCGATTCCTCGCCGTCGTCGTCGGCGGACAGCGCCGTGGCGGTCGACAGGTCGCCGGCGAAGTCCCACGCGCCGTAGAGCCCGAGGTGGACGCGCAGGAACAGATCACCCTCGAACTCGAGGAACATCTGCTTCGCCACCGCACGGGCGGCGATCATGCGCTTGCCGTCGATCTGGGCGGCCCCGGCGGCGAACCGCCCCTGCGGACTGGACACCTCGCAGCGCTTGCCGACGAAGTGCCGGGTGAACTGGTTGGCGATTCGGTGGACGGAGTGACCCTCGGGCATGGGACCTGTCTACTCGGCCGAGCCGTCGATCTGCTTGCCGGCGATGTGCCCCGTCTGCTCGTACTCGGCCAGCTGCGCGATGCGGCGCGCGTGACGCTCCTCACCCGAGAACGGCTCGGCGATGAACAGGTCGACGAAGCGGATCGCTTCGTCCTCGGTGTGCTGGCGGGCGCCGATGGAGATGACGTTGGCGTCGTTGTGCTGGCGTGCGAGCAGTGCGGTGGACTCGTTCCAGACGAGTGCTGCACGGACCCCTTCGACCTTGTTCGCGGCGATCTGCTCGCCGTTGCCGGAGCCGCCGAACACGACGCCGAGCGCCTGGACGCCGGCACGCTGGTCCTGCACCACGGCGTGCGCGGCGTTGATGCAGAACGAGGGGTAGTCGTCGAGCGCGTCGTACTCGGTCGGTCCGTGGTCCACGACCTCGTGCCCGGCTTCGGTCAGGTGCGTTGCGAGGGTCTGGTTGAACTCGAGGCCGGCGTGGTCCGTTCCGAGGTGGATGCGCATGGAACCGATCCTATTCCTGCGGCTACTGCCCCCGGACCACCACGACGACGTACCGCGTGGGCCCCTCGCCCGGGTTCCGGTAGACCACGTCGGCGGGGTCACCGAGCTCGATCCGGTCCCCCGCGGCGAGCCGCGTCGGCTCGCCGCCGACGACGAGCTCGAGCACGCCGTCGACCACCCAGATGCAGTGCCGCAGGAACGCGTAGGCGGACGCCGGGTAGGCCACTTCGCGGCCGGCCGGGAGGCGCACCTCGGTGACGTCCGCGGGGAACGCCGCACTCGAGACCGGGCGGCGGCGGTACCCGGTGTCGGGATCGGTCCAGGACTCCGCGGTCGCGCCGCGTTGGATGCCACGTGCGTCGTCGGGGTCGGTCGCCCTGGGCACCTCGTGCTCGAGGGCCTCGTCGAGGAGCTGCGAGATCGTCAGGCCGAAGGCGCCGGAGAGCCGGCCGAGGATCGTCGCGGTGGGGCTCGACACCCCGCGCTCGACGCGGTTGATCATCGCGCGGGAGACACCGGACTCCTCGGCGAGCTCGGTGAGGCTCCACTTGCGTTCGGTACGCAGGCGTTGGAGACGCTCGCCGAGGGCCCGTTCCGCGAGACCCGGCTCGTCGTCTACGATGTGAGACATGACGACAGCATATGCGACGAACGGGACGGATCCGGTCGTGGTGCGCGATTGCGGACCCCGTGACCTCGACGTCGTGCACGCCCTGCACGTCGACGCCGTGCTGCACTCCACCGCCATCTGGCAGGAGGAGCCGCACCCCCGCGCGTACTTCGACGGCTGGCTGGCCGAACGGCAGGGCGACGGGTACCCGGTGCTCGTCGCCGAGGTCGACGGCACCGTGGCCGGGTACGCCACGTACTCGCAGTGGCGGCCGCACCACGGGTACCGGCTGACCGTCGAGCACAGTGTCTACGTGGTCGAGTCGTTCCGCGGTCGGGGCATCGCCTCGACCCTGATGCGGTCGCTCGTCGAGCGGGCGGCCGCCGAGGGCCGGCACGTCATGATGGCCGGGATCTGCAGCACGAACACCGGGTCGATCGCCCTGCACGAGAAGCTCGGGTTCGCCACGATCGCGGTGGTGCCCGAGGTCGGACGCAAGTTCGACCGGTGGCTGGACCTGACGCTCATGCGCCTGCCCCTCGCTTGACGCGAGCCGAGGGGCGGGGGCGAGCCGCGCCTCCCGTCCGCTTGCCGACCGACGGAACCTGGTTCCGGACACGGAACCAGGCGATTCCGCGGTGCTGTGCCCGGAACCTGGTTCCGGAGCGTCAGGCGGTGGTGTCGAAGATCGGGCCGACGGTACGCGAGCGCTTGAGCTCGAAGAAGCCGGGGTACTTCGCCACGGCGACGACGCCGTCCCACAGGTCGAGCGCTTCCTGGCCCTTGGGTGCCGGGGAGATGACCGGGCCGAAGAACGCGGTGCCGGCGACGGCGATGACGGGCGTGCCGACGTCCTGTCCGACGCGGTCGATGCCGTCCTGGTGGCTGACGCGCACGGCGGCGTCGACCTCGTCCGTCCAGGCGTACTCGAGCAGGTCGGCATCGAGGCCGAGTTCCGCGAGCACGGCGGGGACCACCTGGTCGGGGTCCTGCTCCTGGCGGTGGTGGATGTGCTCACCGAGGACGTCGTAGAGCGGCTTCACGATGTCCTGGCCGAGCCGGAGCCGCGCCGCCGTGACGATGCGCGGGTAGAGCTGCCCCTTGTGGACCCGCTCGCGGTACTCGTCGGGGATGTCCTGGTCCTCGTTCAGGACGAACAGGCTCATCACCTTCCACGTGACGTCGAGGTCGCGGTGCTCGGCGACCTCGCCCACCCAGCGGCTCGTCATCCAGGCCCAGGGGCAGTTCGGGTCGAACCAGAACTCCACGGTGGTGCGTTCGGTCGTGTGTTCCGTCGTGTGTTCCGTCGTCTTGTCCACAGTCGTCTCGCTCACGCTCCGAGCGTACGCGGCGTCGCTAGGCTGGGGATGACCGTCCCGCCGGTGCACGACGCCGTGCCGGGACTCCCCCTCGCGGACCACGATCGTCCGCGTCCTCAGCGAAGATGGAGCGTTGCGTGCCCGGAGAGAACCTCACCAGAACCGAAGCCCAGGAACGTGCCGGCATCGTCAGCGTGCAGACGTACGACGTCGAGCTCGACCTGACCCGCGGCGCCGAGACGTTCGGCAGCACCACCCGCGTGCGCTTCACCGCGACCGCCGGTGCGTCCACGTTCATCGACGCGATCACGAAGACCGTGCACTCCGTCACCCTGAACGACACCGCGCTCGACGTCGCCGCGGTGAACGACGGCGTCCGCATCCAGCTCGACGACCTGCAGGAGCAGAACGAGCTCGTGGTCGTCAGTGACGCGCTGTACACGAACACCGGCGAGGGCCTGCACCGCTTCGTCGACCCCGTGGACGACGAGGTGTACCTGTACTCCCAGTTCGAGGTCCCCGACTCGCGCCGCATGTTCGCGGTGTTCGAGCAGCCCGACCTCAAGGCACAGTTCTCCTTCACCGTGACGGCGCCGTCACGGTGGCAGGTCGTGTCGAACTCCCCGACGCCCGAGCCCCACGTCGACGGTGAGAACGCGACCTGGGCCTTCCCGCCCACCGCGACCATCTCGAGCTACATCACCGCGCTCATCGCCGGCCCGTACGAGGTCGTCCGCGACGAACTGACGAGCAGCGACGGCCGGACCGTCCCGCTCGGCGTCTTCGCGCGCAAGTCGCTGGCCGAGTACCTCGACCCCGAGTACGTGTTCGAGACCACGAAGAAGGGCTTCGCCTACTACGAGGAGAAGTTCGACGTCCCGTACCCGTTCGAGAAGTACGACCAGCTCTTCGTGCCGGAGTTCAACGCCGGTGCGATGGAGAACGCGGGCGCGGTCACGTTCACCGAGACCTACGTCTTCCGCTCGAAGGTGACCGACGCCATCAAGGAGCGCCGGGTCGTCACGATCCTGCACGAGCTCGCGCACATGTGGTTCGGCGACCTCGTCACCATGAAGTGGTGGAACGACCTGTGGCTGAACGAGTCGTTCGCCGAGTGGGCCTCCACGATCGCCACCGCCGAGGCCACCGAGTGGACCGAGGCCTGGACCACGTTCCAGGCGATGGAGAAGTCCTGGGCCTACCGCCAGGACCAGCTCCCCTCGACCCACCCGATCGTCGCGACGATCAACGACCTCGAGGACGTCCAGGTCAACTTCGACGGCATCACGTACGCCAAGGGCGGCTCCGTCCTGAAGCAGCTCGTGGCGTGGGTCGGCATCGACGCGTTCTTCGCCGGCGTCTCGGCCTACTTCAAGAAGCACCACCACTCGAACACCGAGCTGCGTGACCTGCTCGTCGAGCTCGAGGCCACCAGCGGCCGTGACCTGTCCGAGTGGTCGAAGCTCTGGCTCGAGACCGCGGGCGTCAACACGCTCCGCCCGGAGATCGAGGTCGACGCGTCCGGCGCGATCACCGCGTTCGCCGTCCTGCAGGAAGCGCCGGCCGACTACCCGACGCTCCGCCCGCACCGCCTGGCCATCGGCGTCTACTCCTTCGGGACGGACGACTCCGCGCCGTTCGGTGCCGACACCGCGTCGTCCGGCGGCAAGCTCGAGCGCGTGCACCGCGTCGAGATCGACGTCGACGGCGCACGCACCGAGGTCCCCGAGCTCGTCGGCGTGCAGCGCGGCGACCTCGTGCTCCTCAACGACGACGACCTGGCCTACGCCAAGATCCGTCTCGACGAGCAGTCCCGCACGACGGCGATCGAGCACCTCGCGGCCATCGCGAACCCGCTCGCGCGCTCCATCGTGTGGGGTGCGATGTGGGATGCCACGCGCGACGCCGAATCGCCCGCCAGCGACTACGTCCGGCTCGCGCTCGGCAACATCGCGACCGAATCCGAGTCGACGACCATCCGCACGACCCTGTCGCAGCTCCTCCTGACGACGCGCAACTACGTGGCGCCGTCGAAGGTCGACGCCACGGTCCGCACGGTGGGCGAGACGCTCTGGCAGCTCGCGGCCTCGGCCGAGGCCGGGTCGGACGCCCAGTTCCAGTTCGTGAAGTTCTTCGCGCAGATCGCGTCGACACCCGAGCACGTCGCCACCCTGCAGGGGCTGCGCGACGGTTCGGTCACACTGAACGGGCTCGAGATCGACACCGACCTGCGCTGGGAGCTGCTCGAGGGCCTCGTGCTCGCCGGTGCCGCCTCCGATGCCGAGGTCGACGCGGAACTCGCGGCCGACAAGACCGCGTCGGGTGAGCAGGCCGCGGCCCGCGCCCGTGCGACGATCCCGACCGCCGAGGGCAAGCTGGCCGCCTTCGCGTCGCTCGTCGACTCCTCCGAGCTGCCGAACGCGATCGTGCGCCAGACCACGGTCGGGTTCCAGCACGTGAACAGCCCCGTCGTGCTCGAAGGCCTCGTACCGAAGTACTTCGAGGTGCTCACCCGCATCTGGGCCGAGCGCAGCTACCACATGGCCGACACCATCGTCTCGGGCCTCTACCCGGCGCCGCTCGCGTCGGCCGAGCTCCGCGACGCCGCCCACGCGTGGCTCGAGGCGCACCCGGAGACCCCGGCGCTGCGGCGCATCGTGTCCGAGAGCGTCGCGGGCACGGAGCGTGCGCTCCGGGTGCAGGCTGCCGACGCCTGAGCTCGAGTGACTGATCGGCGGGGTCTTGGCGTTCCTCATGGAACGCCGAGGCCCCGCCCTCTAGCATCGACCGGATCATGAGCCTCGCTGCAACCACCGATGAGACCACGAAGGCCGTCTCCAACGCCTTCACCGACTTCGTCACCACCTGGCACGACGCGATCGTCATCGTGATCACGATCCTCGTCGCGATCATCCTCCGGCTGATCCTGCGCCGAGTGATTCGTCAGGTCGTCGACCGCGTCGTCTCCGGCGTCAAGAAGCGACAGGGAGCGACCGACACGCAGGCGCTCATCGCGTCGCCGGTGCAGACCGCACGCGTCGTGCAGCGCACCCGCACACTCGGGAGCGTCCTGCAGAACCTGGCCACGGTCATCGTCGTGGTGATCGCCCTGGTCGTGATCATCCCGCTCCTGGTGCCGAACGCCGCCGTCGGCATCGTCGGTGGCGCGTCGCTCGTCGCCGCGGGCCTCGCCGTCGGCGCACAGTCGATCGTGAAGGACCTGCTGTCCGGCATCTTCATGATCCTCGAGGACCAGGCTGGCGTCGGCGACGTCGTCGACACCGGGCAGGCCACGGGCGTCGTCGAGAACGTCGGGCTCCGAGTCATGCAGGTGCGCGACGTCAACGGGATCCTGTGGTTCGTGCCGAACGGGCAGATCCTGCGCGTCGGCAACCTGTCCCAGGGCTGGTCGCGCGTCCTCGTCGACATCACCGTCCCCTACGACACCGACATCGACGCCGTGCAGGACGCCCTGCTCGCGGCCGCCGTCACCATGTCGCAGGAGCCCCGCTGGCGCCAGCGCATCGTCGAGAAGCCTGAGATCTGGGGGCTGCAGTCGGTCTCCCCCGACGGCATGGTGTTCCGCCTCGTCGTGAAGACCCGCGCCTCCGAACTCGACGTCGTCGGCCGCGAACTCCGCGCCCGCCTGAAGCACGCCGTCGACGAGATCGGAGTCACCCTGCCGGCGATGGCGATGATCATGCCCGAGGGCTGGGAGAACGCGACCTCGATCAACGGGCTGCGGTCGGTGCAGACGCGTCCCACCCCGGCGCCGACCAAGCCGCGCCGCTCCAAGCGCAACGTGCTCGGGCAACCCATCCGGACCGACGACCACCACGACGGCGGGAAGGACCCCCAGTGACCGATCCCACACCCCCGAGCAGCGGCCCCGGCGGGGGTGGGCTCGGCATGCCCGGCATGCCCGGCGTGCCGGGTGTTCCGGCGCAGCCGATCACGCTGCGGGTCGGCGAGCACGGGGCCTCGGCCACCGGCTCGCTCTTCGACCGCATCGGTGGCGCCCCGACCTTCGACCGGCTCGTGCGCCGCTTCTACGAGGGCGTGCAGCAGGACGACGTCATCTGGCCGATGTACCCGGCCGACGACCTCGAGGGCGCGATCTGGCGCCTGTCGGCTTTCCTGCAGCAGTACTGGGGCGGGCCGGGCACCTACAGTGAGGAACGCGGACACCCCCGGCTCCGGATGCGGCACAACCCGTTCCGCATCACGTCCGAGGCCCGCGAGCGCTGGCTGCACCACATGCGCGAGGCCGTCGAGTCCCTGCAGCTCGCACCCCTCGACGAGGCCGAGCTCTGGGCGTACCTCGACCGTGCCGCGCACGCCATGACGAACACCTTCGACTGACGCCCGCTCTTCAGCCGCCCAGGTTCCGACTGCCGTTCAGGTTCCGAAATCTGCACATCTCGGCGCCGCCTCGTCCCGTTCGTGGAACCTCGGCGAACGGTGCGCGGCCTGTTGTGGAACCTCGACGGCGCTGACGCCGTCGTCGATGGCCGTTCGTCGTCCTCAGCGCGCGTACGAGCCGGCGGCGAGGTCCTGGACCAAGGACGGGTGCGTCGGGTTCCAGCCGAAGGCGGAGCGGGCGTGGGCTCCGGACGCCTCCTGGTGCAGGAGCAGCGCGTCGGCGAAGGCCCCACCGAGTCGCTCGCGCGAAGCATCGACGCTCTCGGCCACGACCCGTGCGCCGTGCGCCCCCACTTCGGCGAGTTCGCGCACCGTCGGGTTGTCCCCGGTCGCGGCGACGATGTACCCGTCCTGCTCGGCACGCTCCAGCGCGAGGACGTAGAGCTCGCCGAGGTCGTCGACGTGCACCGTGGTCCAGCGCTGCGAGCCGTCACCGACCAGCGTGACCGGCTGGGTGCCGTCGCTGACGAACATCGCCGGGATGCCGGCACCTCGCCCGTACACGATGCCCGGCGCGACGATCGTGGTCCGCACATCACTCGCCCGCACGGCAGCCTCGTTCGCCGTGCGCCACGACGTCAACTCGGGCGGATCGATCGGCGACTGCTCGGAGATGTCCGTCGAGTTGCCGAAGGTGAAGATGCCACCGGTGTGCACGAACGGCTTCGGTGTGCCGGCGGACGCGCGAAGGACCGTCGCGGTGAAGTCCGGGTCGACGTCGGGCGCGGACGCCGTGTGGACGACGCCGTCGGTCTCGTGCACCAGTCGTTCGACGACCTCGGTGTCGGTGACGTCCCCGACGAGGGCGTGCCCACCGGCGTCACGCACGTGCTGCGCCTTCTCGTCGGAGCGGACGATGGCGGTCACCTCGTGCCCGTGGGCGACGAGGGCCCGGAGGACAGAGGAACCGATGTACCCGGACGCACCGGTGAGCAAGACGTGCATGCGGCCAGCCAACCACCTGGCCAGGACGTGACGTTCGCTACAGGTTCAGGGTCCAGGCGCGGCGTTTGACGAGCACGTGCCCGCGCGACGTCGTCAGACGGCTCCACGGACCGGTCTCGAACAGGCGGACCGGGTCGTGCCCGAGGAAGCCGAGGCTCTCCCCCGCGAAACCTGCACCAGCGGGCAGGTGCTCGATGCCCGGCACCGGACGGCCCCAGACCTCGGATCGGACCTTGCGGATGATCGCCTCGCCCGCGTTGGTCGGGACGGCGTCGGCGACCTCGGCGATGCCGTCACGGGTGGCGCGGCGCAGCAGCTCCGGCGAGACGTCGGGAAGCGGCACCCATCCGCCACGGGGCGGGGAGATAGCCGCCCACGTCACGGTGTGGACCTCGTGCGGGAGCTCGACCTCGATCGGGGTGGCCCGCGTCGGGTCGGCGCCGTCGGCGTGCTCGGCGTCCTGTGCCTCGGCGAGGAGCCGGAGCCGCTCGAGCAGGGACTGCAGCGGCACCACGGCGTCGATCGTCGCGGGCTCGGTGAGCGAGAACGTGCGGAGACCGAGCACCGTCGGCAGCTCGTCGAGGAGTCCGAGGGGGTACAGGATCGCCGTGTAGACCGCGAGGACACCGGAGTCGGCGATGAACCGGACCGAACCGTCCTCGATCCGAGCGGCACGTCCGAGGTACGTGCGGAGGTCCCCGAGGGAGGCGGCGTCGGGAAGCGTGAACGAGGTGCCCATGTCGAACCGATCCTACCGGCGCACCCTGTGTTCGTAGACTGCACCACGTGAACGGCGAACCCGACTTCCTGCGGACCCTCCGACTCGAGGACACCGGTGCGAGCACGGGTGAGACGATCCTCACCGGCGCGAACCACTGGTCTCCCGGCGGACGGGTGTTCGGCGGCCAGGTGCTCGCCCAGTGCATCGTCGCTGCGCAGGCCACCATCGAGGGGCGTGACATCCACTCGATGCACGGGTACTTCCTGCGCCCCGGCGACATCGACGTGCCGATCACCTTCGGCGTCGAACGCATCCACGACGGCCGGTCCTTCGCGACGCGGCGCGTGCAGGCCTACCAGCGCGGTGTGCCGATCTTCTCGATGATCGCGTCGTTCCAGGTGCCGGACACCGGGGTCGAGCACCAGGACCCGTACCCGGTGGACACGCCGTCACCGGAGTCGTTGCCGTCCGCCGCGTCGATCCTGTCCACCATCGACCACCCGGTCGCCAAGGCCTGGGCCGAGCGCTCGATCGACCTGCGGCACGTCGAGGGACCGGTTTTCGTCGACGTGCAGGGCGAGCACGTGCCGCACCAGGCGGTCTGGTTCCGTGTGCAGGGCGACCTGCCGGACGACCCGGCGCTGCACCGTGCGGTCCTCGGGTACGCCAGCGACCTGTCGATCCTCGAACCGATCATGCGGCGGCACGGCGTCGCCTGGGGCACGCCCGGCGTGAAGAGCGCCAGCCTCGACCACGCGATGTGGTGGCACCGCGACGGTCGGGCCGACGAGTGGATCCTGTACACGCAGGAGTCCCCCAGCGCGCAGGGCGGCCGGGGACTCGCGTTCGGCCGGATGTTCTCCCGCGACGGACGCCTGCTGGCGACCGTGGCGCAGGAGGGCATGATGCGGGTCCCTACGGGCGGCTGAACTCCACCGGGGCCTCGAGGTACTGCTCGCACGCCGCACGCTCGGCCGCGGTCAGCCGCCGAGGTCGGTTCGTGGCGGCGTCCACCATGACGAGCGCGGTCGTCGCCCGGGTGTAGAGCTCGGCCGGCTGCTGCCCGACCGGCGACCAGACCTCGTACGACACGTCGACGCTCGCCCCACCGAGCCGCCCGATCCACATCTGAATGTCGAGCGGCTGGCGCAGGTACGGGATCGACGCGAGGTACTCGAGGCGCTGTCCGGCGATCACCGTCATCGTGCCGGAGCCCGGCCGACCGTCGATGATCGGCTCGGGCAGGCTGCCGTCCGCCGACAGCTCACCCTCGTCCGGACCCCAGAACCCCACGATGCGCGCCTCTTCGAGCAGGCGCAGCATCGCGGCGTTGTTGACGTGGCCGTAGGCGTCGATGTCGCTCCACCGCATGCGGATGGGAGCGTGCAGTCTCGCCACGCGGGTCAGTCGCGGGTGAGCTTGCGGTACGTCGCGCGCCCGGGCTTCGCGGCATCGGCACCGAGGCGCTCGATCTTGTTCTCCTCGTACGCCTCGAAGTTGCCCTCGAACCAGTACCAGTTCGGCGTGCCGTCCTCGTTGAGGCCTTCCCACGCCAGGATGTGGGTCGCGATGCGGTCGAGGAACCACCGGTCGTGGGTGATGACCACGGCGCAACCGGGGTACTCGAGCAGGGCGTTCTCGAGGCTGCCGAGGGTCTCGACGTCCAGGTCGTTCGTCGGCTCGTCGAGCAGCAGCAAGTTGCCGCCCTGCTTGAGCGTCAGCGCGAGGTTCAGGCGGTTGCGCTCGCCACCGGACAGGATGCCGGCACGCTTCTGCTGGTCCGGGCCCTTGAACCCGAACTGCGAGACGTAGGCGCGGGACGGGATCTCGGTCTTGCCGACCTGGATGTAGTCGAGCCCGTCGGACACGACCTCCCACAGGTTCTTGTTCGGGTCGATGCCGCCACGGCTCTGGTCGACGTACGAGATGTCGACGGTGTCGCCGATCTTCAGCGTGCCGCCGTCGAGGGGTTCGAGCCCGACGATCGTCTTGAACAGCGTCGTCTTGCCGACACCGTTCGGGCCGATGACGCCGACGATGCCGTTGCGGGGCAGCGTGAACGACAGGTCACCGATGATGACGCGCTCACCGAACTGCTTGTGCAGCTTCTCGGCGTCGATGACCTGCGAGCCCAGACGCGGGCCGACGGGGATCACGATCTCCTCGAAGTCGAGCTTGCGGGTGCGCTCGGCCTCGGTGACCATCTCTTCGTACCGGGCGAGACGGGCCTTCGACTTCGCCTGACGACCCTTGGTGTTGCTGCGGACCCAGTCGAGCTCGGAGGACAGGCGCTTCGCGAGCTTCGCGTCCTTCTTGCCCTGCACCTCGAGGCGCGCACGCTTCTTCTCGAGGTACGTCGAGTAGTTGCCCTCGTACGGGTAGAGGCGACCACGGTCGACCTCGGCGATCCACTGGGCGACGTGGTCCAGGAAGTACCGGTCGTGGGTCACGGCGAGGACGGCGCCGTGGTACTGCTGCAGGTGCTGCTCGAGCCACTGCACGCTCTCGGCGTCCAGGTGGTTGGTGGGCTCGTCGAGCAGGAGCAGGTCGGGCTTCTGGAGCAGGAGCTTGCAGAGTGCGACACGACGCTTCTCACCGCCGGACAGGTGCGTGACGAGCTCGTCCCCCGGGGGGCACTGGAGCGCGGCCATGGCCTGTTCGAGCTGCGAGTCGAGGTCCCACGCGTCGGCGGCGTCGATCTCTTCCTGCAGCGTGCCCATCTCGGCGAGGAGCGCGTCGAAGTCGGCGTCGGGCTCGGCCATCAGTGCGGAGATCTCGTTGAAGCGGGCGAGCTTCGCGTGGATCTCGCCGACGCCTTCCTGGACGTTCTCGAGGACGGTCTTCGTCTCGTCGAGCTCCGGCTCCTGCATGAGGATGCCGACGGTGAAGCCCGGCGTGAGCTTCGCCTCACCGTTCGACGGCTGGTCGAGACCGGCCATGATCTTCAGGATCGTCGACTTGCCCGCACCGTTCGGTCCCACGACGCCGATCTTGGCGCCGGGGAGGAACGACATCGTGACGTCGTCGAGGATCAGCTTGTCGCCGACCGCCTTGCGGGCGCGGACCATCTGGTAGATGTACTCAGCCATATCGGCCCCAAGTGTAGTGACCCCGTCGGTGCGTCGCGCGCCCGGAACGGGATCGCCGCTTCGCGCACCCGGCGGGACGGGGGTCTGTCGGGATCCCTGGCGACGACGTAGCTTGTCCTCGCCAACCACCTCGGGGACCGTCGCTCACCACGACGCGGACCGATCCAGGATCACGGACGGGATGACAACCATGACCAGGCACGCCACACGACTGCGCCGACTCGCGCTCCCCTTCGTCGGAGCGATCGCGCTCACCGTCACCCTCGTCGCACCGGCCGCGCCGGCATCGGCTGCCGGTGCCGTCCCGAAAGGCGACCCGTACCTGCTCTACACGGCGAGCATCAGCGCCAACGGGTCCGGCACGGGCTACTCGTCGTACATCAACGTCCACGACGCCCACAACAACGCCTACTCCTTCGGCATCCAGTCGGACAAGGGGTCCCCCGAGAGCAAGGGCAAGCCGCGCTACATCTGGGAGCGCGTGCAGAACGGCAAGTTCACCTACGGCTACCTCGGTCCGGCGACGAACAAGCTCACGCCGATCGGGATGCGCTGGTACAAGAACGACGTCGCGACGATGATCGTGAACCACAAGACGATCGGCACCCTCAAGCTCAACCTGGACGGCCGGCTGTTCTTCAACGCCGAGGCGAACGCCCGACTGAACGGCGACGTCGTGCACTCGACCGTGCAGAACACGCGCATCACCGTCGGCGACCGGAAGGGCCAGACCGGCCTGAACGGCACGTGGAACACGAGCTTCTCGTTCCGCGGGCTGAAGGCGACGCAGACGAACAAGCCGAGGATCCAGGGCGCGACCTTCAAGATCGACGGCCGGGTCGCCGGACTGCCGCGCGGTGGGAACTGGGACACCGAGCAGGTGTCCGGCATCGCGATGATCGCGCAGAAGTGGTGACCGTCCGGCGCGTCTGACCCGGTTCACGCGGCGGCCCGGTTCACGCCGCAGCCCGGTTCACGCCGCGACCCGGTCGAGGGGCGCGTCGTGGTCCGGCGCGTCGGGGTCGAACGCGGCGCCGTCCTGTTCGAGCATGCGCTCTGACGGCCCGACCGGGTCCGCGTCGTCGAGCCGGTGGTCGCTCCCGGCCTCGTCCTCGTCCTCGTCTTCGTGGTCGGGCACGCCCCCGTGGTCGGACTCGTGCTCGTGCGCCTGACCGTCGAGCGCAGGAGCGGCGCCCAGCCCGCCGCCGTGCACCTCGCCGGTCCGGGGATCGACGCCCCGCACCCCGCCGTGCCCCGACGCCGTGTCGTTCACCTGCCGCGGCACCCGGACCCAGTTGCTGATGCCCCACGCCAGGTCGTGCCCGATGCCGTCGGCGTCGATCTCAACCGAGGTACCACCCCGGCCGTCGCGCTCCCAGGTGCGGATCCGGACGCGGCCGGAGACGACGATGCGGTCGCCCTTCTTCAGGGACTTGAACACGTTCGACGCGAGGGAGCGGAACGCGGTGACGGTGTACCAGTTGGTCGCACCGTTGACCCAGGCCGCGCTGGCCCGGTCCCATCGACGTGACGGTGAGGCGAGCCGCAGGCTCGTGATGGCGATGCCGGTCTCGGTGACGAGGTGACGGGGTTCCGTGGCGACGATTCCGCAGACGGTGATGATGTCGTTCATGCGTCGATCGTCATCGAGCCCGGGGCTGCGGGAGCAGCCCCGGGCTCGATCTGTGGCGTGTGGACCCGATCAGGCGACCTGTGGAGGACGAGTCCCCCGGGCCTCCTGTCCGGCCCTGGACCGCTAGTGCGCTCGGAACTCGGGCCGCGCCGCGAGCGGGCCGAGCGCAGCGTGGACCGCGCCCTTCGCCGACTCGAGCGACGGGTAGAGCCCGCCGGCGCGCCCTCGTCCGTAGAGCTCGACCTGGAAGCCGTCCGCGGCACGGTGGATGCTGCCCACCGCACCCGCCGGACCGATCGCGACCCAGGTCCCGGTGTTGTTCGTCATCGTTCGACCACCTCCTCGTGGCCCCGACGCCCGAGGATCAGGACGCCAGGATGTACTGACTGTAGGCCTTGCGGACCTTGTTCACCTTCGGCAGCGCCACTGCGAGGCAGTAGCCCTGACCGGGGTTCTTCGCGAAGAAGTCCTGGTGGTACTCCTCCGCCGCGTAGAACGTCGTGAGCGGCTCGATCGTGGTGACGATCCCGCCGTCCCAGATGTCGGATGCGCGCTGGATCGCCTGCTCGAAGAGCGCGCGCTGCGCGTCGTCCGCCGGGAACATCGCCGAGCGGTACTGCGTGCCGACGTCAGCGCCCTGCCGGTTCAGCTGCCGCGGGTCGTGCAGCGTGAAGAAGACGTCGAGGATGACCTCGGCCGGGATCACCGTCTCGTCGAAGGTGACCGCGACGGCCTCGGCGTGACCGGTCGAGCCCGTGCACACCAACTCGTACGACGGGTTCTCCACCCGACCGCCGATGTAGCCGGACTCCACGTCCTGCACACCCTGGAGCGTGCGGTACACGGCATCGAGACACCAGAAACACCCACCTGCGAGCACGAATGTGGTCATGGCCACAACCTACCTCCCCGACATCCGTGCGGGGTTGGACAGGGGACACCCCCTCCACAGCACGCACCGCTCGTCCCGCCGTCCACGATGCGTCGACAGAGCCCCGGCGTGTCGGTGGTGGCCCGTAGCGTCGAGACCACACCGACCAGGAGGCCACGATGCAGACCACGACCGAACCCGCACTGCGGATCCGCACCGTCCCGCTCTCCCGGTCGCGCGGCGACTACCGCATCCTCGACGTCCGCGATGACCTGAGCCGCGTGACCCGCGCCAACGGCGAGATCGTCGGCTACGTCGACCGCATCGACGTCGCCGGTGACACCGCCTACCGCGCCCGTCGCTACGTCGCCACCGAGCGTCGGTTCGTCGAGCTGCCGAACGTGTGGTCCGCCGACGACGCCGTGGACTGCCTCCGTTGGTCATGATGTTCCAGATTGGAATCATCTCGGGTCGGATGCGCGGAACGCCGTTCGTCCTCCCCGGGGCCTGACCGTTTCGTGAGTATGGTGCGCGCATGGACTGGTGGAACGACCTGACCGACTGGACTTCGTCCGACGACGGGTGGCGGGTGATCTCGGGTGCCGTGATCCCCTTCGTCGCCATCGTCGTCGCCGGCGTGATCGCGGCGCTCATCGGACGGGGTGCGACCAAACGGGTCGTCGCCCTGCAGGAGCGCGAGTCGAAGAACGCCGCCGTCGCGGCGATCATCTCCGCGGCGCGCAAGGCCGCTGCTTGGGGTTCGCTCGGGCACGACGAACGCGGCTACGCGGACCACCTGGCAGAGGATGCCGACATCCGGCTCCGGCTGCTCCCCGTGCAGGGTGCGCCCCTCGCCGCCAACTGGGCACAGCACGAGATCGCCGACATCAAGAAGAACTCGTCGACCTTCAGCTTCCAGGCCGACCAGTCGCTCGCGGAGTTCCGCGACCGCCTGCTCGAGTGGCAGGCCCGTCCGGGCCGCGCACGCAAGCTCTTCAAGGCCGACCTCGAGCGCTGGAAGTTCGAGTCCCCCGACCCGGATGCCGACCTGATCAAGCGCCAGCAGGACTGGAACGCCGACCAGAACAGCACCGCCCGCCCGCAGACCCCGGCAGCGCCCGCTCAGGCCGCTCCCGTCGAGCGCCCGACGCCGACGACGACGTCCCTGCGTCCGGCACAGCGTCCAGGAGGCACGCCCGCCTCCGCGCCGTCGGCCCCGGCCAACGCCGGGTCGGCCCCCGCCGGTGGCGCCCCCGCTGCCGCAGCCGGGTCGGCGTCCGCTCCCGCTGCAGGACCCGGGTTCTCGGTGAACCGCGGTGGGTCGGACGCCAACGCCACCCGCTCCTACGGTGAGAACACCACCCGCGTCTACGGTGACGACGCCGCACCGCCCGTGCGCCCGGCACTCGGAACCCCCGCGTCACCCGCACGCTCGACCCCGAGCCGCGGCACCGACGACACCGAGGTGGTGGACGACGACGCCGTCACCAAGGCCTTCGGCGACACCGACCGGGTGACCTCCGAGCGGGTGACCCCGGCCCGCGGCACCGACCGTCCCGCGTCGTCCACCGTCGCGACGCCGGCGCCCACCTCGGCCGACGCCCACGTCAACCGGACGCCCGCCAACGACGTCCCGACGACCCCGGGCGCACCGACGACCCCGGGCGCACCGACGACCCCGGCGTCCGCTCCTGCTCCGAGGGTCGAGACCCCGGGCACGACGAACACGACGTCGATCCCGACCCGCATCACCCAGGCGCCGGCAGAGCCCACGGACGCGGACGAGACGTCCGAGGCGACGCACACGCAGCCGATCAGCGCCTCCGAACTCCGCCGCCGCGCCGCGGACGACGACGAGTAGCGGGCGCGGACACGCAGCACGCAGCACGCAGCACGCAGCGTCCGACACTCCCACGAACGAGCAACGGGCCGCCATCCGATCGGATGGCGGCCCGTTCGCGTCGTGCCCCCGGCAGGAATCGAACCCGCGGCACGGTGGGTAGAAACCACCTGCTCTATCCACTGAGCTACGGAGGCGAGCGACGTCGATTCTAACCGGGACCCGCCGCTCGAGCGGTTCCGGAACGGTTCGGCCGTCGTCTGCCCACAGTTCGCCTCCGGGACACCCGCGCTTCGTACCGTCCGGGAGATGCACTCCTCTGCCACCGTCCTCGCCGTCGTCCCCGCACGCGCCGGCTCGAAGGGCATCCCGGGCAAGAACCTCCGGACGGTCGGAGGTCGGTCGCTCGTCCGTCGGGCCGTGGAGTCGGCACGCAGCGCAGCACTGATCGACGCCGTGGTCGTCACGACCGACGGTGACGCCATCGCCGCCGAGGCCCGCGCCGCCGGCGCCGACGTGGTCCGACGGCCGGCCGACCTCGCGGGCGACCAGGCATCGTCGGAGTCCGCGCTGCTCCACGTGCTCGACGAACTCGAGGCCGCCGGCGATGCGCTGCCCGAGGTCCTGGTGTTCCTGCAGGCGACCTCGCCGTTCATCGACCCGGACGACCTCGACACGGCGATCCGGCGCGTCTCAGAGGGGCACGCCGACGTCGTGTTCGCCGCAGCGCCGTCGCACGCGTTCCTGTGGCGCATCGCCGACGACGGTTCCGCCGTCGCCGTGAACCACGACGCGGCCACCCGTCCGCGTCGCCAGGACCGCGCGGCCGAGTACCGCGAGACCGGCGCCTCGTACGTCATGCGGACCGACGGCTTCCGGCAGCACCGGCACCGCTTCCACGGCCGCGTCGAACTCATCGCCGTCGACCCCGCCGCCGCGATCGACATCGATGACGAGACCGACCTGATCGCGGCCGACGCCACGGCCGAAGCCACGGCCGCAACCGAAGCGCACGCCACGGCCGACGCCCGCGCAGCCGCCGTTCCGATCCACGCCCCGGACCACGACCCATCCCCGACGCGGGCAGCCCCCGCACTGAACGGAGCACCATGACCGTCACCATCGGCACGTCCACGATCGGCGCGGGCCACCCCGCGTACCTCATCGGCGAGATCGGCCTCAACCACAACGGTGACGTCGACATCGCCAAGCAGCTCATCGACGTCGCCGCCGACGCCGGGCTGCAGGCCGTGAAGTTCCAGAAGCGGACTCCGGCGATCTCCACCCCCGAGCACATGAAGAACACGCCCCGCAGCACCCCGTGGGGCGAGATGACCTACCTGGAGTACCGCTACCGCGTCGAGTTCGACCGCGACCAGTACATCGAGATCGGCGACCACGCGACGCTGCGCGGCCTGGACTGGTTCGCCTCGCCCTGGGACGAGCCGTCGGTGGACTTCCTCGAGGACCTCAACGTCGTCGCGTACAAGATCGCCTCAGCGACGGTGACCGACCTCGGGATGCTCGCGGCCGTCGCCGCCACCGGCAAGCCCGTCATCCTGTCGACGGGTATGTCGACGCTCGAGCAGATCGACGCCGCCGTCGACGCCCTCGGAACCGACCGCCTCGTGCTCATGCACGCCACGTCGACGTACCCGCTCCCCGCCGAGGAGGCGAACCTGCGCATGATCGACACCCTCGCGCACCGCTACTCGGGCGTGCCCGTCGGGTACTCCGGCCACGAGCCGGGCCTGCAGATCTCGATCGCCGCCGTCGCCCTCGGCGCCACCGCGGTCGAACGGCACATCACGCTCGACCGCACGATGTGGGGCTCGGACCACGCGGCCTCGCTCGAGCCGCACGGCCTGAAGACCCTGGCGCGGGACATCCGGATCATCGAGACCGCGCTCGGTGACGGGGTGAAGCGGATCTTCCCCGGGGAGCGGGCGCCGCTCGCGAAGCTGCGCCGCGTCGGCGCGTGAGCGGCCCGGTCGACGAGACCGGCGCCCTGGACGTGCCGGCTGACGGGGGTGCGTCGACCGTCGGACGGGAGGCGCGCCTCCCGTCCGGCCCGTCACCCCGCGGCCGACGTGTGGTCGCCCTGGTCGACACCGACTCGTTCGCCAAGTGGGGCGCCCACCTGCTCGCGGCGGCGCCGGCCGGCTGGGACCTCGACCTGCGGACCGTCGCGACGCCGCGTTCGGCCAGCGCGAAGCAGCTGCGCTCGGCGTTCCGCGGGCTCGACGCACGACTCGCGCACCTGCGGACGGATCCGCCGACGCCGAAGAACGTCGATGCCGTCGTCGAGGAGCTCCGCGTCGATCCGCCCGACGCCATCCTCGTGTCCCTGATCGGCCCGGTCGCCGAACTCGTCATCGACGAGGTGCACCGTCGGATCCCGGACCGGCCGGTGCTGGTGTCCGGCCTGCCGGGCATCTCGTTCCCGGCGAAGTGGAAGGGCATCTTCTTCCGTGCGCGTGCCGACCTGTTCGTGCTGCACAGCCACCGCGAGGTGCGGGCGTACGAGGAGATGGCCATCGAGGGCGGTGTCGAGCCGCACTTCGCGCTCGCCACGCTGCCCTTCGCCCGGAGCGCGAGCGCCAGCACGGGCGCGACTGCCAGCGCCAGCACGGGCGCGCCCGATGCGCCCGGCGCACACGTCCGCGACGCCGTCCTCTTCGCTGCCCAGCCGAGCGTCCCGCTGGAGCGCGTCGACCGGGCCCTCGTCGTGGAGTGGCTCGTCGCGACCGCACGGCAGCACCCGGAGTGGCGCGTCGTGATCAAGACCCGCGCGGCCGCCGGCGAACACCAGACGCACCGCGAGGAACACCCCTACCCCGACCTCGTGCCGGCCGACGCACCGGCGAACCTGGTGGTCGAGAGCGGGCCGATGGCCGAACACCTCGACCGTGCGGTGGCCCTCGTGACGATCAGCTCGACGGCGGTGCTCGAAGCGGCCGCACGTGGTGTGCCCGCGCTGACGCTGACGGACTTCGGCATCGGCCGCCACCTCATCAACGAGGTGTTCGTGTCGAGCGGCCTCGAGGGCGACTCGGTCGACCTGGTGGACGGCCGGTTCGGGACGGTCCGACCGAGCTGGATGCAGGACAACTACTTCCACCCGGCCTCGGACGACGACTGGCAGCGCCGGCTCACCGAGCTCATGGTGCAGCGGGACGCCGGGACGCTCGTCGACCGGGAACCCGCACGCCGCAGCCGGGGCGGGGTGCTGCGCCGGGCCTGGGAGCGGAAGAACGCCCTGGGCGGAGCGGATCGCTCGGCGCTGGGCTGGCTCGCGCTCGTGATCGGGGCGCCGATCCGGACGACGAAGCGGCTGGCGCGGAAGGCCAGGGCGCTGGTCGACCCGCCGGAGCCGGTCGTGGTGTCGGCGCCGACGTCGCAGCGGGCAGCGGGCGGCGCGCGCGCGGCGGCCACCGGCAGCGCGGCGAACTCCGGGTCAGAGGGCCTTGGCGATCGCCAGCAGGAGCTGGTCGCGGGTGGGGACCCCGGGTGAACGGAAGACCTCGGCACCGTCCTCCCGCCGCACGATGATCGTGGGCGTGGAACGGATGCCGAGGTCCTCTGCGTCGTCGGGGTACGACGCCACGTCGCGTTCGGTCACGGCGAGCCCGGGGACGAGCGCCGACGCCTCGGCTGACACCCGGCGGGCGGCGGCGCACGGCGCACAGAAGGCGGACGTCCAGAGGTGGAGCTGCATGTGACCGTGCAACGCGGCGGCGCGGGGTTCTACTCCCGGTCGAACTCGCCGCTGCGGTCGCCGCGGTCGGCGAGGTCGTCCACCGGGTCGGACTCCCCCGGCTCGTAGGTGTACTCGACCGAGGTCTGGTCGAGGACCTGACGGGACTTGGTGGCGCGGTAGGTGAAGGCCGTCTGCAGGCCCTCGACGTCGGCGAACACCGTGACCTCGTCGTCCAGCGCGTCGCTCGTCGCGGTGCGGGTGTCGGTCGTGCCGTCGAAGGGTCCGCCGTGGAAGATCGCGGTGTACTCGTCGCCTTCGTGGATGGTGATGTCGCTCATGCATCCCTTCTACCAGGCGGTGCCTGTTGCGGCCTGGTGCGGTCTGTTGCGCAATGCATAGCATCACTATATAGTTCAGCTATGGAAGCAACGCGCGCGCAGACGATCGAGACGCTCCTCGTCTCCGTCAACCGCCTGATCCGCAGCGCCGCGCAGTCGACGGGCAACACCACGTCGGCGGCCGTCTGGCGCACGCTCGGCATCCTCGAGTCCGACGAGCCGCTCCGGCTCGGTGAGCTCGCGGCAGCCTCGCGCGTGGCGCAGCCCACGATGACCCGGCTCGTCACGGGCATGCTCGCCGACGGCCTGGTCACGCGGAGCGTCGACCCCGACGACTCTCGCGGCCAGCTGATCGAGATCACCGACGCGGGCCGCGCCCGGCTCACCGCCTGGCGCGCCACGCTCACCGACACGGTCGGCCCGTTGTTCGCCGACCTCACCGACGACGACTGGGACGTGCTGCACCACGCGTCCGTCCTGATCGCCCAGCGCACGACCACCAGAACGGAGACCACCGCGTGAACGCCCACGCACCTGCCGGCCAGTCCGGCTCCATCCTCAAGCAGTCCTCAGCGGTCTGGGCGATCGCCTTCGCCTGCGTCGTCGCCTTCATGGGCATCGGCCTCGTCGATCCGATCCTCCCCGCGATCGCTGGATCGCTCAAGGCGACTCCGGCGCAGACCGAGCTGCTCTTCACGAGCTACCTGGCCGTCACCGGCGTCGCGATGTTCTTCACGAGCTGGGTCTCGAGCCGCATCGGCGCGAAGCGCACCCTGCTCATCGGTCTGGCGCTCATCGTCGTGTTCTCGGTCCTCGCCGCGACGTCGAACAGCGTGTGGAGCATCATCGACTTCCGTGCCGGCTGGGGCCTCGGCAACGCACTCTTCATCTCCACCGCCCTGGCGACCATCGTCGGTGCAGCGTCGGGCGGGACCGCCTCGGCGATCATCCTGTACGAGGCCGCGCTCGGGCTCGGCATCGCCGTCGGCCCGCTCGTCGGCGGCCTGCTCGGGTCGGTGAGCTGGCGCGGCCCGTTCTTCGGTGTCACCACGCTGATGGCCGTCGCGTTCATCGCGATCGTGGCGCTCCTCAAGACCGGCAGCCTCGAGAAGCCCACGCCCACGAAGCTCTCGGCGCCGTTCCGCGCCCTCGGCCGTCCCGCGCTCGCCGCACTCGCCGCGACCGCGCTGTTCTACAACATCGGCTTCTTCGTCCTGCTCGCCTACACGCCGTTCCCGCTCGGCTTCGGTGCGCTCGGCATCGGCTTCACGTTCTTCGGCTGGGGCCTCGGTCTCGCGATCACCTCCGTCTGGGTCGCCCCGATGCTCACCGCCCGTCTCCGCAGGACGACGGTGCTGAAGATCGCGCTGCCCCTGCTGGCACTCGACCTCTTCGCCGCGGCCGTCGTCGTGGACTCGCAGGTCGGCCTCATCATCTGCGTCATCATCGGCGGACTCGTGCTCGGTGTGCTGAACACGGTGCTCACGGAGTGCGTCATGGAGGCCACGGACCTACCCCGCTCGGTCGCCTCGAGCGCGTACTCGGCCGTCCGCTTCATCGGCGGTGCCATCGCCCCGCCCGTCGCGACCCTGCTCGCCGACGCGTACGCCCCCTCGGCCGCGTACGTCTTCGCCGGAGCGTCGGTCGCCGGCGCGTTCGTCGTGATCGTCTGCACCACGAGGGTCCTTCGCCGCGTGGACGACGGCGCCGAGCCGGAGCGCGTCGAGGCCGAGGCGATCGGCGCCGGCGAGATGTCCTAGCTCCCCCGCGAGCTTCCCTTCCACACCCCACCCCCTCTTGCGCAAGCGGGCGAAACACCCGGGTGTCTCCAGACGCGACCCGGGCATTTCGCCCGCTCGCGCGATGCGCACTGGGCGCACGCACGTCCGCCCTCCGTCGTCCGCCCAGCTGGCCGCGAGCGGGCGGAATGTCTGGGTCCCCTGCAACGTGGCCCGGGTATTCCGCCCGCTCGCGCTCTGCGCACTGGTCGCGACCAGCCTGGAGGCGCGGCGCCAGTCCGTCGGACCGCCACCGGGCCTCCAGGCTGGTCGCGACCACGGCCCCCTCCGCCTCCGCGAGCGGGCGAAACACCCGGGTGCCTCCCGACCCAGCCCGGGCATTTCGCCCGCTCGCGATGGCGCGGAGCGGCCGGAGCGCAGCCCCCTCCCCAGCGTCTCGCTGAGCGTCTCGCCGAGCGGGCGAAATACCCCGCCACCCCGCCGCGCAACCCCGGCATTTCGCCCGCTCGCGGTGCGCGCACTGGACGCGACCAGCCGGGAGGCCCGACACGCGCCCGGCGGACCGGCACCGGGCCTCCAGACCGTCACCACCACTGCCCCACGCACCTCCGGCACCGCCGCGCCCGCGAGCGGGCGAAACACCAGGGTGCCTCTCGACGCGGCCCGGGCATTTCGCCCGCTCGCGGGTTCGGGGACGCGACCGCGCACCAGCGCGCACCAGCCGCGTACGCAGCCGCGGACGCGGCCGCGGACGCGGCCGCGCACCGGCCGCGCACCACCTGCGCACGGGGCGTGCGCGGGCCGGGAATAGGATCGTGCACATGGCAACCGCGAATGACCGCCTCGTCTGGATCGACTGCGAGATGACCGGCCTCGACCTCGAGGTCGACGAACTCGTCGAGGTGGCCGTGGTCATCACCGACTTCGACCTCGAGCCCGTGCACCCCGGATTCGACATCGTCATCAAGCCGGACCAGTCCGCGCTCGACAACATGAACGAGTTCGTGACGAACATGCACGTCACGTCGGGGCTCATCGAGGAGATCCCGGACGGCGTCAGCCTGGCGGATGCCGAGTACCAGGTGCTCGAGTACATCCTCGAGCACGTCCCCGCCGAGGGCACCGCTCCCCTGGCCGGCAACACCATCGGCACCGACCGCGCGTTCCTGTCCAAGTACATGCCCCGCGTCGACGGCCACCTGCACTACCGCAGCGTCGACGTGTCGAGCATCAAGGAGCTCTGCCGCCGCTGGTTCCCGCGCGTGTACTTCAACTCGCCGGAGAAGCACGGCGGGCACCGGGCCCTCGCGGACATCCTCGAGTCGATCCGCGAGCTCGAGTACTACCGTCGCGCGGGCTTCGTCGCCGAGCCGGGGCCGACCACGGACGAGGTGCGTGCCGTCCAGGCCGAGGTCGTCGAGAAGTGGGAACCGCGCCTGGCGCAGCCCGCAGCCGAGTGACGACACGGGTGGTCGGCACCGCCCGCAGCATGTACTACTATTGAGTGGTCGCGCCGGTCCGCCGGTGTGTGCATGGTGGATATAGCTCAGTTGGTAGAGCGCCTGGTTGTGGTCTAGGAGGTCGCGGGTTCGAGACCCGTTATTCACCCCAGTCGAGGGGGAGCCCCTGTTGCGTGTGACGCAACCGGGGCTCTCCCTCTGTGTTTGTCTGGGCGCCTCCGGCGCCGTGCGGCTTCGCCGCGAGTGGTCAGGGCGGTGTGGGACGATCCCTGCGTGATGGAGATGTCCGCCGACGACTTCGAGCAGCTCGTGACCGACGAACTCGACCTGCTCCCCGACGAGATGGTCGACGGGCTCGACAACGTGGTGTTCGTGGTCGAGGACGAACCGGAGAACGGCGAAGAGCTCTTCGGCGTGTACGACGGCATCGCGGCGACCGAGCGCGGGCAGTACGGCTTCGGCGAACTCCCCGACCGCATCGTGGTGTTCCGCAAGCAGCACCTGGCCGAGTGCGACACCGTCGAGGAGCTCAAGGACGAGGTGCACACCACGCTCGTGCACGAGATCGGGCACTTCTACGGCATCGACGACGAGCGGCTGCACGAGCTCGGCTGGGCGTAGGCGCCCACCCGGCGCACCCGGCGCACCCGGCGCCCGGCGCCCGGCACCCGGCGCCCGAATTTCGGGCTCAGCGACACTCCTCGGGCGCACGAGCGCGAGAACTGTCGCTCACCGCGAGAGGTCGCGCCGCGCCCGCGCCGCGCCCGCAGCCGCAGCAGCCCCCGCCCCCTCAGAACCGCGTCGGCCCCACCTCGTGGTACTTCTCCCACGCGTCCACCGGCCCCCGCCCGTGCAGCGCGTACTCCCCCACGAGCCGCTCCTTGTAGACGGCCGGGTTGTGCGACGCAACGACGCGGGCGTTCCGCCAGTGCCGGTCCAGCGCGCGCGTCCGGTCGGCCGCGGACGCCCCGCCGACCTCGAACAGCTCGGAGCACGACCGCAGTACCCGCGGCCCGATCTCGACCTGCGCCTGGTACACGGCGTTCTCGGCGGCGTCCAGCAGTACGCGGTCGACCCCGACCCCGGGCTCGTTCGTCGCGACGACCTGGTCGAGCAGCCCCGCGGCCGCGACGACGAGCGACCGGGCAGTGAACGCCCCGGCGGACAACCGACCGAGGACAGCCAGGACCTGCGGGTCCTCCCCCGGAGTCGCCGCGTTCGCGTGGATGTACGTCCGGGTCCGCGGCCGCACGAAGGCGACCGCATCGTCGGACACCGCCTGTCCGATCCCGGCCAGCACGGCCAGCAGGTACAGCTGGAAGAAGGCCTGGATGTGCGAGAGCGGCGCGTCCTTGTACGCCGACACCACGGCGGGGTCGACGGGCACCCCCTCGAACACGGTGGTGCCCGATGCGGTCAGCCGCTGGCCGAACCCGTCCCAGTCGTCGACGCTCGTCACACCCGGCGCGTCGACCGGCACGGCGAACGTCACGCGGTCGCCCGAGTGGTCCGCGGCCAGGTAGATCCAGTCGGCGTAGAGCGTGCCGGTCGAGTAGAACTTCCGCCCGTCGAGACGGAGGGAATCGCCAACAGGCGTCACCGTCGTCGAGATGTCGGCCAGGGTCGTGCCGGTCCGCTCCGAGGTCGCGTTCCCCACGATCGCCCCGTCGACGATCCGCTGGAGCCACTCGTCCCGTCCGGCCGACGATGGCCGGAGCAGCACGAGTTCGGTGTACCCGAAGTGCCCTCGCCACAGGTGCGCGATGTTCGAGTCCGCGGCCGCCAGGTCCGCCACCAGCTGCACGAGTTCGACCAGGGTCACGCCGAACCCGCCGCGGTCCTCGGGCACGCGCAGCCGCCCGAACCCGGCGTCGGCGAGTGCGCGGACCTCGGCGTGCGGCAACGGCCGGTCGCCGGGGGTGCCGGAGGCGAGTTCACGCTCGACCGCGCCCTCGCGGATGGTCGCGAACACGGGTGCGAAGCGTTCGCGCAGGGTCGCCAGACGATCGGCCGGGAGGCCCGTCACCCGTCCGTCGGTCGTCGTCGCGTCCGTCATGCGGTCACCTCCACGGCACGTGCCGCGTCCGCAGGCGCCGTCACGGTCGCGCTCGCGCCGCCCGTGAACGCGCCGCGCCACTGCCGGGCGGGGTGCGAGTCCGGCAGCTGCGGGTGCCCGAAGAGCTTCTCACGCAGGGTGCCTTCGCGGTACTCGGACTGCATCAGCCCACGCTCCTGCAGGGTGGGCGCGATGTGGTCGACGAACTCCTCGTACGAGCCGGGCAGCGTCCAGTTGATGACGTTCACCCCGTCGACGCCGACGCGCTGCCAGTCCGCGAGTTCGTCGGCGATCTGGTCGGGCGTGCCGACGACCCGCGCACGGAGCTTGGCGGACAGGCGGGCGAGGTCGGCGATCGTGGGTTCGCGGTCGCCGGCGGCCTCGCGGAGCCACTGCAGGTGCGACTGCCCGGCGTGGGTGCGGACCTCGGACAGCGGGGTGTCCGGGTCGAGGGCCTCGCCGGTGTCCGGGTCGAAGCCGAGGTTCGAGTGCACGAGGAAACCGTCGGCGGCCAGGTACTCGTCGATCTCCGCTTCCTTCGCCTTCGCCTCGGCCTCGGTGGACCCGGTGACGAAGGTGAGCCCGAGGAAGAACGCGATGTCCTCACGCCGACGCCCGGCTGCCTGGGCGAGGTCGCGGGTCTCGCGGATGAGCTGCTCGGTGGCGTCGCGGTTCGAGGTCAGGATGAACTGGGCCTCGGCGTTCCGTGCCGCGAAGGCCCGACCGGCGGGCGAGGAGCCGGCCTGGAACAGCACCGGCGTCCGCTGCGGGCTCGGAGCGCTCAGGTGCGGCCCCTGCACGTCGTAGCGCTTCCCGTGGTGGTCGATGCGGTGCACCTTGTCGGGGTCGGCGTAGCCACGCACCGGGTCCTTCAGGACGGCGCCGTCCTCCCACGAGCCCTCCCAGAGCTTCGCGCAGACCTCGAGGTACTCCTCGGCCCAGACGTAGCGCTCGTCGTGCTCCTCGAGCCGGTCGGCGCCGAAGTTCCGGGCGGCGCTGTCGAGGGCGCTCGTGACGACGTTCCAGCCGATCCGGCCCCGGGTGATGTGGTCGAGGGTGGAGACCTTGCGGGCGAAGTCGAACGGGTGCGACTGGATGACGCTCGACGTGAACGCCAGGCCCAGGTGCTCGGTCGACACGGCGAGCGCGGAGAGCAGCACCGAGGGGTCGTTCGAGGGGATCTGCAGCCCCTCGCGCAGGTTGGTCGAGTAGTCGCCGCGTCCCGGTCCGTAGGTCCCGACGACGTCGGCGAAGAACATCGCGTCGAACTTGCCGCGCTCGAGGGTCCTCGCCAGGTCGGTCCAGAGCGTGACGTCGTCGAAGTCGGCCTGACGGGCGTCCGGGTGTCGCCAGAGGCCGTGCTGGATGTGCGACGTCGTGTTCATGACGAAGGCCGCGAAGCGCAGCGGGCGGTTCGGTGCATCGCTCATGCACCCCATCGTGGTCGGCGGGCACCGCCCGACGACAGCGACGTGACCTTCCGTTACGCGCGGTGTTCCCCCCGGCCCTGGAGGCGACCATGCTCCTGAGGCATGCCGACCCCGAGCACCGTCACCGCGCCTCCCGGCCGTCCCGCCGCACCGTCGACCACCGCGACGCGCCGTCGCGTCGCCCTCGCCTCGTTCGTCGGCACGACGGTCGAGTACTACGACTTCTACCTGTACGCGACGGCGTCCGCCCTGGTGTTCGCGCCCACCTTCTTCCCGTCGGTGACGCCGGCGGTCGGGGTGATCGCGTCGTTCGCGACCTACGGGGTCGGCTTCGTCGCGCGGCCGCTCGGCGGGGTGATCGCCGGGCACCTGGGCGACCGCATCGGACGCAAGAAGCTGCTCGTCGCGTCCCTGGTGCTGATGGGCATCGCGTCGACCCTGATCGGGGTCGTGCCGTCGGCGGCGACCATCGGGGTCGGTGCCGTCGTCGCGCTGGTGTTCCTGCGGCTGCTGCAGGGTGTCGCCGCCGGCGCGGAGTGGGGCGGGTCCGCGCTGCTGTCCGTCGAGCACGCACCCGAACGGCACCGCGGGCTGTTCGGGGCGTTCACGCAGATGGGGTCGGCGGGCGGGATGCTGCTCGCGACCGGCGTGTTCACCCTGGTGCGGTCCCTGCTCTGCAACGAGGCGTTCCTGGCCTGGGGGTGGCGGCTGCCGTTCCTGTTCTCCGCGGTGATCGTGGCCGTCGGCCTGGTGATCCGGCTCGGCGTGCAGGACGCTCCGGTGTTCCAGGAGCTGCGGGCCTCCGGCGGGGTCGAGCGGTTCCCGGTCTGGCAGGCGATCCGACACCACCCGCGCGCGATCCTGGTGACCGCCGGACTGCGCCTCGTGCAACCCGCGCTCTACTCGATCCTGACGACGTACTCGCTGACCTACCTCGCAGCCGCACGGGGGCCGTCGGGCTCGGACGCCGGGCTGCAGGCGGTGCTCGTCATCTCGGCGGTGTCGCTCGTGTCGACGCCGTTCTGGGGGTGGCTGTCCGACCGGGTGGGACGCCGCGTGCTCACGATCTGGTCGGCCGTCGGCATCGCCGTGCTCATCTGGCCGTTCTTCGCGTTCCTCGACGCCGGGCCGCTCGTGCTGCTGCCGCTCGTGGCCCTGATCGGGATGTGCGTCTTCCACGACAGCATCTACGGGCCGCAGGCAGCCTGGTTCGCGGAGCAGTTCCCGACCGGGCGGCGGTACTCGGGGATGTCGCTCGGGTACCAGATCGGGTCGATCTTCTCGGTGGGGCTGACGCCGCTGCTCGCCGCGGTGTTCGTGGAGCTCGGTGGGGGCTCGCCGTGGATCCTGTGCGGGTACCTCGGGGTGTACGCGGTGCTGACCATCGTGGCGGCGGTGTTCGCGGTGGACCCGGTCGCGCGGGTGCGGGGCCGCGCTGCTGCGCGGGGCGGCGTGCGGGGCGGTGCTGCTGCGCGGGGCGGCGCGCGGGGCCGAGTCTCGCGGTGAGCGACAGTTCTCGCGCTCGGGCGTCCGTGAACTGTCGCTCAGCCCGAGGCTCGGCGCGGCCAGCCCGAGACTCGGCGCGGCCAGCTGGCCGCGCCGAGCGGTCCGCTACGTCCGCAGCACCACGTCGGCCAGGGACGCCGGGTCCTCGGCGGCGATGAAGTCCTGCTCCTGCGCCGCCCACCGGTCCCACTCGCGCGCGAAGGTGTCGCCGTCGCGGCCGATCGCCCGGTCCCAGCGGACTGCGTCGTCGGCCTCGAGCCACACTGCCAACGAGGCCAGCGGCGCCGACGCCCGGGACACCGCCCCGCAGCCCTCGATCACGATCGGCAGGTCGGGGTCGACCGCGGTCCACTCCGCCGGGCCGTCGGCCACCCAGTCCCACCGGCGGTACCCGCTGGGAGGCCCGAGCACGTCGCGGACCACGGCGTCGGCCGCCGCGCGGAGTCCGTCCCATCCCGGGTAGACGTCGTCGAGGTGCACGACCTGCGCTCCCAGCAGCTGCGCGAGCTGGTCGCCGAGAGTCGTCTTGCCGGTGCCGGAGCGGCCGTCGACCAGGACCACGAGGCGCCCGCCCGACGCTGCCGCGGCGCCGGCAGCAGCTGCGGCGACACCTGCGGCGAGGCCCCCGCCGTCCGACGGGTCCGCCGGGTCCGCCTGGTCCGCCGGGCGCACCGGGTCCACCGGGTCCGCCGGGTGCGCCGGCTCAGGCACGCCACGTCCCCGCTGCCACGGCGACCGCGATCGACGCGACACCGATCCCGACGAGCACCGCCACCATCGCCCACTCCGGCCACGCGAACCGGGCGACCCGCGCCCACGTGCGTCGCCCGGGAGCCCCGAACCCGCGCGACTCCATCGCCACCGCCAACGTCGTCGCCCGTCGCAGCGCCAGGACCAGCAGCGCGAACGCCATCGACGCCCCGCGCCGCAGCCGTCCGGTGTCGGCAAGACCCCGCGCACGCCGCGCCATCGCGAGCTGCCGCCAGTCGTCCACCAGCAGCGTCATCATCCGGATGGCCGCGAGGGCCCCGAGCACGAACCGCGCCGGTAACCGCAGCACCTGCGCGAGCCCGTCGGCCAGGTCGGTGGGGTCGACGCGGATGAACAACGCGACCGCGGGCAGCCCCACCGCGAGCACGCGGAGCGCCGTCGCCAGGGCGAGCGTCAGCGACCCGTCGGTGACGTGGGCGAAGCCGAAGTCGAACCACTCCCGTCCGGAGGGTCGCCCGTACAGCGCGATGCTCACCGCCGTGAGCGGCACGGCCACCAGGATCGGTGACACCCGCAGCAGCAGGGTCCGCACCGGCAGCCGCAGGAGGGGCAGCAGGGCGAGCTCGACCGCGAGGGCGACGGCTGCGGACACGACGTCCAGGCTCAGCACGAGGCACACGCCGAGCGCGAGGACGCCGACGAGCGAGGCCACCGGTTGGACGGCGGCTCGGTCGGCTCGGTCGGTTCGGCCTGGAGGCGCGGCTCGGCCCGCCGCCGTCGGCACCGTCTCCGGGGTGGTCGCCGTCGCACCCCCCTGGTCGCGTTCCACGCGCCCTTGGTCGCCTTCCACGCGCCGGGCGCCGTCCGCCGCGAGCACGACCTCGTCGGCGACGAGCGCCCGGATCAGGTCGCGGTCGTGCGTGACGGCGACGATGGTGGTGCCGGCGTCGGCGAGTGCTCCGAGGTGCCGGACGACGGCGTCCCACGTGGACCGGTCCTGCCCGGAGGTCGGTTCGTCGAGCACGACGACCGGCGGCCGCGCGGCGACCACCGCGGCGATGGCGAGCCGTCGCTGCTCGCCGCCGGACAGTGTGAACGGGTTGGCTTCGGCGAGGTGAGCGAGGCCGAACTCGCCGAGGAGCACGTCCGCCCGGCCAGCGGCGTCCGGAGCACCGATCGCGCGGGGGCCGGCCTCGACCTCCTCGCGGACGGAGCCGGTGACGAACTGGTGCTCGGGGTCCTGGAAGACGGTGCCGATGCGAGCGGCGAGTTCGCGGCTCGACCACGTGTGCGGCGCCGCGTCGAGGCCTGCGGCGAGGTCCGTCGTGGCCGCGAGCTCCCCCGCGACCGGAGGCAGGAGCCCCGCGAGCGTGAGGCCGAGCGTCGACTTGCCGATCCCGTTCGGCCCCGTGATCGCCATGACCTGTCCGGGTCGGAGTTCGAGGTCGATCCCGCTGCCCACCCGCTGTCGCTTGCCCCGGGCGGTCCCGAGGTCCCGCGCCTCGAGCAGCGCGCCCGCTCCCGCGCCCGCCCCCTCGCCGAGCGGGCGAAATGCCGCGGTCCCTTCGGCGGCGGACCCGGGTATTTCGCCCGTTCGCGCAGCCGGACGGAACTCGTCGCCCGCCACCTCTCCGGCCGATTCGCCGAGCGGGCGAAATGCCGCGGTCCCTTCGGCGGCGGACCCGGGTATTTCGCCCGTTCGCGCAGCCGCAGCCGCAGCCGCAGCCGCAGCAGGCCGCCCGCGGGCCGCGCCACGCTCCGGCTCGGCGCCGGGCACCCACACCCCGGCCGCGGTGAGCGCGGCGCCGTGGCGCGCGAGCACCTCGGCAGGCGCGCCGTCCGCGACGACCCCGCCGCCGGGCTCGAGCAGCACGAGGCGGTCGACCAGGTCGAGCCAGGTGCCGATCCGGTGCTCCACCACGAGCAGGGTCGCCCCCGTCTCGTCGAGCAGTGCGCGGACGGCGTCGTGCACCTGGGCCACGCCGGCCGGGTCGAGGTTCGCGCAGGGTTCATCGAGCACGAGGGCTCCCGGACGCATCGCGAGCACCCCGGCGAGCGCCAGTCGTTGCCGCTGGCCGCCGGAGAGCATCGCGGTCGAACGGTCGAGGGGCAGGTCGAGCCCGACGACCGCGAGCGCCGACCGCACCCGTGTCCAGGTCTCGGCGCGCGGGACGCCGAGGTTCTCGCACCCGAAGGCCACGTCGTCGCCGATCCGTGACATCACGGTGTGCGCCTCGGGGTCCTGCATGACGAGGCCGACACGCCCGCGGACCGCGCGGGGGTCGGCGCCGTCGATCAGGACCGAGCCCTGCACGGAAGCAGCGGTGTCGTCGGTGGGGTCGGGTTCGTCGGGCAGCACGGCGGCCACTGCCCGGAGCAGCGTCGACTTGCCGGAGCCGGACGGCCCGACGATCGCGACCCGCTCCCCCGGCTCGACGGTCAGGTCGACGCCGCGGACGGCCCACTCGGCACGCTCGGGGTAGCGCCACCCCCAGTCGCGGAACGCGATGCGCGCGGCGCGCACGCCGACGACGTCCGGGGACGTCGACGACGGAGCGGACACCGTCACACCAGTTCGCGCGGCCGACGCCGGCTGTGCTCCCGGCCGGCAGCGAACGACGACAGCACGCCGGTGCGTGCGAGCGCCCGGACGACCAGCCACGAGCCGGCACCCGCGATGACGGCACCCGACACGATCGCGCACACGACGTAGACGACCTTGAACGCGGCGTCGAGACCCGGGTACCACAGCACGGTGTCGTTGATGCCGAGCGCGAGGCCGGCTGCGGCGCCCGCCAGGACGATGACCGGCAGCCGGTACACGCGGTACAGGAAGAGTGCGAGGACGATCTCGGCGCCGAGACCCTGGACGAGTCCGGCCTCGAGCGTCAGCCACCCCCACTGCGTGCCGAACAGTGCCTCGACGGACGCGGCGACCATCTCGCCGTAGAGCGCGGCGCCGGGCTTGCGGACGACGATCGCGACGAGCGGGCCGGCGAGCAACCAGACTCCGCCGAACAGGGCCTTCGTGCCCGGGAGGACGAGGTCCATGACGGCGCTGATGGGTTCGTAGCCGAACTCCCACAGCCGGAAGACGACGCCGAGCGCCACCGCGAGCACGCTCGCGACGACGATGTCGACGACCCGCCAGCGCAGCGATCGCCGCGGGGCGGTGTGGACGGTTGATGACGTGCCAGAAGACATGGTGCTGGACTCCTCCCTGCGCCGGCATGATCCGGATCAGGTTCGACGGTCGGAGCGCCACTCGCTCCCTCTCAGCCCGGCGGTCCCGGACTCCCGTGTGTGTCCCAGCAGTCTAGACGTGGTCGCGACCACGTGACGGGTCGCGACCCACACCGGACGGGAGGCCCGTGGCGGGTCCGCCACGGGCCTCCCGTCCGGTGTGTCGCTACTTCTTCAGGACGCGCACCAGTTTGCGGAGCACGGTGCCGGTCACCCAGACGAGCGGGATGCTCACGGCGACGAGCGAGATGAGGTTCGGCTCGAACTCGAGGTCCTTGCCGGGGCGACGGATGTACGCGCCGACCGGGATCGACGCGCCGCCGCCACCGCCGCCGCCGTTCTCGTCGTCCCCGCCGCCCCCGAAGCCGAACCAGCCGAGGGACACCGGGATGAGGGTCTGGTCGCCGACCTCGACGGGGTCTCCGTAGTTCGTGGAGACGCCGATCGGGCGTACCTTGTCTGCGATCTGCGTGACGATGTTGGCCATGCGCGCGACGCTACTCGTCCGTTCCTCCACAGGGCGGGCCACGCGCGCACGGGTACACAGCTGGTGCTTGTCTGCGGACGCGGACGGGTGTCACCGATATGTTGGCGCGACCATCACCTGGAGGACCGTTTGCACACCTGGCCCGGCAACCCGTACCCGCTCGGGGCGACCTACGACGGAAGCGGCACGAACTTCGCGCTCTTCAGTGAGGTCGCCGAGCGCGTCGAACTCTGTCTGTTCGACACCGACGGCAACGAAGAGTGCATCCCCCTCGTCGAGGTCGACGCCTACGTCTGGCACGCCTACCTGCCGAACGTCGGCCCCGGCCAGGAGTACGGCTTCCGTGTCCACGGCCCGTACGACCCCGACAACGGTGCACGCTGCAACCCGTCGAAGCTCCTGCTCGACCCCTACGCCAAGGCGACGAGCGGCGAGATCGACTGGGACCAGTCGCTCTTCGCCTACACGTTCGGCGACCCGGACTCGACGAACGACGACGACTCCGCGGCGCACATGATGAAGGGCGTCGTGATCAACCCGTTCTTCGACTGGCAGGGCGACCGCGCACCGCGCACGCCCTACGGCGAGACGGTCATCTACGAAGCGCACGTCAAGGGCCTCACCGAGACCCACCCCGACGTGCCCGAGGAGCAGCGCGGCACCTACGCCGGCGTCTCGCACCCCGCGGTCATCGAGCACCTGAAGCGACTCGGCATCACGACGCTCGAGCTCATGCCGGTGCACCAGTTCGTGAACGACTCGACCCTGCAGGACAAGGGGCTGTCGAACTACTGGGGCTACAACACCATCGGCTTCTTCGCACCGCACTCCTCGTACTCGTCCTCTGGCGACCAGGGGCAGCAGGTGCAGGAGTTCAAGACGATGGTGCGGGAACTCCACCGCGCCGGCATCGAGGTCGTGCTCGACGTCGTCTACAACCACACCGCCGAGGGCAACCACCTCGGGCCGACGTTGTCGTTCCGCGGCATCGACAACGCGGCGTACTACCGCCTGGTCGACGACGACAAGAAGTTCTACATGGACTACACGGGCACCGGGAACTCGCTCAACGTCGGGCACCCGCACTCGCTGCAGCTCATCCTCGACTCGCTGCGCTACTGGGTGACCGAGATGCACGTCGACGGCTTCCGCTTCGACCTCGCCTCGGCACTCGCCCGCGAGTTCTACGAGGTCGACCGACTGTCCGCGTTCTTCGAGCTCGTGCAGCAGGACCCGATCGTGTCGCAGGTCAAGCTCATCGCCGAGCCGTGGGACGTCGGCCCTGGCGGTTACCAGGTCGGCAACTTCCCGCCCCAGTGGTCCGAGTGGAACGGCAAGTACCGCGACACCGTGCGCGACTTCTGGCGCGGCGAGTCGTCGACCCTCGGTGAGTTCGCGTCGCGCATCTCCGGCTCGGCCGACCTGTACGAGCACGACGGCCGGACGCCCAAGGCGAGCATCAACTTCATCACCGCGCACGACGGCTTCACGCTGTACGACCTCGTCGCCTACAACGAGAAGCACAACGACGCCAACGGCGAGGACAACAACGACGGCGAGAGCCACAACCGGTCCTGGAACTCCGGCGCCGAGGGTCCGACGGACGACGAGTCCGTGAACGCCCTGCGGCTCCAGCGCCGCCGGAACTTCCTGGCGACCCTGCTCCTCAGCCAGGGCGTGCCGATGATCGCCCACGGTGACGAGCTCGGCCGTTCGCAGTCCGGCAACAACAACGTCTACGCACAGGACTCCGAGCTCAGCTGGATCGACTGGGACACCGCGGACGATGACCTCGTCCAGTTCACGGCCGACGTCGTCAAGCTGCGCCACGACCACCCGACGTTCCGTCGCACCCGGTACTTCAACGGGCGCCCGGTGCGCCGTGGTCAGGACGAGCCGCTGCCCGACGTGGTCTGGCTCACGCCCGAGGGCGACGCGATGTCGCCGGAGGACTGGGACTCCGGTTTCGGCAAGAGCGTCGGCATGTACCTGAACGGTGACGGCATCCGCGGGCGTGACTCCCGCGGCGAGCGCGTCACCGACGTGGCGTTCATCACGTACTTCAACGCCCACGACGACGTCGTGACGTTCACGTTGCCGCCCGAGGAGTACGCACCCGGCTGGACGGTCCGCATCGACACCGCCGAGCCCGGTGCCCGTGACGAGATCGTCGAGGCGGGCACCCCGCTCGACGTGCCCGCCCGGTCGATGATCGTCCTGCGTGCCGAGCCGAACCACGAGGTCTCGGTCACCCCGGTCGAGGTCCAGCACCACGACGGCGCCCCCGAGCCCCGGTCCCCGCAGGACGCCGTCACCCCGGCCAACCCGGCCGGTTCCACCGCACCGAGCGGCACCGCGCGATGACGAACGGCACGACGGGGGCCGGGCGTCGCGTTCCCGTCTCGACGTACCGGCTGCAGGTGTCGGCGGACTTCGACCTGGCCACCGCACGCGACCTCGTCGACTACGTGCACGACCTCGGGGCCGACTGGCTGTACCTGTCGCCCGTCCTGCAGTCGGAGCCGGGCTCGAACCACGGCTACGACGTCGTCGACCACACGCACGTCGACACCGACCGCGGCGGTGACGAGGCCCTCCGGGTCCTCGCCGAGGCCGCGCACGCGGTCGGGCTCGGCGTGCTGGTCGACGTCGTCCCGAACCACGTCGGGGTCGCCACCCCGGCGGTCAACCCGTGGTGGTGGTCCCTGCTCGAACTCGGCCAGGGCTCCCCCGTCGCCTGGGCGTTCGACGTCGACTGGGACGCCGGCGACGGCAAGGTCCGGGTGCCGGTCCTCGACGACCGGCTGCTCGACGCGGTCACACTCGACACGTCCGACGCCGAGCACCCGGTGCTCCGGGTCGGCGACACCGCGTACCCGACCGCGCCGGGCACCGCCCACCCAGGCGACTCGGTCGAGGCCGTGCACGCGCTGCAGCACTACGCGTTCGTGCACTGGAAGCGTGCGGACCACGAGCTGAACTACCGCCGGTTCTTCGCGGTGAACACGCTCGCGGCCATCCGGGTCGAGGAACCCGAGGTGTTCGCGGCGTCGCACGGCGTCATCGGCGGCTGGTTCCGCGACGGCCTCGTCGACGGACTGCGCATCGACCACCCGGACGGACTGTATGACCCCGCCGGCTACCTGCAGGACCTCGCCGAGCTGACCGGCGGTGCGTACACCCTCGTCGAGAAGATCCTCGAACCCGGCGAGGAACTCCCGAGCTCCTGGCCGGTCGACGGCACGACCGGGTACGACGCGCTCGGCGTCCTGGACCGTGTGCTCGTCGACCCCGCGGGCGAACCCTCGCTGACCGCGGCATCGGGCGCGGAGCCCGCCGACTGGCAGCAGCTGACGCACGACACCCGCCGCGGCATCGCCGACGGGATCCTCGGCAGCGAGGTCGAGCGACTCGCCCGACTGCTCGCGCCGGTCACCGCCGGGGCGGACGCGATCACGCACGAACGGCTCGTCGACGCCCTCGCCGAGGTCGTGGCGTCGTTCGACGTGTACCGCACCTACCTGCCCGAGGGCGCGCACCACCTCATCGCGGCGCTCGAACGCGCGGCAGAGGCCCGTCCCGACCTCGACGACGTCATCGACCGGATCGCCCCGGCGCTCGTCGACCCGGACAACGCCGCCGCGATCCGCCTGCAGCAGACGAGCGGCATGGTGATGGCCAAGGGCGTCGAGGACACGGCGTTCTACCGCACGTCCCGCTTGACGTCCCTGAGCGAGGTCGGTGGTGACCCGAGCGTGTTCGCGGTGTCCGTGGCCGACTTCCACCAGGCGCAGCGCGACCGGCTCGGCAGCTGGCCGCACACCATGACGACGCTCACCACCCACGACACGAAGCGCAGCGAGGACACCCGCGCACGCATCGCGGTCCTGGCCGAGCTCGGCAGCGAGTGGGCCGACACGCTCGACCGGTTGCAGTCCCTCGTCCCGCTCGAGGACCGTGTGTTCGCGGACCTGCTCTGGCAGGCGATCGTCGGTGCCCGTCCCGCGAGTCGTGAGCGGCTGCACGCCTACGCCGAGAAGGCATCACGCGAAGCCGGCGACAGCACCACCTGGACGGAGCCGGACTCGGCGTTCGAGGAGCGCATGCACGCCCTCGTCGACGCGGCGTTCGACGAGCCCGCCGTGGTGGCCGTGCTCGATGCCCTCGACGAACGGATCGACGCGGCGGGGTGGTCGAACGGTCTCGCGCAGAAGCTCGTGCAGCTCACGGCTCCCGGCGTCCCCGACGTCTACCAGGGCACCGAGTTCTGGGACCGTTCCCTCGTCGACCCCGACAACCGCCGAGCCGTGGACTACGCCGAGCGGCGCCACGTCCTCGCCGAGATCGACGGTCCGGACGACGACGGCCCCGAGGACCTCCCGGCGATCGGGATCGACGGCGCCGCGAAGCTCCTCGTGACCGCCCGTGCACTCCGTCTCCGCCGCGACCACCCGGAGCTCTTCACGCGGTACCTCGCGCTCGAGGCGACGGGCAGCGCGGCGGACCACGTCGTCGCGTTCGACCGCGGCGGTGCCGTGACGATCGCCACGCGCCTGCCGATCGGCCTCGAACGGGTCGGTGGCTGGGGTGACACCCTCGTGCACGCCGTCCCCGTCGACCGGGTCGACCTGCTCACCGGCAGAACCTTCGCGGCCAGCCGGGGCATCGCCCTCGCGGACCTGCTCACCACCTACCCGGTTGCGCTGCTCGTGCCGGCCGCCACGGTCGGGGAACCCGGCCACGCCGACACGGTGACCGACGCGTCCGACGCGGGACGGGCCTCCCGGTCGACCGCCCGGACCACCCCGGCGACCGAGTCCGACGCGCAAGCGGAGATCGACATCCTGGAGGGTCACGCATGACCGCACCCGACCGTTACGCCGTCTGGGCGCCCGAGCCGGACCGCGTCCGGCTGGTCGTCGACGACGTCGAGTACCCGCTGACCCGGGGCGACGACGACTGGTGGTCGACCGACGCGATCATGCCGGTCGTCGGTGCCCGCTACGGGTTCCGCCTCGGCGACGACGACGCGGTCCGACCCGACCCCCGCAGTCGCTTCCAGCCGGACGGGGTGCACGGCACGTCCGCCGTCGTCGACCCCGCGCGCTTCGCGTGGACCGACGAGTCGTGGACCGGGCGTCCAGCCCGCGGTGCCGTCATCTACGAGATGCACGTCGGCACCTACACGCCGGAGGGGACCCTCGACGCGGCGGCGCAGAAGCTCGACCACCTGGTCGAACTCGGCGTCGAGTTCGTCGAACTGCTGCCCGTGAACGGTGTGAACGGTGAGTGGAACTGGGGCTACGACGGGGTCGCCTGGTACGCGGTGCACGCCCCGTACGGCGGCCCCGACGCCTACGACCGCTTCGTCGACACGGCGCACTCACTCGGCCTGGGGGTCATCCAGGACGTCGTCTACAACCACCTCGGGCCGAGCGGCAACTACCTGCCGCTGTTCGGGCCGTACCTGGTGCAGGGGCTCGCGAACACGTGGGGCGACTCGGTGAACGTCGAGCACCCCGAGGTGCGTCGGTACGTGCTCGACAACGTGCGCATGTGGTTCCGCGACCACCACGTCGACGGGCTCCGGCTCGACGCCGTGCACGCGATCCGCGACACCACGCGGCCGCACGTCCTGGCCGAGATGGCCGACGAGACGGACGCCTACGGTTCCTTCGTCGGTCGTCCGCTGTCCCTGATCGCCGAGTCGGACCTCAACGACCCGGTGATGTTCCGCCCGCGGGAAGCCGCCGGGTACGGGCTCGCCGGACAGTGGTCCGACGACTTCCACCACGCCGTGCACGTGGCGCTGACGGGCGAGACGAACGGTTACTACGCCGACTTCGCACCGCTGTCGGCGCTCGCGAAGGTGCTCGACCACGGGTTCTTCCACGACGGCACGTGGTCGTCGTTCCGTGGCCGGCGCCACGGGCAACCGATCGACCGTGGGACTTCCCCGGCGACGGCCCTGGTCGTCACGAACCAGAACCACGACCAGATCGGCAACCGCGCGGCGGGCGACCGTCTGGCGGCGACGCTCGACGACGAAGGCCTCGTCATCGCCGCGGCACTGACGCTGCTGGGCCCGTTCACGCCCATGCTGTTCATGGGTGAGGAGTTCGCCGCGACGACACCGTGGCAGTTCTTCACGTCGCACCCGGAGCCCGAGCTCGGCAAGGCGACGGCCGAGGGCCGCATCCGCGAGTTCGCGGAGCACGGCTGGGACGAGGCGGCCGTGCCGGACCCGCAGGACCCGACGACGTTCACGAACTCGAAGCTCGACTGGGCCGACGTCAGTTCCGAGCGGGGTGCGGCGATCCTGCGTGCCTACCGGGTGCTCGTCGCCCTGCGCCGGACCGACCAGGCCTTCGTCGACCACCGGTACGAGGCGAACGCCGTGCGGTTCAGCGAGGACCGCCGGTGGCTGGTGCTCACGCGTGGGCTGCTCGGACCGGACGTGGCACCCGTGCACGTCGTGGTGAACTTCCTCGACGACGCAGCCGAGGTGCCGGTCCCCGGTGCCACCGGCGAAGAGCTCTACCGGTTCGGAGCGGCCGAGGTCGCGACGGACTGCGTGCGGTTCCGCGGGCGGGGCGTGGTGGTGCTGCGCTAGTCGCTGCGCTGTCGTCCGGGCGGGCCGGGCTTGCCCACGGGCGGGCCCGGGCTTGCCCACGGGCGGGCCGGGCTTGCCCACGGGCGGGCCGGGCTTGCCCACGGGCGGCCGATCCGCGAAAGCGACAGTGTCCCGCGAACAGTTCGCGGGACACTGTCGCTTTCGCGGTACCGACGCCGAGGGCCGGGGGCCGAGCGCCGACGCCGACGCCGACCCAGCGGGTCAGGCCGCGTGGTCGGCCACGGCGTGCGCGTTCGTGCGCACGGACGGCAGCTTCCGGTGGTCCTTGACCAGGGAACGGGTCTCGCGGATGCGGCGGTCGATGCCCCACTTCGTCACGAGGGCCAGGCTCTCGCGCACGATGTTGCCGCTCATCTTCGAGACGCCGAACTCCCGCTCGGTGAACGTGATCGGGGTCTCGACGACGCGCAACCCGGCCTCGAGAGCACGCCAGCACAGGTCGACCTGGAAGCAGTACCCCTTCGAGGCGACGCCGGCCAGGTCGATCCGCTCGAACGCCCGCGAGGTGAAGACCCGGAACCCGCCGGTGGCGTCGCGGACGGCGATGCCGAGGGCCAGGCGCGTGTAGAGGTTGCCGCCTCGGGACAGGAGTTCGCGGTACCAGGGCCAGTTCTCGACCTTGCCGCCCTTGATCCAGCGGGACCCGAGCACGAGGTCGTTCGTGTCCGCGAGCTCGAGCATCCACGGCAGGTACTCGGGGTGGTGCGAGCCGTCGGCGTCCATCTCGACGAGCTTGCCGTAGCCGTGCTCGAGGCCCCAGGCGAACCCGGACAGGTACGCGCCGCCGAGACCGTCCTTCACCGTGCGGTGCATGACGTGCACGCGGTCGGTCTCACGGGCGATGGCATCGGCGATGTCACCGGTGCCGTCCGGCGAGTTGTCGTCGACGACCAGCACGTGGACGTTGTCGTCGGTGGCGGCGAGCGTGCGCTCGACGATGGGACGGACGTTCTCCGCCTCGTCGTAGGTCGGGATGATGACCAGGGTCTCGCTCATGGTGCTCCTCGTGCTCCACATCGAATGTATCGGTCGGTGTTTGGGTCAGTCCGACGAGAGGTCTGCGAACACGATCAGATTGTCCGTGTAGTGCCCGGTGGCGGTGTCGAACACGCCGTCGCAGGTGATCAGTCGGAGCTGGGGGGTCGGGGTGGTGCCGTAGACGTCGCTCGTCGGGAACGCCGACTTGGCGGCGCGTTCCGAGCGGTCGACGGTGAAGGTGCGGGTGCTGCCGTCGGACATCGCGACGTGGATCTCGTCGCCGGCGACCAGTTCGTCGAGCCGGAAGAACACGGCGGCGCTCGTCGGGCTGTCGACGTGGCCGGCGATGACTGCCGGGCCGACCTCACCCGGGACGATGCCGTCACTGAACCACCCGGCGCTGTCCCAGTCGACGGGCGGGTCGAGTTCGCCGGCCGTGCCGCGGTGCAGGTCCTCGAGGTTCGACTGCACGCCGATCGCGGGGATCGAGACGCTGACCGGGGTCGCCGCGGATCGGGCAGCGGGTACGGCCGGGTCCTGGAACCCCTCGATGCCCGACCCTGCAGAAGCAGAAGCAGAAGCCGACGCCGAACTCGACGGCGCCGAACCGGCCCGCCCGTCCGACCCGTCACTGCCGACGGTCGACGCGAGCGCCACACCGGTGACGCCGCCGCCCACGACGACCGCGGCCAGCACGGCCCCGATCAGCACGCCACGACGTCGGAACACCGAACCACGCCCGGCGGACCGTCGGCCGGTCACGATGCCCCTCCGGCCGTCGTCGCGCAGCCGCCGAGCACGTCCGAGGTGAGCATGGTCGAACCGAGGGCTGCCCAGGCGTCCCCGTAGTAGGTCGGCGTGGTGGCAGCCGTCCGGTCGGCCCGCTCCAGGTCATCGGCGGCCGCACCGGAGGAACCGGCCGCGTACTCGGCGGCGGCCCGGGCGGTGTACGCCAGGGCGTTCGTGTCCCCGGTCACGGCGGTGCCGCCCAGGTCGAGCTGCGCCGCGAGCTGCGTCGTCCGACGCAGGGTCGGGGCGAGCGACCCGGCCAGGGCGCGGTCGTCGGCGGAGCAGGCCTCGGCGTAGCGGACGGGCGTCCGCATCGCGTCGTAGCCGTACAGCACGCGCTGGTCTCCCCCGGTGGCGGGCATCGGGTCGACGGTGCCGTCGGCGTGCACCTGCGACCAGTCGCTCGGCAGCTGCGACTCGTCGAGCACCGCCGCGGTCGCCGCGCGAGAGCCACGGTTCAGCGCGGTCCAGCGGTCGTCGCCCGTGGCCTTCGCCAGCACCGCGAAGGCGGCCGGCGACGCGTACGAGGCGTTGTACCGGTACGGCTCGGAGTCCGCCCACGGCCCGGGCAGCAGGATCGTGCCGAGCTCCGTGGTCGCGGTCTCGTGTTCCAGGATCGCCGAGGCGATGCGCTTGCCGGCTGCCGTGTAGCGGTCCTCGCCCCACGCGTCGCCGGCGAGCACCAGGGCCCGCGCGGCGTCAAGGTCGGCGTCGCTCGCCGGCTGCTCGTCGGCGACACCGTCGTCGGGCGTCCAACGCCAGGCGAGCAGGTCGTCGTCGGTCAGCATGTGCGTCTTCGTCCACTTCCAGATGTCGTCGAACCGGTCGCGGTCACCGTTCGCGAAGGCGATGAGCAGCCCGTAGGCCTGTCCCTCGCTGACGGTGTCGTCGCCCTGGTCGGTGCGGACGACACGGCCGTCATGCACGTACCGGTCGAGGAACTCCGTGCGGAGCTCCTTCGGGGAGCGTGCCGCGTCGGGCGCGCTGGTCGAGGTCGGGGTGGCGACCGAGCCGCTCGAGGCCTCGGTGTCTTGCCCCCACGGGCGAACCGCGATGAGCGCGACGCCGACGGCGACGACCACCGCCGCTGCGGCGGTGACGGGTATCCAGGTCCTGCGGGTCATGCTGGCCTGCCTTTCCGTGGATGGTGACGATGGATCTGGACGGGAGGCCCGGATCACGTGAGCGTGTCGGCGCACGTGATCCGTGCCTCCCGGCCAGGGCGTCAGCGGTACAGCGAGCGGAGCGCTGCGATGGCCGTGTGGACGGCCTCCGTCATCGGTCGGTCGGCGGCTGCGCCGCCGCCACCCGTCTGCACGCCGCCGGTCGGCGTCGCGGCGGTGGCTGCGGCGTCCGTGACCGGCACGACCGTCAGGTCGCCCTTGCTGTCGTCGAGGACGAACAGGGTGGAGACCGTGTTGCCCGCGAGGTCGACGCTGGCGGTGCCCTGCTGGCCGCTGCCGGAGACGTCGAGCGTCCACTTGCCGGAGTCGACGGTGGCGTACTTGGTGGCGGTGCCGAACTTCGCGCCCTCGGCGATGGCTGTGCCCTCGGAGGTGCTCACGTCGACCTGCTTCGCCGTGGTGGCGGCCTGGACCAGCCGGAGCTTCGCCTTGCCGTCGCCGGGCTGCTGCAGGTCGTCGGTGAACGCCGTCGTCTTGAGGTCGGTGTTCTTGCCGTACGCGACGACCGTGCTCGCGTCGCCCTTGTCGACCTTGACGTCGGTGGAGATCACGGGCGTGGAGTCCGGGGCGTCCGAGGCCCGCATCGACAGCACGTAGGTGCCGACCGGGAGCTCCTGGTACTTGCTGACCTGGCCGTACGTGACGTCGTCCAGCTCGAAGATCGTCTTGCCGCCGGACAGGCTGGACAGTTCGACGTCGACGCCCTTCGTGTCGGGCGAGAGGTGGCCGACGCGGAGCCAGCCCTCGTCGGCGGTGGCGGCGGAGGCGGTCTGGGGTGCTGCGAGTCCGACGGTCGCGGCGACGAGGGTCGCTGCGAGTGCGCCGACGACGACGGTGCGACGTCGCTGGGTGTGTGCGGTCATGGTCGTGCTCCTTCGGGTCGTGGTGCTGGTCGAGTTGTGTGAGGTGGTGCTGCGGGCCGTGCTGGGGCCGTGGGTGCGAGCCGCCCCGCGAGCGGGCGAAATGCCGGGGTCCGCGCCCGGAGCACCCGGGTGTTTCGCCCGCTCGGCGATCCGGGCGGCGGACGGGGCGGCGGGTCGGCGGGTCACGAGGCGCTCGTCGCAGTCGTGGTCGGATCCGCCGGGGTGTACGTGACGGTGAGGCGTTCGCCCTCACGCTCGACCGACGCCGGCCGGAACGAATCGGGCATCGCCTCGAAGGTGGCGGCCACGCGCTCCGCCGAGGCAGCGTCGCTCGTGTGCAGGACGGCGGTGCGGAACGGCTGCCCGGTCTCGCCCGTGAGCGGGGTGAACCGGTCGACGCGGACGTCCTGGTCGGCGAGCACCTGGCCGAGCGCGATCATCGCTCGCGAGTCGACCTGACCCGCACGGAACTGCGACTTCGTGCCGTCGTCGGCCCGGAGCGCCGGGTTCGACGCCAGCTCGGTGCCCATGGTCTTCCGCAGGTCGCTGGCCCGGGTGATCGCGGTCTGTGCGGCCGTCGACCCCTCGGCGTGGATGCGTCGGACCTCGACCTGCTGGTCACCGGACCCGAAGGTCGCGACGGCCGTCGAGTTCTCGATCGCCTGGCGGATGTCGGACGACGAGTTGCCGCCGGTCCGCATGGAGTCCGTCGTGATGACGTAGTCCGAGTCCTTCCACCCGTTGGGCGACTGGCGCTCCACGGCTCCGTCGGTGTCGAGCTTGTAGTACCAGACCACGTTGTTCCGGGCGAAGCCGTCCTCGACGAGGTCGACCCACATGGCGTCGTCCACCAGCAGTCGGGAGGACTTCGAGACGTTGTCCCCGACCCACTGCTCGGCCTGCTGCATCGGGAGGTCGAGGTTGCCCAGGACGAAACCGCGCAGCTGTGTTCCCCAGAGCGGCACCGCCACGACGAGCGCGACCGCGGTGGTGACGGCCCAGGTGATGCCGAGACCACGATGGGTCCCGGCGCCGAGGCGGGTCCGGGTGCGGACCCGACCGGCGATCGCCAGGACGGCACGCTCGGCCGTGTAGGCGACCAGCAGGGCGGCGAAGGGGATGAGCATGATGACGTACGGCACCGGCAGGTACCCGTTCGGGCGGAACATCATCGCGAGCAGGAAGACGAGCATCGCGGCGATCGGACGGACCCGTCGCATGAAGAGCCCGACGACCGCGGCGGCCGAGCCGAGCACGATGAACACCGGGTCGAGCGCCCACCACTGCGACGCGGCGGCGTTGGCCAGGCTGCCCGGGTCGAACAGCGAACCCGATGCCGAGCGCGAGCCGAGCTGGTAGGTGATGCCCTCGAACAGGCTGACCCGACCGCTGCTCGGCAGCAGCTCGCCCTTGACCGCGGCGAGCAGCAGATACCCGCCGCCGATGATGACGAGGACGGCGCCGGCGACGCTCAGCGTGTACCGGCGGGTGCTCTTGTCGGCGCGACGGATCGCCATCCAGATGAGGAACGGCAGGGCGAGCAGGTACGTCTCCTTGGAGAGCACCGCGATGCCGAGGCACGCAGCGGCACCGGCGAACCCTGCGAGCTGCTGGCGACGGCTCAGCACGAGGACGAACGCGGCGAGCAACCACGGCGTCGCGACGTTGTCGATGTAGACCGTGCGGTGGTACTGCAGGGCGAGCGGCGACAGCGCGAAGACGAGTCCGGCTGCGGCAGCGGTGATCCGGCCGGCACCGAGGCGGCGGGCCAGGACGAACAGCAGGATGCTCGAGACGGCGGAGAAGAAGACCATCGCCTCGCGGCCGGCCTCGACGGCGAACGGGTAGCGCGCGAACGCCCCGGTCAGACCGGTGTAGCCGGCGATCTGGATCCAGCCGAGTGGCGGGTGGTCGTACCAGTACGTGTAGTGCGTGATCTCGCCGAGGTGCATGATCGCCCAGGCCTGCGCCGTGTACGTGCCCTCGTCGTCGATCCGCTGCGGGGTGCCGGACATGTTCCAGGCCTGCACGATGACGGTGACGGCGACGACGGGCAGCAGCCACGTCAGGCTCGCGGCGTGCCGGCGGAACCAGGCGCCGATGCCGGTGTGGTTCCCCGCGACGGCACCGCGGATCGGGATGCCGGTGGTGTTGGTGATGCTGGCGGTCATCGGGTCCCTCCTGTGGTCGTGCCGGCGAGCTCACGCTCGGAAGACGAAGACGAAGACGAAGACGAAGAAGACGAAGACGTCGCGCCCGCGGACCCGGTCAACTCCGACGCGAAGCCGACGACCTCGGCGGGCTGCTCGGCGTTCCGGTGCTGGCCCGTGTGCTCCGTCTTCTCCCAGCCGTTCTGCCCCTTGGCGTGGCGGACGACGGCTCGGACGGCTGCTGCGGCGAGGAAGATCTGGTACGGCACGAGACCGAGCACGAGCTTCACGTAGTCGCGGAACCGGACCTTCTCCTTGTAGATGCGACCGAACTCGTTGAGGCCGACGACCTCGACGGCCAGCAGCATGAGCGTCGGTGCCACCGGGATGAACGACACCAGGGCGATCGCCGTCGGCACCTTGACGAACAGGATCATCAGGACGCTGAGCGGGATGAGCAGACCGGTGGCCGCCTGGATGAACGGCATGGTCAGCATGTACCGGGCGAAGAAGCGCTGACGGAACGACGGCAGCTTCTTCCACTCCCCCTTGCCGAGCACCTGGAGGAAGCCCTGGTTCCAGCGCGTCCGCTGCTTGAGCAGCGAGGCGAAGGTCGGCGGGGTCTCCTCGCGGGTGACGGCCTCGGGGCTGTAGGCGACGACGACCTTCGCGCCGTCGGCGGACAGCCGGACGCCGAGCTCGCAGTCCTCGGCGAGGCAGTGCGCGTCCCAGCCGTTCGACCAGTCGAGGCGTTCCTTCGTCACGAAGACGGTGTTGCCGCCGAGCGGGATGAACTTCGAGCCGGCGTGGAAGTGCAGGCGCGAGCGGAACCAGAAGTAGTACTCCAGGACGTTCCGGAGCGACCACCAGCTGGACTTGAAGTTCATCAGCTGCACGCCGCCTTGCACGACGTCGGCACCGGTCTCCTGGAACCGCGAGTCCACCAGGGTGAGCAGGTGCGGGTAGACCTCGTCCTCGGCGTCGAACACGCCGACGACGTCACCGGTCGCGTACTGCAGCGCCAGGTTCATCGCCTTCGGCTTGTTCTTCGGCAGGGTGTCGTCGACGACCACTCGGATCAGCTCGGGGTGGCGGGCTGCGGCGGCGCGCACGACGGCGTCCGTCTCCGGGTCGTCCTCGCCGACGATCGCGATGATCTCGAAGTCGGGGTGGTCCTGCTTCGCGAGCATGTCGAGCGTCTGGCCCATGACCTCCTGCTCGTGTCGTCCGGGCACCAGCAGGGTGAAGCGGTGCGCGGCCGGGCGCGGGGTCTGGCTGAAGCTCGTCGACTTCAGCGCGTCCCGCGAGCGCCAGGCGTGCAGCATCCACCAGAGCGTCGTCAGCGCGACGATCGTGAGCAGCACGGAGATCGCGATGAGGGCGGAGTAGCCGATCCACTCACCGAGCGACCACGCGGCCTGCTGGACGGCACCGGAGCCTCCGGTCGGGACGTCGGTGGTCCCTCGGTTCGGGACGCTCGACGGAGCGGTCCCCTCGTTCGGCTGGAGCAGCGGCCCTGCGGCCGTCAGCAGCGTGGCGGAGATGGTCATGCGGCGAGCCCCTTCGTGCGACGAGCATCGGTGGAACGGAAGACGAGGGCCTTGTACGCGGCGAACCGGAAGGCGGTTCCGAGCACGAGGCCGACGCCGTTGCCGGCGACGTTGTCGGCGAAGGTCGAGGTGAACCCGAGGACGTAGTGCGAGACGAACAGGCAGGCCGCGGCGATGCCGAGCCCGATCAGGTTCGTGGCAGCGAAGAGCAGCCCCTCGCGCACGGTCTCGCGGCGGCCGGTCTGGCGCTCGGCGCGGAACGTGATGAAGCGGTTGCCGATCCACGCCACGGCGGTCGCCACGACGGCCGACACGATCTTCGCGGCGATGGGACCGTCGGGCATGACGGTGGCCCGCAGCAGATTGTAGATGCCCAGATCGATGACGAAGCAGACGGCACCGATCGTGCCGAACGACGCGAGTTGCCTCGCGGTGGCGAGCAGGCGCGAGACCGTGCCGGGTCGCACGGTCGGCACCGTACCGGTGTCGGGTGACACCAGAACGGGGGTATCAGTTCGGGTCATGCCCCCGATTCGGGGGTAAGTGGCTCGTGGTTTGGGTGGGGTACGGGCTTACCCAGGTTTCTGCCAGCTCCACGACACGTGCCGTTCATCCGGGGTACGGACGGCCGGTCTGTGCAGACCGGACCGGTCTGTGCAGGCGGCCAGCAGAGCGGACGGGAGGCCCGTGGCGGCGTCGCCACGGGCCTCCCGTCCGCTGGTGGGTCGCGTCTCAGGCGGGACGCTGCGCCGGGGACACGGTCTTGGCCGCGTCGCGCTCCGGGAGGTCACCCAGCGCCTCGTCGATGGCGGCGAGCGCGTCGGCGTCGAGCGTGACGCCCGCTGCCTTGACGTTGTCCGTGACCTGCTCCGGACGCGAGGCACCGACGATTGCGCTGGCGACGTTGTCGTTCTGCAGCGTCCACGCGATCGCGAGCTGCGCGAGCGTGAGGCCGGCCTGGTCGGCGACGGGCTGCAGGCGCTGCACGGCCTCGAGGACCTCGTCGCGCATGAACCGCTTGATCATGTCCGCGCCGCCCTTCTCGTCTGTGGCACGCGAGCCCTCGGGCAGCGGCTGACCCGGCTTGTACTTGCCCGTCAGCACGCCCTGCGCGATGGGCGACCAGACGATCTGCGACAGGCCGAGCTGCTTCGAGGCAGGGACGACCTCGCCCTCGATGACCCGCCACAGCATCGAGTACTGCGGCTGGTTCGAGATGAGCTGGAAGCCGAGCTCCTTCGCGAGCGCGGCGCCGGCGCGGATCTGCTCGGCGTTCCACTCGCTGACGCCGATGTAGAGCGCCTTGCCCTGGCGGACGACGTCCGCGAAGGCCTGCATGGTCTCTTCGAGCGGGGTCTCGTGGTCGTAGCGGTGCGCCTGGTAGAGGTCGACGTAGTCGGTCTGCAGCCGGGTCAGCGAGCCGTTGATCGACTCGAGGATGTGCTTGCGGCTGAGTCCGACGTCGTTGTGCTGCTTGGGGCCGGTGGGCCAGTAGACCTTCGTGAAGACCTCGAGCCCAGCACGCCGCTCGCCCTTGAGTGCTTCGCCGAGGACGGTTTCGGCGGCGGTGTTGGCGTACGTGTCCGCGGTGTCGAACGTGGTGATGCCGGCGTCGAGCGCTGCCCGCACGCACTGGGAGGCGACGTCGTTCTCGACCTGCGAGCCGTGCGTCAGCCAGTTGCCGTAGGTGATCTCGGAGATCTTGAGTCCGGAGTTGCCCAGGTACCTGAATTCCATGGTCCCGACGCTACTGGAGCCCGCCGACACGTGAGGGGCCCCGCGAGTGCCTGCCGCCCGCCGCGGGGTGGGGCGGTGGGCGCGTAGCGGGGTGCGGTGCGGTCGGCCGCCGCGAGCGCGGATCTCGCGAGGGTGGATCCCGTCCCGCGAGCGGGCGAAATGCCAGCGTGCCCGACGGCGACACCCGGCCAATACGCCCGCTCGCGTCGTCGCTGAGGTCGCGACCGCGGGAGCCTCGCCGCGATGGGCGGGCTGACGCCGTCGCCGCGGTCCCGACCGCTGCGCTGACCGGCCGGGCGGGCAGCGCTGCGGTCCGCGCCGTCGGGCGCCCCCGCGAGCGGGCGAAATGCCGCGGTCGCCACGCAGCCGGACCCCGGTGTTTCGCCCGCTCGACCGCGGCGCGATTCCTCCACAGGGGCGCCAGGATCGCGGGCCGTCCACACTGGAGGCACGACTCGCCACCGTCGCGCCCGCTCGGCTCCACGATGTGGAGATGACCGCCAGACGCCGACTCCCGTTGGCGCTGCGGGACGCCTCGTTCCGCGTCCGAGACGCACTGCATCGAGGGGTGTCCCGCGGCCGCCTCGAGGCACGTGACCTCGTCCGCCCGTTCCACGGCACCCGATCCGCGGTTCCGCCGCAAACCGTTGACGAACGCGCCCGCGCGCTGGCTCCCCGGCTGCGCCCCGACCAGGTGTTCAGCCACGTCACGGCCGCCGCGATCCTCGGCATCCCGCTCCCCCGCCGGCTCGAGGGCTCGCCGCGGCTCCACGTCACGACGATCGGGGTCGATCAGGCGCTTCGCGTCCGCGGCGCCGTCGGACACCGCGCCCACCTCGGCAGGGTCCGTGCGACCACCAGCCGAGGTGTGCGTCTGACGACGCCAGCGGACACGTTCGTCGCGCTGAGCACGATGTTGACGCTCGACGAACTGATCATCGCGGGTGACGCCCTCGTCGGGTGGCTCGGATGGGCGACCCTCGACGAGCTGATCCTGGCAGTCGGCCGGCGGCGCGGGCTCCGGGGCGTCGTGAAGCTGCGCCACGCTCTCGCCGAGATCAGGCCGGGTTCTCGTTCCCCGGGTGAGACCAGGGCACGGCTGACCCTCGTCCGCCAGGGACTCCCGGAACCCGCCCTGAACCACGACGTGATCGTGGACGGCAGGTGGATCGCGTGCGTGGACCTCGCCTACCCCGCAGCACGGGTGGCGATCGAGTACGAGAGCGATCTCCACCGCACCGACCCGGCCACCTTCCGGAAGGACCTCACCCGCGGCGAGCACTTGAAGGACGTGGACTGGTGGTTGGTCCGAGCCGCGGCGGACGACGTCGGCCGAGGTGTCGATCGATTCGTACAGCGTGTGAGACGCCTCCTGCAGGCTGGGCTCAGCGCACCGCACGACCATCGCTTCGCGACGCTTCGGTGAACAATGGTTGACGCTTCAACCAAAAGGGTGCACACTGGCGTAGTATCAGGTTGATGCAGGCGCATGGATCGCGTCGCACCACAGACTCTCGTTCGGAAGAAGGACCACCATGACGCTCACCGCCACGACCATCCCCGGCTACCAGACCGGCACCTGGAAGATCGACCCCACCCACTCCGAGGTCACCTTCTCGGTCCGCCACCTCGCCATCAGCAAGGTCAAGGGCAAGTTCGAGACGTTCGACGCCACCGTCGTCACCGCCGAGAACCCCCTCGAGTCGACCGTCGAGGCGAACATCGACGTCGCGTCGATCAACACCGGCCAGGAGCAGCGCGACCAGCACCTGAAGACGAGCGACTTCTTCCTCACCGAGGAGCACCCGCAGCTCACCTTCCGCTCGACGAGCATCGAGGCCAAGGGCGACGACCTGCACATCGCTGGCGACCTGACCCTGCGCGGCGTCACCAAGCCCGTCGTCCTCAAGGCCGAGCTCGGTGGCTTCACGACCGACGGCTACGGCCAGGTCAAGTTCGGCGCCGAGGCGACCACGAAGATCGACCGCACCGAGTTCGGCGTGAACTGGAACGCAGCGCTCGAGGCCGGTGGCTTCACCCTCGGCAACGACGTGACGATCAACCTCGACGTCCAGTTCGTGCTCCAGGCGGCCTGAGTCCCTTCGGACTCGCTGCCTGACTGAAGGCACCGAACAGCACCACCCGAACCCGAGACACGCGCCCCGGCTCCCCACGGAGCCGGGGCGTTCGTCGTCCCCGCGGTGCTTCGGGGGTGCGTCCGTGCCCGCCGCCCGCCGCCCGCCGCCCGCCGCTGCGACCCGAGCGGGTGCTCCATCGCGAGCGCAACCGGGCGAACGGGCGAGATACCGGCCTCATCTCGAATTCGACCCCGGCATTTCGCCCGCTCGCCCAGGGACCACGCGCTGGCACGCTCCTCCGGTGTCAGCGAGTGCAGTGCGCACCGACCCCGCACGGGCGTGAACGGGCGGAAACGTCCGGTGGCTACGCGCACGACCGCGGCATTTCGCCCGCTCGGCCGGGCTCCTCGGCGTAGCGTTGGGCAGCGGACAGGGGCACGCCCGCACGCGCGGGAATCCGCACACCGGCCCCCGAGTTACAACGACACACGCACGACATGCACCACACGCACGACACGCACCACCCGCACCACGCACCACCCGCACGAAGCACCGCACGCCAGCCCGACGAACAGGAGCACCACCATGGCCACCGACTGGATCGCGATGCAGGCCCTCGCGGCAGCCGAGTTCGGCCGCCGCGTCGCCGCCGTGACGGACTGGGACGCCGCCACCCCCGACTCCGAGTGGACCACCCGCGACCTCGTGACCCACGTGGTCGACGAGCAGCGCTGGATCCCGAAGCTCCTCACCGGGTGTGACTACGCCCAGGCCGAGGCCGACCTCGAGTTCATCGGCGACGACCTCGTGTCCGAGTGGCAGCGCTTCGCGACCGCGGCGACCGATGCCTGGCGGAACGCCCCGCAGGACACCCCCGTCCACCTCAGCACCGACGTCGTGCCAGCTGGCCAGTACCTCACCGAGCAGACCAGCGACATCACCATCCACACGTGGGACCTGGCGCGGGCGACCGGCACGGACGAGTCCCTGCCGGACGAGCTCGTGCAGGCGGTGTGGGAGTACTTCGAACCGCAGATCGAGGACCTCGCGGCCACCGGCTTGTACGCCGCCCCGGTCGACGTCGACCAGGACGCCCCACTCCAGGTCCGCCTGCTCGCCGTCACAGGCCGCGATGCCAAGGTGAGCGCATGACCAACGCAGCACCGAGCAACGCCGCACCAGGCAACGCAGCGACGAGCACCGCAGTACCAGGCAACGCAGCACCGAGCACCGCAGCGACGACCGACACCACCCGCCTCGGCGCCTCCGGCCTCGAGATCAGCACCGTGATCCTCGGCATGATGTCCTACGGCGCCCCCGACCGCGGCTCGCACGCGTGGAGCGTCGGCATCGACGAGGCCCGCCCCTTCGTCCGTCGCGCGTTCGACGCCGGCATCACCACCTTCGACACGGCGAACGCGTACTCCGACGGCTCCAGCGAGGAGATCACCGGCACGCTCCTCAAGGAACTCGCTCCGCGTGAGGACGTCCAGGTCCTCACCAAGGTGTTCAACCGGATGCGCCCCGGTCGGAACGGCGCAGGGCTCTCCCGCGCCGCGATCATGCACGAGATCGACGCCTCGCTGACCCGTCTCGGCACCGACTACGTCGACCTGTACCAAATCCACCGCTTCGACCCGGTGACCCCGATCGAGGAGACGATGGAGGCACTGCACGACGTCGTCAAGGCCGGCAAGGCCCGCTACCTCGGCGCGAGCAGCATGTGGACGTGGCAGTTCGCGCAGATGCAGCACGTCGCCGACCTGCACGGTTGGACCCGCTTCGTCAGCATGCAGGACCAGTACAACCTGCTCGAACGCGAGGAAGAACGCGAGATGCACCCCTTCGCGCACGCGACGGGCGTCGGCGTGATCCCGTGGAGCCCCCTCGCCCGCGGCAAGGTCACCCGGCCGTGGGACGCCGACGGCTCCGGGTCGCGCGCGAGCACCGACGAGTTCGGCAAGACGCTCTACCGCCAAGACGAGGACGCGAACCGCGCGATCGTGGGCGCCGTCGAGTCCATCGCGACTGAACGCGGCGTGAGCATGGCGCAGATCGCCCTCGCCTGGGTTGCGGGCAAGCCCGCGGTGAGCGCGCCGATCGTCGGTGCGACGAAGGAGCACCACATCGACGACGCGGTCGCGGCCGCCGCGATCACGCTGACCGACGACGAGGTGACGCGACTCGAGTCCGCGTACACGCCCCGGGTGCCGTCCGGTTTCTGACGCCCCCACCAGGCGGACGGGAGGCCCGTGGCCAGCTGGTCACGGGCCTCCCGTCCGCTTGTGGTCGCGTCTCATGCACGTGACACGCCGTCGGGTCAGGCGACGGCGCCGCGCTCGCGTTCGAGGCGCGCGATGCGCACGAGCGCAGCGCGCTCGGTGCCCGTCTGGTTGCCGAGCACCCCGCCGATCCCGTCGAGCACGAGTCCGGTCGCCCGGCCGACGGGCAGTTCGACGGGGCCGATCGCGGGCGCCCGCAGGCCGAGCATCGAGCGGTGGCGGGGGTCGAGCGTCGAGACGGCCCCCTGGAACAGCGCCTGGTAGCCGGGCCGCAGCATCAGCGCGAGCGGCGGGTTCTTGATGAACTTGACGACGTCGCGGGTGCGGGCCGTGACCGCGAGTTCGCCGCGGTCGAGGTACCCGTCCATCTGGGCGCGGAGCTCGGCCTCGGACTCCGGGGCGTCCTCGACGCGCATGAGCCGGCCGGCGGTCGCCCACTCGCGGACGTAGGCGTCGGCGCCGCCGGGGATCGGGCCGCCCCAGCGCTGCGCGGCCCGGAGGAACGCGTCGGTGAAGGCGAGGTGCACCCAGCGGGCCAGGTCGGGGTCGTTCGCCGCGTAGTCGCGTGCGATGCCGTGGCCGTCGACGTACTGGCCGCGAACCCGCTCGTGCAGGCGCAGCACCCACTCGCTCGCACCACGGGCGGTCGCGGTGTCGCCGTGCGAGACCGTGTAGATCCACCGGATGGTGCCGGCGAGTCGGCCGAACGGGTCCTCGCGGTAGCGGGAGTGGTCGGCGACGCCGGCGAGGGCTCCCGGGTGCAGCGCCTGGACGAGGAGTGCGCGGACGCCGGCGACGATCGTCTGCTTGCCGCCGTGCACCGCCCACGTCGCGGAACCGGGGCCGAAGAAGCCAGCGTCGGTGCCGTCCTCGAGTTCGTCGATCCACTCCGGCTTGCTCGTCGCCCCACCGGTGAACGTGTCGTTGAGGCGGGAGCGGAAGGCATCGGAGACGGAGGGCATGGCGTCATCGTCCGTCCGTCCCCTGGGAGCGCGCTCGGCTTCGTGCACCCCGGTGGCGCCCGATGCCGCCCGGTGCTTCCCAGCGGGCGCCGGGGTGGCCCGCTAGGTTGAGACGCGTGAGCATCGACACGCCTCGTCCCTGGCTTGCCTCGTACGCCCCGGGGGTCCCGCACGACATCGAGGAACAGCACGGTTCCCTGATCGACCTGGTCGAGGAATCGGCGCGACGGTTCCCGGGCAGGGTCGCGCTCGAGTTCTTCACGCGGACGACCAGCTACGCCGACCTGCAGGAGCAGATCCTCCGCGCGGCGAACGGCCTCCGCAAGCTCGGCGTCGGTGCCGGCGACCGGGTCGCGATCGTGCTGCCGAACTGCCCGCAGCACATCGTGGCGTTCTACGCGGTCCTGCGCCTCGGCGCGATCGTGGTCGAGCACAACCCGCTGTACACGCCGCGCGAGCTCCGCCACCAGTTCGAGGACCACGGCGCCAAGGTCGCGATCGCCTGGGACAAGTCCGTCGCGACGCTGCAGGACTTCCCTGCCGACGTGAAGCTCGACGCGATCGTGTCGGTCGACCTGACCCGAGCGATGCCCCGCAGCACCCGGCTCGCCCTGGCCCTGCCGGTGGCGAAGGCCCGCGAGTCCCGCGCGAAGCTCACCACCTCGGTGCGCGGCACGACGAAGTGGGACGACCTGGTCGGCACCCGCAAGCTGTCGAAGCGCCACCCGCGGCCGTCGACGGACGACATCGCCCTGATCCAGTACACCTCGGGCACCACCGGCACGCCGAAGGGCGCGGTCCTCACGCACCGGAACCTGCTGGCCAACGCCGCGCAGGCCCGCGCCTGGGTGCCGCAGATCCGTCGGGGCGACAACGTCGTGTACGCGGTGCTGCCGATGTTCCACGCCTACGGCCTCACGCTGTGCCTGACCTTCGCGATGAGCATGGCCTCGCGGCTCGTGCTGTTCCCGACGTTCGACCCGGCCCTCGTGCTCACCGCGATCAAGAAGCACCCGCCGACGTTCCTGCCGGCCGTCCCGCCGATCTACGCCCGACTGCAGCACGCCGCCGACTCGGCGAAGGTCTCGCTCGAGGGCATCGAGATCGGCATCTCGGGCGCCATGCCGCTGTCGCAGGACATCGTCGAACCGTGGGAAGCCCGGACCGGCGGGTACCTGGTCGAGGGCTACGGGCTGTCCGAGTGCTCCCCCGTGCTGATGGCGAACCCGGTGTCCCCGGAGCGTCGCCTCGGCTCCATCGGTCTGCCGTTGTCCTCCACCGAGGCCCGCGTGGTCGACCCCGACGACAGCACGAAGGTGCTCGGCGTCGACGAGCCCGGTGAACTGCAGGTCCGCGGGCCGCAGGTGTTCCGCGGCTACTGGGGCAAGGCCGAGGCCACGGACGAGGTCTTCACCCCCGACGGCTGGTTCCGCACCGGCGACATCGTGGCAATCGGCGCCGACGGCTACGTCCGGATCGTCGACCGTCTGAAGGAGCTCATCATCACGGGCGGCTTCAACGTGTCGCCGTCCGAGGTCGAGGACGCCCTGCTCAAGCACCCGAGCGTCAAGGAGGTCGCGGTCGTCGGCATCACGCAGGGCGGCAACGAGCAGGTCGTCGCCGCCGTCGTGCCGAAGGACCCGTCCTCGTTCGACGCCGCGGCGCTGCGGGCGTGGGCGCGCGACCAGCTGGCGGCGTACAAGGTGCCGCGTCGGGTCGTCGTGGTCGAGGACCTGCCGCGCTCGATGATCGGCAAGGTGCTGCGGCGGAAGGTGCGGGACCAGATCCTCGCCGACGACTGACGACTGACGACTGACGACTGACGGCTGGCGACTGACGTCGTCAGTGCCCGACGCGCGTCAGCGCAGGCGTCGCCCCGGCACCGCGAGCACGGCGAGCCCGGCCACCACGAGCGCGATGCCGACCCACCCTGTCGCGCCGAGGTGCTCCCCGACGACGAGCACGGCGAGCACCGCTGCGACCACGGGCTCGAGCAACGACACCAGGGTCGCGACCGAGGCACCGACGGACCGCAACCCCACGGCGTACAGCGAGTGCCCGAGCACCGTCGGCACCAGGGCCAGGTACAGGAACACCGGCCAGTTGTCGCCCTCGCCGACGTACGGTGCGCCGCCGAGGGCCACCAGCACGACGAGCGGCACGGCAGCGATGCCGAACACGGCGCCGACGAGCCCGCGGCCGTTCGGCAGCCCCGCCGCGACGGCTTCGACCCCGGGCCCGCCGGGTACCGACACCGCCCCGGCCGCCGCGTGCAGTCCCCTCGCCACCGCCCACGAGTACAGCGCGTACGTGAGTCCGGCGAGCAGTGCACTGGCGATCCCGAGCGCGAGCGCACCACCGCCGCCGTCGCGCTCCGACCGCGCCAGGGTCACGACGACCATGCCGGCCACGCTCACCAGCGTGGCGACGATCCACCTGCCGGTGACGGGCCTCCTGTCCGACACCCACTCGACGAGCCCGGCGAACACGGGTGACGACCCGATCGCGATGGTGGTGCCGAGGGCGACGCCCGCGTCGGCGAGGGCTGCGTAGAAGGCGACCGCGTAGACGACGAGCGCCCCTGCGCCGAGGAGCGCCCACCCCCGTGTGCGGCGTTCGGCGACGGCGCGGAGCGTGCCGCGTCCGGCGACGGCGGCGAGCACGAGTCCACCGATCCCGAAGGTGACGGCGCCGAAGACGAAGGCGGGGACGCCCGGGGCGAAGTGCGTCGCGGTGCCGGTGGTCCCCCAGACCGCGGCGGCGACGACCACCGCGGCGAGCCCGCCGGCGGGCGTCGGGACCCGGCGCGCGCTGGCGGGACCCGTCACGAGACGTGGATGGACGGGCGGCGGTGGACGTCGGGTTCGGCTTCGCGCAGGACCTCGCGCGTGACGGGTGCGACGTCGCCGGCCCCGGTGAACACGAACCGCAGGGCGTTCCGGATCGGGCTGCCCTCGTTCCACTCGAAGTAGATGCTCGGGACGACCCCGGCGGTGTCCCGGATCGCGAGCAGGGTCGAGGCGATGGTGTTCGGCACGTTGCCGGACCGGACCCGGAGCACACGGTGTCCGTGCACGACGTGCCCCTCGACCAGCAGATCCTCTTCGAAGTCGGACGAGTCGGCGGGCAGCACCTCGAGGAACATCGTCGGGACGCGCGCCGGGATGCCGGAGTCGCGCCGTTCCTCGCGCCCCTTCGCCCGGTACGCCTCGGCGGTGCCCGCACCCGGCTCGTTCGCGATGATGCAGACCGCGCTGAACTGGTCGGCGTCGGCCTCGACGAACTGCCGCGCCGTGGCGTCCAGCTCGATCGACGACGCGCGGAGCTCGAACGACCGGCGCACTCGCGAGACGAGCGACACCACGACGATGGCGATGATGAAGATCGCCGCGATCCGGACGCCGTCGGGCCGCTCGATGACGTTCGCGACCGTCGTGTAGACGAACACGACCGAGATGACGCCGAACGCGATGGTGCGCTTCTTCTGCTGCCGGCGACGAGCCGACAGGGTGACCGCGACCGCGGCGCTCGTGATCAGGACGAGCACGCCGGTGGCGTAGGCCCCGCCCTGGGCGTCGACGTTCGCGCGGAACACGATCGTGATCAGGAAGGCGATGAGCGTGAAGATGATGACGAGCGGCCGGGTCGCCCGTGCCCACTGCGGCGCCATGCCGTAACGGGGCAGGAACCGCGGCACCAGGTTGAGCAGGCCGGCCATCGCGCTCGCGCCGGCGAACCACAGGATCGCGACGGTCGAGAAGTCGTAGATCGATCCGAACACCCCACCGAGGTACTGGTGCGCCAGGAAGGCCAGGGCCCGCCCGTTCGCACCGCCGCCCGGCTGGAACTCGTGCTGCGGGATGAGGAACGTCGTCGCGATCGACGAGGTGATCAGGAACGAGCTCATGATCACGGCCGCGACGGTCAGGAGCCGCTTCGTGCCGCGGATCCGACCCTCGGGCCGGGCACTCGTGTCGTCCGACGCGTCACCGCGCACCTGCGGCATCACCGCGACGCCGGTCTCGAACCCGGACAGGCCGAGCGCGAGCTTCGGGAACACGACGAGCGCGATGCCGACCATGACGAGGGGGTTGCTGTGCTGCGCGGTGAGCCCCGACCACCAGTCGCTGGCGACCATCGGGTGCTCGAAGACGTGCCAGAGCGCGACCACCACGACGACGGCGTTCAGCGCGAGGAACACCGCGACGAGTCCGACCGCGATGCCGATCGCCTCCTTGAAGCCGCGGAGGAACACCACGCCGAGCAACAGCAGCAGCGCGAGGGTGAGCGGGACGGGGATCTCGGTGAACCAGTGCGGCGTGTACGGGTTCTCGGCGATGTGCGCCGTGGCGTCCGCTGCCGACAGCGTCATCGTGATCATGAAGTCGGTGACGGCGAACCCGAGCAGGACGAGCACCAGGAGCTTGCCGGCCCACCACGGCAGGAGCTTCTCGAGCATCATGATCGACCCGGCACCGCGGAAGCTGTCGCTCGCGACCCGGCGGTACACCGGCAGCGCCCCGAACAGGGTGACGAGCACGAGCACGATCGTGGCGATCGGCGACAGCAGACCGGCGGCGAGCGCCGCGATCGCCGGCTGGTACCCGAGGGTCGAGAAGTAGTCGACGCCGGTCAGGCACATGACCCGCCACCACGGGTGGGTCTTCTCGACCTCGACCTGGTGCGGACCCTGGTGGGATGCCCCTTGGTGGGCGCCCTGCAGCATCCAGCGACGCAGTCGGGCGCTGCGGTCGAGGGGTGGCTCCGTGGCGTCGCGCTGGGCGGCCCGCTCGGCGTCTGTCGCGGTCACGTGGACGATGCTAAGCCGTCCGGGTGACGCACGCGCGCACCCGGACGGCCCCTGTGGACGACTGCTACTTCGCGCTGATGCGGGTGTACTTGTTCACGGCCCACGGCACGAACACGACGAGCATCACGGCGATCCCGATCAGCACCGTCACGATCGGGTGCTGCATCGTCCAGATGTCCGGCACCGGCGCCGACCCGACGTTGCCGAACAGCTCACGCGCCGCCTGCACGAGCGACGACACCGGGTTCCACTCCGCGAACACCCGCAGCACCAGGGGCAGCGTGTCGCTCGGCACGAAGGCGTTCGAGATGAAGGTCAGCGGGAACAGGATCATGAACGAGGCGTTGTTGATGACCTCCGGCGTCTTGACGCTCATCCCGAGCAGCGCCATCACCCAGCTGAACGCGTAGCTGAACAGCAGCAGCAAGGCGATGCCGGCCAGGAACTCGAGCGGCGACGAGTTCACCCGCCACCCGACGGCCAGCCCGGTGAGCATCATGATCGCCATCGAGATCGAGTTGAGCACGAGGTCGGAGTTGGTCCGGCCGACGAGCACCGCGGACGCCGACATCGGCAGCGTGCGGAACCGGTCGATCAGGCCTTCCTTCAGGTCCTGCGCCATTGCCGAGCCCGAGAACGTGGCCCCGAAGACGACGGTCTGCGCGAAGATCCCCGCCATCAGGAACTGCGTGTAGTCGGTGCCCTCGACCGCGATCGCGCCGCCGTAGACCTGGCTGAAGAGCAGGACGAACATGATGGGCTGCAGCACCGCGAACACGAGCATGTCCGGCGACCGCTTGATCTTGATGAGGTTCCGCTTGGTGACGGTCCAGCCGTCCTCGAACCAGATGGCGACCGGCGAGGTGACGACGACGGGCAGTTGCCGACCCGGCGCGATGGTGGTGGCGGTCATCGGGCCGCCTCCTTCTGCTTGGTGGCGGCGGCTTCGTCGGCCTCGTCCTCCGTCGCGGCGTGGCCGGTGAGCCGCAGGAACACGTCGTCGAGGGTCGGTCGGCGCATGCCCGCGTCGTGCAGCTCGATGCCGGCGTCGCCGAGGTCGGCGAGCACCCGTTGCAGCGCGGTGGGGCCGGCCTCGACCGCGATGGCGTGGGTGCGGCCGTCACCAGAGGCCTCGACGTCGCCGACGCCGTAGCGCCGCAGGACGGTCGTCACGGCGTCACCGTCGGTCTCGTCCACCAGGGTCACGACGACCCGGTGGCCGCCGACCTGCGCCTTGAGGTGGTCAGCGGTGCCCTCGGCGATGACCCGGCCGTCGTCGATGACCGCGATGTCGTCGGCGAGCCGGTCGGCTTCTTCGAGGTACTGCGTGGTGAGCAGGACCGTGGCGCCCTGGGCCACCAGGTCCTCGATGATGCCCCAGAGCGCCAGCCGGCTGCGCGGGTCGAGGCCCGTGGTCGGCTCGTCGAGGAACAGCACGCGCGGGTTCATCACGAGGGCCCCGGCGAGGTCGATCCGTCGCCGCATGCCACCGGAGAAGCCCTTCACCGGGCGGTCCCCGGCCTCGGCCAGGTCGAACACGTCGATGAGCTCACGGGCACGCTCCCGCGACGTCTTCCGGCCCAGGTGGTAGAGCCGCCCGATCATCTCGAGGTTCTCGAAGCCGGTCAGGTTCTCGTCGACCGCGGCGTACTGCCCGGACACCCCGATGGACCGCCGGGTGGCCTGCGGATCGGCGATCACGTCGATGCCGTCGATCGTGGCCGTCCCGGAGTCCGGGGTGATGAGGGTGGTCAGCACCTTCACGGTCGTGGTCTTGCCCGCGCCGTTCGGCCCGAGCAGCGCCTTCACGGTGCCCTGGGGCACGGACAGGTCGAGTCCGGCCAGTGCGTGCACCGGTCCGGACTTCGACCGGTAGGTCTTGGTCAGCCCGGAGGCTTCGATGATGGCCATGTCGCTCCTTCGTCGGACACGGTGGGTACCGGGGTCCGGTGGGGCGACGGCCGTCACTCAGATGCCGAAGTCACCACCGAAGTCACTGGAGCCACCGCCGAAGTCGGATCCGCTGTCGCCCCAGCCCGCACTCTCGAACCCGCCGCCGTCGGACGCGCCACCATCGGACGCACCGCCGTCACCGGAGTCGGCTCCAGTGTCCTCCGAACCACCGTCACCCGCAGCGTCAGTACCGCCATCGAACGATCCGGGGTCCGGCAGGAAGGCGCTCATGATCGCCGACCCGATGACGTAGCCGGCCACGGTGCCGAGGATCGAGGCACCGATCATGCTGCCGAACGACGGTCCGCCGCGCTGCCCACCGAAGCGGCCACCACCACCGACGCCACCGAGCGAGCGCTCCATGAAGCCCGGCTGGCGGATCTCGGACCGCGTCGCCGACTGCGCGAGCGAGCGGGGGTCGTCGCCGCGAGGGGCCTCACCGGGAGGCGCCGTGCGGGTGAACTCGTCGTAGACCATGCGGCGCTGTTCGTCGGTCAGCTTCGCGAACGCCTCGGCGTGGACCTCTTCGATGCGCTCGGGCGGCGCCGTGCGGAGCAGGTAGCGGTACCGCTCCACCGCGCGCTCGTCGTCGGTCGTCGCGCTCTGCCGCTGCGCGGGTGCACCGCCCCACTGCGGCACGCCGTACTGGCCGCCCTGCTGCTGCCCGGCCGGCACCCCCGTCGGCGCGGGCTGGTGGTACGACTGCTGGCCGTACCGGTAGCCCTGCTGCTGCGGTTGCTGCGGCTGCCCCCACTGGTTCTGCTGCGCGTCGTCCTGCCGCGCGTCACCGGTGCGGTCGCGGTCCGGACGTCCGAGCAGGCGGTCGAGGAATCCCATGGTCGATGCTCCTTCGGGTGCACGGGTGATCCGGTCGGACCGCCCGTGGCCTGCCACCCTATGGAGCACGGTCGGCCGCTGACTGAGCGCCCGCTCAGAGTCAGCCGTGCGCCGCCGCGCCCGCGGGCGCACCGTGCGCACCTGCACGACCCGTGCCGGGTTGGCAGCACCGTGCGCGCCTACAGCACCGCACCCAGCGGCCGACCCCGCACCAGAACGCGGACCCCGCACCGTGCGCACCACCCACCCGACGGGAGGCCCGTACCCGACCCGACCCGCGCCTCCAGTCCGCACCGTGCGCACCTGCACGACCCGTGCCGGGTTGGCAGCACCGTGCGCGCCTACAGCACCGCACCCAGCGGCCAACCCCGCACCAGAACGCGGACCCCGCACCGTGCGCCGGCCACCCCTGCCGCGCGCACGCGCCGGCTCAGCCCGCCGCCGCGCCCACGGCGAGCGCGGCCGTCCACACCCCGTGCAGCTCGTCGGCGGCCCCGGGGTGCGCCACCAGGAACGGCTCGCCCACGGGCGGGAAGCCCTCGACCGGGCCGGAGCGGGTCAGCACGATCCCGCCGGCCTCGTGCACGAGCAGCACGGCGGCCCCGTGGTCGACCGGGTTGAACGCCGACACGCACCCGCCGATCCCCCGGCCGGCCGCCACCTGCGCGATGGTCAGCGTGCCGGAGCCCTGCACCCGCAGCGTGCACGACCGGTCGGCCAGGGCGTCGAGGAACGCACCGAACCCGGGCCACGGCCGGTGCCCGTCGAGCTCGGTGCCGACGACCGCACCGGCGAGCGGCCGCGGGGTGTCGTCCAGCTGGAGCGGACGGTCGCGCAGGGTGGCACCGCGTCCGCGCCGCGCCTCGAGGACCTCGCCCCGCCACGGGTCGGCCACGACGCCGACGAGCGGCCGGCCACCGCGGGTCAGGCAGAGCGACATCGACGTCCAGGGCACGCCGTTCGCCAGGTTCGTGGTGCCGTCGACGGGGTCCAGGTACCAGCGGTGCCGGTCGCCGGGTGCGTCGCCGTACTCCTCGCCGGTGAAGCCGTGCGTCGGGAACGCCATCCGGACGCGGGACCGGACGTGCTGTTCGACCAGTCGGTCCACGTCGGTGACGAGGTCCGCCGGGTTCGCCTTGGTCCGCACCTCGCTGACGGGGTGCTCGCGGGTGAAGGCGATGACCTCGTGCGCGATGCGGTGTGCCAGGGCCTGGGCGCGCGAGGCGACCTCGGTCTCGGTCGGCTCGCGGTCCCGTTCCGGCCAGCCGTCCCGCTCCGCCGACGACAGCGCGGCGCCGATCGCACCGACGTCGTTCGTGGTGATCGAGTCGACGCCGAGCCGTGCCGCCCAGAGCGCCGGTTCGGCCTCGTCGACGGTCCAGACGGCGACCCGCAGCCCCAGGGCGTGCGCAGCCTCGATCGTGCGCGGGGTGAGGAACGCGATGTCGAGGTTCAGGGTGGACGGGGTCAACGCCTCGAGGTCTGCCGGAGCGGGCGGGTCGAGCGACTCCCACGCGAGCCAGACGTCGGCGTCGGGCAGCACCGAGCGGACCGCGGCCATCGCCGCCGGCGCTCCGCACCACGCCACGGTGGTGGACGCGGTGGACCCCGCGACGGTGCGGGCAGCGACGAGTCCGTCGGCCGCGTCCGTCAGGTCGATCAGCAGCACCGAGTGGCAGCCGTCGAGCCGTTCGAGTGCGGCGTCGAGCCGCGGGATCCGGTCGAGGCCGTTGCCGAGCCGGGCGACGTCGCACCAGGCGACGTCGGACACTCGTCGGGCGTCGCCCCACATCCGGCCGAGGGTCTCGTCGTGCAGCAGGACGGCGACGTCGTCGGCCGTGCGACGGACGTCGACCTCGATGACCTCGGCGCCGAGCGCCTCGGCGACCGCGATGGCGGGCAGGGTGTTCTCGCGCCGGACGCGCGGCGCACCGCGGTGGGCGACGAGCCGTGGCGGACGCACGCCGTGCCTCCCGGTCGGGCTGGTGGCGACCACCTGGTCGGCGGGCGCCGACACCGGGGCGCTCACCGGGAGCCCCCGAGCAGGGCGCCGTCGCGGTACACGAGCACCTCGCCGAGGCGAACGCCGGTCTCGGTGCCGACCGTCGGGGGTGCTCCGGTGACGAACGCGCGGAGCTCGGCGCCGTCGGCGGCCAGCACGACCTCGGCGAAGTGCCCGCGCATCAGCACGCGGGCGACGGTCGCACGGATCGGCGAGTCGTCGGTGAGCACCACCTGCTCGGGTCGGATCAGGACCGTGTCCGCCACGGTCGGGCTGACCGACGTGCCGGCCAGGAACCGGCCGGCGACGGGGCTCGTCGACCCGATGAACGACGCGACGAACCCGGTGGCGGGGCGGGCGTACAGCTCGGTGGGCGTCGCGATCTGCTCGATGCGGCCGTCGTGCATGACCGCGATCCGGTCCGAGATGCTGAGCGCCTCGTCCTGGTCGTGCGTCACGATGACGGTCGTGATGCCGAGACGCTGCTGGATGCGCCGGATCTCGTCGCGGACGCTCACCCGGAGCTTCGCGTCGAGGTTCGACAGCGGCTCGTCGAGGAGCAGCACGTCGGGCTCCTGCACGATCGCCCGCGCCAGGGCGACCCGCTGCTGCTCACCGCCCGAGATCGCGGTCGGTTTCGACCCGGCGTGGTGGCTCAGACCGACGAGGTCGAGCGCCTCCCGCACCCGCTCCGCCACCCGCTGCTTCGGCACGCGTCTGGTCCGCAGCGGGAACGCCACGTTCTGCGTCACCGTCATGTGCGGCCACAGTGCGTAGTTCTGGAACACCATCGCGCTCGGACGACGCTCCGGACCGATCGACGTGACGTCGCGGTCCCCCATCGTCACGACGCCGCCGTCGGCGGGCAGGAACCCCGCCACCATCCGGAGCGTCGTCGTCTTGCCGCACCCGGACGGGCCGAGCAGCGAGACGAGCTCGCCCTTCGCGACGTCGAGGTCGATGCCCGCGACCACGTCGCGTCCGCCGAGCGTCTTGCGCAGTCCGCGGATGGTGAGTCCGCCGGTGCGGGACCGGTCGGTCGTGCTGCCGTCGGCCTGGAGGCCCGGTGCGCGTTCCGCGACGAGCGTTGCGTCCGTCATCTGGTCGCCTTTCGTGCTGGTGGTGGTCATCGGTGTCGGTCCGGGTGTCAGCTCGGTCGGTTGCGGCCGCGTCATCGGATCTGGAAGCCGTCCGCCAGGCGGCCGCCCATGATGTGCTTCCGGGCGAGGAGCAGCAGGACCACGGACGGGATGCTCAACGCGATCGCGAACACCGCGGAGACCTGGCGTGGGGAGTTCAGGACGAGCGAGTACATCGCCGTCGGCATCGTCATGTAGGTCGGCGCGCCGACCAAGTACGTGCCCTGCGCCTCGTCGAACGACGCGAGGAACGACATCACCATCGCGACGAGGATCCCCGGCCACGCGATCGGGAACGTCACCCGCCAGAAGGTCCGCCAGCGGCTCGCTCCGGCGTCGCGTGCTGCCTCCTCGAGGGACCGCGGCACGGCCGAGAACGCGGCGGCGGGCAGCCACGTCATGAACACCACGCACCCGAGGACGTGCACGATGAGGATGCCCGTGACCGTGTTCATGAGGTTCAGCGCGGTGAACATGGCCGACATCGTGACGAAGAGGCCCATCTTCGGGAACGCGTTCGTGGCGAACAGCCCGACCAGGACGAGCCGTCGCCCGGGGAACTCGATGCGGCTGATCGCCCACGCGGCCGGCAGGCAGACCACCGCGGCGATGAGGACCGTCAGCGGGGCGAGGACGAGCGAGTTCTGGACGGCGACCGCAAGGCTCCGGTCCTCGAACACGGTGCCCCACCACTGCAGCGTCCAGCCGTCGGGCAACAGGTTCGGGTACGTCCACGTCGTGGCGAAGGCACGAGCCGCCAGCCAGAGGAGCGGACCGAGCACGAAGACGGCCAGCACGACGGCGGTCGCCCAGACCAGGGTGTTCCCGGTGAGTCGCTTGATCACGGCTGCTCCTGCTTCTGCTGCTGCTTCCGCAGCTCGCCGGCGTTCGCCCGGACCGTCGAGCGCAGGTAGAACACGCTCGCGGCCGCGGCGAAGGCGAACACGATGAACGCCATCGCCGTCGACTGCTGCGGGCGGTTGTAGGCCTGGAAGTACTTCGAGATGTCGACACCGAGCATCGTCGGGGCGTTCGGACCGGTGAAGTACGGCACCGTGAACGACCCGAGGACCCCGATGACGGTGAACGTCGTCGCGATGACGAGCGGGGTCGCCGCCATCGGCAGGAGCACCTGCCAGACCACCCGCCAGGTGCTCGCGCCGGCGTCCTTCGCAGCTTCGACCAGGGCGTCCGGGGTGCCCTGCAGCGCGCCGGCGATCATCAGCACCGCGAACGGCAGGCTCGTCCAGACGCTGCCGAACACCACGGCAACGAGGGTGTACCCCCACACCGGGACGTCGAGGCCGAACTGGGCACCGAGGCTGCGGAGGAAGCCCTGCGCATCGGTGAACGTCAGGACCGACCAACTCGCGATGACCACCGGCACGAAGAGCGGGACCACGGCCAGGACGCTGAGGCTCTTGCCGAGGAAACCACCGCGGAGCCGGAGGATCACCGCCACCGCCACGGCGAGCGCCACGGTCAGGCCGGTCGACAACGCGGTGACCCCGAGCGTCGCGACGAGGTCGCGCAGGAACGTGGCGTTGCCGAGCAGGGTGCCGTACACCGCGAACGAGAAGCCGCGCACGGTGTCGCCGCCGATGTCTGCGAGTGCCTGGTTCAGGCCGCCGGTGAACCCGAGGCTGAACAGGGCGGCGTTCACGACGGGCACGCCGACGAACAGGACCACGACGAGGACGGGCGCCGCGACGAGGGCGAGGCCCTGCCACCGCCGACGGCGGTCGAGCCGCTCCTGGACGGACAGCCGACCTGCGGTGTCCGCCGTGCCGTGGGCGGGCGACGGGACGGGCGGGAGGCCCGTGGCGGAGTCGCCACGGGCCTCCCGGTCGGTCGCCGGGCCGTCCTGGACGGTCTGGGTCACTGCGGGACCTTCGCGTCCCACGCCGCGTTCATGTCGGCGGCGAAGTCGCTCTGGAACCCGAGGCGGAGCTGCGAGGGGTTCGCGTCGGCGAACTGCTCCGCGACCGACGCCGGCAGGCTGTCGAGCGGGATGACCGGGTAGCCGGAGACGGCGCTCGCGACGAGCTGCTGCCCCTTGGAGCTCAGCACGAAGTCGGCGAGCTGCTCGGCGGCGGCCTTCTTGGCCTTCGGCTCGGTCTTCGGGATGCCGAGGAAGCTCGCGCTGCCGGTGAACGACGGGTCGGTGATCTGGATCGCCTTGACGGTCTTCGGGATCACGCCGGTCTTCTGCGAGGTGATGAACTGGTCGCTCCACACCGGCGCCATCGCGATCTGGCCGCTGCCGAGCAGCTGCACGACCTGGTCGTTGCCGTTCGGGTAGACCCCCTTCTGGTACGTCGAGGGGCCGAGGTCCTTGAGCGCTGCGAAACCCTTGTCCCACTTCGACTCGAGCGACTTGTCGTACGTCGTCTGCATCGTCGCCTGCTCATCCGCGGTCAGGTACTTCGCGAGCACCGTGGCCACGAACGAGCCGCCGGAGCCGCCGGACGACGGGGAGTTGTACGCGAACTGACCGGGGTTGGCCGTGATCCAGGCGAGGAGGTCGTCGAGGCTCTCCGGCGGGTCCGTCACCTTGCTCGAGTCGTAGGCGAGCAGGACGCTCGAGGCGCGGTACGGGATCGCGCTGTCGCCGCCCTGCTGCTTCGTGGCCTCGGGCACGTCCTTCAGGTTCGGGATCGTGCTGTCGCTGACCGTGCTGAGCAGTCCGGCCTTGCCCGCGGTGCTGACGAAGCCGGCGTCGACCAGGTCGTACGCGACGGACTTGCCGGCCTTGACCGCGGTGGCCAGGTTCGCCTGGGTCTGCGCGTCGTGCTCGCCGTGCAGGTCGATGCTCGTGCTGACGTGGATCTTCGGGTTCGCCTTCTCGAAGGCGGGGATGAGCGACTTGTCCCAGAGGTCCTGGACGTTCGTGTCGCCGCTGATGAACACGGTGAGGTTCGTGGTGCCGCCGCTCGTGTCCGCGGCGTTCGAGGCGTTGGCGCTCTGGACGCAGCCGGACAGTGCGACGGTCGCGGCCGCCGCGATGGCGAGGCCGGCGAGGACTCGGGTCTTCACGTGGGTTCTCCCTGTTCCGTGGGGTGGGGGTCGTGCGGGGTGGGGGTAGTGCTGGCCGCGTGGGAACGTTCCCGCGCCGAGGTCGAGTGTGGCGCTGCCGGGTGAACGCCGGGTGCCGCGGGCGTCGCCGCCGGGTGAACTCCGGGGGCGGGGTGCGGGGTCGGGGCTCGGGGCTCGGGGCTCGGGGCTCGGGCTCGGCCGTGTCGGCGGCGACGGCGTCACGCCCGCACCGTGCCGACTTCGCCAACTGGTGCGAGGTTGCCCGCTCCGTGCCCGCCTACAAGTTCGCACCAAGCGGGCAACGCACCCCCGACCGACGAAAGGCGCACGGTGCGAAGTCGGTCGGACCCACCGATGACCTCGCACCGAGCTGACTTCCTGCCGCCGACCGCGCGACTTCGCACCGTGCGCCGCCTGCAGGGCCGGAACAAAGTCGCACGGTGCGCGGTCGAGCGGTCTCAGCGCGACATCCGCACGCCAGCCTGACGGAGCTTCGCCCGCAGGGTCCACTCGTTCCGCAGGTCGGACCAGGTCAGCCGGAGCACGATCCGGACCTCGGGGAACGCGCGGAGACGGTCCTCTCGGATCTTCTCGTCGAGTAGTGCTTCCTCAGGGGTACGCCCGCGCAGGTACTCACGGCGCTGGTACTTGACGGCACCGTCGAACTCCACCACCACCCCGGACTCCGGGAACCAGAAGTCCACGACGATGTCCGGCTCGCCCGCCGTCCGGAACCGGTGTTGGAGGACGGGGGTCGGCGTACCGAACTGGTCGAACCGGGCGCGTGCGTAGGACTCCCCGGGTGAGTCCGACGCGGCGTCGGCGAAGTCGACGGCCCGCAGTGCTCGCCGCCGGCCCTTCTGTCCCCGCCGCTCCACGGCCGACCGGACCAGGTCTCGCTCCACCGCACGGCGGAGGAGCGAGTCAAGGGCGACGATCGCATCGGTGAAGGGCAGCGTGAGCGCCAGATCCGTCGCCAGCCGCTCCAGCCCGCACAGCACCAGCCCATCCGGTGTCGTCACTGCTCGTCGGTTCCGCTCGGGTCGAGGTCCGCGTGCACGATGAAGGTCGCGTTGGTGGTCCGCCGGTCGCCGCCGCTCGAGGTCACGTGGATCCGCGTCGGTGGCGGGGTCAGGAGCGGCACGCCGAAGACCACCGCCGCGGACACGTGGGACACCAGGTCTCCTGGCCGAATGCGGTCGGCGAACGAGCGCACGCGGACGTGGTGCTGCTCGGTGGTCCGGAGTGCTGCCCATCCAGCGGCCTCCGCGTACAGACCGCGTGCGACCCGGATGAGCTCTCCTGCCGCCGCCCGTCGTCTGATGACGTCGGACTCGTCAGGCCGCTGCGCTGATGTTCGGTAGGTGAGGACTTCGGGGACTGGTGCGAGCTTGAGGTTCATCGACATGCCCCGATGGTCGGGAACCCGGTGGACGAACGCAGCGCCGGACACGAGCCCTGTGGACGGATCATCGCCCGCAGGCCGTGTGGAGGAATGAGTCCCACCACCGGAGGCTGCGAGACTGTCCGGGTGAACACACGCACCTGGGGTTGGCTCGCAGCCGTCATCGACGTCGTCCTCATCGTCGTCTTCGCGCTCATCGGCCGTTCCTCCCACGGCGAGGGCAACACCGCACTGGGGATCTGGACCACCGTCTACCCGTTCATGGCGGGCTGGGCGATCGGGTACGTGACGAGTGGAGCCTGGGCCCGCCCGCTGCGCTTCTGGCCGACCGGCGTCGTCGTCTGGATCCTCACGGTGTTCGTCGGCATGGCGATCCGCGTCGCCACGGGTCAGGGCGACGTCGACGGCAACCCGCTGCCGATCTCCTTCGTCATCGTCGCCACCGTCGTGCTCGGGGTGTTCCTGCTCGGTTGGCGCGCGATCGCCCGCGGGGTGCTGCGCTTCACCGCGTCGCGGTCCCGGCAGGACGCCGCCGCGACCGAGGCGTGAACGGCAGCCGCGTGAACGGTGGCCGCGGGTCCCAGCCGACCATCCTCGACGTCGCCGCACGAGCAGGCGTCTCGAAGTCGGCGGTGAGCCGTGTCCTGTCCGGCACCGGACGGTTCTCCGACGAGACCCGTGAGCGGGTCGAGCGCGCCGCAGCCGAGCTCGGGTACGTCGCCAACGCCATGGCACGCGGGCTCGTCAGCGGTCGGACGCACACCATCGGGATGCTCGTCCGCGATGCGTCGTCGATGGTCTACACCGCACTGCACGCCGTGATGGAGCGCCGCGCGTCCGAGCTGGGCTACCGCGTCGTCACCACCACAGGTGTCGGCCGTGTCGAGGACGAGAAGTCCGCACTCGCCGCACTCGTGTCGATGCGGGTGGACGGCCTCGTGGTCTGCAGCGGCTTGATGCCGTCGGCCGACATCGCCGAGTTCGCCCCGCGGATCGCCACCGTGGTCGCCGGTCGGCCCGAACTCCACCCGGCACTGTCCAGCGTGTACTGCGACGAGGTGGACGGTGGCGCGACCATCGCCGACACCGTCGCCGACGCCGGCCACAGCACGGTCGCCGTACTCACCGTCCCACTCGACAACGCGATCACGCAGCACGCCCGCTCGACGGCGATGGTCGAACGGCTCCGAGCGCGTGGTGTCCGGGTCATCGACATCGACGCCAGCTTCGTGCGGCCGCCCGACGACCTCGCCGCTGACCTGGTCGACGCGATGCACGAGTCGGACGTGACCGCGGTGATGTGCCCGACGGACCGGCTCATGCTCGACGTGTGCGAGGCGCTCGCCCGCCGCGGTGTCTGGGTCCCGCACGATCTGTCGGTCACCGGGTTCGACGGCGTGTACCCCCTCGCGAGCGACTGGATCGGGTTCACGACACTCGAGCAGCCGATCGAACGCATCGGCCGCGAGGCGATCGACCTCGTCATCGGCCGGATCGACGACCCGACGCGTGCCGTCGAGCACCGCTCGCTCCGGGGCACGGTCGTGCCCGGTCGCACGCTGCTCCCCCGCTGACCTCGCCGACCTCGCCGACCTCGCCGACCTCGCACCGTGCGAGGAGCATGCGCGAACGGTGCGAGGTTCCGTACTCGGTGCACCATGCTGCGCCTCGCACGGACGCCGGAACCTCGCACCAGACGCACGACGCACAGCCCTCAGAACAGCCCGCTGCGCGGCCCCTCGTCCGGGCCGTCGAACCCGCGGAACATGTCGGACACGAGCGCCTCGATCTGCGGTTCGACCAGGCGCTCCACCGCCTCGGCGATGCGCGGCCGATGGTCGATGAGCGCCAGGCACACCGCCGTCCCGGTCGAGCGAGCGCACTCGTCGGACAGCTCGATCTCGTGCCGGAGCGCCGCCTTCGCCTCGTCGGACAGCGGCTCGCGTGGTGCCTGCTCCCCCGCGCCCGTCCCCGCCAGCTCCCCGAGCGTGAAGAGGAACGGCGAACCCGGCGAGGGCTCGGGATCGACGTCGAGGCCCTGGAACTCGGGCGACAGCCCCTCGGCCGGCTGGTACCCGGCGTGCCGCTTCCGCGCCGCGGCCCGCTCGAGCTCCCGCTGCAGCAGCGGCAGGTTCTTGGCGGTGTAGTCGTCGACGGCGTCTTCGACGATGGTCGAGATCCGGCCGATGAGCGCGTGCTGGACGGCGTGCGGGACGTCCTGCCCGAAGCCGGCGGCACTCGCGATCGGGGACCCGGTGCACTTCCGGCAGATGCGGGTGCGCGGGCGGGCGGTGCCGATCTGCCAGCGCGGCAGCCAGCGCAGCCAGACGTCGACAGCGCTGCGTACGCGTCCGTCGATGCCGTCCATGCCCCAACGATACGGAGCGGAGGCGCGGATCACCCGCTCATTCCGCGCGCCTGCCCAGAACGGCCGGGTTCTCAGGCCTTCGGTTCCGTCACGAAGTCGATGAGCTCCTCGACACGGCCGAGCAGCTGCGGCTCGAGGTCGGCGAAGGTGCGCACCTGTCCGAGGATCCGCTGCCACGCCCGGGCGATGTCGGCCTGCTCGGCGTTCGGCCACCCGAGCGCCTGGCAGATGCCCTTCTTCCACTCGATCGACCGCGGGATCGTCGGCCAGGCCTGCAGTCCGACGCGGGCGGGCTTCACGGACTGCCAGACGTCGACGAACGGGTGGCCGACGACGAGCACGTGCGCGCCCCACTTGCCGCGCATCACTGCCTCGGCGAACCGGGACTCCTTCGACCCGGGCACCAGGTGGTCGACGAGCACGCCGACGCGACGGTCTCGCGAGGGCTGGAACTCATCGAGCACAGAAGCCAGGTTGTCGACGCCGGAGAGCTCCTCGACGACGACACCCTCGACGCGCAGGTCGGTTCCCCAGACCTTCTCGACGAGCTCGGCGTCGTGCTTGCCCTCGACCATGATGCGCGAGGGCAGGGCCACCCGGGCACGCTGCGACTCCACCGCGAAGGATCCGGACGCGGTGCGGAGGCGACCACCATCGGACGCCTGCCGCACGGCGGGCGCGGCCCCGGGCCTCCAGTCCGAGTGAACGGAACCCAGCGAACCCGGCGAGCCGGCAGCGGCCGCGGCAGACCGGCCGACCGGCGCCTGCGGGCGGCCCAGCGTGACGAGCTCGCCCTCGAGCAGGAACTGCCCGGTGAAGGGGAAGGAACGGGTGCGGCCCTTCCAGTCCTCGAGCGCGATGTTGCCCGCCTCGAGTCCGACGACGGCACCAGCCCACCCGGAGTCCGGGTCTTCGAGCACCATGTCGCGTTCGAGCGGCACCTGCCGCACCTTCTTCACCCCGCGGGAGCGCCAGTCTCCCGAGAGCACGTCCCCGCCGTACCGGTCGTCGTCCACCCGCACGAGGGTACTGTCGACGTCGGCCCGGACGACGTCGACCGCGCCGACACCCACCATCTCGACGGAAGGCCTCCCGTGCGCGCAGCGATCATCCACGCCCCCAACGACATCCGCGTCGAGGAGCGCGACCGCCCCTCGGTCCTCACCCCGAAGGACGTCGTCGTCAAGGTCGTGGCCGCGTGCGTGTGCGGCTCGGACCTGTGGCCGTACCGCGGCGTCACGAAGACGAAGGAGCCCCGGCCGATCGGGCACGAACTCGTCGGCGAGGTCGTCGCCGTCGGCGACGCGGTCACCGACCTGCACGAGGGCGACTTCGTGATCTCCCCCTTCACCATGAACGACGGCACCTGCCAGGCCTGCCGCCACGGGATGACCAGCGGCTGCGACCACCTGTCCGGCTTCGGCGGGAAGGACGCGTACGGCGACCCGGTCGGCGGCGCGCAGGCCGAGTACGTCCGCATCCCGGATGCGTCCGCGACGCTGGTCGCGGTGCCCGGCCCCGTCGACCCGGCGCTCGTGCCGTCGCTGTTGACCCTGTCCGACGTCTTCTCCACCGGGCACCACGCCGCGGTGTCGGCGGCGGTCGGTCCGGGCAAGACCGTCGTGGTGGTCGGCGACGGCGCGGTCGGCCTGTCCGCCGTGCTCGCGTCGAAGCGACTCGGCGCCGAGCGCATCATCGCCATGAGCCGGCACGCCGATCGCCAGGCGCTGGCACGCGAGTTCGGCGCGACGGACATCGTGTCCGAGCGCGGCGAGGAGGGCGTCGCGGCGATCCGCGAGCTGCTCGGCGGCGACCTGGCCGACTGCGCGGTGGAGGCCGTGGGCACCGAGGAGAGCATGGACCAGGCGCTGCACTCGGTGCGCGCGGGCGGCAACCTCGGCTTCGTCGGGGTCCCGCACGGCGTGCCGACGATCGGGACGCGCTACCTCTTCGACACGAACATCGCCGTCGCGGGCGGGATGGCGCCGGCACGGAAGTACATCCCGGAGCTGCTGCCCGACGTGCTGTCCGGAGCGATCGACCCCGGGCGCGTGTTCGACCTGGAGCTGCCGCTCGACGAGGCCGCCGAGGCCTACCGGGCGATGGACGAGCGCCGGGCGATCAAGGTGCTGCTGCGGCCGTAGGCGCCGGTCGCTCGCCCGCGCCCGGTCGGCGTCCGGCGCGCCTGGGTCGGGGCGGCACGTTTCGCGCAGCAGAACGCGTGTTTCGAATCGGTAAACAAACCTTTCAGTAAAGAAGGTTGTCCGTTACAGTCCTCGACATGACCACACGAGGACGCACCCCCGGCCAGCCCGGTCTGCTGCGCGTCCTGAACGACCGGGCGGCCCTCGAGCTGCTGCTCGACGACGGTCCGCTCACCCGCAACGAGATCGCGCAGCGGACAGGGCTCAGCAAGCCCACCGCCGCCGAGATCATCCGCCGGCTCGAGTCGGCTGCGCTCATCCGCCAGGCCGGCACGGACACGCAGGCCGGGCGCCGCGGGCCGAGCGCCGTCGTGTACGAAGCGATCACCGACCGCGACCTCGGCGTCGCGGTGGACGTCCAGCTCGTCGACGTCCGGTCGACCGTGGTGGACGCCGCCGGTCGCACGTTCCCGGTCGCCACGCACCGGATGTCCGAGGCCGAGGTGCGCTCCCCCGGCGCCGACATCGTCGCCGCAGCGATCTCCCGCGCAGCCGCCGCGGCCGGTGTCGACCCCGAGCTCGTCACCGCCGTCGCGGTGGGTGTGCAGGCGAGTGTCGACCACGCCACCGACACCCTCATCTTCACCGACGGACTGCCCGGCTGGCCTCGTGAGCAGGTCAGCGCGACCCTCTCCGCCGAGCTCGGGGTCCACGTCGTCGTCGAGAACGACGCCAACCTCGCCGCCATCGCCGAACGCAACATGGGCGCCGGTCGGGCTCCCGGGTCCTTCGCGCTCTTCTGGATGGCCGAGGGCCTCGGCATGGCCCTCGACCTGCACGGTCACCTGCACACCGGCGCCTCCGGTGCCGCGGGGGAGATCGGCTACCTCAGCGTGCCCGCCGACGCACGCTCCATCGACCCGACGGCCACGATCGTCGCGGACCTCATCTCCGAGTCCGCGATCATCGCCCTGGCCGCCGAGCACGGGATCACGGCACCGGACGGCACCGCAGCCGACTGGCGCCAGGTGCTCCCGCAACTGCCCGGCCTGCCCGAGCAGCACCCCTTCACCGTCGCCCTCGGCGAGCGCGTCGGGCACAACGTGCTCCCCGCCCTCGCCGTGGCCGATCCCGAGACGGTCGTCCTGCACGGCCCGACCGGGATCGCCGGTGGCCCCGCCCTGGCCGCCGCCGTGACCGCCTGGCTCCGGACCCGCTCGCGCTGGTCCACCGCCGTGGTCGCGCCCGGCGTCCCCGACACCCCTGTCCTGCACGGTGCGCGGCACGTCCTCATCGACGTCGTCCGCACCGCGCTCGCGGACCGGCTCGAGCGCATCAGTGACGATGCCCCGACGCCGGACCCCGTCGAGCGCCCCTGAACGTTCCACCCGCACCACTCGAGGCACCATCACCCAGCCCTGTCACAGGGCTCTTCGTCGCGCCCGGAAACGGGCGGCGCCCGGAAACGGGCGGCGCCCGGAAACGGGCGGCGCCCGGAAACGGACGGCGACGGAGCGAGACCAGAGAGCGAGTACCGCCTTGTCCCTCCCCGAACCGAACGTCCCGCGCCGCCGGGTGTTCCGCCGCATCGCCACCGCCACGGCCCTCGCCGCGGCCGGCGCACTCGTCGTCGCCGGCTGCAGCTCCGGCAGCAGCGCCGACTCGATCGAGAAGAGCGCCCCGAAGGAACTCAAGGGCACCGTGTCCCTGTGGCACTTCTTCACCGGCCGTGAAGCCGGCGTCGTGAAGACCGCCGTCGAGGGCTTCGAGAAGGCCAACCCCGACGTCACCGTCGACATCCACGCCGGCCAGGACGACGAGAAGCTGCAGAAGGCGATCTCGTCCGGCCAGAACATCGACGTGGGTCTGTCGTACTCGACCGCCATCGTCGGCAGCTTCTGCTCCTCGGGTGCCTTCCGCGACCTGTCGCCGTACATCAAGCGCGACAAGGTCGACCTGTCCGACATCCCGAAGGCGGTGCAGTCCTACACGCAGTACAAGGGCACGCGCTGCACCCTGCCGGCCCTCGCCGACGTCAGCGCCCTGATGTACAACAAGCCGCTGCTCGAGAAGGCGGGCATCACGACTCCGCCGAAGACACTGGACGAACTCAAGACCGACGCACTGAAGCTGACGACGTACAACGCCGACGGCTCCATCAAGCAGCTCGGCTTCAACCCGCTCATCGACTTCTACGAGAACTCCCCCGAGCACTGGGCGCCGATGGTCGACGGCTCGTGGCTCGACAAGGACGGCAACAGCGTGATCGGCACGTCCGACGCGTGGAAGAAGCTCATCACCTGGCAGAAGGGCTTCGTCGACGAGATCGGCTACGACAAGCTCAAGGCCTTCACGTCCGGCCTCGGGCAGGAGTTCGCGGCCGACAACGCGTTCCAGACCGGGCAGGTCGCGATGCAGATCGACGGCGAGTACCGCACGGCGTTCCTCAAGGACCAGAAGCCGGACCTCGACTACGGCACGTCCCCGACCCCGGTGATGGACGGCCTCGGCAACTACGGCTCGACGTACATCGCGGGCAACGTCGCGGGCATCGCGAAGGGGTCCAAGAACCCCGAGCTGTCGTGGGCGCTCCTGAAGTACCTGTCCACCAACACCGACGCGCAGGTCACGATGGGCAACGGTCTGAAGAACATCCCGACGCTCACCTCGGCGCTGGAGTCCCCCGACCTCGAGGTCGACGAGAACTACAAGACCTTCGTCGACGTCGCGGGCAACAAGGACACGATGACCTCGCCGGGCACCGCGGACGGTGCCGCCTACATCGGCACCTTCACGAAGTTCTGGCAGGCCTACCAGCAGAACGGCGGCGACCTCGACGCGAAGCTGAAGAAGCTGGACTCCGACATCGACAACGCGAACCAGCTGGCTGGTCCGTGATGAGCCTCACCACCAAGACGACCGGCCGGGAGGCGCGGCTCGCCCGCGCAGCCCGGCCCACGGGCCCGACGGGGTCCGGTCCGGTGCCCCCGACGGCTCCGCGACGTCGGCCCCGTTCCGCAGAGTCCCGGCGCCGCCTCGTCGCCCTGACGATGCTCGCGCCGGCCCTTGCGGGCCTGGTGATCTTCTTCGCCTACCCGCTCGTCGCGTCGATCTTCTACTCGTTCACGCGCTACAACCAGCTGCAGGAGCCCGAGTTCGTCGGGCTGCTGAACTACAAGTTCCTGTTCACCCAGGACCCGCAGATCGGGCCCGCGGTCGTGAACACGCTGTGGTTCGTCGTCATCCTGGTGCCGGTCCGGATCGTGTGCGGGCTCCTGGTGGCCGGGCTGCTCAGCCGGGCCAAGACGGCCACCGGGTTCTGGCGGACGCTGTTCTACCTGCCCGCCCTGGTCCCGCCGGTCGCGAGCGTCGTGGCGTTCGTGTTCCTCTTCAACCCGGGCACCGGGCCGGTGAACCAGATCCTCCGGGTCTTCGGCATCGACGGCCCGCTGTGGTTCAACGACCCGGCGTGGTCGAAGCCCTCGCTGGTGATCCTGGGCGTCTGGGTGATGGGCGACATCATGATCATCTTCCTGGCCTCACTGCTCGACGTGCCGCGCGACCTGTACGAAGCCGCGTCGCTCGACGGTGCGAACGGCGTCCAGCAGGTCCGGCACATCACCCTGCCGACGATCGCTCCGGTGATCGGGTTCGCCGCCGTGACGGGGGTGATCGCCGCGCTGCAGTACTTCACCGAGGCGGCCGTCGCCTCGGGCGTCGCGAGCGGCAAGGCGACGATCGGTGGCGGGACCGCCGCCCAGCTCGGCTATCCGGGCACCTCGCTGCTCACGTACACCGAGCTGCTCTACCAGCACGGGTTCGCGAACTTCCAGTTCGGCTACGCGTCCGCCATGGCCGTGGTCCTGTTCGTGATCACCGCCGTGGTGCTCGTCTTCACGATGCGTCGGATCAGTGTGTTCCGGCCGGAGGAGTCCTGATGACCGCTGTGTCCCAGTCCCCGCTCGCCCGGGCGCCCCGGGGTTCCGCTCCCCGCGCCGGCAGGCCGCGCGGTCGCACGCTCGTGTGGATCGCCGAGCACGCCGCCTTGGTGGCCCTCGGCGTCCTGACCATCGCCCCGATCGTGTTCGTGGTCCTGACCTCGCTGATGTCGAGCAACCAGGCCCTCACGGCGTCGATCGTGCCCCGGCCGTTCGACTTCTCGAACTACGCGCGGGTGTTCACCGAGCTGCCGCTCACGCAGTGGTTCGGCAACTCGTCGATGTACGCCGTCCTCGCCACCGCGTTCATGCTCATCAGCTCGGTGCCGGCGGCCTACGCGCTCGCCCAGATCAAGTTCAGGGGCGCGAACCTGATCTTCACGGTGATCATCGTCGCGATGCTCCTGCCGCCGCAGGTCACCGCGGTGCCGGTCTACGTGATGTGGTCGCACCTGCACCTGACCGGCACCCTGTGGCCGCTCATCCTGCCGAACCTGCTCGGCGACGCGTTCAGCATCTTCCTGCTCCGCCAGTTCTTCATGACCATCCCCAAGGAGTACGGCGACGCCGCCCGCATGGACGGCTGCAGCGAGTGGGGCGTGCTCTGGCGCGTGGTCGTCCCGATGGCCCGCCCGGGCATCGCGTCGGCGGCGATCTTCATGTTCTTCCACTCGTGGAACGACTACTACGGCCCGCTCCTGTACGCGTCCGAGAACCAGGCCGCCTGGCCGGTGGCGTACGGGCTCGCCACGTTCCGCGGGCAGCACGGCACCGACTGGTCGATGACGATGGCGATGACCGTCGTCGTCATGGTCCCCGTCGTCATCATCTTCTTCTTCGCACAGAAGGCATTCGTCGAGGGCATCGCGCTCACCGGCGTGAAGGGATAGCAGCTCCAGTGAAACTCACAGTCGTCGGTGGCGGATCCACCTACACCCCCGAACTCGTGGACGGCTTCGCCCGACTCCGCGACCAGCTCCCCATCGACGAGCTCTGGCTCGTCGACCCCGACCCGGTGCGCCGCGAACTCGTCGGCGGTGTCGCCAAGCGGATGTTCGCGCACGCCGGACACCCCGGCACGATCCACGTCACCGACGACGTGGTTGCCGGGGTCACCGACGCCGATGCCGTCATGTTCCAGCTCCGCATCGGCGGGCAGGCCGCACGGCAGCAGGACGAGACGTGGCCGCACGAAGCGTGCTGCATCGGGCAGGAGACCACCGGTCCGGGCGGCTTCGCGAAGGCGCTCCGCACCGTGCCTGTCGTCCTGGAGTACGCCGAACTCGTCCGGAAGCACGCCAAGCCGGACGCCTGGATCGTCGACTTCACCAACCCCGTCGGCATCGTCACCCGCGCCCTGCTCGAGGCCGGACACCGCGCCGTCGGACTGTGCAACGTCGCGATCGGGTTCCAGCGCCGCTTCGCGAAGGAGTTCGGCGTCGCCCCCGACCACGTCCGGCTCGACCACGTCGGCCTGAACCACCTGACGTGGGAGCGCGGCGTGCACGTCACGGGCGCGGACGGCGTCGAGCGCGACGTCATGGCGGACCTGCTCGCCGAGTCGGACGGAGCCCTCGGCCGGACGGCGGAGAGCGTGCACATGCACCCGGACCTCCTCCGCCTGCAGCACGCGATCCCCTCGTACTACCTGCGGTACTTCTACTCGCACGACATCGTGCTGCAGGAGCAGCTGCACGAACCGACCCGTGCCGAGGCCGTCATGGAGACCGAGCGGGCCCTGCTCGCGAAGTACGCCGACGAGTCCGTCGTGACGAAGCCCGCCGAACTCGAGCAGCGCGGCGGCGCCTACTACTCCGAGGCGGCGATCGACGTGCTGTCCTCGATCCTCGGCGACCGCGGCGACGTGCAGGTCCTGAACGTGCGGAACGACGGCACCTTCCCGTTCCTGCCGGACGACCACGTCATCGAGGTGCCGTCGCGCGTCACCCGCCAGGCGATCACGCCGTTGCCGGTCTCCCCGCTCGACCCGGACATGGTCGGTCTCGTGTCACACGTCGCCGGGTACGAGCGGCTCGCGCTCGACGCCGCGGTGCACGGTGGCCGCGACCGGGTGCTCCGTGCGATGTGGGCGCACCCGCTCGTGGGGCAGGTGGACAAGGCGGAGCAGCTCACCGACCTGCTCCTGGCCGCGAACGCGGAACACATCCCGTGGGCGCGATCGGAGCAGGTGACGTGGGCGGGCTGAGCCGGACCGGCGAGGCGGGCCCGGCCCGAGCCTCCCGTCCGCCCGCGCCGGTCCCACCGGACGCGACCGACGTCGTGCTCGCCGTCGACGGCGGCGGCAGCAAGACCGACGTCGTCGCGATCGCACTCGACGGGACCATCGTCGGGCACGCGCGCGGTCCGGGGTCGAACCCGCAGACGCGTGGCTGGGACCTCGCCGGCCCGATCCTCGACGACGTCCGCGCGCGGGTCGTCAGCGAGCTGGGCGACCGGCGCATCCGGACGACGCACGTGTACCTGGCCGGGCTCGACCTGCACGACGAGCTCGTCGCCGCGACCGCGGCCCTCGCGCACTGGGCCGAGGACGGCGGTGAACCACACGTCCTGGACAACGACCTGTTCGCGCTGCTGCGGGCCGGCACCCTGTCCCCCGACGCCGCGGCCGTGGTGTGCGGCACCGGGATCAACGCCCTCGCGGTGCGGGCCGACGGCACGACCGCACGGTTCCCGGCCATCGGGGACGTCTCCGGCGACTGGGGTGGCGGCGCGTGGCTCGGCAACCGGGCGCTCTGGCACGCGGCGCGGGCCGACGACGGGCGCGGCCCGGCGACGGCGCTGGTCGGCGCGGTGCCGGCGGCGGTGGGCCTGCGCAGCGTCCGCGAGGTCACCGAGGCCATCCACTTCGGCCGCTTGGACCAGCGCGTGTTCAACCGGCTCTGCCCGGTGCTGTTCGACGTGGCCGGAGCCGGCGACGCGGTGGCCCGGGGCGTCGTGGAGCGGCAGGCGGAGGAGATCGTCCTGCTCGCCGCGGTCGCACTCGAGCGCTTGGGCCTCGGTGGTTCGGCGGCCGAGCCGGTGCCCGTCGTGCTCGGCGGCGGGGTGCTCGCTGCTCGGCACCCGTTGCTCGTCGACGGTGTCGTCGACGGGCTCGCTGCCCGGGTCCCCGGAGCGGTGCCGACCTGGGTGACCGATCCCCCGGTGCTCGGCGCGGGGCTGGCGGCGCTGGAGTCGGTCGGTGCCGACGACGCGGCGCTCGAGCGGTACCGCGAGGCCGTGCGCTCCCGTGCCTTCGCGAGCACGACCGCGCTGATCCGCTGACGCGCGCGCGGGCGCGGGCGCGGCGGGCGCGCGGCGCGCCCGCCCGCCCGCCGCGAGATTTCGCGCTCAGCGACAGCTCACGGCCGCCCGGTCCCGTGAACTGTCGCACAGCCCGAAACGTGACCACGACCGGACCGGAGGCGCGGCGCCAGCCCGCGCCGCGCCTCCAGTCCGACCGGCCGCGGCCTACGCCCGCGCCAGCATCCCGAGCGTGTCGACCACGCGGTTCGAGAAGCCCCACTCGTTGTCGTACCAGGCGACGACCTTCACGTGCCGGCCCTCGTCGACGCGGGTGAGCAGCGAGTCGAAGATGCTCGACTCCGGCCGCCCGGTGATGTCCGTCGACACGAGCGGGTCCACCGTGAACGCCAGGACCCCGGCGAGCGGACCGGCAGCCGCGGCGCGGTAGGCCTCGTTCACCTCGTCCACGGTCACGTCCCGCGACACGACGGTGTTCAGCTCGACGATCGACCCGACGGGCACCGGCACGCGGATGGCGTCACCGGACAGCTTGCCCTCCAGGCGGGGCAGCACCAGCCCGATGGCCTTGGCCGCCCCGGTCGTCGTCGGCACGATGTTCACGCCGGCAGCGCGGGCCCGACGCAGATCACGGTGCGGCCCGTCCTGCAGGTTCTGCTCCTGCGTGTACGCGTGCACGGTGGTCATGAACCCGTGCTCGATGCCTGCCAGGTCGTCGAGCACCGACGCCAGGGGTGCGAGCGCGTTGGTCGTGCACGACGCGTTCGAGATCACCGTGTGCACGGCCGGGTCGAACGTGTCCGAGTTCACGCCGTACGCGATGGTGGCATCCGCTCCGGTGGCCGGCGCACTGATGAGGACCCGTCGGGCGCCGGCGGTCAGGTGCCCGGCTGCCGCGTCGCGTGCGGTGAAGCGTCCGGTGGACTCGAGGACGACCTCGACGCCGAGTTCGGCCCAGGGCAGGTCCGCCGGCGACGTCGATGCGAGCACGCGGACGCGGCGGCCGTCGATGACGAGCGTGTCGCCGTCGACCTCGACGGTGCCGTCGAACGGCCCGAGGGCGGAGTCGTAGCGGAACAGGTGCGCGAGTGTGTCGGGGGCGGTCAGGTCGTTCACGGCGACGACCTCGAGGTCGTCACCGCCCCGTGCGAGCAGGGCGCGGAGCGTGTTGCGGCCGATGCGGCCGAAGCCGTTGATGGCGATGCGGGTCATGTGGGGTTCCTTTCGTTCCGTGGTCCATGCTCACGGGCCTGGAGGCACGGCTCCAGTGGCAGGGAAGCCAGCGTCCGAGAGGATGTCGCCACCACCGCCGCGTCGGCGCGGTCAGTCCTGGAACGTCCGGCGGTACTCGGTGGGCGAGGTCCCGAGGATCCGCCGGAAGTGCGTCCGCAGGTTCGCGTCGGAACCGAGGCCCGCGCGCTCGGCCACCTGGTCGACGCCGAGGTCGGACTGCTCCAGGAGCTCCCGCGCGAGGTCGACGCGCGCCCGCAGCACCCACTGCATCGGCGTGTACCCGGTGTCCTCCACGAACCGGCGTGAGAACGTCCGGGTCGACACCGTGGCGTTCCGCGCGAGCGCTTCGAGCGTGAGCGGCTCGGCGAGGTGCCGGAGCGCCCACTCCCGGGTGTCGGCGAACACGTCGCCGAGCGGTTCGGGAACGCTCCGCGGTACGTACTGCGCCTGGCCGCCGCTGCGGTACGGGGCACTGACGAGCCGTCGGGCGACGTGGTTCGACAGTGCCACGCCGTGGTCCTGTCGGACGATGTGCAGGCACAGGTCGATCCCGCTCGCGGCGCCGGCGCTGGTCAGCACCGAGCCCGCGTCGACGAACAGCACGTCCTCGTCGACGTCCACCTCGGGGTACCGCTCACGGAGCACCCGCGTGTAGTGCCAGTGCGTCGTCGCCCGGCGGCCGTCGAGCAGCCCGGCTGCCGCGAGCGCGAACGCCCCGGTGGAGATCGCCGCGATGCGGACGCCGCGCTCGTGGGCCCGCGCGAGTGCCGTGACGACGTCGGCCGGCGGCGCCGAGTCGGACGGGCGGCGGTAGCCGGGCACGAAGACGGTCTCCGCCCAGTCCAGCGCCTCCAGCCCGTGGTCGACCGCGTTGGCCAACCCGTCGCCGCCGGTGATCCGACCGGCCCGGGGGCCGCACACCCGCACCTCGTAGGGCATGCTCGGCCGGTTCGAGAACACCTGCGCGGGGATCCCGACGTCGAGCGGTTTCGCGCCGTCGAGCACCAGGACCGCGACGCGGTGCAGTGGGGTCCGGGCCATACCGGCGACGCTAGCCGAACACGTCACCCTCGCGTTCTCCACAGATCTGTCAGCCCCCTCCCCTAGGATCAGCACACCACGTACGCTCCGTACGTGCCGTACTCACCGGAGGCCCTCGTGCCCATCGCAGCCGACTACCCCACGTACTCGCGCGCCCGCGAGCACTTCAAGGACATGCTCGACGCCACCGCGACCGGCCGCACCGTGACGGTCGCCCGCGACGGCGCCGTCTCCGCGATGCTGCCCGTCGACCGGCTTCGCGACTACTTCTTCCGGACCGTCTCCCCGCGGGTCAGTGTCTTCCGCGAGGCCGGCGCGGTCGTCGCCCTCATGGAGGGGCGCCCGTTCGTCGCCCAGGGAACGGACGTCGACGACGCACTCGACGACCTCGCCCTGTCGCTGCGGGAGTACGCGGTCGACTGGGAAGACCGTCTCCAGCACGCCCCGAACCACCACGACGCGTGGGCGCTCGTCCAGCTGGTCAAGCTGTCCACGGACGCCGAACTGCGCGACTGGTTGGAGCGCGGCGGTGAGTAGCCCGAGGCACCCTGCTCCGAACCGCGAGCACCACGACACGTTCTGCACGACCGAGCGCTGGACACTGGTGCGCGGCGCCACCGGTCAGCCCGTCCGGCACCATCGCACCTACGAGCTCGTGCTCTGGGACGCACGCGTCCTGCGCACCCGGATCTCGAAGCCCGTCGACCGGTCGACCTACGGTGCGCGCATGTGGGCGCACGTCCTGCGCCACCAGCTGCAGGTCGATGCACCGGCCTTCTGGCGCTGCGTCGACGACGGCACGCTGCCGGACCGGGGCAGCCCCGTGCACCCGGCGCCCGCGAACGCCCTCCCGCTGTACCTGGTGCGGGCACTCCACGACCTCGGTGTGCCCGAGTCGGAGATCCTCGACCTCGGACCCGCCGGCGCTGCCGGACTCCACGCCGAGCTCCTGCGCCGGGCGGCCGAGCCGTCCTGATCGTCAGGCGTCGCGGACGGCCAGCACCCGGTGCGGCGATGCCCGTTCCGCTCGCCACCCGGTCGGCAGCGTGTCCCGCAGTTCCGCCAGGGTGAAGGACCGACGGATCGACCGCAGGCCGTCGACCCGGACGAAGGTCCCCGCGGACACCAGCGGCGACGCCAGCGCGTACGCCCGGTAGGCCTCGCGCGACCGACGGATGTCCGAGTGCACGCTGCGACCCGACGCGAGCGCCTCCGAGTCCGCCAGGAACCCGTTCCGCTCGTCGTCGCCCAGGTGGTGCAGGACGTGGTTCGACACCACGACGTCGAACCGCTCGCCCGCCGTGACCAGGTCACCGCTCGACTGCTGCCGGAAGGTGACACCCCGCGGTGCCCGTCGGTTCGCCGCGTCGATCGCCCGCGGGTCCGGGTCGACCCCGACGACCTCGACGTCGAACCCGTCGCTCGCCGCCCACCGAACGACGGCCCGGGCCAGGTCGCCCCCGCCGCACCCGAGGTCGAGGACCCGAGCGCGGCCGTTCACCGGCAGGGCCGGTACGACGTGGGTCCGCCACGCCGAACGCCAGCCGCTCACCAGGGCGTTGACGAGCGCGAAGCGCCGGAAGGTCCGCGCGAGCGCGCGCGGGTCGCAGTCCGGGTCGTCCATGAGTTCGGTCAGGTCGACCGCGCGCGTGCGCAGGTCGAGGACCGGGAGGCCCGTGGAACCGCCGTCGGGACGGCTCACGTGCGCACCATGGTCAGTCGCGCACTCTCGACCGTGAGACCGGGGCCGAAGGCGAGCGCCACGACGGCGGCTCCTTCCGGGATCCCGGCGTCGAGGGCCTCGCGGAGCACGAACAGCACGGTCGCGCTCGACATGTTCCCGTGGTCGCGCAGCACCGTCCGGCTCGCCGCGATCGCCGTGTCCGGCAGGTCGAGCGCCTGCTGCGTGCGGTCGAGGATCGCACGTCCACCGGGGTGCACGGCCCACACCGGCACGTCGGCGGCCGGTCCGTCGAGCAGCGACGCGACGGCCTCGGCGACGCTGCTGCCGACGAGCTTGGGGACCGTGGTGCTCAGGACCATCTCGTAGCCCTCGTCGCCGATGTTCCAGGCCATCTCGCCGGCGCTCTCGGGCACGACGGCGGTGGCGAACGCGTCGAAGCGCAGGCCGGGGCCGTCGGCGGTGACCACGACGGCGGCGGCACCGTCCCCGAAGACGCTGTTCGCGACGATCTGGTCCGGGTCGTCGCTCGCGCGGACGTGCAGGGTGCAGAGCTCGGCGCAGACGACCAACACGACGGCGTCCGGGTCGGCCTCGGCGAACGCGGCCGCGATCCGGAGCGCCGGGAACGCCGCGCAGCACCCCATGAAGCCGATGTGGTGGCGGAAGACGTCACGGCGCAGGCGGAGCTCGGTCACGATGTCCAGGTCCGGGCCGGGCTGCGTGAACCCGGTGCACGACACCGTGACGACGTGCGTGACCGAGGCCGCGTCGACGTCTGCGCGGGCCAACGCGTCACGAGCAGCTTCGACGAAGAGCGGCGGCGCGAGCTCGCGGTAGCGGTCGTTGCGGGTGCCCGTGGAGGGCGAGTGCAGCGCGCCGTCCGTGTCGCGGAACGCGCCCGATGGACGGCTCCGGTCGAGTTCGGCCAGCACGGTGTGCCGGTGCTCGACCGCCGAGGCGTCGAAGGCTGCGGGGACGAGCCGCCGGCCGAGACGACCGAGCTCGGGCTGCGCAGCGAAGAGGTCTCGCACGGCAGCCTGCTCGAGCGTCGTCTCCGGGACGGCGGTTCCGATGGCGCGGATCGTTGCGGACACGACTCATCCTGTCACCGGGTCGCTGACGCGTCCCCAGATTCGACGATCTCGAACGCGACCACGGACGGACGGGAGGCGCGGTGCCAGCTGGCACCGCGCCTCCCGTCCGTCGCCGGAACCCGTCTACGCCTGCTGCGCGCGCTCCAGCACCAGCTCACGGACGCGGGCGGCGTCCGCCTGGCCCTTCATGGCCTTCATGACGGCACCGATGATGGCGCCGGCGGCCTGGACCTTGCCGTCCTTGATCTTCGCGAGCACGTCCGGCTGGCCGGCGAGTGCCTCGTCGACCGCGGCGGTGAGCGCCGAGTCGTCGGACACGACCTTGAGCCCGCGGGCCTCGACGACCTGGGCCGGCGAGCCCTCGCCGGCGATGACGCCCTCGAGCACCTGGCGTGCCAGGCGGTCGGTCAGGTCGCCGGACTCGACGAGCGCGATGACCTCGGCGACGTGCTGCGGCGACACGAGGTCGCCGGGCTCGGCGTCCTGCGCGTTCGCGACACGGCTGATCTCGCCGGTCCACCACTTGCGGGCCGCCTGCGGCGCGGCTCCGGCGGCGACGGTGCCCTCGACCTGGTCGAGCAACCCACCGTTCACGACGTCCTGGAACTCCAGGTCGGCGAAGCCCCAGTCGCCCTTCAGGCGACGGCGGCGAGCCACCGGGGCCTCGGGCAGGGACGCACGGAGCTCCTCGACGACCGCGGGGTCCGGCACGACCGGCAGCAGGTCGGGCTCGGGGAAGTAGCGGTAGTCGTCGGCATCCGACTTCGGACGGCCGGCCGAGGTGCGGCCGGTGTCCTCGTGCCAGTGACGGGTCTCCTGCGTGATCGAGCCGCCGTCGGCCAGGATCGCGGCCTGGCGCTGGATCTCGTAGCGGATCGCACGCTCGACGGCACGGAACGAGTTGACGTTCTTCGTCTCGGTGCGGGTGCCGAGCTTCTCCTGGCCGCGGGGGCGCAGCGAGATGTTGGCGTCGCAGCGCAGGTTGCCGCGCTCCATGCGGGCCTCGGAGACACCGAGTGCGCGCACGAGGTCGCGGATGACCTGCACGTACGCGGCACCGAGCTCGGGGGCACGGTGCTCGGCACCGAAGATCGGCTTCGTGACGATCTCGACGAGCGGCACACCGGCGCGGTTGTAGTCGACGAGCGAGTACTCGGCACCCTGGATGCGGCCGGTGGCACCACCGACGTGCGTCAGCTTGCCGGCGTCCTCTTCCATGTGGGCGCGTTCGATCGGGATGTTGAAGATCGTGCCGTCGGCCAGTTCGACCTCGACCTCGCCCTCGAACGCGATCGGCTCGTCGAACTGCGAGACCTGGTAGTTCTTCGGGTTGTCCGGGTAGAAGTAGTTCTTCCGGGCGAACCGCGACGACTCGGCGATCGAGCAGCCGAGCGCGAGCCCGAGCTGGATCGAGTACCGGACGGCCTGCGCGTTGACGACGGGCAGCGACCCGGGCAGCCCGAGGTCGACCGGCGTCACGTTCGTGTTCGGCTCGCCACCGAAGAAGTTCGGCGCGTCCGAGAACATCTTGGTCTTCGTCGCGAGCTCGACGTGCACCTCGAAGCCGAGCACCGGCTCGTAGCGCTCCAGTGCCTCGTCGAAGTCCATGAGCGCGTCCTTCTGCGCCATCAGATCACACCTTCCTGCGCAGCCGACTGCTGACTCTGGTCGAGGTCCGGGATCCGGTCGATGAGCGGGGCTCCCCACTGCTGTTCGAGCAGACGCTCGAGTGCCGCACCGTAGCGGTACAGGCGGGCGTCCTCGCGCTGCGGGGCCATCAGCTGGACGCCGACGGGCAGGCCGTCCTCGGGTGCGAGGCCGTTCGGGATGCTCATCCCGGGCACGCCCGCCAGGTTCGCCGGGATCGTGGTGAGGTCGTTGAGGTACATCGCGAGCGGGTCGTCGATGCGCTCACCGATCGGGAACGCGGTCGTCGGGGCCGACGGGCTGATGAGCAGGTCGACCTGGTCGAACGCGGCCTGGAAGTCGCGCTGCACGAGCGTGCGGACCTTCTGCGCCGAGCCGTAGTAGGCGTCGTAGTACCCGGCGCTCAGGGCGTAGGTGCCGAGGATGATGCGACGCTTCACCTCGGGACCGAACCCGGCTTCGCGCGTGGCGGCCATGACGTCCTCGACCGTCGCACCGTTGTCCGGCGTGACGCGCAGGCCGAAGCGCACGGAGTCGAACTTCGCCAGGTTCGACGAGGCCTCGGCCGGCAGGATCAGGTAGTAGGCGCTGATCGCGTAGGCGAACGACGGGGCGTCGATCTCGACGACGACCGCACCGGCCGACTCGAGCAGCGCGACGGTCTCCTGGAAGCGCTGCGTGACGCCGGCCTGGAAGCCGTCGCCACCGGCGAGCTCCTTCACCACGCCGACGCGCAGGCCGCGCAGCGTGTCCGCCTGCAGTCCTTCGCGGGCGGCGGCGGCCATCGAGGGCCAGGCGTCGGGGATCGAGGTGGAGTCGCGCGGGTCGTGCCCGCCGATGACGTCGTGCAGGAGCGCGGCGTCGAGGACGGTGCGGGCGACCGGGCCGATCTGGTCGAGGCTGGACGCCAGGGCGATCGCGCCGTAGCGGCTGACCCCGCCGTAGGTCGGCTTCACACCGACGGTGCCGGTGACGGCGCCGGGCTGACGGATCGAGCCACCGGTGTCGGAGCCGAGGGCGATGGGTGCCTCGTGCGCGGCGACGGCAGCGGCCGAGCCACCGCCGGACCCGCCGGGGATGCGGTCGAGGTCCCACGGGTTGTGGGTCGGTCCGTACGCCGAGAACTCGGTGGTCGAGCCCATCGCGAACTCGTCCATGTTGGTCTTGCCGAGCGGCACGAGGCCGGCGGCGCGGAGCTTCGCGACCGGGGTGGCGTCGTACGGCGGCATCCACCCTTCGAGGATCTTCGAGCCCGAGGTGGTCGGCATGTCCTGCGTGCACAGGACGTCCTTGATCGCGATCGGGACACCGGCGAGGGGCCCGAGGTCGTCGCCGGCCGAGCGACGCGAGTCGATCGACTTCGCGACGGCGATGGCGTTCTGGTTGACGTGCAGGAAGGCGTGTACGTCGCCGTCGACGGCGGCGATGCGGTCGAGGTGGGCCTGCGTGGCCTCGACGCTCGAGACGTCGCGCGCCACCAGGGCGTCGGCGAGCGCCGCGGCGCTCATGCGCGTGATGTCGGTCACTGTTCTTCTCCCAGGATGGCGGTCACTCGGAACCGTTCGCCGTCGGAGTCCGGCGCTCCGGAGAGCGCCTGCTCCTGCGTCAGCGTCTGGCCGACGACGTCGGGTCGGGTGACGTTGCCGAGCGGCACGGGGTGGCTCGTCAGCGGGACGTCGTCGGTCGCGACCTCGGCGACCTTGGCGACGCTCTCGACGATGTGCGACAGCTCCCCGGTCAGCTTCTCGATCTCGTCGGGCGTGAGTGCGATACGTGCGAGGTTCGCCAGGTGCGCGACCTGCTCGCTCGTGATGTCAGGCATGGTGCTCCGTCGATCGGTTCGTGGACGTCCGACAGTCTATTGGCTGCGGTCGATCACGCAGGCGCGGCTGTGGACGGCTGCCTGGAGGCCCGTCACCGGTCCGGCGGACCGGTGACGGGCCTCCAGGCGGCGTGGACCCGAGCCGTCACTTCCCGTTCTGGTCACCCGCTGCCGGAGCCGCCGTGGCGGCGGGCGCAGCCGGTTCCGCCGGCGCCGCCGGAGCAGCCGGTGCAGCGGGTGCAGCGGGTGCAGCGGTCTGCGTCGGCGTGGTCGGCGTCGACTGGTCGGCCTGCGACGCACCGGATCCCGACGACGCCGAGGACTGCGACTGCGACGACTGCGACGAGTGGCTCGCCTGCCCGATCATCGCCTGGCTCGGCGTGGGCAGGGCGTCCCCGCCGACCGTCTGGTCCAGGTACGCCATCATCGACTTCCCGACCCCGAACTTCGCGCTGTACCCGGTGGTGCCCTGCAGGAACGGCCAGTTCGCCAGGCTCACGCTCCCCTGCACGTTCCCGATCCAGGTGGCGTTCGTGTACTTCGTCGACGACGCGACGAGCCAGTTCTGCACGTCGCCGTCGGTGGTGCCCGTCTTCGCGAACTTCGGCACGCTGTCGCCGGGGTTCGCGCTGGCGGCGGTGCCGGAGCCGGACAGCACGCCCTGCAGCGCGTAGTCGACGGTGCCGGCGACGTCCGCCGACACGCCCTGCGTGCAGGACGACGGCGTCGGGGTGATCTTCGTGCCGTCCGCCTCGGTGACCGAGTCGATCGCGGTCGGCGTGCAGACGACGCCGCCGTTCGCGAAGCCGGCGTAGGCCTCGGCCAGGTCGATCGGCGACAGCTCGTTGACGCCGAGGATCGACGAGGGGGTCTGCCCGAGGGCGCCACCGTCGGCGCGGTGGATCCCCATCGACTGTGCGAGCTGCGCGATCTTGCAGAGGTCGAGCTGCTTGCCCATCGCGCCGAAGGCGGTGTTGATCGACTCGACGGTGGCGGCCTGCACGGTCATCGACGCCGGCACGGACTCTGCGTTCGCGACCGGCCACGTCCCGCCGCTGACGTTCTGGCAGGAGTTCGTGAACTCCGAGTTCTGGAACGTGTGCTCGGTGGTCGACACCGACTCGGAGAGCGTGTGGCCGGTCGCGAGCCACTCGGCCAAGGTGAACACCTTGTAGGTGGAGCCGGTCTGGAACCCGCCGGAGTTGCCGTAGCCGGAGTCCGCGCTGTAGTCCACCGCGGTCGACCCCGCTGCGGCGTTGTCGCCCTGCGTGTACGACGTGTTCTGCACCATCGACATGATGCGTCCGGTGCCGGGCTCGACGGTGACGTTGGAGCCACCGACGTCGACGCCGGCCATCGTGGCCGGCACGTAGGTCGACAGTGCGGTCTGCGCCTGGCCCTGCAGGTCGAGGTCGAGCGAGGTGTGGATCTGCATGCCCTTGGTGTCGAGCGTCGCGATGCGCGCCGCGGCGGTCTTGCCGAACGCCGGGTCCTGCAGCACCTGGTCGCGGACGTAGTCGCAGAAGTAGCCGGCGTCGTAGTTCGTCGCCGCGGTCGAGCAGCCGTTCGCGGTCTCGGTGATCTTCGGCGTGACCGGGGTCGCGATGGCCTTCGTCATCTCGGCCTTCGTGATCGACCCGTGCGCCTGCATGCGGCGGAGCACGTAGTCGCGTCGCTCCTTGGTGAGCGCGTAGCCGTTCGCCTGCCCGTTCGCCTTGTCACCGGGCACGTCGATGCGCAGGTTCGAGGGGTTGTTGAGGATCGCCACGAGCGTGGCCGACTGCACCAGCGACAGGTCCTTCGCGTGCACGCCGAAGTAGTACTCGGCACCGGCCTCGGCGCCGTACACCCGACCGCCGAGCCCGACGATGTTCAGGTACCCGGTCAGGATGTCGTCCTTCGAGTACTTCTTGTTCACCGCGATCGCGTACCGCATCTCCTGCAGCTTCCGCTGCGGGGTGACGCCGGCTGCGTCCTCGTAGCAGGCCTCCACCTTCTTCGCCGTGGCGGCCTGGTCCTTGCCGGTGAGCTCCTCGCACTGCTGCACGAGGACGTTCTTGACGTACTGCTGCGTGATGCTCGATCCGCCCTGGACGTCGCCGCCGACGACGGTCGCGGCGACTCCGCGCAGCGTGCCGAGGACGTCGATGCCGCCCTCGTCGTAGTAGCGGGGGTCCTCGGTGTCGATGGCGGCCTGCTTGAGCGTGTCCGCCATCTGGTCGGCTGTGACGTTCGTCCGGTTCTCGGCGTAGAACGACGCGATCTTGACCTGCTTGCCGCCCTTCGTCGCGTACACCGACGACACCTGCTGCGGCGTCTGCACGTCGAGGTAGCTCGGCAGGTCCTCGAAGAACGCGACCGCACCCGAGGTGCTCTCGCCCGCGACGGCGACCGCGGGCGTCACCGCGACGGCGACGAGCATGCCGGCGAGCACGGACATCACCACGAACATCAGGAGAGCACCAGGCCATCGCACCACACGCATGCCCCGAACCGTAGGGAGGCGGGCTGTACTGGTTCTGCCGTGGAACCGACTGAGGCTGCGCCGTCGCTCAGGTTGCCGCTCAGGCACCACCTGTCGCGGGTCGCGATCCGCGCGGGGTCGCGGATCCGGCCGGGAGGCCCGATGCGGCCCCGGCACGTCGGCCGCCGGTCACGATCCGGTCACGCCCAGGACCCCACCCTGTCAGTCGCGCGGCTGCAGGTCCTGCGGACGGACCAGGTACATGTCGACCGACGCACCGACGACGCCGTCGTCACCGGTGCTGCCGCGTCGGACCTGCTCGCGGACGAGGTCACCGCGGCCGATCCCGATCAGGGCGACGTCGTGCAGCGATGCGGTCCCCGGCTTGAGGTAGTCGTTGTGCCCGACCGGACGGCGGAACAGGTCGCCGGCGGCCAGCGCGTCGGCACCGCCGGCCAGGTTCATCACGGTGGCGCCGAACGACGAACCACCCGGGTCCGTGCCGTAGTACCCGGACCCCGCGATCGGGTCGCTGTGCGCGACACCGACGAACACCTCGTCCGAGGCGACGTCCAGGTCCGCCGCCGACCGGACGTCACTGCCCGGTGACCCGAGCACGGTGAGGGTGTCGGCGCTCATCCGTCCGGAGGCGAGCGCCATGAGCGCCGTCGTCGACCCGTACGAGTGCGCCACGATGTTCAGCCGGGGCTGGTCGCCGTCGCGGATCTGCCGCAGGCCGTCGACGGTGCGCTCGAGTCGCTGCGCCCCGGAGTCGGCGAGGCTGAGCGACATGATGTTCGACAGGTCGGGCGTGCGGTAGCCCATCCACGCCACGACGGCGACGCCCGTCCCGTCGCCGGAGCCACCGGCCGCCAGCGGCGCGAGGGTCGCTTGTTCGCTCGCCAGGTCGTTGGCGGTGTTCGTGAAGTCGGCCATCTGCCCGGTCACGGTGAAGAACATCCCGGGGACGATGACGGTCACGTCCGCCGCGGTGTCGAGGTCTCCGATGCTGATCGCCGCTCGGCCCGCCGCTCGGGTGTCGAGCGTGATGAGGAACCGCTGCGGGTCACCGGGTTCGCGCCGCAGCGAGTCCCGCACCTGTCCGAGCATCGCGGCGTGCGCGGCTCCGGTGTCGGGGTCGGCGAGTCCGGTGGTCAGGGTCGACCGGTTCGCGCGGTCGCGGACGGCGTACGGCACGCCCTCGAGGTTGCCGATGATCGACGGCGCGTGGACCAGGAGCGTGCCCTGTTCGTCGGCGCCGAGTCCCGCCCACCACTGCGCGACGACGGCCGCTGCGGGCGGGTCGTCCTGCGCGGTCGCCACGACACGGCGGTCGTCGGCGGCGCGGCGCAGGTCACCGGCGTCGAGGACCCCGAGGTCGTCGAGGAACGCCCGACCGTGCGCGTCGGCGACGGTGTCGACGTCGATCTGTCCCCCGGTCATGACCGGCTGGGGCACCGCGTGGCGCTCGGAGACGAGCGCGACCGTCACGGTGGCCGTGGCGGCATGGGTCGGAGGCGCGACGGGGGCCTCGATCACTCCGAGCGAGTGCATCGAGGCGGTGAGCAGAGCCGCGGCGATGAGCAGCAATCGGGTCTCCCCCTGGAAGGCCGTCCCGTCGCCTCCCTGCAGACGACGGGTGATGCTCTGTCGAGTGTAAGGAGAATGCCCGAGGATCGGTCATGCGCGATGCAACTTGTCCCCCGAACTGGGTGCGTCGCACGGCGCGCCGCAGTGTGCGCCCACGTCGACGGCGTGCTCGTCGCCCCGGCTCAGCCCTCGGGCGCGGGCACCTCCGGCTCGGGGAGCGCGCTCGGCCCCTCGGTCACGAGCAGGTGGAACTGCTCGGCATCGATGATCCGGAGCCCCAGCTGCTCGGCCTTCGTGAGCTTCGACCCGGCCCCGGGACCCGCGGCCACGAAGTCGGTCTTCTTGCTGACGCTCGACGCCGCCTTGCCGCCGGCGGTGATGATCGCCTCGAGCGCGCCCTCGCGCGTGTACCCCTCGAGGGACCCGGTCGCCACGACCGCGACACCGCTCAGGACACCGCCCTCGATCGCCGCGCCCCCGGGGCCGGGGTGGTCCGGCGTGGTGAACTGCACGCCCGCCGTCGTCCAGCGGTCGATGATCTCAAGGTGCCAGTCGACCTCGAACCACGCGAGCAGGGCGTCGGCGATGATCCCGCCGACCCCGTCGACCGCCGCGAGTTCCTCGCGCGAGGCGCTGCGGATCCGGTCGAGCGACCCGAAGTGGTTCGCGAGCGCCCGCGCCGCGACTGGTCCGACGTGGCGGATGCTCAGCCCCACCATGATGCGCCAGAGCGGTTTCGTCTTCGCCGCGTCGATGTTCGCGAGCATCTCGAACGCGTTCTTCGACGGGAAGCGGCTCGGCTCGCCGGTGTAGTCCGCACCGCGTGCTTCGGGGTCGAACGGCGGGTCGGTCTTCTTGCGCGCGCGGCTGAACGGGGTCACGCGCTTCGGGGCACCGGCGTCGTCGACCTTCTCCATGCCGGTCTCGGCGTCGCGGACGATCACCTCGATCGGGACGATGTCATGCATCGTCAGGTCGAACAACCCGGCCTCGGTCACGAGCGGCGGGGTCTCCGGGTGCAGCGGCTGCGTGAGCGCTGCGGCTGCGACCTCGCCGAGGCCCTCGATGTCGAGGGAACCGCGCGATGCGATGTGCTCGACACGACCGCGGACCTGCGCGGGGCAGCTCTTCGCGTTCGGGCAGCGGAGGTCGATGTCGCCTTCCTTCGCGGGGGCGAGCTCGGTGCCGCACTCCGGGCAGTGCGTCGGCATCACGAACTCGCGCTCCGTGCCGTCGCGCAGGTCGACGACCGGTCCCAGGACCTCGGGGATGACGTCGCCGGCCTTCCGCAGCACCACGGTGTCGCCGATCAGGACGCCCTTCGCCTTGACCACCTGCTGGTTGTGCAGGGTGGCCTGGCGGACGACCGACCCGGCGACCTCGGCCGGGGCCATCACCGCGAACGGGGTCGCACGCCCGGTCCGCCCGACGCTGACCACGATGTCGACGAGCTTTGTGTGGACTTCTTCCGGCGGGTACTTGTACGCGATCGCCCACCGGGGTGCACGAGACGTCGAGCCGAGTTCCTCGTGCAGGGCGAGGTCGTCGACCTTGATGACGACGCCGTCGATCTGGTGCTCGACCGAGGCACGGCGGTCGCCCGTGGAGCGGACGAAGGCGTTCACCTCGTCGATGGTGTCGAAGACCCGGTAGTGGCTGCTCGTCGGCATGCCCCAGGTCTCGAGCAGCTCGTAGACCTCGGACTGCGAGCGGACGTCGGTCTCCTGTTCGAGCTCGCGCACGGGCCACGCGCCGATGCCGTGCACGAGCATCCGCAAGCGCCGGAGCCGGTCGACCATGAGTGCGCGCTTCGCCTCGGACTTGCCCTCTTCCTTCTGGCGGAGGGACCCGGCGGCGGCGTTGCGCGGGTTGGCGAAGACGCGCTCCCCCGCCTCGCGCTGGTTCGCGTTGAGCTCGTCGAACTCGGCGACCGGGAAGAAGATCTCGCCGCGGACCTCGACCAGCGGCGGGTGGCCCGTCCCCGACAGCCGGTCCGGGATCGTGCCCATCGTCCGGACGTTGCCGGTGACGTCCTCGCCCACGACACCGTCACCACGAGTCGCCGCCGACACCAACCGGCCGTGCTCGTAGCGCAGGTTGATCGCGAGGCCGTCGATCTTCAGCTCGGTCAGGAACCGGACACGCTCGGCACCGGCGTCGCGCTGCACCTTGACGGCCCACTCGGTGAGCTCGTCCGGGCTGAACACGTTGTCGAGCGAGAGCATCCGCTCGGCGTGCTCGACCGGCGCGAACTGCGTGGTCTGCGCCTGCCCGCCGACGGTCTGGGTCGGGCTGTCCTCGGTCAGGAGCTCCGGGAACCGCTGCTCGATCGCGGCGAGCCGTCGGACCAGCACGTCGTAGTCGGCATCGGCTTCCGGTGATCCGTTGTCGCCCTGGTAGTACGCCTGTCGCAGCTCGTTGATGCGGGCCCGCAGCCGGTCGACCTCGCGCCCGGCCTGGGCGGCGTCGAGCCCGTCGGGGTCGATGGTCTCGAACGTGGCGTCGGTCTCGCTCATGCCATCAGTTCTACCGTGTGCCACCGACGGCGCGTGCAGCGGACCCACCGCCCGGGAGCGGCGGTCTCAGGCGTCGACGGGGACGGCGCTGACGGTGCTGTCGATCGTGCACTGTCCGAGCACCCGGGTGCCGACGTAGACCACGGCCGTCTGCCCGGGGGCGACCCCGTGCAGCGGCTCGTCGACGTCGATCACGAGCACGTCGTCCTGCACCCGCGCGGTCGCCGGCACCGGATCGGCGTGCGCCCGGATCTGCACGTCGCACGCGAACGGCGTCTGCGGGTCGGCCGGTGCGGTGCCGGCCCACGTGAAGCGGGAGCCCGACATCGACGTCACGGCCAGGGCCTCCTTCGGACCGACCACGACGGTGTTGTCCTTCGGGCGGATCTCGAGCACGAACCGGGGCTTGCCGTCGGCGGCGGGGCGCCCGAGCGACAGTCCGCGGCGCTGCCCGACCGTGTAGCCGTGCGCGCCGTCGTGCGAACCGACGACGGTGCCGTCGCGCTCGACGACGTCACCGGTCTCGCTGCCGACACGGTCGGCGAGCCAGCCGCGGGTGTCGCCGTCGGGGATGAAGCAGATGTCGTAGGAGTCGGGCTTCTGCGCGACCGTCAGCCCACGCTCGGCGGCCTCGGCACGGACCGCGTCCTTCGACGGGGTCGCCCCGAGCGGGAACATCGCGTGCTGCAGCTGCTCGGCGGTCAGGACCCCGAGCACGTAGGACTGGTCCTTCGCCCACGCGGCCGACCGGTGGAGTTCGCGGGAGCCGTCCGGGCCGGTGACGATCGAGGCGTAGTGCCCGGTCGCGACGGCGTCGAAGCCCAGGGCCAGCGCCTTCTCGAGCAGCGCCGCGAACTTGATCCGCTCGTTGCACCGCATGCAGGGGTTCGGGGTGCGGCCGGCCTGGTACTCGGCGACGAAGTCGTCGACGACGTCCTCCTTGAACCGGGCCGAGAAGTCCCACACGTAGTAGGGGATGCCGAGGGCGGACGCGGCGCGCTGGGCGTCCATCGAGTCCTCGATCGTGCAGCACCCGCGACTGCCGGTGCGGAGCGTGCCCGGCATCCGGCTCAACGCCAGGTGCACGCCGACCACGTCGTGCCCGGCGTCGACCGCCCGGGCAGCAGCCACCGCCGAGTCGACCCCACCGCTCATCGCCGCCAGAACACGCATGCCTCCAGGGTAACCCGCCGACGAACCCGTACCGCTGGCGTACCGTTGGTCGAGCGATGGCCACGACGGGGAACGACTCATTCGACTTCCGGTCCGTCCTGTTGTCCGGGTTCCTGCCCGCGGCACTGTTCGCCATCGGCGAGGGCGCGATCATCCCGATCATCCCGATCGCCGCGGACTCCCTCGGCGCGACCCTGGCGTTCGCGGGCTTCGTCGCGTCGCTCATCCTGGTCGGCGAACTCATCGGCGACGTGCCGTCGGGCATCGTCGTCGCGCGGATCGGCGAGCGGAACGCGATGATCGGCGCCGCCCTGGTGTCGGTCGGCGGCCTGGTCGTCTGCACGACCGCGGCGAACGCGTGGGTGCTCGCGCTCGGGGTGTTCCTGGTCGGCGTCTCGACCGCGGTGTTCGCCCTGGCACGGCACGCCTACATGACCACCGCGATCCCCGTCCGCATCCGTGCCCGGGCACTGTCGAGCCTGGGCGGGGTCTTCCGCTTCGGGTACTTCGTCGGGCCGTTCCTCGCCGCCGGCGTGATCCACCTGACCGGCACCACCGCGAGCGCCTTCTGGATCCACGTCGTGTGCTGCCTGGCGGCGGCGACCGTGCTCCTGGTGCTGCGCGACCCGGCGACGGGCGCACGCGGTCTGCGGTTGCCGCCACGGGCCTCCCGGTCGGGGTCGGACGCGACCGGCGTGACGGAGCCGTCCACCGACACCGGAGCGGTCTTCGTCGGCAAGGAGGCGCACGGCCTCTTCCGGACCCTGCGCACGAACCGGGCCGTGCTGCTGCGGCTCGGCAGCGGCGCCGCGCTCATCGGCGCGATGCGCGCCGGACGCCAGGTGATCCTGCCGCTGTGGGCGGTCAGTGTCGGGCTGAACGACTCGACGGCCGCGTTGATCATCGGCATCGCCGGTGCCGTCGACTTCGCGCTGTTCTACACGAGCGGCCAGATCATGGACCGCTGGGGGCGGTTGGCGAGCGCACTCCCCTGCATGCTCGGGCTGAGCATCAGCTACTTCCTGCTCGCCTGGAGCGGGCACCTCGACGCGCGGGTCGGCTGGTTCGTGGGGATCGCGATGGGGATGTCGCTCGCCAACGGCGTCGGCTCCGGCATCCTCATGACGCTCGGCGCCGACCTCGCCCCGCGCGACGACCCGGCGCCGTTCCTCGGGGCCTGGCGGTTCACCGGCGACTTCGGGTCGGCAGCGGCACCGCTCGTGATCTCCGGGGTGACGGCCGTCGCGACGATCGCGGTGGCCAGCGGCGTGATGGGCGTGCTCGGCCTGATCGGTGCCGGAGTGCTGCTGCGGTACGTGCCGCGGTACCTGCCGCGCCAGCTCCGCTGACGCGCGCGGGGCGTTGCGTGCTGCGTGCTGCGCGGGCGGCGCACGGCGCGCTGCGCGCTGCGTGCTGCGCGGCCGGCGCACGGTGCGCGTCCCGCCGATCCGTGCGAGGTTCCCCGCTCCGTGCGCACCTGCTGCGGCGCACGAAGCGGCCAAACCCGCACCAGGTGACGGCCGGCGCACCGTGCGCACGTGCGCGCCACCACCGCCCGGGAGGCCCGGCGCACCCCCGCCACGAACACCGCACCGTGTCGACACGGTCACCCACAACGCCGCTGGCCGCTCCGTGCGCACCTGCTGCGGCGCACGAAGCGGCCAAGCCCGCACCAAGTGGCGTCCGGCGCACCGTGCGCACGTGCGCGCCACCAACGCCCGGGAGGCCCGGCGCACCCCCGCCACGAACACCGCACCGTGTCGACACGGTCACCCTCAACGCCGCTGGCCGCTCCGCGCGCACCTGCTGCGCGCACGAAGCGGCCAAACCCGCACCAGGTGACGTCCGGCGCACCGTGCGCACGCACCGACGTCCGCCGACCAGAGACCGCTCGGTAGACTGCCGCTGCTCGCGGGAGTGGTGGAATCGGTAGACACGCAGGATTTAGGTTCCTGTGCCCCAGGCGTGAGGGTTCGAGTCCCTCCTTCCGCACCGACCGTTGCGTGCTCGCGCATCTCATACCACCGAGGGACGTTCCGGTCACGCGCGGACGGTACCCTCGTCGTGCGGGTGCCCCTCCCGTCACCGCATCTGCACGACCGGAAGAGACATGCACTCCGTCGCACTCGCCCTGATCCCATGGCTGGATCCGCAGTACATCCTCGACCACTTCGGGGCGGTCGCCGTGCTCGTCGTCTGTGCGATCGTCTTCGCCGAGACCGGTCTGCTGATCGGCTTCATCTTCCCGGGCGACAGCCTGCTCGTCATCACCGGCCTGTTCGCGTTCGACCGCGGCGGCGAGATCGGCGGCATCCCGATCTGGGTCGCTGCCCTGATGATCGGCGCTGCGGCGTTCCTCGGTGGGGAGCTCGGCTACTACATCGGCAAGAAGGCCGGCCCGCCGATCTTCGAGCGCAAGGAGAGCGGTCTGTTCTCCAAGGCGAACGTCGAGCGGACCAACGCGTTCTTCCACCGGTTCGGCCCGCTCGCGGTGATCCTGGCGCGCTTCGTGCCGGTCGTCCGCACCTTCGCGCCGATCGCCGCCGGCGTCGGCCGCATGGACTACAAGAAGTACTCGCTCTACAACGCGATCGGCGCCGTCGTCTGGGGTGTCGGCGTGACGTTCCTCGGGTACTTCATCGGGCACATCCCCTTCGTCGCCCACATCGTGCGCGAGTACATCGACATCATCCTGCTCGCCGCCGTCCTGGTCACGGTCGTGCCGATGGCGCTGACGTACATCCGGAACGCCCGCAAGGCGAAGAAGCGCGAGCACCAGGCCGAGTCGACGGCCGTCGACCCGCAGCTGTAGCGGTACGCCGGACCGGACGACGACAGGCCCCCACCGTTCGGTGTGGGCCTGTCGTCGTCGCAGGTGGGCAGTTCAGAGCCCGAAGTGCTCCCGCACGACCGGCGCGATGCCCCGGAACGCCTTGCTGCGGTGCGACAGCGCGTTCTTCTCCTCGCGGGTGAGCTCGGCCGACGAGCGGTCGGCGTCGTCCGGCCGGAACACCGGGTCGTAGCCGTGTCCGCCGTCGCCGACCGGCGCGGTCAGCACCTCGCCGTTCCACACCGCCTCGACCACGTGCTCGAACCCGTCGGGCGTGACGAACGCGGCCGCACACACGAAGGCGGCGGTCCGCTCCACGACGCCGTCGAGGTTCTGCAGCAGCAGCGCGATGTTGTCGGCGTCCGACCGGGTGCCCGCGTACCGCGCCGAGTGGATGCCCGGGGCACCGTCGAGCGCGTCGACCGCGATGCCGGAGTCGTCGGCGAGCGCCGGCAGCCCGGTGTGGGCGACCGCGGCGCGGGCCTTGATCAGGGCGTTCGCGGCGTAGGTGTCGCCGTCCTCGACCGGCTCGGGGCCGTCGTAGCCGACCAGCTCGACGCCCTCGCCCAGCGCCGACCCGAGGATCTCGCGCAGTTCCACGACCTTGCCCTGGTTGTGGGTGGCCAGGACGACGGTGCCGGTCACGCCAGCCCCAGCACGGACTTCTGGATCGCCGCGAGCGACTGGTTGCCGGCCAGGCCCAGGTCGAGCAGGACGTTCAGCTCGTCGCGGTCGAAGGGCGCGTGCTCGGCGGTCCCCTGCACCTCGATGAACTTGCCCGACCCGGTCGTGACGATGTTCATGTCGGTGTCGGCGGCGGAGTCCTCGGTGTACGCCAGGTCGAGCATCGGCTCGCCCGTGACGATGCCGACCGAGATCGCCTGCACGCTGTCGGTGAGCGGGGTGGCCTTCTTGCCGATGAAGCCCTTGCCGCGGCCCCACTCGATCGCGTCGACCATCGCCACGTAGGCGCCGGTGATCGACGCCGTGCGGGTGCCGCCGTCGGCCTGCAGCACGTCGCAGTCGATGACCAGGGTGTTCTCGCCGAGGGCCTTCGTGTCGACCACGGCGCGGAGCGAACGCCCGATCAGCCGGGAGATCTCGTGGGTGCGGCCGCCGACCTTGCCCTTGATCGACTCGCGCTGCATGCGCTCGTTCGTCGACCGCGGCAGCATCGAGTACTCGGCGGTGACCCAGCCGGCGCCCTTGCCGGCGAGCCAACGGGGCACGCCGTTCGTGAACGAGGCGGTGCAGAGCACCTTGGTGTTGCCGAACGAGATGAGCGCGCTGCCCTCGGCCTGCGTGCTCCACCCCCGCTCGATGGTGACGGGACGGTGTTCCTCGGCCTGGCGGCCGTCGATGCGGGTGGTCATGGTGTCCTTTCGGTCCGGCCTGGAGGCGCGGTGCGGGTCATCGGGGCGGGCGGCGGCTGGCGGCTGGTCGCCGCTCAGGCCCGCCCACGGGGCAGCGTGATGGCGCCGGTCTCGAGGTGGCCGACGCGGACGATCTCGGGGCCGAGGAACCGGCGGGCGAGCCGCAGGAACCCGTCCTCGTCGTCGCCGGTCGACTCGAACGAGTACGTCGGGGCGGTGGTGGAGGTGCGTTCGAGGCCGTGCTCGACGAGCCGGCGGTACACGTCGCTCGCGGTCTCCTCGGCACTCGACACCAGGGTGACGTCCGGGCCCATCACGTACTGGATGGCGGCGGACATCAGCGGGTAGTGGGTGCAGCCGAGCACGAGGGTGTCGACGTCGGCGGCGCGGATCGGGTCGAGGTAGCCGGCGGCGACCTCGCGCAGCTCCGGTGACGAGGTGTCCCCCGCCTCGACGAACTCGACGAACCGCGGGCACGCCGCCAGGGTCAGGCTGACGTCGGAGGCCACCGCGAAGGCGTCCTCGTAGGCGCGCGAGGTGATGGTGCCGACCGTGCCGATGACGCCGATGCGCCCGGTCCGGGTCTGCTTCACGGCGGCGCGGGCGGCGGGCTGGATGACCTCGACCACCGGGATGCCGTACGCCTGCTCGTAGCGTTCGCGGGCGTCGCGGAGCACGGCCGACGACGCGGTGTTGCAGGCGATGACGAGGGCCTTGACGCCGAGTTCGACCAGGTCGTCCATGACCTCGAGCGCGTAGCGGCGGACGTCGGCGATGGGCTTCGGGCCGTACGGCGAGTGCACGGTGTCCCCGACGTACCGGATGCTCTCGCGCGGCAGTTGGTCGATGATCGCGCGGGCCACCGTGAGCCCGCCGACCCCGCTGTCGAAGACTCCGATCGGTGCATCCGTCACGGTGACCAGCGTACCGACGCGCGCTGCGGACGTCGGGACCGACCGCCTGCGCGCCGCGGGCCGCACGCCCGAGGCGATCCGGGCCTCCCGGAGGTCACGACACTAGTGTCGACACCGTGACCAGCGCGCTCCTGACGGACCAGTACGAACTCACCATGGTCGACGCGGCCCTGAAGGACGGCACCGCCCACCGGCGCTGCGTCTTCGAGGTGTTCGCCCGGCGACTCCCCGACGGTCGTCGCTACGGCGTCGCGGCCGGCCTCGGCCGGTTCCTGACCGCCCTCGGCGACTTCCGCTTCGGCGACGACGAGATCGGGTTCCTGCGCGACCGCGGGGTCATCGACGAGGGCACCGCAGCCTTCCTCGCCGACTACCGGTTCACCGGGGACGTCCGGGCGTACCGCGAGGGCGAGGTGTACTTCCCCAACTCCCCGATCCTGCAGGTCGAGGGCACGTTCGCCGAGGCCGTCGTGCTCGAGACGCTCGCCCTGTCGGTCTTCAATGCCGACTCCGCCATCGCCTCGGCCGCCGCGCGCATGGTCTCCGCCGCCGACGGGCGTCCGCTCGCCGAGATGGGCTCCCGCCGCACCGGCGAGTGGAACGCCGTCGCCGCAGCACGGGCCGCGTACATCGCCGGGTTCGGCGCGACGAGCAACCTCGAGGCCGGCCGCACCTGGGGCATCCCGACGATGGGCACCGCGGCGCACGCCTTCACCCTGCTGCACGACTCCGAGGAAGCGGCATTCCGGTCGCAGCTCGACGCCCTCGGCAACGGCACGACGCTGCTCGTCGACACCTACGACATCGAGCAGGCCGTCGAGACCGCCGTCCGGCTGACCGACGGCAAGCTCGGCGGTGTCCGCATCGACAGCGGCGACCTGCCCTCGGTCGTCGCGGCCGTCCGGGCGCAGCTCGACCGGCTCGGCGCGACCGACACGAAGATCACGGTCACGAACGACCTGGACGAGTACACGATCGCGGCCCTCCGTGCGGCCCCGGTCGACTCGTACGGCGTCGGCACCTCGGTGGTCTCCGGCTCGGGGCACCCGGCCGCCGGCATGGTCTTCAAGCTCGTGGCGCACCAGTCCGCCGACGGCGACGACTGGGTCGCCGTGGCGAAGAAGTCAGCGGACAAGGCCTCGATCGGCGGGCGCAAGGAAGCCGGCCGACGCCTGCGCAACGGTGTCGCCACGGCCGAGGTCGTGCTCACCGCCGGACAGGTCGGCCCCGACGAGCGCCCGCTGCTCGTGCCCGTGGTCACCGGCGGCGTGGTCGATCCGGCGTTCCTCGGAGCACAGGGCGTCGAGGCCGCGCGGGCGCACCACAAGCGGGCGAAGGCCGAGCTGCCGGCGGACGCCGCGCGCATCGGTCGCGGCGACCCCGCGATCCCCACCCTGGTGATCTGAGCGCGCCGCTGCGCGCCGCTTGGTGAGCAGAAATGGTCGGGTCCCCGAAGGCGACCCGACCATTTCTGCTCACGATGCGCAGGCTGCGTCTACTCGGACTTCATCTTCTCGTAGATGGCCTTGCAGTCCGGGCACACCGGGAACTTCTCCGGGTCGCGGCCCGGGATCCACTTCTTGCCGCACAGCGCCTTGACCGGCTTGCCGGACAGGGCGGACTGCAGGATCTTGTCCTTCTTGACGTAGTGCGAGAACCGCTCGTGGTCGCCGGGTTCGATCGCTTCGTCTTCGAGGAGCTTCTCGAGCTCCCGGTCCATCACGTCGAGGCCGCCGCCTGGTTCCGTCATGCTCATGGGTCCAGGGTACGACGGTCTGCGCACGTTGGTCTGCGCACCTTGCGCTCGTTCCGGAACGCTAGTTGCGCTGCGCCGCTGCCAGCAGGTCCGGGCCGCGCCGGTCGAACAGCCGCCCGCCCGCGAAGATCCCGATGACGAGCACGACCACGCCGATCCCGATGCCCACCGCGAGCGTCAGCATCGACCACGGCTCAGCGCCTCGGACGAAGGCCAGCACCGCGAGCCACGCCGCCGGGACGGTGCAGACCACGATGCCGATCACCATCATCGACTGCGCGACCGTCGCCGTCACACCCGCGGCCTGCGGCTGCTGGAACGGGTGGTCCCCCGGCCGCACGGTCGGGTAGGGCAGCAGCACGGACACGACGCTCGACAGCCCGAGTCCGGACAGCAGGGCGCTGGCGCTCACGCCGATCAGCAGCGGGAACACCGTCCAGTCGTCGAACAACCAGGCGGACACCGCCGAGCCGGCCACGATCGCCGGCGCACCGACGACGAGCACCGGGACGACACGGCCGAGACGGTCGCTCCACCCGGGAGCCCCGGAGGCGACGTGCAGCCACACCGCGGTGTTGTCGTACGAGACGTCGTTGTGCGGCAGGAACCCGGCGATCAGCGCCATGAGCGGCAACGGCACGAGCGCGGTCCAGTGCCACGGCACCCCGGCGACCCCGAGCGGGATGACGACGAGCGGGACGAACAGGATGATCAGGTACGAGGTGCGGTACCGCGGGTCGCGCACCCAGTAGGTCAGGGCGCGGGCGGCGACGGCGGCGACCGGTGTCGAGCCGAGCCGGTCGAACCAGCCGAGCCCCTGGTAGCGCCGGGTCCGGGTGCGACCGTCGACGGTGTCGAGCGCCCGACCGACGAGCGCCCACCACGCCCAGGTGAGCAGGGCGACGACGGCGATCGCGACGAGCAGCTTGAGGAACCCGGTGCCGACGTGGCCGCTGGCGACCTCGGCGGGCACGGCCCAGGCGGCACCCCACGGTGTCCACCCCGCGACGTCCGCGACGCGTTGCATCTCGGCGCCCTCGGGGTCGAGCCAGTCGACGCGCAGCAGCAGCGAGACCGTCGGGATCGCGAGCACGATGATCACGAGCGCGACGAGCCACCCGGCGTCGCGGGACCGGTGCGGACCGATCAGCCGCGAGCCGACGGTGCAGCACACGCGGACCAGGAGCGCGCAGGTGGCGATCGCGAGCAAGCCGCCGATGACCGCGAGCACACCGGTGCCGGCGTCACGCGCCCAGGCGATCGACTGGGCGGCGGCCACGACGACGACCCCGATCACCGGGACGCCGATCAGCCCGGCGACGACGAGGCCGATCGCGAGCCCGCGACGGCCGATGCCGAACACCGCGAAGCGCCGCGGGTCGAGCTGGTCGCTCCGTCCGACGACGAGCGGGACGACGGTGAACGCGAACGCGATGAGCGTGCCGACCGGCACGGTGACCGCGCGGGCCGTGTCGGGGTCGGCGGACCGCAGCGCGACCGTCTGCGTCGCGACGAACACGGCGGCGAGGAGCCCGACGAGGCTGCCGAGCACGACGAGCACGGACCGGCGGGCGCTGCCGCGGACCTCGCCCGCGAGCAGGTCGGCCCTCAGCCGGAGAAGCTGTGCAACCATTCCATGCTCTCTGCCACGACGCGGCCGCCCGCGAGTTCGACGAACTTGTCCTCGAGGCTCTTGCGACCGCGCACCTGGGCCATGGTCCCCGAGGCGAGGACCCTGCCGCCGACGATGATGGCGACGGAGTCGCAGGTGCGCTGCACGAGCTCCATGGAGTGGCTGGAGAGCACGACGGTGCCGCCACCGCGCGTGTAGCGGCGCAGGATGTCGGTGATGGTCGCAGCGCTCACGGGGTCGACCGACTCGAACGGTTCGTCGAGCACGAGGACCCGCGGCGAGTGGATGAGCGTGGCGGCCAGGGCGATCTTCTTCGCCATGCCCACCGAGTAGTCGGCGACCTGGCGACCGAGCGCCTCGCCGAGCCCGAACGCCTCGGCCAGGTCGGTGCTGCGCTCACGAGCCGTGGCACCGTCGAGACCGCGCAGGGTGGCCGAGTAGTAGAGCAGCTGCGCACCGGTGAGGCGGTCGAACAGCCGCAGGCGGTCCGGCAGCACGCCGAGGCTGCGCTTGGCGGCCGTGGGGTCGGCCCAGACGTCGTGGTCCAGGACCGTCACGGACCCGGCGTCGGGACGCAGCAGACCGGTGATCATCGACAGGGTGGTCGTCTTGCCGGCGCCGTTCGGGCCGACCACGCCGAAGATCGAGCCCTGGCGGATCTCGAGGTCGACCTCGTCGACGGCGAGGGTCTGCCCGTACCGCTTGACGAGGCCGTCGGCGCCGAGCACGACGGGCTGCAGCTTCTGCGGGGCCTTGGGCGCGGTGGCCCGGGGAGCACGCTTCTTCGCGGCGGGGCTCGTCGCGGCGTCCGCCTCCGGTGCGTCCGTCTCCGGTGCGCCCTGCGCTGCGTGCACGGTCGCGTCCGTCGCGGACGTCGCGTCGCTCGACGCGGGGCCGGGAGGCACGGTGCCGGTCGTGCCGGCGCCCTTCGCCGGTCGCTTGGTGCGTTGCTTCGTGGTGCGCGCCTTGGCGGGTCGGGCGCCGGTGGTCGTCGTCGGGGCCGCTGCCGCGGCACGGGCCGCGGGACCGGGCGCTGCGGTGCCGGGCACTGCGTCCGACTGCGGCTCGGTGACCGGATCGGTGTCGGCGGCCGTGGTGTCGGCAGCCGTGGTCTCGTCGGTCATCTCGTCATCAACGGAGGCGTCGCGCGCATCCGGTTCCCCCATGTCGTCGTCGTCGGCGTCGTCCCCCGCCGCGGCGTCCACCCGGTCGGCGGCACGCTCGTCGGCGTCCTGCTCGTCGGTGTCACTCGCTTCGGTCATCCAAGCAGCGTCGGTCGTGGCGTACACGTCCTCGTTCTCTGCTCTGGCGGCCATCGCCCAACCGTACCAACGCTCTCCGGACAGCGGGGAACCGCCCGCTCCAGTGTCACGAAATGAGTACGAAGCGCGGCGGACCTACCCCTTGAGCGGGTGTTTCCGTATCATTCACCAGGGCACGAAGAAGTGTTCACCACTTGGAAACCTGCTCCGGCGGGCTCTCCGACACCGTGCAGCGGCCGCCCTCGTGGCCCGCGGCGTCCGGTTCTCGGCGAACTCGGACGTTCCGCGAGCAGACTCGACGAGGCCCGCCCGTGCCCCAGGGCGCGCGGGCGGACACCAGAAGGGACCAGCATGACCACGCAGATCGTGATCCTCGCAGCGGGGATGGGCAGCCGGCTCGGCCGCAGCCTGCCGAAGCCGCTCACGGAGCTCAGTGACGGCCGCACCATCATGCAGCAGCAGTTCGACAACATCCGCGCCGCGTTCGGTTCGAGCGCCCGCGTGACGATCGTCGTCGGCTACAAGTCGGAGCACATCGTCGAGGCCTTCCCCGACGCGTCCTTCGTCTACAACGAGTCCTACGACTCCACCAACACCTCGAAGAGCCTGCTGCGCGCCCTCAAGGCGACCGGCAAGAGCGGTGTCCTCTGGATGAACGGCGACGTGGTCTTCGACCCGATGGCGCTCGTCCGTGCGGCCGACATGATCGACGAGGACCACTCGTTCGTCAGCGTCAACACCGACAAGGTCTCCGACGAAGAGGTCAAGTACACCGTCGACGCCGAGGGCTTCATCCACAAGCTCTCGAAGCAGGTCGTCGGCGGGCTCGGCGAAGCCGTCGGCATCAACTACGTGTCGGCGAACGACAAGCAGGCCCTCATCCGCCAGCTCGGTCGCGTCGACGACCAGGAGTACTTCGAGGGCGGCATCGAGGCTGCCATCGCCGAGGACGGGCTACGCTGGTCCCCGATCGACATCTCCGACCTGTACGCGGTCGAGATCGACTTCGCCGAGGACCTCGAGCGCGCGAACAACCTGTTCGCCTGAACCTCCGTCAGGACCCCTTCGGCGGTTCCGCCCGAAGGGAAACCGTGACCACAGCGAGCGCGCCGACCGTGCCCGCGGCTGCCGCACCAGCGGCGACCCGGAGCGCCGGTCGGCGCTATCGTCATGCCCTCTGGCTGCTGACCGTCCGCGACCTCCGGGTCCGGTACTCGACGTCGGCGCTCGGGTACGTCTGGTCGATCCTCGACCCGCTCGTGATGTCGGCGATCTACTGGTTCGTCTTCACCCAGGTGTTCCACCGCGGCTCGGTCGGTGAAGACCCGTACATCGTCTTCCTGCTCTCCGCGCTGCTGCCGTGGATGTGGTTCACCGGGGGCGTCTCGGACTCCACGCGGGCGTTCATCAAGGAGTCGAAGCTCATCCGCTCGACGACGATCCCCCGCACCATCTGGGTCGCGCGGATCGACGCGTCGAAGGGCATCGAGTTCCTGCTGAGCCTGCCGGTGCTGGCGGCGTTCGCGATCGCGACGGGTGCGCACCTGCACTGGCAGGTCGTCTTCTTCCCGCTGGCGATCGTGCTGCAGTGCGCGCTGGTGTACGGCCTCGGCCTGATCGTCGCGCCGCTCGTCGTCTTCTTCCGCGACCTCGAGCGGGCGACCAAGCTCGTCCTGCGCTTCCTGTTCTACGCATCGCCGATCATCTACGGCACGCACGCGCTGCCCGACGCCCTGCGCCCCATCGCCGCGGTCAACCCGCTCACCGGCATCTTCGGGATGTACCGCGCCGCGTTCTTCCCGAGCCAGCTCGACTGGCTCGAGGTCGGGGCGTCGGTGGTCATCACGGGCATCGTCCTGGTCATCGGCTTCGCGGTGTTCCGACGCAGCGAGCACCGCGTGCTGAAGGAGCTGTGATGACCGCCACCGACCAGACCCGACGCACCGAGACCGTCGCGCCGGTGATCTCCGTGCGCGACGCCGGCATCTGCTTCAAGCGCAACCGACGGGCGAGCCGCAACTTCAAGGACCTCTTCGCCGGACGCGGCCGCCGCAAGCGTGCCGACGAGTTCTGGGCGCTCCGCAACGTGTCGTTCGACGTCCGTCCGGGCGAGGCGATCGGCGTCGTCGGTCGGAACGGTCAGGGCAAGTCCACGCTCCTGAAGCTCGTGGCGCAGGTGATGCTGCCGGACGAGGGCCGGATCGACGTCGGGGCCGGCGTCGCGCCGCTCATCGAGATCACCGGTGGGTTCGTCGGCGACCTGTCCGTCCGCGACAACGTCTACCTGACCGCCGGCCTGCACGGCATGTCGCGCGCCGAGATCCGTGCCGCCTTCGACGAGATCATCGACTTCGCCGAGATCGCGGACTTCGTCGACACCCCGTACAAGCACCTGTCGAGCGGCATGAAGGTGCGCATCGCGTTCGCGGTGATCTCGCGGCTCGACGAGCCCGTCATCCTGGTGGACGAGGTCCTCGCCGTCGGCGACAAGGCCTTCCGCGAGAAGTGCTACAGGCGGATCGAGGAGCTCCTCGCCGGCGGTCGGACGCTCTTCTTCGTGTCCCACAGCGACAAGGACCTGCGCCGGTTCTGCGACCGCGGTCTGTACCTCGACAAGGGCCGACTGCAGCTCGACGGCACCATCGAGGAAGCGCTGGCGCAGTACTCCGCCGACTACGGCGTCTGACCGGTCGGGTACTCCCCCTCCACAACCAGGGCACCACGGTGCCCCCTCCACAGCGACGGGTTCCCGGGTGCTGCGCCGGGGCCCCACCGTCGGACCCTCCCCCTAACGTTCCCCCCATGCACCACCCAGCACCCGCGTACGCCGTCCCGTTCACCATCGACCGCTCGCAGGCCCCGCGCCGGTACGACCTCGTCAACACCGGGGACGAACCGGTCGACGGCCTGACCCTCACCCACCTCGGCAACGGCTACAGCCCGCCGCTGGCGGTGCACCGGCTCGAACCGGGTCGACGTCTGTCCGTCGCCGTGTTCGGCGCGGATCCGCAGGACACCGGCGTCGTGATCGTCCGCTGGCGCCGTCCGGACCGCTCCGAGTACGTGTGGCGGATGTCACTGGTCGGTCAGGGGCTGCACCCGTGACCGTGTCCGGACGGGGCTCAGCGTTCGCCGCGCTCGGCAGCGACGGTGCGCCAGCGCTCCAGCAGCCACTCGACGGCGGCGTGGAACCGGGCCGTTGCGGCACCGGGCGTGGTGTCGCCGAAGTAGCGCGCCACCCACTGCTGCAGCTTGGCGAGCTCGGCGGCGTCCCCCACTGCGGCGTCGATCCGCGCGAGCACCGACGGCGCGTCGGCCGCGGTCAGCCAGTTGGCGTCGCTCAGGTAGCCGCGTTCGTCCACATCGGCCTCCGGCGACTCCGGGCGGGTCACGATCAGGGGCTTCCCGACCGCCAGGCGGTCGTAGATCATCGCGCTGATGTCGGTGATCGCCACGTCGGCGTCGGCCAGCTGCCAGCCGAGCTCGCCGCCCTCGTCGTGGACGTGGTGCGCGGTGGGGTCGGCCGCGTTCGCCGCCGTGATCGCCGCGACGATCCGCTCGTGTGCCGTTCGGTACGCCGGGTCGAGCACACCGCTCCGCGGGTGCGGGCGGTACACCAGGCGGTGGCGGGGCGACGCGAGCACCTGCTCGGCGATGGTGGTGCCGTGGGACGCGATCGAGCCGTACGCTGCGGCGCCGCGGTCGCCCTCCCACGTCGGTGCGTACAGCACGACGGTCCGGTCGTCGGCGGGGTACGGTGCAGCGCCGGCGAAGTGGTCGGCCTGCGGGCGGCCGATCGCGATGGTCCTGGCGTCGAGGTCGTAGTCCCACAGCGCCTCGGCGAGCCGGCCACGCGCGGCGTCCCCGGCGATCAACGCGTAGTCGTACGCCTTGAACTGGTTCGTCGTCATGTACATCTTGTCGCTCTCGCCGTGGTTGACGAAGACGTGCCACATGCGCCCGTACCGCATCATCTGGAAGTTGCGGGCGTTCTGGTTGACGTACAGCACTACCTTCGGCGCCTGGGTCTCGACGAACTGCTCCAGGTCGACGACCTGACGGGCGTACACGGCGGGGACCGGCGACTCGTCGATGAGCGTGGTCATCGTGCCCGGACTGCGCGCGATGATCGCGACCGGGTGCGTCTTCGCCAGTTCGGCCAGCGGCGCGTACCACTGGCGCACCTGGTACATGTTCACGGGGCCGTCGGCGAAGTAGACCGCGATCTCGATCGTGCCGGGCGCCGGCGCCGCGACCGACGGCAGGCGACGGGCGAGCTCCCGGCGGCTCCGGCGCGAGGCGAGCAGGCGCTGGGCCAGGCGCACGGCGGTCCGCACGTCACTGGTGATCGGCATGGACTGTCTCCCGTTCTGCGGTGGCGGTGGGGTTCGGGGTGGTCAGACGACGGGCGGGCGCCCGGCGAGCGTCATCCGGGCGACGGTCAGCCAGCTCATCGGTCGGGTCGGCCCGCAGTCGGTGGTCCGTCCTTCGCGGATGCCGGCGAACCACGTCGTCAGGCGTCGCGGGTGTCGCCACCAGCGTGCGACCTGGATCGCGGCCCACGAGCCGACGTAGAGCGGCCGGAGCGGTGCCGGCAGGTTTCGTCGGGCCAGCCAGACGCGGTTGCGGGCGTTCAGGCGGTAGTACTCCGTGTGCCGGGCCGGGTCGATGGCCGGGTGGTGTGCGACCAGGTCGCCGGCGTACCAGGCACGTCGACCGGCGTCCCACACGCGCCACGCGAGTTCGATGCCCTCGTGCGCGTAGAAGTACTCCGCTCCCCAGCCCCCGACGACCCGGTACACGTCCATCGGCAGCACGACGGCACCCTCCCACACCGAGAACACCGGCGACGAGTGGTCCGGCTCGCCCTTGCGGATGCGTGGGACCCAGCGCCGCGGGTTGGCGGCGCCGGTCGGGTCGACCACGCGGGGCTGGAGCAGTCCGAGCGAGGGGTCGCGTTCGAAGCGGCCGACGGCGTCCTGCAGGAACGTCACCGAGGGGATCGAGGCGTCGTCGTCCAGGAAGAACACGTAGTCCCCCTCGACGACCTCGGCACCGGCGTTGCGGCCGGCCGGGATCCCTAGGTTCTCCGGCAGCGCGAGCGTCCGCACCCCGTCCGGCAGGCCGGTCGGCTCCCAGCCGTTGCCGACGCAGACCACGTCGAGTTCGACGCCCTGCTGTGCGAGCACGCTGTCGAGCCCGCGGCGCAGGTCGTCGGGCCGCGTGCCCTGGGACAGGCTCACGACGGCGACGCGGGGTCGCTGCGGGTGCGCGACCGCGTGGCGACGAACGGTGCTCGGGGTCACCGCGTCATCGGCCGCCGCGTCGTCGGTGACCGCGTCGTCGGGCACCGCGTCGTCGGTCACGCCTTGACCCGCTTGGACGCGATGATCGCCAGGAAGTGTCCGACGGTCGCCAGCACGGCCAGCGGCAGCAGCGCCCCGACCAGGATCCGGCTGGCGAGCGTGTCGCCGATCGCCAGTCCGATGAGCGCGAACAGGAACGCGAGCATGCTCAGCTCGACCGAGTGGTACAGGCGGTGGAACGGCAGGAAGCGGGCCAGGCGGCGGAGCGAGGCGAGCTTCCGGCCGGACGGCGCGGTCGAGGCGTCGCGTCGGTCGACGAGCTTGTCGAGCCCCGCGTTCGCCCGGGCGACGTGCACCATGTCGTTGAGGGCCTTGTTCAGCACGATGACCAGACCGAGCGCGCAGCCGATCGTGGTCCACATCCAGTCGGCGCCGTGGATCGGCCAGGTGGCGGCTCGGATGCCCAGCGCGACCGGGATCAGTCCCTCGGTCGTGTAGTGCCCGACCTTGTCCAGGAACACCCCGGCGGGCGAGCGGGTGCCACGCCACCGTGCGACCTCGCCGTCGCAGCAGTCCACGAGCATCTGCAGCTGTCCGAGCACCAGGGCGAGCGCTGCGCCCCAGATGCCGGGGATGAGCAGGGCCGCGGCGATGCTCCACCCGACCAGGATCATCAGGCCGGTCACCTGGTTGGCGCTGACGCGGGTCTTCAGCAGCACCCAGGTCAGGTACGGCGAGACGTCGCGCAGGTACAGCGACGCCGTCCAGTGCTCGGCGTTGGCGCGGGCGCGGACCTCGTCCGGCTGGGCGACGGCCCGCAGCTCGGCGATCGACGTCGGGCGTGCTGATCCGCGGCCGTGGGTGGCGGGGTCGGTCATGGGGTCACCGTCCGGTGTGGGTGGTCAGCTCGGAGGTACGGGTGAGGAACCCGATGATGAAACCGAGCCCCCATCCCACGTGGATGCAGGGCAGCACCACGAGCAACCAAAGGAAGGTCGCCACCCCGGACCGGCGCGCGACGGCGACCGACCCGAGGACGACGAAGAGCAGGTACACGGCGGGCACGGCGAACCCGAGGAGCGCCCAGGCGACCGGGCTGCCGAGGGCCGCGCCGACGACACCGACGACGCCGGCGAGGATCCCGACGGCCATGGCGGCGACCATCGCGGGCGGCACGAAGTACCGCAGGCCGTTGTTCGCGGGGAACCGACGGGCGAGCTCGCCCCGCCACAACCCGGTGGCGACGAACTGCCGCACCAGGCGCTTCAGGCTCGGCCGCGGGCGGTACGTGACGACCAGCTCGGGCGTGAACCACACCGTGCCGCCGGTCTGGCGCAGGCGTCGGTTGAGTTCCCAGTCCTGGCCGCGCTTGATGCCCTCGTCGAACAGGCCGACCTCGAACAGGCGGTCGCGGCGGAAGACGCCGAGGTACGCGGTCTCGGCGGGGCCGGCGGTCCCGCCGACGTGGTGCGGGGTGCCGCCGAGGCCGACGCGGCTGCCGTACGCCAACGCGACGGCCCGCTCGAACGGGCTGCGGCCCTCGGCGCGCATGATGCCGCCGACGTTGTCCGCTCCGGACTCGAGCAGGGTGCGGACGGCGATGCGCGTGTAGTCCGGTGGCAGCACCGAGTGCGCGTCGACGCGGACCACCACGGGGTGCACCGACGCCGTGATCGCGACGTTCAGGCCGGCCGGCGTGGACCCGACCGGGTTGTCGATCGCCCGGATGCGCGGGTCGGCCGCGCTCATCTCGGCCACGAGTTCGTTCGTGCCGTCGATCGAGGGGCCGAGCGCGAGGATGACCTCGAACACGCCGGTGTAGTCCTGGTCGAGCAGGCTGGCGACCGCAGCGCGGACCTCGGTGACCTCGTTGAGCACGGGCATCACGTACGAGACGCCCGGCAGGGGCTGTCCGTCTGTCTGCATGCGTACCTCGGGGTGCTGGCTGGGTGCACGGGACGCACCGGGGCGGTGCCGCCCCGCAGAGCGACCATGAGCCTATCAAGACCCGAACCCGGAACCTGCGGGGCGCCCGCGACGCGACCCGCAGACGGACGGGAGGCCCGGCGCACGTCGTGCACCGGGCCTCCCGTCCTGTCCGTGGTGGCGTCAGCCCTTGCTGTCGTACGTGCCCAGGGTCACGTCCGCCTCGCGGGACTGCCCGTTCCGGAGGTAGCTGATCGTCGTCGACGCGCCGCCCGCGAAGTAGCGGACCTGCGCCGTCAGGTCGGTGGCGTCCGAGACGGTCGCCGAACCGATCTTCGTGACGACGTCACCCTTCTGCAGACCGGCCTTCGCCGCCGCACCGCCGGACGAGACCGACTTGATGAGCGCACCCATCTGGGTCGCGCTCGCGTTCTCCGAGGCGTCGCCGACCGTGGCACCGAGCAGGCCGTGCGTGGCCGAGCCCTTGTCCTTGATCTCGTTCGCGACGCGCTTCACCAGGTTCGACGGGATCGAGAAGCCCACGCCGATGCTGCCGGCCGCCGAGTCCGACGACGACGAGCTGCCGGCCGAGGCGATGGCCACGTTGATGCCGATCAGCTTGCCCTTCGCGTCGAGCAGGGCACCACCGGAGTTGCCCGGGTTGATCGACGCGTCGGTCTGGATGACGGGCAACGAGACCGTGGTGTTCGCGGACGAGCTGCTGCCGTTGTCGCCGTTGCCCCAGAAGTCGAACGGGCCGCTGCCGCCGTTGCCGCCCTCGTTCGAGTCGCCGCCCTCGCTGGGAGCGCTCGACGTGACCTGGATGCTGCGGTTCAGGGTCGAGACGATGCCGTCCGTGACCGTGTTCGACAGGCCCAGGGGCGCACCGATCGCGACCGCGGTGTCACCGACGTTGAGCTTCGTGGAATCGGCGAACTCCATCGGCTTGAGGTCGGTCGCGTCGATCTTGATGACCGCGAGGTCGACCGTCGGGTCGGTGCCGATGAGCTTGCCCTCGTAGATCTTGCCGTTCGAGGTCGTCACGGTGATCGAACCGTTCGAGCTGTCACCGTCGAGCGTCACCACGTGGGTGTTCGTGACGATGTAGCCGTCCTTGCTCATCACGACGCCCGAACCGGTGCCGGCCTCGTTGCTGGACGACACGTTGATCGTCACGACCGACGGCGTCGCCTGAGCAGCGACCGCGGTGACGACGGTCGCGGAGTCGTAGTCGTTGACCGTGAGGTTGCCGCCCTGCGACGAACCGGAGGACGACGTGACGGTGCCGCCCTGCGACGACCCGGCGAGCCACCCGGCGCCGCCGCCGACCAGACCCGCGACGACCAGTCCGGCGATGATCGGCAGGACGAGCTTGCTGCGGCCCGAGCGGGTGGTGGTCGTGGTGGCCGCTGCACCCGCGGTTCCGTCAGCGAAGTAGTGGCCGTTGCGCTGGTTCGCGCCGTCCACGTCGCCGAAGGCGCTCGTGGCGGACTGCGGTGCCTGCGCCGACGCCGTCGCGTACTCCGACGAGGACGCGGGGGCAGCGGCGGAGGCCGGCTGGGCGTACTCGCCGTACCGCGGCTGGCCCGCGGTCGCCTGCTGGCCGTACGGCGGCTGCTGGGCCTGGCCGTACTGGCCCTGCTGGCCGTACTGCGACTGCTGACCGTACTGGGACTGCTGGTTCGGCTGGTTTTGACCGTACTGGGACTGCTGGCTCTGGCCGTACTGGGACTGCTGGCCCTGGCCGTACTGCGACTGCTGGCCGTACGGGCTCTGCTGGGCCTGCCCGTACTGCGGCTGCTGGTTCTGCCCGTACTGGCTCTGCTGGGCCTGCCCGTACTGGCTCGTCTGGTCTGCGGCGGGCTGCTGGCCGTACTGGGACGCCTGCCCGTACGGGGAGGTCTGCTGGCCGTACCCGGCCGGCTGCTGGCCGGCATCGCGCTGCTGGTCGCCCGAGAGCGTCGGGTACGGGGCCGTGTAGCGGTCCGTGGGGTGGTCGGTCGCCGACGGGATCACGTCGGTGTGGTCGGCGCTCGTGGCGTCGTCGGACGGAGCCGCGTGCTGCGCGGCGTCGTCGGACCGCTCGGCGTTCTCGGGCTGCTCGGCGTCGTTGAACTGCTCGGAGTCGTTCGGCATCGACGTGTTCCCCTTCGTGGCCGCTGCGGCGGCGTCCTCACTGGCGGCAGGCGATGCCGCATCGTCCGGACGGCGGTCGTCGCCCTGCCCGTTGGGCGTGGTGTCGGTCATGCTGGACGTGCTCCTTTCAAGCTCGTGCAGTCTGTCGCAACCACCTGAGCGGTGCTTCTGGCGACGCTGGAAGCATCCTCTGCCGATCTTATGCGTGGGCTGTGGGTCCGTCCCCGGATCGCCGTCGGACGGCCAGCTAGGTTGGGGTCCGTTCAGCGCGACACGTCGTCGCCGTCACCGGAGGGAACCACATGCGGCAGGCAGGACCCTGGTTGCGAGCAGCCGAGGGAGCGATGCTCCTGGGACCCGACGGCGTCCCCGCGCCCACCGTCTTCGCCGAGATGAGCGCCCTCGCCGCGAGCACCGGCGCGATCAACCTCGGGCAGGGCTTCCCCGACCAGGACGGCCCCGCCGAGGTGCTCGAAGCCGCGGTCCGCGCCGTCCGGGACGGCGTCAACCAGTACCCGCCCGGACGCGGGACGGTCGACCTCCGCACCGCCGTGGCCGAACACCAGCAGCGGTGGTACGGCCTCGAGGTCGATCCTGACCGGCAGGTCCTGGTCACCGCCGGCGCCACCGAAGCCCTCGCCGCGACGCTCCTCGCCCTGGTCGAACCGGGCGACGAGGTCATCACGTTCGAACCGTTCTACGACGCCTACGGTGCGCTCGTCCGGCTCGCGGGCGGCACCCACGTCACCGTGCCCCTCACCGCTCCGGACTTCCTGCCGGACGAGGACACGCTGCGCGCCGCGTTCACCGACCGCACCCGCGTCGTGCTCGTCAACACGCCGCACAACCCGACCGGCCGGGTCCTGCCCGACGAGGTCCTGCGCACGATCGTGGAACTCGCGACGCGGTACGACGCCCTCATCGTCACCGACGAGGTCTACGAGCACCTGACGTTCACCGTCCCGCACACGCCGATCGCGACACTGCCCGGAGCCGCCGAGCGGACGGTCTCGATCTCGAGCGCCGGCAAGACCTTCAGCACCACCGGTTGGAAGATCGGTTGGCTCACCGCTCCCCCGACGCTCGTCGACGCGATCACGACGGTGAAGCAGTACCTGACCTTCGTCAACGGCGCACCGTTCCAGCCGGCCGTCGCCGTCGGACTGCGGTTGCCCGACGCCGTCTTCACCGGGATCGCCGCCGAACTCGCCGCCAAGCACGAACTGCTCGCCTCGGGGCTCCGGTCAGCGGGCTTCGACGTCATGCGGCCGGACGGCGGGTACTTCGTGATCGCCGACACCGCGCCGCTCGGGTACGACGACGCACGGGCCTTCTGCCTCGAGCTGCCCGCCCTGGCCGGGGTCGTCGGCGTGCCGGTGTCGGCCTTCGTCCGGCCGGAGCACGCCGCGGGCTACCGGTCCCTCGTGCGCTTCGCGTTCTGCAAGCGGCGTTCCGTCCTCGAGGACGCCGCCGGCCGCCTGGCACGCCTCCACGCACCCTCCTGAGCCCGATCCCGCCACCGGCGCAGTCGCGACCACGGTTCGGACGGGACCTGCCGGTCAGGGGCGAGCCGCGCCTCCTGGCTGGGCGCGCAGCGCGACGTCGTACCGGCGGAGTGCCAGCGACGGGTTGACCTGCCGGACCGCCTCGGTCACAGCGGTGTCGACGGTCGCGACGAGCGTGCCGGGCGTGAAGCCGGCCGACGCCACGGCGACACCGGAGGGGTCGAGCACCACCGAGGCGCCGATGCCGATCGGCGGCGTCTGGCCGACACCGACGACCCAGACGGTGTTCTCGATCGCCCGCGCGGTGAGCAGGGTCCGCCAGTGGTGCTCCTTGCCGGGGCCGCGCACCCACTCGGCCGGCAGCACGACGACGTCGGCCGCACCGTGCTCGGGCGCTGCCAGCCGCCGGGTGACCTCGGGGAAGCGCAGGTCGTAACAGGTCTCGAGCCCGATCCGGAGCCCCTCGAGCTCGAAGACCGGCAGCTGCTCCGGGTCGCCGGACTCGATGCGGTCGGACTCCCGCGACCCGAAGGCGTCGTAGAGGTGCACCTTCCGGTACGTCGCGGCGAGCTCGCCGGTGGGGAGCACCGCCACCAGGGTGTTGCGGAAGCGCGTGGGTTCGTCCGCGGTCGCTGCGTCGGTCGTCGCGGCTTCCGTCGTCTCGGCGTCGGTCCTCTCGGCGTCGGTCGTCTCGGCGATCCCGACGATCAGTGCGACACCGGTGTCGCGGGCGATGTCGCGCAGCCCTGACACGAAGGGGCCGTCGAGCGGCTGCGCTGCGGCGACGAACCGGTCGTCGATGTCAGCGGTGAAGTACGACGAGTACTCCGGCGTGACGAGCAGGGCCGCTCCCCGCGCCCCTGCGTCGGCTGCCGCGGTCCGGACGGTCTCGAGGTTGGCCACCGGGTCGTCCACGGGAGCGAACTGCGCGGCGGCGATCGTGAGGGTGCCCATCCGCCGAGCGTACCGGCGCACTGCGGAGCGTTCCGGCTTGGAGGAGCCCGGGAACGAGGAAAGCCCCGGTCCTTTCGGACCGGGGCTTTCGTGTGACGCTTGGTTGCGGGGGCAGGATTTGAACCTACGACCTCTGGGTTATGAGCCCAGCGAGCTACCGAACTGCTCCACCCCGCGGCACATTGAATAGCCTACACACGGTCGTGGCGGGGCACAAATCGTGTGCCCCGCCACGGCGTGTCAGCTGCCGTCTTCGGCTGCGGTCGCGGCCTCGATCGCCTCTTGCAGGCGCTTGTCGGCCTCGGCTGCAGCGACCAGGTCGTTGTCGGCGTAGGCCTGCTGACGGTCCTGCAGGGCGTCGTTCGCGTCGGACAGCGCCTGCTGCAGTGCGTCGTTGTCCGTGGTGCCCGAGCCGGTCGAGCCGCCGGTCGACCCGGAGCCCGAGTCGGAACCGGAGTCGGACGAGCCCGACCCGGACGAGCCGGAGTCGCTCCCCGAACCACTGGCATCGGAGTCTCCGGCAGCAGCACCCGAGTCACCGCCGAACAGCGAGTTGAGTGCCTCGTCGAGGGTGTCCTCGAACGCGATCTTGTCGCCGAACGCGACGAGCACCTTCTGCAGCAGCGGGTACGAACCGCTCGACGTGGACTGCACGTACACGGGCTGCACGTACAGGAAGCCGCCGCCGACCGGCAGGGTGAGCAGGTTGCCCTGCTTCACCGTCGAGTTGCCGCGCTTCAGGATGTTCAGCTCCTGCGACACCGTGGTGTCCGAGTTGAACAGGTTCTGCACCTGTGCCGGGCCCGGGATGTTGTCGGTCTTCGGCATCGTCAACAACGTGAGCTTGCCGTAGCCCGACGCCTTCTTGCCCTTGCCTGCACCTCCCGCGTCGGAGTCGGCGGCCAGGTAGCCGGTCAGCACGTTGCGGTTGTTCGCGCCGGCGGACTGCTGGGGGATGTAGGTCGTGTACAGGTTGTACGCGGTCTCCTGCCCCGGCACCTTCATCGTCAGGTAGTACGGATCCTGCAGGTTCGCCTTGCTCGCGGTCGTCGTCGTCTGCGCGCCCAGGGCGTTGGTGGTCGTCGACGTGTCGGCGGCGCTCGCATCCGTGTCGGTCGACCCCGTGGTGGTGGGCTCCTGTGGTGTGTTCCACGCGTCGTCACCCGAGTAGAACGAGTTCGCGTTCGTGACGTGGTAGGTGCCGAGGATCGACCGTTGCACCTTGAACAGGTCCGTCGGGTACCGGACGTGGTCCAGCAGCTCGGCGCTCATGCTCGACACCGACTTGACCGACGTCGGGAAGATCTTCTCCCACGTCTTCAGCACCGGGTCCTTGGTGTCCCACGCGTAGAGGGTCACCTTGCCCGTGTAGGCGTCGACCGTGGCCTTCACCGAGTTGCGGATGTAGTTGACCTGGTCGGTGCGGTACGCCGAGGACTCTGAACCGGCGATGCTGTCCGACAGGCTCTGGCTCTGCGAGTACGGGTAGGCGTCGCTCGTCGTGTAGCCGTCGACGACCCACTGGATGCGGTGGTCGACGATCGCCGGGTAGGCGTCGCTGTCGACCGTCAGGTACGGCGCGACCTTCTGGACACGCGTGATCGGGTCGCGGTCGTAGAGGATCTGCGAGTCCTTGTTGACCGCGTCCGACAGCAGGACCTGCTCCGACTGGAACTTCGCCGCGTAGACGAGTCGGTTGAAGAAGTTGCCCACACTCGGTCCGCCGTCGCCGGAGTACGTCGTGGTGGCGTTGCCGCCGTTGTCGTCGTCGGATCCGGACGGGTAGTCGAGCTCGACGTCCTTCGAACCCTTCGGCGCCCCCACGATCGAGTACGCCGGCGAGGTCTCGCCGAAGTACACGCGCTGCTGGAAGTCACCCAGCGCACCGTTCGAGGGGATGCCCGACTCGAGGAACACCGGCTTGCCGTCGCTCGCGCGCTGGTTGCCGAAGGCCGCGGTCACGCCGTAGCCGTGGGTGTACACGAACGCCCGGTTGTACTGGGTGTTCGCGGCCGAGCTCAGGCCGTCGAGGTCGATGTCGCGCACCGCGATGACGGTGTCCTCGGTCTCGCCCTTGACGTCGTACCGGTCGACGTCGAGCTCGTCCGGGAACTGGTAGTACTGCCGGTACTGCTGCAGCTGGCTGAAGGTGTCGGAGACGATCTTCGGGTCGATGAGGCGGATGTTCGCCGTCGTCTGGGCGTCCTGCGCGAGGGCGCCGGAGCTGGCCTCGGTGGTGGCGTCGTAGTTCTGTTCCTTGACGTCGGAGACACCGTAGGCGTCACGCGTTGCCTTGATGTTCCGCTCGATGTACGCGGACTCGTAGGTACGCTCCGAGGGCTTGACCTGCAGGCGCTGGACGATCCAGGGGTAGATGCCCCCGATGACGATCGCGGCGACGAGCAGCAGGCCGGTGCCGACGATCGAGATGCGCCAGCGGCCGATGACCGCGGTGACGATGAACAAGATCGCGACGATCGCCGCGATGCCCGCCATGATCTCGCGACCCGGGATGACCGCGTTGACCTCGGTGTACTGGGCACCGGTGATGAGCGAGTTCGACTTGGTGAGCGCCGCGTACTGGTCGAGCCACAGGCTGACGGCCTGCAGCGCGATGTAGAGCGCAGCGGTGACGGCGAGCTGGATGCGCGCGGCACGGGAGATCCGGACTTCACGTCCCCCGAAGCGCAGCGCGCCGTACAGGTAGCAGGCGGCGAGGGCGGCGAGCCCCGCGATCAGCACCACGGCCGACGAGTACGCCACGATCGAGCGCCAGAACGGCAGCTCGAAGACGTAGAAGCCGATGTCCAGGCCGAACTGCGGGTCCGTCTTGCCGAACGGGGTCCGGTTGAAGTACTCGAGCACCATGCTCCAGCGCCCCGAGGTCGACAGCCCGGCGAAGATGCCGAGCACCACCGGGATGCCGATCATGACGGCGCGGCGCAGCGGTTCGATGACCTGCTGGTACCGGTCCAGCTGCGAGTTGAGCTTCGCGTAGACCGGGCGGTACCGGAAGGCCAGTCCGATGCTCAGGAAGACCGGGATCGCCATTCCCAGGAAGCCCGCGAGGAACATCAGGGTCCCTGCGATCCACCGCGTCGTGAGGACCTGCTGGAACCCGAGCTGCGCGAACCACGCGTAGTCGGTGTACAGGCTGGCGAAGATGAAGAAGCCGATCACCAGTGCGGCCAGCACGATGATCGTGACCACGATCGGGACCCGCGGCGAACGCCGCCCCGAGGTGGACGAGGTTGTCGTCACTTGATGTGCTCCAGACGTGTCGGACCGGCGGGCCCGGCTCGCGGCGGGCCGTCAGTGCACTGATCCTATTGGACCGAGCGGACAGTGAAACTGTGCGAGGACTCAGGAACCCGGTCAGGAACCGCAGCGGGCGAGCTTCGCGGTGCTCTTCCCGTCGGCGATGGTCTGCAGGTCGGTGACGGCCTGGTCGAGCGTCGACACCTTGTAGACGTCGAGCCCGTCCGGCACGTGCCCGACGACCTCGCCGCAGTTGTCGGCCGGGGCGAGGAACACCGTCGCCCCCGCTTCCCGCGCTCCGTAGAGCTTCTGCCGGATGCCGCCGATGGCTCCGACCTCGCCGTCGGCGGTGATCGTGCCCGTCCCCGCGACGTGCTTGCCGCCGTTGAGCTTGCCGGGCGTGATCTCGTCGATGATCCCGAGCGCGAACATCATGCCGGCCGAGGGGCCACCGACGTCCTGCAGCTTGATCGAGACGTCGAACGGGAAGTCGTACTTCTCCGTGACGCCGACGCCCAGGAGCGCGGTGCCCTGCTCGTCGCGCGGGGTCACCCGGACGTCCTTCGTCGCACCGTCGCGCTCGATGGTGACGGTGGCCGGGGTCGACGTGCCGTGCTTCGCGACGAGCTCGCGCAGCGAGGTGGCGTCGGCGTTCGTCGTGAGCGGGGTGCCGTCGAAGGCCGTGATGACGTCGCCCTTCTCGATCGGACCGTCGGCAGCCGAGCCGGGCTGCACGGTTCCGACCTCGAGTTCGGTCGGCAGGTCGTTCCCCTGCTGGATCAGTGCTGCGGCCACCGCGGACTGCTGCGACGCCTGCATGTCGGCGGAGTCCTGCTGGTTCACCTGCTCGGTCGTGGTGCCGGTCGGGTAGATCGCCTCGACCGGGATCACGGCCTCGGACTTCGTGAAGATCGCCCGGACGACGCTGGTCCACGACGGACGGTTCGTCGCGTCGCCCTGGATGCCGACCGTCAGCATGTCGAGCGCACCGGCGGTGGGGTAGGTCTCGTGCCCGGAGACCTGGATCAGCTTGACGTCCTTCGCGTCCTTGCCCGTCCCCTGCTTCTGGGTCCCGATGGTGTTGTAGACCGGTCCGGGGACCTCGATCAGGTACGGGCTCGGCAGCACGCTCGCCAGGATCCCCAGCACGACGGCACCGATCACGAACGCCCACCCGACGGTCCTGGCACGCGAACGACGACGGGGCGCGGGGGTGAAGAGGGTCACGCGGGGTCCTTCCAGGGGCGGTCGCCGGGCCTGACGGCGGGGCGGTCGTCCGCGCCGTGCGGCGGGACTGTTCGCCCTCGGCGCAGCGGTTCGGGCGTTCCCACGGGGGCATCCCAGGTGCGGCCCCGTGAGCAGCGATTAGCGTAGTCGGCATGCCTGATGAACCACAGCCGGGGCCGGACGACGACTTCCAGGAGATGCTGCGCAAGCTGCTCTCGGGCGAGGGCCAGATCGACCCGTCGCAGCTCGCCGGTGCAGCCGGCCTGCCGAACGACCCGGCCTTCGTCGCGAACCTGATGAGCCAGCTGCAGCGTGCCGCGCAGTCCGGCGGCGACGGCATCGACTTCTCCGCGACCGCCGAGCGCGCCACCGCGATCGCCCGCGAGGGCGGCCACGCCGTCGACCCGGTGGCCTCGCAGGCGGCCGACCAGGCGTTCCAGGTCGCCGCCCTCTGGTTGGACGAGGTCACGACCGTGGCCGAGCTCACCGCGACCCCGAGCCTGTACACGCGGGAGCAGTGGGCGAAGGCGACGGTTCCGGTGTGGACCCAGATCGCCGAGCCCGTCGCGTTCAGCATCGCCGATGCGCTGACCGAGGCCATCGACCAGCGTGCTCCCGAAGAACTCAAGGCGATGCTCGGTGACGTCTCGAAGGCGATGCGCGGCGTCGGCGGTGCCCTCTTCGCCATCCAGCTCGGCCAGGTCGTCGGCCAGCTGTCGAAGGAGGTCGTGTCCGGCGGCGACGTGGGTGTCCCGCTGCTGGACGAGCAGGTGGCCGCACTCCTGCCGCAGAACGTGGCCGAGTTCGCCGAGGGCCTCGACGTCTCCGAGGACGAGGTCCGCATCTACCTGGCGGTCCGCGAACTCGCCCACGCACGGCTCTTCCGCTCGGCGCGGTGGCTGCGACTGCACATCATCTCGTCGATCACGGACTACGCACGGGGCATCCACATCCCCTTCGACCGCGTCGAGGAGCTCGCCGCGGACATCGACCCGACCAACCAGGAGCAGCTGCGGGACGCGCTCGCCTCCGGTGCGCTCATCCCGCCGCGCACGCCCGAGCAGGATGCTGCGCTGGCACGACTCGAGACCATGCTCGCGCTCGTCGAGGGCTGGGTCGACACGGTGACCGCCGCCGCCACCGTCCGGCTGCCGAAGAGCGGTGCCATCGCCGAGATGGTCCGTCGTCGCCGTGCAGCCGGAGGACCCGCCGAGTCCGCGTTCGCGACGCTCGTCGGCCTCGAACTGCGACCCCGCCGTCTGCGCGAGGCCGCCGCGATGTGGCAGCGGGTGACGGACGAGCTCGGTGCCGAGCAGCGTGACGCACTCTGGTCGCACTTCGACCTGGTCCCCACGTCCGACGACGTCGACGCACCGGACGCCCTGGTCGCCCGTCTGCGGAACCCCGCGCAGACCGAGGAGGACGACGCGTTCGACAAGGCGCTCGAGGACCTGCTCAACGACGCCACCGGCGCCCGTCCGCACGAGGACGAGTCCGGCCGGATCGACGACGGCGCCCCGGGCACCGACGGAACGGGCACCGGCAAGACGGCCACCGACGGAACGGGCACCGACGAGACAGGCACCGACGAGGACCACCCCGGCGACCAGCCCCGCTGAGTCCGGCACCGCCGAGTTCTCCACAGATCCACCACCCGGCCCCACGCGTGCCCCCGACTCGGGCACCGTGGGGTCATGGGCATCCGCATCGATCCGACTCTCGAGTTCGTCTGGCGCGACCCGACGACGGTGCAGCTCGGGGTCGATCCGCCTCGTGCCGTCGTCGACGTCCCGACCACGGGCGAGGAACGGTTCCTCAGTGCCCTGCGGCGTGAGACGGGGCGCGAAGCGCTGAGCGGCCTCGCCGTCACCTCGGGCTGCCCACCGGACGTCGCCGCGCGCGTGCTCGGTGCGGCGTCCCCCGCGGTGATCGACGTCCTGCCCGAACCGCTCGAACGGGTCGAGGTGCACGGGGCCGGCGGGTTGGCGGACACGATCGCGGCGCACCTGTCCGGCGAGGGCGTGACCGTCGCGCGGACCTCGTCCCCGCGGGGCGGCCCCGTCGAGCTGCCGGAGCACGAACCCCGGCTCGCCGTGGTGGTCGCCGACCACGTCGTCGACCCGGCGCTCCGCGCCGCCTGGACCCGCAGGGGCGTGCCGCACCTGGCGGTCGTGGTGGGCGACGGCCGCATCCGGCTCGGGCCGTTCGTGGTCCCGGGGGGCGGCCCGTGCCTCCAGTGCGCGGAGTTCGCACGCGTGGACGACGACCCGGCGTGGCCCGCGATCGCGTCGCAGCTGTGGGGACGACCACCGGCGCCGCTGTCACCGTGGCGGTCCGCCGCGGTGGCCGCGGCCACCACCCGGCTGCTCGTGCAGCGCCTGCCGCTCCGGTCGCAACGTGCCGACCCGGACCAGGTGGTGTTCGACCGCGACGACCTGGCCGTCAGCCGGTGGTCGGTGCCGCCCCATCCGCGGTGCGCGTGCCGAGCACTGCCAGGAACCGACTCGGAGCGCGGGCTCCCCCACGCGTGGAACCCTGTCTCGACCACGTGATCGTCACGGTCCGCCGGGCGCGGGTCAGGCCGACGTAGAACAGGCGACGTTCCTCGTCCACCTCGGTGTCGGTGGTGGCGTGTGAGATCGGCAGGAGTCCCTCGGCGGCACCGGCGATGACCACGTTCGGCCACTCGAGCCCCTTGGACGAGTGCAGGGTCGCCAGGGTCACGGCGTCGACCTCGGGCTCGTGGTGGGTCGCGGCACGGTCCACCAGGTCCTGGGTGAACTGCTGCATGGTCGTGCCGGCGGGGGCGTCCTCGGCCAGGCCCATGATCGCCTGCAGGGCTTCCCACTGCTCGCGGACGGCGCCGGTGCCCTCGGGGGCGGTCGACGTCCACCCACTGACCTGCAGCACGAGGCGGACACGGCGGGTCAGTTCGTCGTCGGTCTGCCGGATCGCCTCGCCGCGCATGTGGTGCACCGCGAGCTTGACCTCGGGCCGGTTGAAGAAGCGCGTGCCGCCCTGCACCCGGTAGGGGATGCCGTTGCGGCCGAGCGCGGACTCGAGGGCCGCGGACTGAGCGCCGACGCGGAACAGCACTGCGCAGTCGCCGTACGACGCTCCGCCAGCCACGAGTTCCGCAATCCGTCGGGCGATGGTCTGCGCCTCGTCGCCGTCGTGCACGCACGGCACCACGACGGGGTCGGGCCCGGGCTCGTCCGTCTGGGCGACCAGGTCGAGCGCGCCCGGTTGCCCGCGCATCAGGGCGTTGGCGGCGTGCACGACTTCACGGGTGGAGCGGTAGTTCCGCTCGAGTCGGACGACCGAGCCGCGGGGGAACTCCGAGCCGAAGCCGAGCAGGTAGTCGCTCGACGCACCGGCGAACGAGTAGATCGTCTGGCTGGCGTCGCCGACGACGCACAGGTCGTCGCGGCCGCCGAGCCAGGCCCGCAGCAGATCGTGCTGCACGGGCGAGACGTCCTGGTACTCGTCGACGACGAAGAACCGGTACTGCTGCCGCACGTAGGACGCCACGCGCGGCTCCGACTCGACCATGCCGAGCGTGGCGAGCAGGACGTCCTCGAAGTCGAGCTGTCGGCGGTCGTCCTTCAGGCGCTCGTAGGCCTTCATCAGGTCGATCACCCGGCGGGGCGAGGTGTCGCGCGGCATCACGCGTTCGGCGGCGGCGGCCTCGTACTCCTCGAGCGAGAGCATCTGCACCTTGCGCCACTCGACCTCGGCGGCCAGGTCGCGCAGCACCGGGGTGTCGACCGACATCCCGACGGTGTCCGCGGCGTGCGCGATCATCCGGCCCTTGGACTCGACGATCTTCGGCGCGTGCCCGCCGACGGTGTCCGGCCAGAAGTAGCTGAGCTGCGCCATCGCCGCAGCGTGGAAGGTCCGCGCCTGCACCGTGCCGGCGCCGAGCGAGCGGAGTCGCGACCGCAGCTCCCCGGCGGCGCGGGTGGTGAACGTCAGCGCGAGGACGTGGTTCGGTGCGTAGGTGCCGGTCGCGACGCCGTAGGCGATGCGGTGGGTGATCGCACGGGTCTTGCCGGTGCCGGCGCCCGCCAGGACCGCGACGGGGCCGAGCAGGGTCCGGGCGACGGTGCGCTGCTCGGTGTCGAGAGCGGCGAGGAGTTCATCGGGCGACGGCGGACGGACCTCGGCCGAACCGGCCGAACCGGCCGAACCGCCCGAACCGGCCGAACCGGCCGACCCGCCTGCACCGCCCGGACCAGCGCCAGCCGGCACCGGCCTACCACCAGCACTGCTCACGGCAGGTCCAGCGGCCCGCCGTACCACTCCTCGATGATGGCGCGGGCGATCGAGGTCCGACCGGGCAGCAGCAGGGTGTCCCCCGCGCGCTCCCGGATGTCCTCGCGCGAGAACCAGCGCACGTCGAGGATCTCGACGCCGTCGGGCCGGGCAGTGGACGGGTCGCCGTCCACTGCGCGGGCACGGAAGCCGACCATCAGCGACGCGGGGAACGGCCACGGCTGCGAGCCGAGGTACTCGGGCTCCTCGACGTGCACGCCGGACTCCTCGAAGACCTCGCGGCGGACGGCGTCCTCGAGCGACTCCCCCGGTTCGACGAACCCGGCGAGCAGCGAGTAGCGGTCGGCGTCCCACGCGGCGTTCGAGCCGAGCAGGATGCGGTCGTCGGCGTCGACGACACCGACGATGATCGCGGCGTCGGTACGCGGGAAGTGCTCGTGTCCTTCAGGGTCGCGGCGCACCCACCCGCCGGTGACGACGTCGGTCGCGGACCCGGTGCGGGGCGAGAAGCCGTGGACGGCGTGCCAGTTCGCCATCGCCACGGCCTCGACCGCCAGGCCCTGGTCGCGCGGGGACAGCTCGGTGCCGAACATGCGCAGGCTCTCCCACGCGTCGTCGGACGGTTCGATGGCCGACGCGGTGGCGTCGTCGACGAGGGCCGCGACGAAGCGGGTGCCGGCGGGGGCGTCGGCAGCGTCGGACACGGCGCGGCCGAGGTACAGCGTCACGGTGCCGTCCGGCACGTCGGCCGCGGTCACGAACCGCAGGGTTCCGTCGGCGTTCCGGAGCATCTCCGAGCCGTGCACCGGCAGGTACCTGGTCGCGGAGTCGTCGCGCAGGACCCGGTCGAGGTCCGGCGTCGTGCGGAACTCGGCGTCGCGGTCGAGTTCGTTGCGGGACAGCGGGAGCCGGGAGGCGAACTCGACGGTCACGGCAGAGGGCTCCTCGGTTCAGGTGCAGGCGAGGCCTGCGGGCGGGGCGTGCGGCAAGGCGTACTGGGAAGGCTTCGGGAACAGCGTGGCGTGCACCGGTGCAGGCGTCACGCACCTACCCTGAGGGGCATGGCGGGATCCCAGTTCACTCTAGCCGCGTTGGCGACGACGGCCGTGCCCGGTCTCGTCGTCACGGGCACGCGCACGCTCGGCTCGGCCGCGGCCGGCGACTACGAGTCGGCTCTCCTCCGCGACGCCGACGGCGCCCTGACGGTCATCCGACGTCCCCGGAACCAGCGGGCGGAAGCACGGCAGTCGGCCGACCTCGTCGCGATCCGTGCGCTGAGCGCCGGGATCCGCACGCGCCTCCCGTTCGGTGTGGCCGAGTACCGCGGTCAGGCGCCGATCGGATCGACCCGCGCCATCGTCACCACCCGGCTGCCGGGCGCGCACCCGACGCTCGCGTCGTTCGCCGAGCGCCCCGAGCTCGCCACGAGCGTCGGCCGCGCCCTCGCCGCGATCCACCAGCTGCCGACGAGCTTCGTCTCGGACGCCGGCCTGCCGTCGCTCACCCCGTTCGAGGTGCTGCGCTCCGCCGTGTCCGTGATGGACCGCGCCGTCGCCACCAAGCTCGTGCCCGCCGCCCTGGTCGAACGGTGGGAGGGTGCCGCGCGCGACCAGCAGCTGTGGCAGTTCACGCCCACCGTCGTGCACGGATCGATCGGCACCGGCGTGCTGCTCGTCGACGGCGACGCCGTCAGCGGGATCCTCGACTGGGGCGAGCTCCGACTCGGCGACCCGGCGAAGGACCTCGCCTGGGTGCTCGCCGGCCGACGCGACGCCTTCGACACCGTCCTGAGCGCCTACGAGGCGAACGGCGGCGGACGCGACCGTCAGCTCGCGCAGCGCGCCCGGGTGCACCACGAACTCGAGACGGCGCACTGGCTGCTGCACGGCGTCCAGGCGAAGAGCACCGAGGTCGTCGACGACGCGGTCGCGATGATGCACCGGCTGGTCGACGCGGTGCACGCGCCGAGCGCGGAGCCGCTGCAGTCGGTGTCCCCCGAGACGATGGAGATCGGCGAGGTCGAGCAGTTGCTGTCGTCGACCGAACGCCGACACGGCTGACCTCCGCTCCGACGTTCCGGCTCGTGCGCCGCGCTCACCGCTGCCGAGCGGTCACACAACGTCGTCCGCCCCGCGTTCGAGCGACCGTCCACGACCAGTCCGCATCCGCCGACGGGCTGTCGTGACCAGTGGCGGTCGCGCTGGGCGTTGGGCGCGACTGCCGGGAGGCCCGGTGCCGGTCCGCGAGACCGGCACCGGGCCTCCCGGGTGGCGGGCTGGGCGCGGCGCGCTCCCCGCCCGCGTCCGGCACCGAGCGGTCACGACTCCCCGCCCTCCGAGCACCGACCGGCCACGAACCGTCGGCCGTCGAGCCTCGCACTGACGGCCTGTGACCGGTCGCCGTGCACGCCGCGGGATGTCGCGACCCCTCGTCGGTCAGCCGATCGCGGCCGTCCAGGCGCGCTCGAGTCCGGCACGGTCCAGCAGCTCGGTCGGACGCACCTCGAGGTCGTCCGCGACGAAGTAGAACACGGCGTCGACCTGGTCGAGCGGTCGACCGGTGAACTCGGCGTAGGCCACCCGGTACAGGGCGAGCTGCAGCGTCCGTCGGGCCAGGTCGTCGGCACCGGACGGCGCCTTGCCCGTCTTCCAGTCGACGACCTCGGCACGCCCGTCGATCTCGTAGACGGCGTCGAGCTTGCAGACGACGCTGTGCCCGAGGAACGGGATGTGGATCTCGCGCTCGACCTCGACCGGCGTGCGGCCGGCCCACCGTGAGCGGGCGAAGGTGGCCTGGAAGTCGGCCAGCCGTCGGGCGTCGTCGTCCGTGACCACGGCGTCCGGCGAGGCGTCGACCAGGTCGTCGGCGTCGAGGTCGAGCTCGTCGCCCCACACGTCGAGGGTCTCGAGCGAACCGCCCGTGCGGGCACGCTGCTCCACCCACTGGTGGAAGAGCGTGCCGAGCCGGGTCGCTCGGTACGGGCGCTCCGGCATCGGCCGCCGCAGGCGTTCGGCCACCTTGTCCGGCTCGGTGAGGTAGTCCTTGAAGCCGGAGGCCGGCACGCGGTGCGGGACCACGACCGCGTGCTTCGCGTTCCGGGTCGCGCGTCGTTCGGCGAGGAGCAGGTCGATGTCGGCCGCGTACCGGCCGGAGGCACCGGGGTTGGCGTTCCGGACCCGCTCGGCCGCCGCCAGCACCCGGGGCGCCCGCTGCCCGAACGGCACGTGCGGCCAGAGCTGCTGGGCGCCGTCCTCGCCGAGGGGGTTCTCGTCGTGCACGGTGGTCTCCGGGATCGCGGTGCCGTCGACGACCCCGGCCTCGACCAGGTCGTGCAGGTACCGGCTCGGCTCGGTGGGGCGCACGCCGCCGGCCCAGAACGAACCGGACACGAGCAGGTCGTGGCGGGCACGGGTCAGCGCGACGTACGTGAGTCGGCGTTCCTCGTCCTCGTTGCGGGCCTTCACCTGCTCCTTGAAGGCGTCGATCGCGGTCGTGACGTCCTTCTGGGTCTCCTGCCCGCGCCACGCCAGGCTCGGCAGCTCGGCGCCGTCCCCCCGGAACTCGTACGGCAACCGGCCGAAGCCGAGCCACCCGGACGAGCCCTCCTGCGGCCGCGCGGGCAGGCCGCCCTCGACCATGCGCGGCACCGCGACGGCGTCCCACTCGAGGCCCTTCGACCCGTGGATCGTCAGGATCTGGACCGTGCCGGCTTCGGGTTCCTCGGAGCGCGGGCCCATGTCGTCACGGCGGGCGGCGGCGTCGATCCACCCCAGGAAGGAGCCGAGGTCGGCACGGTCGTCGGTGGACACGAACCCGGCGAGCTCGTCGATGAAGGCGTCGAGGTACGCCCCGCTGCCCTGCTCGTGCGCCGCGACCTCGATGTCGAGCCGCATCTCCTGCACCACGAGCGTCACGAAGTCGACCAGGTCGCTGCCGGCCCGCGACCGCAGCATCGCGAGCTGCGTGCCGAGCGCCCGCATCCGGCTGCGGCCGGCGGGCGTGATGCCCTCGAGCGCGCCGTGCTCGTCCGGTGCGGTCGCCACGAAGTCCAGGGCGTCGACGATCGAACCGTGCTCCCCCGCAGCCACCGAGGCGCGGAACGCCGCCGTCAGCTCGTCGTCGAGCCGCTGCTGCGTGTGGTCGCGCTGGAACAGCCACCGCGCGAGGTGGTGCAGGGCGACGACGTCCGCCGCGCCCACCCGCCACCGGGCACCCGCGAGCAACCGGATGAGGTCGTTGCCGGCAGCCGGGTCGTGCAGCACCCGCAGGCACGCGACCAGGTCCACGATCTCGGGGCGCTGCAGCAGGCCGCCGGTACCGAGCACGTGGAAGGGCACCGCGCGCGCTCCGAGCGCCGCGGTGAACGACGCCAGGTCCTTGCGGGCACGGAGCAGCAGGGCCATCGACCCGGTCGGGTTCCGCTTCCGGTGGCCCTGGAACCACGCGGCGACCTCGTCGGCTTCTTCCGGCAGGGTCTCCGGGAACACCGCCCGCACCGTCCCGGCGTCCGCACCGGGTCGCGGTGACAGGCGCTCGACGTCGACCTCGGACGCCTCGGACAGCGGCGCCACGATCGCGTTCGCCCCCGCGAGGACGTCGACCGGGTTCCGCCAGCTCGTCGACAGCGCGAACGTCACGGGCCGGACCGCGTCCGGCTCGGTGCCGCCGAAGTCGTGCGGGAAGCGTGCGAGGTTCGCGGCGCTCGCACCGCGGAACCCGTAGATCGACTGGTGCGGGTCACCCACGGCCATCACCGAGTGCCCGCGGAACAGCCGGGCGAGGAACCGGGTCTGCACCACCGAGGTGTCCTGGTACTCGTCGAGCAGCACGACGCCGAACCGCTGCCGCAGGTCCGTGACCACCCGCGGCGCGGACTCGGCCGCGGCGAGCGCCAGGGCGATCTGGTCGGAGAACTCGACGAAGCCGTGGTCGACCTTCTGCCGTCGGAACTCCGCGACCAGGTCGGCGAGGGGCTCCAGCGCACCGATCGCCGCGACGGCGTCGGTGATCGCCTTGTACGGCTTGCCACGGTTGCCGGGCAGTTCGAGCAGGTCGGAGAACTCGACGGCGAACCGGCGGAGGTCCTCGGGTTCGACGAGGTGCTCGGACGTGGCCCCGGCGAGCGCCACGACGGCCGCCGTGAGGGTGTCGACGTCGCGGTCGAGTCCGGCCAGTCGGTCGTCACGCGCGGCCACCACGACGCGGCGGGCCAGCTGCCAGGCGGACGGTTCGGTCAGGACCTGGGACTCGCCGTCGCGGCCGACGAGCAGGGCGTTCTCGCGGAAGACGGCGTTCGCGAACGCGTTGTAGGTCGACACCGTGGGCGCCTCGAAGGCGTCGCCCGGGGTGATCAGGCCGACGTCCTCGAGCGCACGGATGCGGTCGTTGATGCGCACCGAGAGCTCGCCGGCGGCTTTGCGGGTGAAGGTCAGACCGAGGACCTCGTCGGGGCGGACCATGCCGTTCGCGAGCAGCCAGACCACCCGCGACGCCATCGTCTCGGTCTTGCCGCTGCCGGCTCCGGCGACGACCAGGGCGGGGGTGAGGGGGGACTCGATGACGGCGCGCTGCTGTGCGGTCGGGCGCGGGCGGCCGAGGGCGTCGGCGATGGCGTCGGCGCCGTGCTGGACCACAGGCGCAACGAGGACGTCCGTCGTGCCCGTCGAGCCCGTCGCGTCGGTCGTGTCGGTCGTGTCGGTCGTGTCGGTCACCAGGTCACCTCCGAGACCACGTGGATGCGGCACTCGACGCCGGTCCGGGCCTTCTCGCAGTGGTCGTCCACGTTCGCCAGGAAGGTCCGTCCGGCCATGCCGCGCGCGACCCCGTGCAGGCGCTCCCGGTAGGCGTCGCGCGCCTCGGCGTCGAACGCGTGCTGGGTGCGCTCCGAGTAGGCCTGCCCGCCGCGGGGGTTCTGCACGAACACGAGTCGGGCGTCCGTCATGGGCGAGCCGGCCGGAACGCCCTCGACCGCGCCGTCCTCGATCGCCAGCTGGTACGCGCCGAGCTGCGGGTGCTCCGGCATGTCGTTCTTCTCGCTCGGCATCGACCGTCCGGTCTTCAGGTCCACGACGCTGACGCGGCCCTCGGGGTCGACCTCGATGCGGTCGATGCTGCCGCGCATCCGGGCGGGGCCGGTGACCAGGGCGAACGAGGTCTCGGCGCCGAGCAACCGGCGGCCAGCGCCCGCGAAGGTCCGCAGGTAGTCGCTGAGCCCCTCGATCATGCGGCGGGTGCGCGCGCGTTCCCGATCGGCCACCCACGGCGACTCGAAGGTCAGTTCGTCCCACCGGGCCTCGACCCGCTCCCACAGCGACTCGACGTCGATCTCGGTCGCGTGCTCCATCGCCTCGTGGACGATCGTGCCGATCCCCATCGCCGGACTCGGCGCACCGCCGCCGAAGGTCTGCACGAACCAGTGCACCGGGCACTCCTCGAACGTGCCGATGCGCGACGGTGAGACGGACACGGTCGGTGCGACGGGCTCGCCGCCCTCGACGTCGGGCACCGGCTCGGCCTCGAGGTCGACCAGCGGCTCGTCGGTGGTGGGCTCGGCGAGGCCGTACCAGTCGTCCGGTGCAGCCCCGGGGACCTCGGCCTCGGCCAACCGGGCCAGCGCCGAGGCGGCCTCGTGGTCGCCCGACAGGACGACCCGACGTCGCAGGGACCCAGCCAGTCCGCGCAGGGACAGCGGGTGCACGGTCGGCTGCCGGTCCGGCGGCACCGGCACCAGGCGGACGAACGGCGACGGGGACTCGTCGTCGTTGGCGACGGTGCCGATCACGACCTGCGTGGTCGCGCGGGAGACGGCGCGGGCGAACAAGCGGAGTTCATCGGCGACCACCGCGGCGCGGTCGTCGATCGGCGAACGCTCGGCCCCCGACGCCGCACGGACCAGCCCGTCCGGGTCGAGCAGACTGCCGCGCACCCGGGTGTTCGGCCACACGCCGTCCTGCAGTCCGAGCACCACGACGACGTCGCACTCGAGTCCGATCGTCGCCGAGGGGGTGAGCACCCGGACCCGGCCGGCGGTGCGGTCGGGGCCGATGGAGTCCTCGGGCAGGTCGGCGCCGAGCAGGTCGTCGACGAACACCCGGGCCGGGGCGTCCGGGGTGCGTTCGACGAACCGCTTGGCGGCGGTGAACAGGCCGACGACGGCGTCGAGGTGCCGGTCCGCTTCGCCGGCTCCGACCCCGCCGGCTGCGGACTGCCCGCCCCACGACTTCGCGAGGCCGCTGCGCTCCCACAGGCCCCAGAGGATCTCCTCGATGCTCGACCCGGCCTCGGCGTCGGCGTGTGCCTGCACCAGGCTGCGCGCGAGTCGTGTCGCCCGTCTGGCGAAGCCGGCGTCGACCGTGGCCAGACGCTCCGGGGCACCGAGCGCGTCGATCAGGAGTTCATCGGCCGTGCGGGTGCCGTCGCCGGCGAGCTCTTCGCGCCGCAGGGCGAGCCGCAGCCGGCGCATCGCCAGGGTGTCGAGTCCGCCGAGCGGCCCGGTGGCGAACGCGGTGGCCAGGGCGGCGTCGAGGGGCAGGACCCCGAGGGCGACCGCCGCGGCGTCGAGCAGTGCCCGCGCCGCCGAGTCGTCACGGGGGCGGACGGGCGCGGCACCGGCGGTCGCGGGGACCTCGGCCACCGAGAGCGCACGCACGAGCTCGGGGATCGCGGCGCCGCTGCGGGTGACGACGGCCATCCGGTGCCACGGCACGCCGTCGAGCAGACGGTGCTCGCGGAGCCGTCGGGCGACGGCGACGAGCAGCGCCGACCGGCTCGCCGCCTCGAGGTGCACGACGGCGTCGGCTCGGGCGTCCTCGTCACTCGCCGTCGCCGCGCGCTGCCGACCGGCCGCTGCCGTGCCGATGCGCCCCGTGATCCCGGAGACCAACGACCGGATCGGCGCGGGGTACCGATGCACGGTGCCGAGGAAGAGTTCGTCGACCCGGTCCACGCCGAGCCGCACGGCCAGGCGCCCGAGCACGTCCGGTTCGGCCCCGCGGAACGCCGAGGCGGCGATGTCCGGGTCGCCGAACGCGACGACCTGCACGTCGGACCGGGCGAGCGCACCGAGCAGTGCCACCTCGCCCTCGACGAGTTCCTGGGTGTCGTCGACCACGATGAGTCCGAGGGCGGCGATGCTCGCCGGGAGTTCCCCGCGCAGCACAGCCGCGGTGGCGAACGCGACGAGCTCACCGGAGTCGAGGCTGGTCGCACGGAACGCGGTGACCGAGGCCCGGTACTCGTCGACGAAGTCACCGACGGCCCGCCACTCGGGTCGACCGCCCTCGTCGCCGAGCTCGCGCATGTCCTCGGGCTCGACGCCCGCCGCGACCGCACGCATCATGACGTCGCGCAGCGCGGTCCGGAACCCGGCGCGCTCCCGCACCACCGCGGTGATGGGTTCGGGCCAGTCCGGACCGGTGCCGTCGAGCTCGTGACCGGCGAGCAGGTCGGCGATGATGCGGTCCTGCTCGCCACCGGTCAGCAGCGTGGGCGCTTCCTGCCCCTGGACCGCGGCGGCGTGCGCGACGATCTGGAAGGCCAAGGAGTTCACGGTCCGGGCGAGGGCTCCGGGCACCACGCGGTCGACGGCGGCGGCGAGGCGGTCACGCAGGGCGGTGGCCGCGGTCCGCGACGAGGTCAGCGCGAGCACGGTGGCGTGCCCGTCGGGGCTGATCGCGTCCGGTCGGCGCAACCGGTCGGCGACGAGCCGGGCGAGCGTGGTCGTCTTGCCGGTACCGGGAGCGCCGATGACCGCTGCGTGTCGGCCGTCGGGCAGCGCGAGCACGGCGGTCTGGGACGGGTCGTCGACCAGGGCGCGTGCGACGCCGACGTCTGCGGGGGCTGGCGTCAGCGTGGTCTGCGGCACGCTCGTACGGTACCCACGACCGCCGACACCACCCGGCCCGACGCGGGCGCGGCGCGCACCCGAGCTGCCGAGTGCGCCCGCGGCGAACGTCCGATGTCCTCCGGGACCGCTCGGATACGCTGTGCTCGTGGACATCAAGATCGGCATCATCAACAGCCCGCGCGAGATCGCGTTCGAGACCGCCCAGACCGCCGACGAGATCGAGAAGGCCGTGTCTGAGGCCCTCGCGTCGAAGGCGACGCACCTGTCGCTCCAGGACGAGAAGGGCCGTCGCTTCATCGTTCCGGTCGCCGCCCTGGCGTACGTCGAGGTCGGCGCGGAAGAGGCACGCCGCATCGGCTTCGTCGCCTGACGACGTGGAACTGCTCTTCGCCGTCCTCGGCGGCCTGATCATCGGCGGGATCGCGCACGTGGTCCTGCCGTGGCGCGCCAGTCGTGGCGTCCTGATCGGGCCCGCCGTGGGCGGCATCGCCGCTGCCGTGCTGTGGGAGGCGCTGACCTGGGCCGGATGGCGGTACGACGCCACCTGGATCTGGGTCGTGGCCCTGGTCGGTGCGGGCGTCGTCGCCCTCGTCGTCGAGTGGCTGCTCGGGACGCGCCGCGACAAGAGCGACGTCGAGTACTACGAACGGCTCAAGGCCCGCGGGGCCTAGGCCGTCAGGCCGAGGGCGTCCATCCGTCGGGTGTGCGCGGCGATCAGTTCGGTCCAGACCGGCTCGAGCCGCTCCTGGTCCTCGCGAGCGTGCGACGCCAGCGCCGACCGCGCCACGAGCAGGGTGTCGCCGACCAGACGCCGGCCCCACATCGCCAAGCGCGAACCGACCTCGGGGTCGTCCTCGATGCGGGCGGTCAGTTCCTCGACGACCGCGGGTTCCTCACGCGCGTCGAACACGGAGCGCAACCGCTGCCGCACGTCGTTCGGCAGCGACCGAAGCAGGTTGCCGAACAGGTCGTTCAGGATGCCGGCCGTGACGTAGCCGGTCAGCATCGACTCGTACCAGTCGGCGCCGCTCGTGCGCTCGAGGAACCGGTCGATCGCCTCGCGGTGCGGCGCCATCAGTTCCGCCGGGTCCGAACCGTTCCGTTCGATCTCGGCGACGATCGTGCGGTGCCGGTCGAGCGCCGTCGTCGCGAGCACACCGGTCACCAGGCGACCGGACAGCGTCGGCGCCGAGGCACCGGCACGACCCATCGTCTCGTAGACGGAGAGCTGCAGGTACGCGGCCTGGCCCAGGTAGACGTCGAGCTCGGGGGTGACGTCGTCGAGCGCCAGACGCTTGACCTGGCTTGCGTTGCGCGGGTTCCGCGACGCGAGCCACGCTGCTGCGAGCTGCGCCGCGCGCTTCCGGTTCCACCACGACACCACCCGGAGAGCATAGCGGGAACCGCCTCGCGCCCCGCTCCACCCGCCCATCGGTAGACTGGCCCGGACTTCCACCAGAACTAAGGTGATTCTTTGACTTTCGCAGACCTCTCCATCGAGCAGGACATCGTCGACGCGCTCGCGGGCAAGGGCATCCTCGAGCCCTTCCCGATCCAGCAGCAGACGATCCCGCTCGCCCTCACCGGCCAGGACATCATCGGCCAGGCCAAGACCGGTACCGGCAAGACCTTCGGGTTCGGCCTCCCCCTCATCCAGCGCCTCGGCGCCGACCCGGCGCCCGGCGTCAAGGCCCTCGTCGTCGTCCCGACCCGCGAACTCGCGGTCCAGGTGACCGAGGACCTCGAGGTCGCCACCTCGAACCGCCCGACCACCGTCGCGGCGATCTACGGCGGCAAGGCGTACGAGGGCCAGATCGAGCAGCTCAAGGCCGGCGCCCAGATCGTCGTCGGCACGCCCGGGCGCCTCATCGACCTGCAGCGCCAGCGACTCCTCGACCTGTCCCACGTGCAGGAAGTCGTCCTCGACGAGGCCGACCGCATGCTCGACCTGGGCTTCCTGTCGGACATCGAGCGCATCTTCCAGGCCATCCCCGAGGTGCGGCACACGATGCTGTTCTCGGCCACGATGCCCGCGCCGATCGTCGCCCTCGCCCGCCGGTTCATGAGCCGTCCGGTGCACATCCGGGCGACCGACCCGGACGAGGGCCTCATGCAGGCCAACATCAAGCACCTCATCTACCGCGCGCACTCCCTGGACAAGGACGAGGTCATCGCCCGCATCCTCCAGGCCGAGGGCCGCGGCAAGACCGTGATCTTCACCCGCACCAAGCGTGCGGCGGCGAAGCTCGTCGAGGAGCTCAAGGACCGCGGGTTCAACGCCGCAGCGGTGCACGGTGACCTCAACCAGGAGCAGCGCGAGCGCGCGATGGCCGCCTTCAAGGCCGGCAAGCGTGATGTGCTCATCGCCACCGACGTCGCCGCCCGCGGCATCGACGTGGACGACGTCACGCACGTCATCAACCACACGATCCCGGACGACCCGGACACCTACCTGCACCGCGCCGGTCGTACCGGCCGTGCCGGCAAGACCGGCATCGCGGTCACGTTCGTCGACTGGGACGACCTGCACAAGTGGACGCTGATCGACAAGGCCCTCGAGTTCGGCATCCCCGAGCCCGTCGAGACCTACTCGTCGTCGCCGCACCTGTTCGAGGAACTCGACATCCCGAAGGGTACGAAGGGCCGTCTGCCCGGTGCCTCGTCGCACGCCGCGTCGGCCGGTGCCCCCGCCGAGAAGCGCAGCAGCGACCGTCCGGCCTCCGGTCCGCGTGACGCGTCGCGTTCGCGGTCGCGCAGCCGCACCCGGTCAGGAGGCTCGGAGCAGCCCGCCTCGCAGGCTCCCGCCACCGAGTCCGCGGCTCCGACCTCCGCGCCCACCGACGACACGTCGGCCACCGAGGGCGGGACCACCGACGGCGCCGCGAAGCGTCGGCGCCGTCGTCGCCGTCGCGGAGCTGGCACCGGCGATGCCTCGGCGACCGCCTCGGCACCGCAGGGTTCGTCGGACGGCGAGTAGCGCCTCCAGACCGAAGGGTCCGTCGCTGACGCGACGGGCCCTTCGTCGTCTCCACCCGCCGACTGCCCCCGCGAAAGCGACAGATTGCCGCGAACTGTCGGCGGGAATCTGTCGCTTTCGCGGAGGGGTCAGGCCGCGCCGAGCGAGAACTGTCGCTTCGGTGGGGACGAGCCTCGGGTCAGGACAGGCGCGAGCCGGGGCCGACCACGGGCGCGCTCCCGGTGGCCTCGGACAGGATGGCGTCGAACGCGACCCGCGCCGTCCGGTGCTCGCCGAGCCGGTTCGGCTTGCCCGTGCCGTGGTAGTCGCTCGAACCGGTGACGAACAGGCCGTAGCGCGACGCCCAGTCGAGCAGGGTGCGCTTGCCGTGCGCCAGGTTCTCGCGGTGGTCGACCTCGAGCCCGCCGAGCCCAGCGTCGACGAGGTCGCGGAGCATCGGCTCGTCGATGACGATCCCCCGCGACGAGGCTGCCGGGTGCGCGATGACCGGCACACCGCCCGCCCGTCGGATGAGTTCGACGCCGCGCAGGGGCGACGGAGCCTCGTGCGGTTCGTAGTAGCCGGACGCCGGGTGCAGGATGCCGCGGAACGCCGCGCTCCGGTCGGACTCGAGGCCCCGCGCGACGAGCGCATCGGCGATGTGCGGGCGACCGATGGTGGCCCCGGGACTCGCCTGCGCCAGGACGTCGGCCCAGGTGATCGGGTGGTCCTCGCCGATGCGGTCGACCATGCGGTGCGCGCGGGAGAGGCGGCCGGAGCGGATGCGGTCCGTCTCCTCGACCAGGCCCGGGTCGTGTGGATCGACCAGGTAGCCGAGGACGTGCACGCTGCGGAAGCCGATGCGGGTGCTGAGCTCGAGACCCGGCAGGAGCGTCAGCGGCAGCTCGCGTGCGGACACGGAGGCGTCGGCCCAGCCGGCGGTCGTGTCGTGGTCGGTCAGCGCGACGGCGTCCAGGCCGGCGGCTGCGGCCGCTCGGACGAGCTCCGCGGGTCGCTCGGTGCCGTCGGAGACACTCGAGTGCGCGTGCAGGTCGATGAACGGGTCGGGCACGTCGACAATGCTATCCACAGGTGAGGGGCCGCACAGGACGCCGGTGCAGCGCGGTGCGATGATGGGGGCATGGCCGACACGACTCCCCGCGCGACGAGCAACCGATCCACGACCCCCGGGTCCTCGACCTTCAAGGACTTCATCGGGTCGCAGTGGGCCGACCGCGAGCAGACGATCCCCGAGCCCCGCGAGCAGGCCGCCTTCGCTGCCGAGCGTCGGGCCCGCATCTCCGAGCTGCACCCGGGCCGCACGATCGTCGTCCCCGCCGGACAGGCCAAGGTCCGCTCGAACGACTGCGACTACCCCTTCCGCCCGCACTCCACGTTCGCGCACCTGACCGGGTGGGGCACCGACACCGTCGTCGGCTCCGTCCTCGTGATGACGCCGAACGGCTCCGGGCACGACGCCACGCTCTACTTCCGTGCCACGGCCGGTCGTGAGTCAGAAGAGTTCTACGCGAACCCCGAGATCGGCGAGTTCTGGGTCGGCCCGCGTCCCTCGCTCGACGCCGTCGCCGCCGACCTCAGGCTGGCTACGGCCGACCTCGGTGCCTTCTCGGACGTCGCCGACGGGCTCGACGCCTCGGCGCTGCTCGTGCGCGAGGCCGACGACGACCTGACCCGCACCCTCGACGCACGACTCGGCAGCGCCGTCGGCGGCGCGCCGGAGACCGACGACGCACCGGCGACCGACGACGTCCTCGCCCGCGACCTGTCCGAGCAGCGCCTGGTGAAGGACGCGTACGAGGTGGGCGAGCTCCGCAAGGCCGTCGACGCGACGAAGCACGGCTTCGACGACGTGATCGCCGACTTCGACGCCGTCCTGGCACACCAGCGGGGCGAGCGCATCGTCGAGGGCACCTTCAACCGCCGGGCTCGTGCAGACGGCAACACGGTCGGCTACGACACGATCGCCGCCTCGGGCCACCACGCCTGCATCCTGCACTGGACCCGGAACGACGGCGCCGTGCAGCCGGGTGACCTGATCCTCATCGACGCCGGGGTCGAGGTCGACTCGTTCTACACGGCCGACATCACCCGCACGCTGCCGGTCAGCGGCACGTTCTCCCCCGTGCAGCGCATGGTCTACGACGCCGTGCTCGAGGCAGCAGACGCCGCGTTCGCCATCGTCAAGCCGGGCATCACGTTCCGCCAGGTGCACGCCACCGCGATGGAGGTCATCGCCCGCAAGACCGCCGAGTGGGGCTTCCTGCCCGTCTCGGCGGAAGAGTCGCTCGAGCCGGACAACCAGTTCCACCGCCGCTACATGGTGCACGGCACGAGCCACCACCTCGGCCTCGACGTGCACGACTGCGCGAAGGCCCGTCGCGAGATGTACATCGACGGCGTCGTGCAGCCCGGCATGGTGTTCACGATCGAGCCCGGTCTGTACTTCCAGCAGGACGACCTGACCGTGCCCGAGGAGTTCCGCGGCATCGGCGTCCGGATCGAGGACGACATCCTGGTCACCGAGGACGGGGCCGAGAACCTGTCGATCGGCATCCCCCGGACCCCCTCGGAAGTGGAGGGGTGGATCGCCCGCTCCGGCCGCTAGCCTGAGCGGGTGACGACGCCCGACGCCTCCTCCGACACCCGCACGCCGCAGTTCTCGATCGAGGTCGAGCACTTCGACTCCCCCGACGCGCAGCGACTCCGAGCCGCGCAGCGCCTGGAGATCGACCGTGCCTACGGCGGCGACACCGAACCCGGCGAGAAGCCGACGGCGGACTCCATCGCGGTGTTCTTCCTGGCGCGCGACGAGGCCGGCACTCCGCTGGCGTGCGGCGGACTGCGGGTCGTCGACGACGGCATCACCGAGATCAAGCGCATGTACGTCCGGCCGGAGTCCCGCGGTTCGGGTGTGGCGGCCGCGCTGCTGCGTCGGCTCGAAGAGGCCGCGCTCGACCTCGGGTCACCGGCGCTCGTGCTCGAGACGGGGAACGAGCAGAAGCGCGCCGTCGGGTTCTACGAGCGCGAGGGCTTCACGCGGATCGCCAACTTCGGCCCGTACGTCGGCGCCCCGCTGTCGATCTGCTACTCGAAGGTGCTGTAACCCGAACACACCGGCCCCGAGCAGCAGGCGTCAGGGGCGCTCGTCGCCCTTCGGGGACGACGGCGACGACGGGGTCGACGAAGACGACGGTGCCGGCGGAGTCGCGCCGGGCACCCGCTCGCCGTACTGCGGCGGGTCCTGCGGACGACGCTCGGGGATCGCCGGCCCACCCGAGGTGGGTCGGTCGGCGGGGGCGGCAGCGGACGGGTCGGCGTTCTCGCCGTACCGGGGCCCGTCGTTCGTGCCGTACCGCGGCGCGCTCGACGCACCCGACGCCGTGGGCGCATCCGTCTGACCGTCGGGAGCCGACGTGCCGGGCTGCTGCGGGCCTCCTGGCTGCTGGTGGGGTGTGGCGTGTCCGCCGTACGGCGACTGCTGCTGCGGCGGGGCGGGACGCCACGGCTGCTGTCCCTGCACCGGTGCGCCGGGAGCGCCCTGCTGGGGCTGCTCGTTCCAGTGCGTGGACGGCGTCGCACCGTGCTCACCCAGAATCCGCTGCGCCTGACCGGTCAGCTGCGGGTTGACGACGATCTGGTAGTTCGTGGCGAGCACCTGGTGGACGCTCGTGAAGTCGCGCTGTCGCTTGGTGATCGCGAACGAGACGATGCCGTAGAGCATGCCGAACGCGGCGCCGATGATCGCGGCGGCGAGGATCAGGCCACCGGAGCTCGGCGAGAAAAGGGTGAGCACGATGCCGAAGAAGATGCCGAGCCAGAGACCGGACAGGGCTCCGGCGATCGCCGCACGGCCGTAGGTCATCTTGCCGGTGACGCGCTCGACGGTCTTCAGGTCGTTGCCCACGATCGAGAGCTGGTTGACCGGGAAGTCGGCGTCGGCGAGCTTCGCCACGACGCGCTGCGCATCGGGGTAGCTGTCGTACGTGCCGAGGACGTCGCCCTTGGGCAGCGTCGGGAAGGCCTGGGCGGTCCTGCCGGCGAAGGGACTCTGATTGCTCACACAGCCATCATTCACCGCGCACCTTGCAATCGCACGTGCACCACCGGGGAAGCGCCAGCACGCAACCGACTACGCTGGGTCGGGTGAGCGCCACGAAGGTCTTCGTCGCCCGCCTCGCCGGGTGCTCCGTCTTCGACCCCGCGGGCGACCGCGTGGGCAAGGTCCGGGACGTCCTGGTGGTCTACCGCCGGGCCGATCCCCCGCACGTCGTGGGGTTGATCGTCGAGGTGCCGGGCAAGCGCCGCATCTTCGTCAGCGTCGGCCGCATCACCTCGATCGGTGCCGGCCAGGTCATCACCACCGGGCTCGTCAACATGCGCCGCTTCGAGCAGCGCGGCGGCGAGGTCCGGGTGATCGCCGAGATGCTCGGTCGCAAGGTGCTCATCAAGAACCAGCGCATCCGCGCCACCATCGAGGACGTCGCGATCGAGGACCGCGGGCAGGGCGACTGGGAGGTCGCGCAGCTCTTCCTCCGCAAGCCGAAGACCACGCCGTCGCCATTCGGCAAGGGCCCGACGACGTTCGCGACGTGGAACGAGGTCACCGAGGACGAGCTCCCCGGTGAGGCCCAGTCCGCCGAGCACGTCATCGCGGCCTACTCCGACCTGGTGCCCGCCGACCTGGCGAGCACGCTGCTCGACCTGCCGGAGGAACGCCGGTTCGAGGTCGCCGAAGAGCTCCCAGACGACCGGCTCGCCGACGTGCTCGAGGAGATGCCCGACCAGGAGCGCGTCGAGATCCTGTCGCGGCTCGAGGACTCCCGTGCGGCCGACGTCCTCGACCAGATGCAGCCGGACGACGCGGCCGACGTCCTCGCGCAGTTCTCCGACGAACGGAGCGAGGCACTCCTGCAGCTCATGGAGCCGGAGGAGGCGCAGGACGTCCGCATGCTCCTGGAGTACGAGCCGGACACCGCCGGTGGTCTGATGACCACCGAGCCCGTCATCGTCTCCGCCGACGCGACCGTCGCCGAGGGGCTCGCACTCGTCCGCCGACACGACCTCGCCCCGGTGCTCGGTGCCGCGGTGTGCGTCACGCTGCCGCCGTACGAGCCGCCGACCGGTCGGTTCCTCGGGCTGGTGCACTTCCAGCGCATGCTCCGCTACCCGCCGAACGAACGGCTCGGCACGCTCATCGACCAGCAGACCGAGCCGGTCCGGGTCGACGCGAGTGCCGCCGAGGTCACCCGCGTGATGGCGACCTACAACCTGCTGTCCGTCCCCGTGGTCGACGACGCCCACCGCCTCGTCGGGGTGGTGACGATCGACGATGTCCTCGACCACGTCCTGCCGGACGACTGGCGAAGTCAGGGCGAGGGGGAACCCTCACCGCTTCCACGCCAACGCCCGCGCAAGACACCCGTGACGACGGGAAGGAGGACCACCCGTGGCCCGAACGGATGAGAACCGTCGTGATCGCGAGCGCTCCGACGTCCGCCTCGACTCCCCCAAGGGCATGCGCACGCGCGTGCTCCCGACCCGCCGTCGTGGCGGACGCGGTGACACGTTCGGTCGCGCGACCGAGGGCATCGCACGGGGCATGGGCACGCCGTGGTTCCTCATCGGCCTCACCCTGTTCTGTGTGGTCTGGATGGGTTACAACACCCTCGCGCCGAAGCCGTGGCAGTTCGACTCCGCCGCGATCGGCTTCACCGCGCTGACCCTGGTGCTGTCGCTGCAGGCCTCGTACGCCGCCCCGCTCATCCTGCTCGCGCAGAACCGGCAGGACGACCGCGACCGCGTGCAGTTCGAGCAGGACCGGCAGCGTGCGGAGCGGAACCTGGCGGACACCGAGTACCTGGCGCGCGAGGTCGTCGCGCTCCGGCTGGCGATGCGCGACATGGCGTCGAAGGACTTCATCCGTGCCGAGCTCCGCTCGCTGCTCGAGGAACTCGACCGGCGCGACGCCGACGACGCCGGCTACGCGAACGAGCCCGGCAGCTCCACCCGTGGCTGACGCGGCTCCCGCCGACGAGCAGCTGGGCACGGCGGTCCTCGCTGCGCTCGGCCGCGTGATCGACCCCGAGATCCGTCGGCCCGTCACGGAGCTCGACATGATCCGTGGTGTCGACGTGCAGCCAGGAGGCGCGGTGCGCGTCGACCTGCAGCTCACGATCGTGGGGTGCCCCGCCGCCGACACCATCGAGCGCGACGTGCGCGTCGCCGCCGGTTCCGTGGACGGGGTGTCCTCGGTCGACGTCGACGTGTCGGTGATGGCCCCCGCGACGCGTGCCGCGCTGACCGAACGGCTGCGGGCCGGCCGGCCGAACGGCATCCAGTTCACCGCGGACTCGCTCACCCGGGTGATCGCCGTCACGAGCGGCAAGGGCGGCGTCGGCAAGTCGACGGTCACCGCCAACCTCGCCGTCGCGCTCGCCCGCCGGGGCCTGCGCGTCGGGATCGTCGACGTCGACGTGCACGGCTTCAGCATCCCCGGGCTGATGGGTCTGACCGACGAGCACGGCGTCGCCCCGCGGCCGACCCGGGTGGACAGCATGATCCTGCCGCCCGTCGCCCATGACGTGAAGGTCGTGTCGATCGGGATGTTCGTCGACGACGCCTCCACCGCGGTGTCCTGGCGTGGCCCGATGCTGCACCGCACCGTGAACCAGTTCCTGACCGACGTGTTCTTCGGCGACCTGGACGTGCTCCTGCTCGACCTGCCGCCCGGTACCGGCGACGTCGCGATCTCGGTCGGCCAGCTCCTCCCCCACGCCGAGGTCCTCGTCGTCACCACACCCCAGGCCGCCGCGGCCGACGTCGCCGAGCGCAGCGGGATCGTCGCACGGCAGACGGGCCAGCGGGTGATCGGGGTCATCGAGAACATGGCCGGGCTCGTGCAGCCCGACGGCTCGGTCCTGCACCTGTTCGGCAAGGGCGGTGGCGCCGAGACCGCCGCACGGCTGTCCCGCGGGCAGGACGCCCCCGTGCCGGTGCTCGGCAGCGTGCCGCTGTCCGTGCCGCTCCGCGAGGGCGGGGACACCGGCCTGCCGGTGGTCCTCGGCGCGCCGGAGGACCCCGCAGCCGTCGCCCTCGCCGCGATCGCCGACGGCATCACGACGATGGGGCGCGGACTGGCCGGACGGAAGCTGGGCCTGTCGCTGTCCTAGGCTCGTCAGCATGAGCATGGATCACGTCAGCGTCGACTGGGACCGCGCCCGCGACACGAACCGGGCGAACTGGGACGACCGGGTGCCGATCCACGAGGGCGCCTACGCCGTCGACGAGCTGTCCGACCCGGCGCACCGCTCGGACGTCGTGCGCGACGACCTGCCGGCCCTGACGCCGTGGCTGCCGAACGGCTCGCTCGCCGGCCTCGACGTCTGCCACCTGCAGTGCCACATCGGCACCGACACCGTTTCGCTCGCCCGCGAGGGAGCCCGGCTCACCGGCGTCGACTTCTCCCCCGCGGCGCTCGCCTCCGCCGCCGGCCTCGCGACGCGGCTCGGCCTCGACGTCACCTGGGTGGAGACCGACGTACTCGACGCCTGCGCTGCCGTCTCCGGCGACTTCGACGTCGTTTACACGAGCATCGGCACGATCTGCTGGCTCCCCGACCTGGACCGCTGGGCAGCGCAGGTCGCCGGCTTGCTGCGCCCGGGCGGGGTGTTCTTCATCCGCGACGGCCACCCCGCGCTCTACGCCCTCGACGAGACCGCCGACGAACTCGTCACCCGGTACCGGTACTTCCCGGACGGCACCGCGCAGCAGTGGGACGACGCCGGCACCTACGCCGGCGACGGCACCGTGGCGAACACCCGCACGTTCGAGTGGCCGCACCCGCTGTCCGAGATCGTGAACGCCCTGCTCGGCGCCGGACTCCGACTCCGCCGCCTGGACGAGGGGCGCACACTGCCCTGGCGCTTCAGTCCTCGCATGGAGGACACCGGCGACGGCTCGTGGGCGTGGCCCGACGCTGACCGCGACCGGGTTCCCCTGACGTACACGATCGTCGCCACCCGCGACTGACGACGGGCGCCTGCCATCCGCTCGGCGCGCGCCTGTACGTTCGTTCATGGACAGGTCGTTCCACCCCGGAGCATTATGCAAGGGCATTGCACAATGCCCTTGCGGAATGTGACCGCCTGGGCTCCACCCGCCGGACGACGACGTCCGGCCGAGGACAGGAGAACCGTGTGAACCAGAACACCCGAGTACGGATCGGCCTCGTGGCCACCGTCGCCGCAGTGATCGCCGGCGGATCACTCGCCGCAGCACCGGCCATCGCCGCGACACCGTCGTGCGCGACCGCGTGGACCACCGGCACCGCGTACTCCGGCGGTGCCACCGTCAGCGAGAACGGATCGAACTACACCGCGAACTGGTGGACGCAGGGCGACGACCCCGCGACACACGCCGGGGCAACGGGCAGCGGCCAGCCATGGACGTCGACCGGCGCCTGCTCCGGCACGGGCGGCGGGACCACTCCTCCCGGTGGGGGGACGACGACCCCGGGCACGGGCGGGAGCGGCGGCACGGCCAGCGGACTGGTGTTCAGCCCGTACAAGGACATCACCGTGAACCTCGACTGGAACACGAACGTCATGAACACCGCGGTCACCGGGACGCGGATCCCGGTGGTCGGCTCGAGCAACAGCCTGGTGTCGACCCGGGAGCCCGGCCTCAAGGCGATCACCCTCGCCTTCGCGACCGGCACGTGCGGCAGCGAGAACTGGGGCGGCGTCGCGGCGGATGCCTTCGCGAACGCCAACATCCCGAAGCTCGACGCCGCCGGGGTGAACTACATCGTGAGCACCGGTGGAGCCGCCGGTTCGTTCAAGTGCTCGGGCGCCGCACTGCAGTCGTTCATCGCCCGGTACGCGACCCCGCACATGATCGGCGTCGATTTCGACATCGAGAGCGGTCAGTCCGCCGCCGACGTGCAGAACCTGGTGAGCGCCGCGGCCCTCGCCCAGGCGAAGTACCCGGGCATGCGGTTCTCGTTCACGCTCGCGACCCTGGCCGCCAGCGACGGCTCGTACGGCGGGCTGAACAGCACCGGCGACGCCACCGTGAAGGCGATCAAGGCGTCGACCCTGACGAACTACACGATCAACCTCATGACGATGGACTTCGGCCGCGCGACCACCGCGAACTGCGTGCTCTCCGGCTCCACCTGCCAGATGGGCAAGTCCTCGATCCAGGCCGTCACGAACCTGCAGCACACGTACGGCATCGCGTCGTCGAAGATCGAGGTCACCCCGATGATCGGCGTCAACGACACCACCGACGAGGTCTTCACCCTCGCCGACGTCGACACCCTGTCCGCCTACGCGAAGGCGAACGGCCTCGCTGGGATCCACTACTGGTCGCTCGACCGGGACACGCCCTGCGCCTCGACGACGGCGTCGTCCACCTGCAGCTCCGTCCCGAGCGCAGCGGCACTCGCCTGGACAGATCGTTTCCTCGCCGACCTGAAGTAGTCGACCTGAAGTAGTCGTCACCACACCGAACACGGGAGGCCCGGTGCCAGCTGGCACCGGGCCTCCCGTCCGTCAGGTGGTCACGTGACGGGCGTCAGGTCGCTTCCGCGTCGAACGGTGGCGCTTCTCTCGCGGCCAGCGGCACGACGGGAGCCGTCGCGCGCACCTTGGAGGCGGTCACCTGCGCGGTCTGGACCGCGGCGGCGCTGCTGGCGCCGCCGGAGTCGAGGAGCGCATCGCGGATGATCCGGCGGGGGTCGTACTGTCGCGGGTCGAGCTTCTGCCACTCGATGTCGTCGAACTCGGGGCCCATCTCGTCGCGCATCCGCTCCTTCGCGGTGTCGGCGAACCGGCGGACGGCCTTCACGAACTCGGCCAACTTCTGGGCGTACATCGGCAGGCGCTGCGGCCCGAGCAAGAGCACGGCAATGATCCCGATGATCAGGATCTTGTCGAGCGGGATGTTCACGTGAGCGAGCCTAACCCGTTCGGCTCCGATGCACCCCTAGAGTTGTCAACCGAACGGAGTGTGCGTGTCAGAGAAAGAGTCGAACTGGAAGTTCGCCGAGGACATCGTCTCGGAGTCCGAGGCGATCGCCCGCGCTCGTGAGCACTCCCTGGAGCTCGGTGTCGAGGCGATCTCGCCCGCGATCGGCGCGCAGATCGGCGTCATCGCCGCAGCCTCCCGAGCCACGAGCATCATCGAGATCGGGACGGGCCTGGGAGTCTCCGGGCTGTACCTGCTCGGCGGCGCGCCGGACGCGACCCTGACCACGATCGACGTCGAGGTCGACCACCAGCAGTTCGCCCGCGACGCCTACATCAGCGCCGGAACCGCCCCCGCCCGGATCCGGCTCATCCCGGGCCGCGCGAACCAGGTGCTCCCCCGGATGAACGAGGCGTCGTACGACGTCGTCCTGGTCGATGCCGACCCCGAGCACGTCATCGAGTACGTCGAGCACGGGCTGCGGCTCGCACGCCTCGGCGGGACCGTCCTGGTGCCACACGCACTGTGGCGCGGACGCGTCGCCGACCCGGTCAAGCGCGACCGAGCGACGACCGACTTCCGGCTGCTGCTCACCGAGGTGTCGACGTCGGGGGCGGTGCGCAGTGCGCTCTCGCCGGCTGGTGACGGGCTGCTGCAGCTGACGAAGGTCACCGCGTAGCGCACGCTGCGTCACCCTCGCCGTCGGTCACTCGAGGTGCCGGAGGTACCGCTCGGGTGACTCGAGGAACGAGCGCTGGTTGCGCACCAGGTCGAGGTCCTCCCACTCGGTGCGCCGGAACCCCCACTCGCCGACCTCGTGGATCGTCGCGCCGGGGAACGCCGCCAGGACCGGTGAGTGCGTCGAGAGCACGACCTGCCCGACCCCGCTGTCGACGATCGACCGCAGCAGCGCGATGAGCGTCAGACACCCGGAGAAGGACAGCGCCGACTCCGGTTCGTCGAGGATCCAGAGCCCCGGCCACTGCGCGCGGTCGATGACGAAGTCGAGGAACGACTCACCGTGGCTGCGCTCGTGGAACACCGGCTCGGGGCGGGAGTGGTTGGGGTGGTCCTCGAGGTAGCTGAAGAAGCCGTGCATGGTCTCTGCGCGCAGGAAGAACCCGCCGCGGGGCGCACCGAAGTCACGGCGGAGGACGATGTGCTGCCACAGCGACGACTCGGACGGACGCGTCGAGTGGTTCGCCAGGGTGGAGCCGCCCTCGGGTGACATGCCGAACCGGAGCGCGATCGCCTCGATCAGGGTGGACTTGCCGACACCGTTGTCGCCGACGAACACCGTCACCGGGTCGAGGTCGAGTCCCTCGTCGAGCAGCTGCCGCACCGGGGGCAGCGTCGCCGGCCAGACGTCTCGCGGCATCGGGTCCGGGTCGCGGTACTCCTCGACGCGGCGGATCGGCATGTGGGTCCTCGGCACGAGGCCATCCTGCCGGACGCGACCGACAGCGCGACGGGCGCGCACGCCGACGGCGCGGCGCCCCGGACGCAGACGACGGGCCCGGCGCGTACACGCTCCGGACCCGTCGTTCTGGTGCTTTCGACTACGAGGCCGAGACGACCTCAGCGAGTGCGTCATGGAGTTCCTTGGCCTCGGCATCGTTGACCGAGACGACCAGGCGGCCTCCTCCTTCGAGCGGAACCCGCACGATGATGAGTCGACCCTCCTTAACAGCCTCCATCGGCCCGTCACCGGTCCTCGGCTTCATGGCTGCCATCAGATGTCCCCTTTCGTGCAGTACATGCCCGCTCATTATCTCGTATTGATGGGGCAACTGCGAAACCGCCCAGGTTGGGGGTGTCGGATCGGCGGTTCTTCGCGGGTTCCGTTCGTAACCTTGGCGGATGCCGAACATCCGCTCCATGCGCCGTCAGTCCCCCAACGGACGTCCCGAGCGGGCCGGGCGGACCGGACCGGCCGAGCGGACCGGTCCGGCCAGACGATCCGCGCGGTCCGACGACGCAGTGCCCGCCGGCCTGCGGATCGGCGCGGCGTTCACCTGGCGCATCCTCGTCGTGGGTGCCGGCCTCGCCGTCCTGGTGGCGCTGGTCGTGCTGCTGCAGGACATCGTGGTGCCGTTCCTCATCGCGCTGTTGGTCTGCGCGCTCCTCATGCCGATGTCGTCGTTCCTGCAGCGGCACCGGTGGCCGAAGTGGACGGCGGTGCTGTCGAGCCTGGTGGCCCTGGTGCTGGCGCTCGGCGGGCTGGCGCTGCTCGTCACCGAGCAGGTGCGGTCCGACCTGCCGTCGCTCGAACGCCGGCTCCACCACAGCGTGCAGTCCCTGCGGACCCTGCTCGACAGCGAGCCGTTCGGGATCACAGCGAAGGACGTCGACTCGTGGGTGTCGAACGGCTTCGACTACCTGCAGGCGCACGCCTCGACGATCCTGTCCGGGTTCCAGGCCGCCGGCACCGGCGCCGTGCACGTGCTCGAGGGGCTGTTCATCATCGTGTTCACGACGCTGTTCGTGCTCATCGACGGCCCGCGCATCTGGGGGTGGGTCGTCCGGCTCTTCCCGCGCCGGGCACGTGCTCGCATCGACGTCGCGGGGCACGCCGGGTGGAAGACCCTGACGAGCTTCATCCGCGTCCAGCTCGTGGTCGCCGTCACCGACGCCCTCGGCGTGACCATCGGCGCGCTCGCCCTGCAGATCCCGCTGGCGATCCCGATCGGCGTCATCGTGTTCTTCGGCGCGTTCGTCCCCGTCGTCGGGGCGATCGTCGCCGGTGCGGTCGCGGTGCTCATCGCACTCGTGTTCAACGGCTGGGTGCCGGCGCTCGTGATGCTCGGCATCGTGGTGGTCGTGCAGCAGCTCGAGAGCCACGTCCTGCACCCGTTCCTGACCGGCACGGCCGTCAAGGTCCACCCGCTCGGCGTCGTCCTCGGGGTGACCGCGGGCACGACGATCGCGGGTGTCGTCGGCGCGTTCTTCGCGGTGCCGTTCATCGCCACCGTCAACGCGATGGTCGTGGCGGCGGCGAACTGGCGGCCGGGGGACCCGGAGCCGATGTCAGCGACGGTGCCGAAGCGCGAGCGGAGCGGTCCCGCCGCACGGCTCCTGGCCCGCGCCCAGGCCCGTGAACGCCGTGCCGATCACGGCGGGGTCCAGTCGTAGCCGTCGATCCACCAGCAGTAGTACAGCCAGACCCACTGCAGCCCGACGAACGCCACCACGACGGCCACCCGGTACACGCGGGACCGCGGCAGCGCCACGATGCCGAGCAGCGGCGCGATCGGCACCAGGATCCGCCAGGTGCTCGACTGCGGGAAGAACACGGCGAGCAGGTACACCACGTAGGCGATGCCCCAGAGGCGCAGCTCGATCCCGATCACCCGGGCTGCGGGCATGCAGACGAACGCCACGAAGCCGACGACCACGACGGCCAGCAGGACCCCGCCGGCCGGCTGGTGGAACCACCACCCGAAGCCCTGGATCCACGGCGCGAACGGCACGAGCTCCTGCCACCCGACGTAGGACGACCGCCAGGCGAGCTCGGTGTCGGTGTACGCCTTGGGCACCCCGGTGACGGCCCAGGCGATCGCCGGCCACGCCAGGCCGACCAGTCCGGACACGACCGCCACCACGGCGGGCGGCACGAGGCGGCGCAGGGTGAGCGGCTCCGACGACCGCACCCACGCGGGCCGGATCGCCCAGGCGCCGACGAACAGCACGACGAGCAGCGCGAACGCGAGCCCGGTCGGCCGGGTCATGCCGAGCAGGAGCACGACGGGCAGCATCGTCCACCACCGCCGGTCGACCATGAGCAGCAGCGCGACGAGCAGCAGGAACAGCCCCATCGACTCGGCGTACGCCACCTGGAACATCGCCGACACGGGCGCGACGCAGAACAGCACCGTGGCGAAGGTCGCCCGCGCCGGGTCGAGGAAGCGCCCCATCAGGCGACGGAACACGAGCGCAGCGCCGAGTCCGGCGAGCAGCGAGACCGCCACCGCGACGAACTCGAACGACGCGCCGGTGAGCAGCATCAGGCCGCGCACCAGGAACGGGTACGCGGGCATGAACGCCCACGCGTTCTCGGTCACGTGCCCTGCTGCGTCCACGGGCAGGGTCGACGGGTAGCCGCCGGTCGCGATCACGCGGTACCAGGCGCCGTCCCAGATGGACGCGAACGACAGGTACGCCGGATGCTGGACGGTGAACGAGTTCGCCGCCTGCACACTCGCGAAGGCCTGCATCATCAGTCCGGTGACGAACCGGGCGAGCACGTAGACGACCGTGATGCGAACCCACCACGGCACCACCCGGTAGCGGGCGCGCCAACGGGTGCGTGCAGGGGTCGGCCGGGAGACCCCGGCCGTCGTCAGGCCGTCAGCCACCGACGGAGGCCGGCCTCGACCGCGGTGATCTGCGCGACCGGGACCTGCTCGTCGTCGTGGTGGGCGAAGACCGGTTCACCGGGTCCGTAGTTGACCGCGGGCACCCCGAGCGCCGAGAAGCGGGCGACGTCGGTCCAGCCGTACTTCGGGCGGGGCTCCGGGCCACCGACCGCCGACACGAAGTCCTGCGCGAGCGGGGCATCGAGGCCGGGGCGGGCACCGGCAGCGAGGTCGACGATGGTCACGTCGTAGCCGTCGAAGAGTTCGCGGATGTGCGCCACGGCCTCGTCGGCCGAACGCGACGGCGCGAAGCGGTAGTTCACGTGCACCATCGCCTCGTCCGGGATGATGTTGCCCGCGATGCCGCCGCTGATCCCGACGGCGTTGAGGCCCTCGCGGTACTCGAGCCCGTCGACCGTGACCGTGCGGGGCTCGTAGGCGGCCAGCGTGGCGAGGATCGGTGCCGTCTTGTGGATCGCGTTGTCGCCGATCCAGCTGCGGGCGCTGTGCGAGCGCTTGCCGAACGTGCGGATCTCGGCGCGGAGGTTGCCGTTGCAGCCACCCTCGATCTGCGCGCCGGACGGCTCCCCCAGGATGGCGAAGTCGGCGGCCAGCAGTTCCGGACGGGTCCGGGCGAGACGACCGAGGCCGTTCAGCAGGTCGCTGACCTCTTCGTGGTCGTACCAGACCCACGTGACGTCGACCGAGGGCTCGACCAGGTCGTACGCGAGCTTGAGCTGCACTGCACAGCCGGCCTTCATGTCGACGGTGCCGCGACCCCACAGGATCTCGGTGCCGTCCTCGGCGGTGCGGAACTCGGTCGGCAGGTTGTCGTTGAGCGGCACGGTGTCGATGTGCCCGGCGATCACGACGCGGCGGTCGCGGCCGAGGTTCGTGCGGGCGACGATCGCGTCGCCGTCCCGGATCACCTCGAGGTGCGGCAGCGGTGCGAGCACCGCCTCGATCGCGTCAGCGAGGGCCTGCTCGTTCCCCGACACCGATTCGATGTCGCAGATGGCACGGGTGATGTCGATGGACGAGGCGGTGAGGTCGAGCTGCTCCGGCATGCGGTCACCTTATCTGCCGTCGCTCCCGTCGCGCTGGCCCACGGCACGGCGGCCGGGAGGCACGGTGCGGTTCCGCAGCGTCCGTCCGGTCGGTCCGGTGCTCCCGTCCAGTGCGTCGGTACCCTGGTGCGGTGACCGACACGACCGCTGCCACCGACCCGACCGCCACCGCCGACCGCCCGACGCACGCCTGGGGCCACGGCCTCGCGACGATCGCCGCCGACGGCACGACGCTCGACACCTGGTACCCGGAGACCCACCTCGGCCCGCTACCCGCTGACGCGGTGTTCCCCGCCGAACTGCAGGCGCACGTCGGCGACGACCCCCGCCGCGAGGTCCGGATCGAGGCCGTCACCACCGAGGTCACCATCGACGCCGCCCCGACCAGCACCGAGGACGCGTACCTGCGTCTGCACCTGCTGAGCCACCTGCACGTGCGCCCGAACACCATCAACCTCGACGGTGTCTTCGGGTACCTCCCGATCGTCGCGTGGACGAACGCGGGGCCGGTCCACCCGGAGTCCCTGACCCGCCTGCGCCCGTCGCTGCAGCGCGTGGGCATCGCCGTGCACGCCATCGACAAGTTCCCCCGTCTGGTCGACTACGTCGTGCCGGACCGCGTCCGCATCGGTGACGCCAACCGCGTCCGTCTCGGGGCGCACCTGGCGCCGGGCACGACCGTCATGCACGAGGGCTTCGTGAACTTCAACGCCGGCACCCTCGGCGACGCCATGATCGAGGGCCGTGTCTCGCAGGGCGTCGTCGTCGGCAACGGCACCGACATCGGCGGCGGGGCGTCCATCATGGGCACGCTCTCCGGCGGCGGCACGCACCGGGTCTCCCTGGGCGAGCGCGCGCTGCTCGGTGCGAACGCGGGTCTCGGCATCTCCCTCGGCGACGACTCCGTCATCGAGGCCGGCCTGTACGTCACGGCGGGAACGAAGGTCGTCCTGGTCGGCGCCGCACCGAACCCGGACGGCACGCCGAAGACCGTCAAGGCCGCCGAGCTGTCCGGCACCCCGAACGTCCTGTTCCGGCGCAACAGCGTCAGCGGCGCCGTCGAGGCGCTGCAGCGCAAGGGCGAGGGCATCCAGCTCAACACCGCGCTCCACGCGTAGGCCTGGCCCTGCGAAAGCGACAGAGTCCCGCGAACTGTTCGCGGGACTCTGTCGCTTTCGCGGGTAAGAACGCGCGTCAGCGTGCGGGGAGGTCCCGCTTCGGCGCACCCACGTAGAGCTGCTGCGGGCGACCGATCTTGTTGAGCGGGTCGTTGTTCAGCTCGCGCCACTGCGCGATCCAGCCGGGCAGGCGGCCGATCGCGAACAGCACCGTGAACATCCGCGGCGGGAACCCCATCGCCTTGTAGATGATGCCGGTGTAGAAGTCGACGTTCGGGTACAGCTTGCGGTCGATGAAGTACTGGTCGCTCAGCGCGATCTGCTCGAGCTCCTTCGCGATGTCGAGCAGGTCGTCCTGCACGCCGAGGGACTCGAGCACCTCGTCCGCCGACTCCTTGACGAGCTTCGCGCGGGGATCGTAGTTCTTGTAGACGCGGTGTCCGAAGCCCATGAGCTTCACGCCGCGCTCCTTGTTCTTCACCCGCTCGACGAAGCGCTGCACGGGCTCTCCGGAGTCCTTGATCTGCTGCAGCATCTCGAGCACGGCTTCGTTCGCGCCACCGTGCAGCGGCCCGTACAGGGCGTTGATGCCGGCCGAGATCGAGGCGAACATGTTCGCCTTCGTCGAGCCGACCAGGCGGACCGTCGCGGTGGAGGCGTTCTGCTCGTGGTCCTCGTGCAGGATGAGGAGCCGGTCGAGGGCCTTCGACAGCACCGGGTTCGGCTGGTAGGTCTCGGCCATGGTGCCGAAGTTCAGGCGCAGGAAGTTGTCGACGAACGACAGCCCGTTGTCCGGGTACAGGAACGCCTGCCCGATGGACTTCTTGTGCGCGTAGGCGGCGATCACCGGCAGCTTGGCGAGCAGCCGCACGGTCTGCAGCTCGACCTTCTCCGGGTCGTCGACGTCCATGTCGTCCTCGTAGTACGTCGACAGGGCGCTGACGGCACTGGACAGCACGGACATCGGGTGCGCGGAGTGCGGGAGCGCGTCGAACAAGCGCCGGAGGTCCTCGTGCAGCAGGGTGTGCCGACGGATGCGGGCGTCGAAGTCGGCGAGTTCGGACTCGTCGGGCAGCTCGCCGTAGATCAGGAGCCACGCGACCTCGAGGAAGGTGCAGTTCGACGCAACCTGGTCGATCGGGTACCCGCGGTACCGCAGGATGCCCTCGTCGCCGTCGATGTAGGTGATCGCGCTCTTGGTCGACCCGGTGTTCACGAACCCGTAGTCGAGCGTGTTCATCCCGGTCTGCTTCTTGAACGTCGAGATGTCCATCGTGGACGCGCCGTCGACGCTCGGCAGGATCGGGAACTCCGCGCTGCCGCCCGGGTACGTCAGCGTTGCGGTCTCGCCCGTCTGTTCGGCGGCGGGACTCACGGGCACGGGCGTCGTGGGCGGTGTGGCCGTCTTCTGAGCGTCGTTGGCAGTGTCAGTCACGATGACAGCCTAATCGCGGCGTCTGTCGCTCGTGCACACATCGATGGTCACGACTTGGTGGGAACCCCCGGTTGCGCTCCGGGCGGAATGCACGATCCGGCCGGTCGCGGGGTCCGTCCCCGCGCTACGCGGTGCCGAGCCGACGGCTGCTGGCCAGCCGCTGGGCCGCCGCGGCGATGCGCTCGTCGGTCGCGGTGAGGGCCACCCGGACGTGCTCCCCGCCCGCCGTGCCGTAGAACGTGCCCGGTGCGACGAGGATCCCGCGGTCGGCCAACCAAGACACCGTGTCGAGCGCGGGCTCACCGCGGGTCGCCCAGAGGTACAGGCCGGCCTCGCTGTGGTCGATGCGGAAGCCGGCGTCCTCGAGTGCCCGTCGGAGCATGTTCCGGCGCGCCCGGTAGCGGGCCTTCTGCTGCTGCACGTGGGTCTGGTCCGCGAGTGCGACGATCATCGCTTCCTGCACCGGCAGTGGCGGCATGAGCCCCGCGTGCTTCCGGACCGCGAGCACGTCGGCGAGGATCCGGGCGTCACCGGCGACGAACGCCGCACGGTACCCAGCGAGGTTCGACTGCTTCGACAGCGAGTACACGCTGAGCACGCCGTCGACCGAGTCGCCGACGACGCGGGGGTCGAGGATCGTGGGGGTCGGGGTGGTCGCGTACTGCGGGTCCCAGCCGAGCTCGGCGTAGCACTCGTCACCGACGATGACGGCACCGAGTTCGCGGGCGCGGTCGACCGCGACGCGCAGGTCGTCGATCGAGAGCACGCGGCCGTCGGGGTTGCCGGGCGAGTTCAGCCACACCAGCTTCGTCGTCGCCGGCCACGCCGCCGGGTCGTCCGAGGCGTGGGCGTCCGCACCGACCAGGGCCGCGCCGAGCTCGTAGGTGGGGTACGCAGCGGCGGGGAACACCACGGTGTCGCCGGCGCCGATGCCGAGCCAGAGCGCCAGGCCGGCGATGAACTCCTTCGACCCGATCGTCGGCAGCGTGTGCGCCTCGGTCAGCTGCACCCCGTGCCGGCGGCCGTACCAGTCGGCGATGGCCTGCCGCAGCGCCGGGGTGCCGGCGACCTGCGGGTAGGCGTGCGCGTCGGTGGCGTCGGCGAGGGCGCGTCGGACGACCTCGGGGGTCGGGTCGACGGGCGAACCGACGCTCAGGTCGACGATGCCGCCCTCGTACCCGGCCGCGCGCTGCTTGAACGGGACGAGCTGGTCCCAGGGGAAGTCGGGCAGGTCGAGCGCCACGTGCGTGTCCGGCTCAGCCGCGGGGCGGTTCGGCCGTGACGACGGGGTGGTCCTTGTGGATCACACCGACCTTCGCGGCGCCACCGGGCGAGCCGACTTCCTGGAAGAACTCGACGTTGGCCTTGTAGTAGTCGGCCCACTCGTCGGGCAGGTCGTCCTCGTAGTAGATGGCCTCGACCGGGCACACCGGCTCGCACGCACCGCAGTCGACGCACTCGTCGGGGTGGATGTACAGCGAGCGGTCGCCCTCGTAGATGCAGTCGACGGGGCATTCGTCGATGCAGGCACGGTCCTTGACGTCGACACAGGGCTGGGCGATCACGTAGGTCACGGTTCGGGTGCTCCCTTCGACGAGCGGGTTCGAGTCTACTCGCGGCCCGGGGCCGTCCGGGACCGCAGCCCCGACAGGTCCGGCCACGCGAGCACCAGGGCGGCGATGACGGCGGGGGCGAACGTCCACACGTACCCGGCCGCGTTCGCCAGCACGAGCGGCGAGCCCTGGCCGCCGACGGAGACGAGCACCTGCGTGGCGACGAGGATGCCGATGCCGATCGCGGCGACCATCGCCCGCGACCGGTACAGCAGCCGGATGCCCACGGTCAGCCCGATCACGAGCAGCGTGGTGATCACCATGCCGATCGGGAACGCGGCGGCGCCGACGGTCTGCTGGTGCGTCACCGTGCCCAGTCCGCCGGTGACGAGCCCGAGCACGAGCGCGACGGCGACCGCGGCGACCTTGCCCTGGCCGGACATCTCGGCGTAGGTCTGCGGTGCCGGGGGCTGCGGGTCGGCGTCGTGCCGGAAGGCCTCGACGGCGGGGGCGTGCTCGCGGACGCCGTGCGGCATCACCCACGACAGCGCGGTCGGGTCGGCGGGGTCGACCGGGTCGACGGTGACCTGCGAGCGGTACTGCTCGACGGCGGCACGCACCTTCGCCCGCACCGGCAGGACGTCGACGGTGACGTCGGCGTCCCCGGTCTCCGGGGCGACGATCATCGAGAACGCCACTTCCTCTGCCCGGGCCGCGTACCGAGCCGCGTGGTGCACACGCACGTGGTCGGGGTGGCCGTACCCGCCGTCGTCGGCGTAGCTCACGACCGCGTCCGCCCCGGTGGAGCGGATCGCGGCACGGACGTCGTCGACGACCTCGCCCAGGTCGGCGGCGGTCAGCGAGTCGGCGGGGGCGTCGTCGGCGGCGGTCGCCCGCCCGTCGGGCCCCCACTGCATGCCGGAGTCGCCGTACCGGCGTTCCGGCAGGTCGGTGGGCCGGGCACCGCGACCGCCGAGCCACAGGTGCGCCGGGCCGCCGAGGGCCGCGAGTGCCGCGTCGATCTCGGTCTCGCGGTGCGCGGCGACGCGTTGTGCGTCTCCGGCCAGGGGCGCGAGCCGCTCGGTGAGCATCTCGCCGCGCTCACCGCGGGTCGCCGTCAACACGGTGACTTCGGCGCCGAGCTCGAGCAGGGTCGCGATCGTCCCACCGGACGACAGGGTCTCGTCGTCGGGGTGGGCGTGCACGAACAGGACGCGCTCGGGGCGCGTGACGGAGGCCTTCGACATCGCCCCCAAGGGTACGGGACTAGCGGGCCGTGACGATGTAGGTCGCGGTGACGCCGTCGTCGCCGTCCGAGAACGTGAGCACGACGCGGTACCCGTCGCTGCGGAACATCCCGAACGCACTCGACGAGTCGGCGCGCTTCGCCGACTCGGTGTAACCGGCGTCGGCGAGCTGCTGCGCGGCGGAGGCGAAGTCGTCGACCGACCCAGCGCGCACCTGCACGACCCACCCGGAGCCGTTCGGTCCCGCTCCCCCGCCGAGCACCGTGCCGTCGACGAGCGGCACGTCGGACGACGGGAACCCGTCGGGGACCTTGCCGTCAGAGGTGACGTTCGCGCCCTTGAGCGCCGTGTCGAGCGCCCCGTCGATGCCGCCTGCGACCGAGGACATGCCGTCCTGGATCGCCTTGCCGTCGATGCCCGCGACGCCGTCCGCGACCGTCGAGGCCACCGAGGACCCGAGGTCCGTCGCCTGCTTCACGGAGTCGGACGAGCAGCCGGTGAGTCCGGCCAGGGCGATGCCGGCGGCGACGGCGGCGATCAGCGGGGTACGGAGGGAACGCATGCGCCGACGGTAACGGGTGAGCCGGGAGGCACGGCGCGAGTTGGCTGTGAACGTCCTGTCCCCGGGACGGTCACTCGCGCGGCGGGGCCGCCCCGCGCCTCCCGTCCGCCCGTCGCGCCTGTCGCGCCCGTCCGGCGTACCTGGCCGAAACGGGCGTACCTGGTCCTTCGTTCCGACCAGGTACGCCCGTTCCCGCTTCCCACCGCCCGCGCGATGGGAAGGAAACGTCAGGCGACGTAGGCGCGCGTCGCAGCCACCAGGGCGTCGACGCCCACCGGGATCGCGGTCTCGGCCTGCGGCGCGTAGAACGGCGAGTGGTTGCTCGGGATGTCCTCGCCACGGCGGAACAGCTCCGGGTCGGTGATCCCCGTGAACCAGTACACGAGCGGGACGCCCGCTGCCGTCGCGAGCTGCCCGACGTCCTCCGACGCCATCGCCAGCCCGATCTCGAGCTCGCGCGCACCCGGCACGGCGGCGCTGACGGCCGCGAGCACCCGGGCAGCGGACTCCGCGTCGTTCACGGTCACCTCGGCACCGGGCGACCGCACGATCGTCGGCTCCGGCAGCCCGCCGGCGTCGCTCTCGGCACGGACGATCCGCTCGATCGACGCGATGATGCGCGCACGGGTCTCCTCGTTGCGGGCTCGCGTCGAGATCTCGATGACGGCCTGGTCGGGGATGATGTTCGCGCGGGTGCCGGCGTGGAAGCTGCCGACGGTGACGACACCGGCGTCGCTCGGCGAGACCTCGCGCGAGACGACGGTCTGCAGCCGGACGACGGCGGACGCGGCGGTGACGACCGGGTCGAGGGACGCTTGCGGTGCGGACCCGTGCGCCCCGCGACCATTGAAGGTCACCGTGAGCCGGTCGCTCGAGGCCATCACCGGGCCGGAGCCGATCGCGACGATGCCGACCGGGGCCGGAGCCGAGTGCTGGCCGAGCACGACGTCGGGCTTCGGGAACCGGTGGACCAGGCCATCCTCGACCATGGCGCGGGCGCCGGAGATGACCTCCTCCGCCGGCTGGAAGACGCCGACGACCGTGCCGCTCCACTGGTCCCGGGTGGCGACGAGGCGCTCGAGCGTGCCGAGCAGCCAGGTGACGTGGATGTCGTGGCCGCACGCGTGCATCGTCGGGACGTCGTTGCCGTCCTCGTCGGTGCCGCGGTGCTGGCTGGCGTAGGACAGCCCCGTGCGCTCCTGGACCGGCAGGCCGTCCATGTCGGCGCGGAGCCACACGACCGGGCCCTCGCCGTTCGACAGGACGCCGACGACACCGGTGCCACCGACGCCGGTGGTCACCTCGATGTCACCGAGCTCGGCGAGCCGGTCGGCCACGATGCCCGCAGTGCGGTGCTCCTGGAAACCGAGCTCGGGGTGGGCGTGCAGGTCCTGGTACAGCGAGAGGAGGTCGAGGGTCACGGCATCCACCGTAACCCCCGACCTCCTCAGGTCGTGCTCTTGCTGACGCGACGCGTCGCTTGCTGCTTACGCGTCCTGACGCTTCAGGCGGGCGTACGAGCGCTGGCGGGCCTGCGCGTCGAGCTCGACCTTGCGGATGCGGACGACGGCCGGGGTGACCTCGACGCACTCGTCCTCGCGCGCGAACTCCAGGCACTCCTCGAGGGAGAGCTGGCGCGACGGCGTCATCGACTCGAAGGAGTCGGCGTTCGCCGAACGCATGTTCGTGAGCTTCTTCTCCTTCGTGATGTTGACGTCCATGTCGTCGGCGCGCGAGTTCTCGCCGATGACCATGCCCTCGTAGACCTCTTCGGTGGGGTTGACGAAGAACGTCATCCGCTCCTGCAGGTTCGTGATGGCGAACGGCGTGACGACACCCGAACGGTCGGAGACGATCGAGCCGTTGATGCGGGTCTGGATCGGGCCGGCCCACTCGTCGTAGCCGTGCGAGATCGCGTTGGCGATGCCGGTGCCGCGGGTCTCGGTCAGGAACGACGTACGGAAGCCGATCAGGCCGCGCGACGGGACGATGAACTCCATGCGCACCCAGCCGGTGCCGTGGTTCGTCATGTTCTCCATGCGGCCCTTGCGAGCGGCCATGAGCTGCGTGATCGCGCCGAGGTACTCCTCCGGCGTGTCGATCGTCATGTGCTCGTACGGCTCCTGCAGCTTGCCGTTCTCGTCACGCTTCGTGACGACCTGCGGCTTGCCGACGGTGAGCTCGAAGCCCTCGCGACGCATCTGCTCGACCAGGATGGCGAGCGCGAGCTCACCACGGCCCTGGACCTCCCACGCATCGGGACGACCGATGTCGAGGACCTTGAGCGAGACGTTGCCGATGAGCTCGCGGTCGAGGCGCTCCTTGACCATGCGGGCGGTCAGCTTGTGACCCTTGACCTTGCCGACGAGCGGGCTGGTGTTCGTGCCGATCGTCATCGAGATCGCCGGGTCGTCGACCGTGATGGTCGGCAGCGGACGGACGTCCTCGGGGTCGGACAGGGTCTCGCCGATGGTGATCGTGTCGAAACCGGCGACGGCGACGATGTCACCGGGGCCCGCCGACTCGGCCGGGTAGCGCTCGAGCGCCTTGGTGATGAGGAGCTCGGTGATGCGGGCGTTGACGACGGTGCCGTCGTGCTTGACCCACGCGACCGTCTGGCCCTTCTTCATCGTGCCGTGGAAGATGCGCAGCAGCGCGAGGCGACCGAGGAACGGCGACGCGTCGAGGTTGGTGACGTGGGCCTGCAGCGGGTGCTGGTCGTCGTACTTCGGCGCGGGGACGTGCTGGAGGATCGCTTCGAACAGCGGCTCGAGGTCGTCGTTGTCGGGCAGTTCGCCGTCGTTCGGCTTGTTGCGCGACGCGGCACCGTTACGGCCGGAGGCGTAGACCACCGGCACGTCGAGGATCGCGTCGAGGTCGAGGTCGTCGACCTCGTCCGACAGGTCGGACGCCAGGCCGAGGAGCAGGTCCTGCGACTCGGAGACGACCTCGTCGATGCGGGAGTCGGGGCGGTCCGTCTTGTTGACGAGCAGGATCACCGGGAGCTTGGCCGCGAGCGCCTTGCGGAGCACGAAGCGCGTCTGGGGCAGCGGGCCCTCGGACGCGTCGACCAGCAGCACGACGCCGTCGACCATGGACAGGCCGCGCTCGACCTCGCCACCGAAGTCGGCGTGACCCGGGGTGTCGATCACGTTGATGGTGATGGGGCCGTCCGCGCCGAACTCGGTCGCGTGCTTGCCGTTGTAGAGCACCGACGTGTTCTTCGCGAGGATCGTGATGCCCTTCTCGCGCTCGAGGTCGTTCGAGTCCATCATGCGGTCTTCGCCCTCGAAGTGGGCGTCGAACGAGTTGGTCTGCGTGAGCATCGCGTCGACGAGGGTGGTCTTGCCGTGGTCGACGTGTGCCACGATGGCGACGTTGCGCAGGTCGGACCGGGTGGCGAGCGCCATACAGGACATCCTTCAATTTCTGGGAGAGTGTCGGGCCAGTGATTTGTCGGCACCGCACCCGCGGGCAGAACGCCCGACACGCCAGTCTACCGGTAGTTCGCAACCGTCAGGAGTACAGCAGATGAGCCGACGGCGAACGTGGGTCGAGATCACCATCGTCCTGCTGCTCTCACTGGGGGCCAGCGCGCTGTACTCGATCCTCCAGATCATCGACGACCTGTCGCAGACGACCCCGCTCGGCGAGCAGTCCACGGCGCTGAACACGTCGTCGACGACGGTGCAGTACGTCGACCTCGCGCGGCAGCTGCTCGGCATCGCCGTCGACCTGGCGCCGGTCGCGCTCGTCTGCTTCCTGCTGTGGAACACGACGCGTCCACACCTGTCCCGGCTCGGCATCGACCGCTTCCGGGTGAAGCCCGACCTCGGCGGTCCGGCGCTCATCGCGCTGTGCATCGGGATCCCCGGGCTCGCCCTGTACTTCGCCGGGCGCGCCCTCGGCATCACGGTGAACGTCGACCCGGCCGCCCTGAACTCGTACTGGTGGACGGTGCCGGTCCTGCTGCTGTCCGCGATCCGCTCCGGCCTGCAAGAAGAGGTGATCGTGATCGGGTACCTCTACGCCCGACTCGGCGACCTCGGGTGGGGGCGGTGGCAGGTGATCCTGTCGACGGCGCTGCTGCGCGGGAGCTACCACCTGTACCAGGGCTTCGGCGCGTTCGTCGGCAACGCCGTGATGGGCATCGTGTTCGGCTGGATCTACACGAAGTGGGCCCGCCTGATGCCCCTGATCATCACGCACTGCCTGCTCGACGCCGCCGTGTTCGTGGGCTACCCCTGGGTCGCGAACGCGTTCCCCCGGTTGTTCTCCTGAGCCACGGAGCGCATCCACAGGACGCGTCCAGCGCGCCGAGGGGCAACCCACTGCCCCGCACCCCTAGCGTGAGCGCATGAGCATCCCCGCGGTCGGCGAGTCCGCCCCGACGTTCACCCTGCCGGGCATGATCGTCCGCCAGGGCGTCCGCACCGACGACGAGTACGACCTGTCCTCGGAGATCGGCCGGACCGTGGTGCTCGCCTTCTACCCCGGCGACGCGACGGCCGTCTGCACCGCCCAGCTCTGCAGCTACCAGGCCGAGCTCGACGGCTTCGACGACCTCGGCGCCGTCGTCTGGGGCATCAGCCCGCAGGCGCTCGACTCGCACGAGACCTTCGCCCGTGGTTCGTCCCTCACGTTCCCGCTGCTGAGCGACACCGCCGGCTCGGTCGTCCGCGACTACGGCGTGCGCGCCCCGGGCCTCGGTCTCCGCCGGTCGGTGTTCGTGATCGGGCCGGACGGCATCGTGCGCTGGCGGCACGTCGGCCTGGTCGGGCTGCGGTTCCCGACGGCGGAGACGATCCGGGCGCAGATCGAGCTCCTGGTCGCCTGACTCCGGTTCGCGCGTCACCGGCGTGGGGATTTCCTGAATCCGGCGTGTCGGGGTATTGACACCCGAACTGGGGGCGGGGACCATTGTCGCCACGAGAGGTCCATGAAGGATCTGCCTCCCCGGGGAATCGGGTCGTCCGGAGATACGCGCTGGTGTGTCACACCCGCTCCCCGGGCGTCTCCGGGGAGGCATCTCGTAACCTCGTCCGGTGCACACCACCATCGTCACCCCGGGCCTCCGCCGCCTCGCCATCGTCCTCTGGGTCGTCGCGGTGGCGCTCGTCCCCCTCGCACTGCTCGATGGCAGCACCCCCTGGCTCGTGCCGATACCGAGCATCTGCGTCGCCTTCGTCGCGTGGGCCGCCTTGTGGCGCCCGCGGATCGAGCTGACGCCGGAGCACCTGCGCATCGTCGACGTCCGGCGCACCAGCACGTACACGTGGTCGCGGGTCACCGAGGTGCGCACCAAGTACGGCATCGAGGTGGTCACGAGCGAGGGTGTCCGCCGCGTCTGGATCGCGACCCGCCCGACCGCGCGGCTCACCGCGCAGGTCCAGGGCCGACCGGGAGGCCCGGATCACCTCGACGTCGACGCTGCGGCCGCGCAGATGCTGGCCCGGGTGCCCGTCCCGGCGCAGCAGGACGGCCCGCCCCCGGCGACCGTGACGGCAGCGCCGATCACCCACCGGGTGCACGGCTGGACGGTGCTGGCGTTCGTCGTGCTCGGGATCGCGGCGTCGCTCGCGGCGGCCCGGATGTAGCGTCCGACGCGGCACAGGCGACGGAGGGCGGTGCGCCGCCACTGGCGACACCCCGCCCCGGGTCGAGGTCGTTCAGTTCTTCCATTTGAACGGTGCGCCGGCTGACGCATGCGTCGGCGCACCGTCGGCGTGCACCGCTGCTGCGGCGCCGAGCCCGAGCGTCGCCGCGACGAGCAGCGTCGCCGCGAGCGCGAATGACTTCTTCATGGTGTTTGCCTGCATTGTGACTTCCCCTGGTTCTCGAGCACCGTCCGGAGCGTGACGGCGTTCATCATCGACCCACGCATTGACCACAAGAGCGTCGTGCGCCACCCCGGGCTCGATGTCAACGGTAGCAATTGACGTCATTTTTGTGAAGAGGCGCCGTGAAGACCGGTCCGGCCGACGACGACGCCGATCACTCGTTCGAACGAAATCACGCCGAAGTTGCGTGAATCAATGCTCGCCGCACGATTGTCACCCAAGACTTCGAAGACGATTCCACCGTTTTCCACCCGGATGTCCACAACTCGTTTGACAGCTGTGCCGCTGAACTCCTTCGGAAAACACTGAGAGCCGCTTTCGCAATCCACGTAAGGCAATCCGTCACCGTCGAAGACGACCAGCTGGCCGACGGCGATTCCCCTCGTCTTCTTCCGGACCAGAACAGCCTGACCATTGTCGAGGGCGGGCAGCATGCTGATTCCGTACACGCGGTACACCCGGTACCGCGCAAGAGCAAGGACCGCGAACGCGACAGCGGCTGCGCCGAAGCAGCCGACCCCGATGATCAGCGTCACGCGTTCGCCTGCGACGTCGCGCCGACCGCCGCATCCTCTCGGTAGCCGCGGGATTGTGCTTCGAACAACTCCCAGTAGAGTCCGCGTTCCCGAAGCTGTTCAGCATGGGTACCGGAAGAGATGACCGCACCTTCGTCGAGGACGATGATCTCATCGGCATCCCGGACGGTGTTCAGCCGGTGCGAGATCAGCAGGGATGCCCGTCCACGACGGACTCGGCGCTGTGTCGCGTGCAGTTCCGTCTCGCCGAACGCATCGAGACCCGAGCTCGGCTCATCGAGGATCATGACGTCTCGATCTGCGCGCATCATGGCGCGGGCGAAGGCGAGCCGCTGACCTTGACCTCCGGAGAGGATCACCCCCGTCTCCGGGTCGTCCCTGTCTGCCGAGTCCGTGAACATCCGCGTGAGGAACGTGTCGAGTCCGTACGGAAGCGTCTCGACGATCTTCGTCGCCCCGGCACGATCGACAGCGAGACGAACGCTGGCTTCTGGGTCTGCAGCATCGACATCGCCGAACGCGACGTTGTCACGAACGCTCGCCTCGTACTCCGAGTAGTCCTGGAAGACCGCACCGATCCGCTGCCGGAGCTCATCGACGGGCAGGGACCTGATGTCGATCCCGTCCCACAGGATCTCGCCGTGGTCTGGTTCGTACAGTCGACAGAGCAATCGCACGATCGTCGACTTCCCGGCACCGTTCTGACCGACCAGTGCGACCGCCTTCCCGTGCGGCACCGAGAACGACACACCTCGGAGGACCCACGGCAGGTCGGCCGCGTACCGGAACCAGACGTCGCGGAACTCGATCCGGTCACGGAGTACGGGGACCCTCGCCCCGCGTTCGGGCGTCGGCAGGTCCGGCTGCACCGTGACGACCGCGACGTACTCGCTGACGGCGTGCAGGGTCTTCGCGAGCGAAGTCCAAACCGAGGACTGAGCGGTGATCGTCGATTGCACACCCCCGACGCCGGCGAGTACGAGCGTGAGCCCTCCGACGGACATACGGCCACTCGCGACCTCGACGGCCGCCCACGCGAGTGCGCACAACGACAGCAGTACCGTGAGGCACGTGGTGGCCAGCCGCATCCGGAGCGTCGTACCGTCCACCTTCGCTTCCGCTCGGGCCGAGTCGCGCAGCTCCGCGTCCATTCGCCGCCGCAGGAGGGCCCCGAGTCCGAGGAGTCTGATCTCCTTTCCCGCCTCGGGCGAAAGCAGGAGCATCGAGTAGAAGGTGAGGCGACGCTCCGCACTGTTGACGCGGTGCATGGCTGGACCCCACCGGCGGGTCAACCCCAGCTCGGTCACGACGACGGGCACTGCGGCGAGCAGTGCGAAGACCAGGATCATCGGTGCCACGCCGGCCAACGCGATCCCGAAGCCGGTCAGCAGGATCGCAGCCCGGACCGTGCTGACCATGTCGCGGACCAGTTGGTTCGGGCCGGTGTACACGGCCTGCTGGGCGAGCCGGACCCGGTCCTGGAACGCCGGCGACTCGAGCAATGTGAGTCCCTTGAGTCGCTCGTGCAGCGCCGAGAAGAGTCGGGTCTGCGCCTCGATGCGCACCGCTCGTGAAAGAGCCGAATCGCACGCCGCCGACACAGGTATCAGCACGGCGATCACGACCGTCCCGATCCCGAACCCGATGGCCGGGGCGGCGAACGACGCCGACGAGACCAGGGCGTCGATGACGCTCTGGAACGAACGCGCTACCCAGACGGGAGCAATGCCCTCGACAAGAGCGATCAGCAACGTGCTCGTGAAGAGGAACGGACCGGCACGGAATGCGAGCGCACCGGCCGTCGCGATCAACGAGAGCCGGCCCGCGCGTGTTCCGTGATCAGACACGCGCAGAGCTCGGGACGATCCGATCACGCACGTTGTCGACCACGACGCCGTCCTTGAGCTGCACCACGGCAGGGAAACCCTGAACGTCGAACGCGGCGGCCATAGTGTGGTACCCCGGCTGCCCGGGGACGACGGAATCCTCCGCGACGACGTCCGCCGATCCCGCGAGCAGGGGGCCGTACGTCTCAGCCGCGCCGTCTCCGACGACGACCGCCACGACCGTCTCACCAGCGGCCCGTCGCCGTCGCGCCTCGGCGGCGAAGTCCGGGATGAGTTCTCTGCACGGAGCACAACCCTTCAGGAAGAACCCCACCACGGCGTCCCCGCTGATCGTGTCTTGGTCGACGCGCTTCCCGTCCATCGACGTCGCCACGAACTCGTGTGGTTCCCCGCTCGACATGACCAGACTCAGCGGAGTCGATTCGACCGATCCTTCGTGCCCGTGCGCACGCAATCGCCGGATCACCGCCACCAGGAGGACGAAGTTCACGAGGCCGATCGCGAAGACGACGAAGAACATCAACCAGACTGCGAACATCATTTCCCCCTGTGGTTTCCTGCGACGAACAGTTCTCGGATGGAGGTCATCTCGACCAGCAGGAAGGCCGGTACGACAGCGCCACACAGCAGCACGACGACGGCACCGACCTCCGGCGGCCGCGTCTCGACGCCGGCCAACGCCGCCAGGGCAGCGGCGATCGCGATCAGCACACCGTTGCGGACGACATCCCAGACGCTCACGTCAGGACCGTCTGCGCCGAAGCACGCGCACTGCGCGTCCTCCGGAGCCAGGATCGACGCGATCAACCCGGCGGTGAACGAGATGAGCAACAGTGCGGCCAGGACGGCGCCAACGACCCACCACGGCGTCACGACGAGTACCAGCACAAGCCATTGCGCCACGAGAGCAGCGCGTCCCAGGTGGTCCATCGTGGAGTCCGAGAGCCCCGGGCGCAGCGCGCCCAACATTGCTCGCGCAGATTCCAGGAGATGTCGCCGATCTTTGCTGCGGATTTTCGTGCTGACCGACGCAGCAAAGACGAGGAAGATGACCGCCCGTCCAACTACCTCAACGTAGATCATGTCCACCCCCATCATGTGCCCCAACATCACCCAACCACATGCACCAAGTCGTTCGCAAGACATTGACAAGACGGTGTCCGTCGGAGTGGAATGCGCTCAGGGGGAGCGTCGAGTTCTCCTGTTCAATCGAAACCAGGAGGTCGAAGTGCGGACTACTCTCGAACGCGTGGCCACGGCCGGGGACCGTTTCCTCAGCATCTTCGCGCCACCCCCGGTGAAAGCCGCGGGCTGCTCGAAGTGCTCAGCCTTCGCCCGGGTCTGCCCGCTGGGTGCACACCAGGACTGTCATTACCTGTACGCGCAAGCAGGATGTGGCTCGTGCGGCTTCACCTGTGGCGCGTGCGTGGTCGGCCCGGTGGGATGAGGGCAAGCGACTGATCGACCCGAATGCGGCTGCGACTCCTCCGAAGGGGGGCACAGCCGCATTCTCTTTCCCATCTGGGATGGGACACCGATCTGGGAATGCTGACAGCGGCGAGACGGTTCGAATGCAATACGCACCGCTCTCGACGGTCGGGATCACATGAGCAACGCCGGAACGCGGTGCACGAAGGGCTCCACCTCGGGTCGAGGTGGAGCCCTTCGGTGGCGGGACTACTTGGTGTAGCCCACGTCCTGCCACTTGACCGACGACTGCTGGAACTGCGCGGGCCCGTAGTTCACGAGGTCCTTGCGCACCCCCCAGGCGTACGGCTCGGCGAACAGCGGGATCGTGCCCGCGACGGCGACGATCTTCTTGTCGATCGCCTGCGCGTCCTTGACGCGGGCGTCGGCGTCGAGCTCGGCGTTCGCCTTGTCCCATGCCGCGCCGAGCGAGTCGTCCGTCACACCGGTGTAGTTCTGGCCGGCGTCGGCGGGGTAGTAGATCGACTTGAGCGACGAGATCGGGAACGGCGTGCCCTGCCACGCGAAGTACGTGGCGTCGAAGTCACGGCCGTCGGTGGTGATGTACTTCGTGAAGAAGTCGTCCGAGGGCACGGTGTCGATCGTGACCTTGAAACCGGCGAGCTTCGTCTGCTGCTGCACGAGCTGCGCGACGTTCGCCGAGTTCGGGTTGTCCGACGGGATCACGAAGCGGACGTCGAGCTCCTTGCCGCCCTTGGTCGCGTAGCCGTCCGAGCCGACCTTCCAGCCGGCGTCCTCGAGCTTCGACTTCGCCTTGTCGGTGCTGTAGCCGTAGACCGACGACACGTCGTCCTGGTAGCCCTCCTGACCGGGCAGGTACGTCAGGTTGTTGAGCACGTCACCGGGGCTCTTCACCGGCGACAGGATCGCCTGGGCGAGGACCTTGCGGTTGATGGCCTGCGCGAACGCCTGGCGCACGTCTTGGTCCTTGAAGACGTCCGAGGTGCCGTTGAGCGTGATCTGCCGCTGCGTGGTGCCGAGCGAGCGCTCGATCTTCGAGTCGGAGCGCGAGTTCGCCGTCTTGAGGTTGTCGGCGCTGCCGTTCAGGTTGAACGCGTCGAGTTCCTTGTTGCCGTACGCCTGGGCGACACCGTCGCGCGAGACCGTCTTGAAGACGATGGTGTCGAGTTTGCCCTCGTCGCCCCACCACTTCGGGTTCTTCTCGAAGGTCACGACGCCGCCGTTGGCGTCGAAGGACTTCAGGATGTACGGGCCACCTGAGACGTAGGTCTTGCCGTCGGCGGCGTACGGGCCCTTGGCCCAGGCCGTGTTGAAGTGGTCGGGGGTGTCGACGGCCCAGTACGGGTAGATGGCGCCGAGGACGCTCGCCCAGTCGGCGTTCGTCTTCGAGAACGTCATGATGACGTCGCGCTCGTCCGAGCCCTGCTTGACCGAGTCGACGTCCTCCCACACGTTGGTTGCGAGGGGCGCGAATGCCTTGTTCGTGCCGTTCAGCGCCTTCCAGTTGGCGATGACGTCCTTCGCGCTGATCGGGGTGCCGTCAGACCACACGGCCTTCGGGTTGATCTTGATCTCGACGGTCTGGGGCGAGTCCTTGGTCAACTCGACCGAGGTCGCGTAGTCCTTGTTCGCCTCCCACTCGCCGTTCTCCTTGAACTGGATGAAGCCCGGCAGGTAGGTCTGCGAGATCGTGGTGTCGTCCACCGTCCCGGAGTCCAGGTTGGCGAGCTGCCAGTTGGCCGGTGCGGTGTCGATCGGCAGGGTGATCGACCCGCCGTCCTTGACGTCCGCGCGGTCCGCGACGGTCCAGCCGGTCGACTTCAGCGTCGACTCGGCGACTGCGGAGCTGCTGTTGCCCGCCTGTCCACCGCCGGAGCAGCCGGCCAGCACGACGGCCGCAGCCGCAGCGGTGGCCAGCACGGCGATGCCCTTGATCCTCTTTCGCATGGCGAGGATTCCCTTTCGTTGTGGTTCGCGCAGTTCGCGCTGGAACGCGACGACCCCCGCCGCCACGCCTGTTGGTTGAGAACCCTAGTCACATCCGAAGGCTCCACAAGGGGTGATGCGCGGAATCGAAACATGCTCGTAACGAATGTTGCATAGCGTCACAACAGAAGTCCCACCCCTCCGTCGCGAACGGCTAACCTGTCGCCACCGACAACGCCGTCCGGACGGACGGCCGCACCCCACGAGGTCCCAGTACATGCTTGCCTTCATCGCAAAGCGGATCGTCAACTACATCGTCCTGACGATCGTCGCGACGACCCTCGGTTACATCCTCGCCAGCAGCACCCTGAACCCGGCTGCCCGGTTCCTGGGCCGCAACCCGGCCGTGCCGCAGGGCACGATCGACGAGTCCCTGCGGAAGCTCGGTGCCGATCCGGGCACCCCGCTCATCGTCCGGACCTGGACCTGGTGGTCGAACCTGATCACGCACGGATCGCTCGGCATGAGCACGCGCGGCACCGAGGTGACGGCCGACATCGTCGCCCGCTCCGGCACGAGTCTGCGCTTGCTGGTCATCGGCACCCTGCTCGGCGCGATCCTCGGGGTGCTGCTCGGCGTGTGGAACGCCGTCCGCCAGTACCGCACGTCGGACCAGGTCTCGACGTACCTGTCGTTCGCGGTGCTCGCCACCCCGACCTTCGTCATCGCGGTCGTCCTGATGATCCTGGCGACGGCGATGAACCAGGGACTCGGCACCCAGGTGATCCGGTTCACGGGTGAGTACACGCCGGGGGTGAACGGGTTCTTCCCCGTGCTCGGCGACCGACTGATCCACCTGTTGTTACCCACGATCTCGCTGACGGTCGGCGCCGTCGCCACGTACTCGCGGTACCAGCGCTCCGCGATGCTCGACGTGCTGTCGAACGACTTCATCCGCACCGCGCGGTCGAAGGGCCGGACGCGCGGATCGGCCATCATGCGCCACGGCGTCCGCGTCGCCCTCATCCCGATGTCGACGTTCTTCGCGTACTCGTTCGGGCTGATCCTGACCGGTGCGAGCATCACCGAGCTGGTCTTCAGCTGGCACGGCATGGGCGAGTACTTCGTCCAGGGCATCACCAACAACGACATCAACGCGGCCTCGGGCACGATCCTCTTCACGGCGATCCTCGTGCTCATCGCAGGAACCCTCGCGGACCTGCTCTACGCCGCGCTCGACCCGCGAGTGAGGGTGTGACCCGTGTCTGTTCTCGACCCCACGACCACGACCACCGCCGGCGACCCCGGTGACGGCAACGCCGGCACCCCGGCGCACGTCATCGAGGTCAAGGGCGGCCGCACGCCGCTCTGGCGCAAGGTGTTCGGCACCTGGCGTGCCCGCATCGGTGGCGGCGCCCTGCTGCTCATCCTGCTGTGGGCCTTCGTCGGCCCGCACCTGTACCACTGGAACGCCGTCGACTCCGACGGTCTGGCGTTCGGCATGCCGCCGAGCGCCGCGCACTGGTTCGGCACGAACGACATCGGCCAGGACATCTACGCGCAGACGCTCGTCGGCCTGCAGAAGTCGCTGCTCATCGGCCTCATCGCTGGTCCGGCCGCCACGCTGATCGCCGGCATCGTCGGTGCGATCGCGGGCTACTTCGGCGGCACCGTGGACCGCGTGCTCGTGTGGGTCATCGACCTGCTGCTCGTGATCCCCTCGTTCTACGCGCTCGTGCTCCTCAGCCCGGTGTTCAAGAACCTGACGTGGGTGGCGCTCATCGTCGGCCTCGCGGTGTTCAGCTGGATGGTGATGGCCCGCGTCATCCGCGGCCAGACGATGTCCCTGCGCGAACGCGACTACGTCAAGGCCGCCCGCTTCATGGGCGTCCCCTCGTTCACGATCATCCGACGGCACATCCTGCCGAACGTGGCGTCCCTGCTCATCATCGACGCGACGCTCGGCGTCGGGGCCGCGATCCTGGCGGAGAGCTCGCTGAGCTTCTTCGGCTTCGGCATCCAGATCCCCGACGTCTCGCTCGGCACCCTGCTCGCCGCCGGCAGCCAGTCCGCCGTCACCCGCCCGTGGCTGTTCGTCCTGCCCGCCGCGACCCTCGTCGCGACCGTGCTCTCGACCAGCCTGCTCGGCGACGCCCTGCGCGACGCCATCGACCCCACCTCCGGAGCCAACCGTGACTGAGCCGCTGCTGACCGTGTCCGACCTGTCGGTCACGTTCAACCCGAAGACCAAGCCCGTCTACGCCGTCCGCGGGGTCGACTACACGGTGGCCCCCGGCGAGTTCCTCGGGATCGTCGGCGAGTCCGGCTCCGGCAAGTCGGTGTCCTCGATGGCCGTGATGGGTCTGCTCCCGTCGTCCGCCCACGTCGAGGGCAGCATCCGCTTCGATGGCCAAGAGCTCCTCGGCAAGAACGACCGCGAGATGTCCCGCCTGCGCGGCGGCGACATCGCGATGGTGTTCCAGGACCCGCTGTCCGCCCTGACACCCGTGTACACGATCGGCCAGCAGATCATCGAGGGGCTGCGACTGCACGACCGCTCCCTCACCCAGCACGCCGCCCGCACCCGCGCAGAGGAGCTGCTGCGCGTCGTCGGCATCCCGAACCCCGCTCGGCGGCTCGACGCGTTCCCGCACGAGTTCTCCGGCGGTATGCGGCAGCGCGCGATGATCGCCATCGCCATCGCGAACGACCCGAAGCTGATCATCGCCGACGAGCCGACCACCGCGCTCGACGTCACGATCCAGGCGCAGATCCTCGACGTGCTGCAGACGGCGAAGGACATGACCGGCGCCGCCGTGGTCCTCATCACGCACGACCTCGGAGTCGTGGCCGGCAACGCGGACCGCGTCGCCGTCATGTACGCGGGCCGCATCGTCGAGACGGCTCCGGTCGAGCCGCTCTTCCGCGAGCCCGTCATGCCGTACACGATCGGGCTCCTCCGCTCGATGCCGAACATGACCGCGGCCCGCACCGAACGGCTCGTCCCGCTCGAGGGCCGCCCGCCCCTGCTCACGCAGAAGCCGACCGGCTGCCCGTTCGCCGATCGCTGCCCGGCGGTCATCGACGCCTGCCGCGACGGCGAGCCCGCGCTGGTCGAGCCGACCGTCCCGCAGAGCGGCGACAACCCGGTCCTGACCGGGACCGTCCCGACGATCGGCAACGGCACGCTGCTCGACGACCACACCGCAGCGTGCATCCGTCGCGACGAGATCGCGGCGGGCACCCTCGAGCGGTCGGAGATCTTCCCCCGCCCCGAGGACATCCCCGAAGCGGCGGTCGACCACGGCGACGACGTCGTCCTCGAGCTCACCGACGTCGTCAAGACGTTCCCGCTCACCAAGGGCGCGCTCTTCCGCCGGCAGATCGGCGAGGTGCACGCAGTCGACGGCATCTCCCTGACGCTCAAGCGCGGGCAGGTGCTCGGCCTGGTCGGTGAGTCCGGCTGCGGCAAGACCACCACGATCATGGAGATCCTCGAGCTCGCCGGCGCCCAGCAGGGCACCATCCGGGTGAACGGCGTCGACACCGCGTCGCTGTCGAAGAAGGACCGCCTGGCGATCCGCCGTGACATCCAGGTCGTGTTCCAGGACCCGATGGCGTCGATCGACCCACGGCTCGACATCGGTTCGGTGATCGGTGAACCGCTCACGGTGCACGGCGTCGCGAAGGACGAGATCCGCCGCCGGGTCCGCGAGGTCCTCGAACTCGTCGGGCTCGAGCCGAGCTACATCGACCGGTACCCGCACGAGTTCTCCGGCGGCCAGCGGCAGCGCATCGGCATCGCCCGCGCGCTCATCGTCGAACCGAAGATCCTCGTTCTCGACGAGCCCGTCTCGGCGCTCGACGTCTCGGTGCAGGCCGGCGTGATCAACCTGCTCGAGGACCTGAAGCACCGCCTCGGCCTGTCGTACCTGTTCGTCGCGCACGACCTGTCCGTCGTCCGGCACATCGCCGACGACGTCGCGGTCATGTACCTCGGCCGCATCGTCGAGTACGGCGACGGCGACAAGGTGTTCTCCGACCCGCAGCACCCCTACACGCGGGCGCTGCTGTCGGCCGTGCCGGTGCCGGACCCGACCGCCGAGGCCGCCCGCGGGCGGATCCTGCTCGACGGCGACCTGCCCTCCCCCACGGAGCGCATCGACGGCTGCCGGTTCCGCACCCGCTGCCCGCTCTACCAGCTCCTCGACGAGGGCCGGCAGGAACAGTGCCGCACCGTCGACCCACGCCTGCAGGACGTGCACGGCCGTGGTGTCGCGTGCATCCAGACCGACCAGGAGCACCTGCTCACCGAGCGCGTCGGCGCGGTCGTCTGACCACGCGGGTCACGTGGTGGACGTGACCAGCTGACGGACGGGAGGCCCGGTACCAGCTGGTACCGGGCCTCCCGTCCGTCTCGTGGTCGCGATCGTGAGCCGCGTCAGCCGCCCAGCCACAGGCCCAGCAGCGAGGCGGCGAGCAGCGCCAGCGCCGCTGCGCCGACCGCCAGGGCCGGCACGTCCCAGCCGCGCACGGCGTCGCCGTCACCGGCGACGGCACGCTGCTCAGCCCACCGGTCGAGCAGCACGGTCATCTCGTCCGGCTGGCGCAGCACGGCACGCTCGCCGCGCCGGGCCGGCTTCGGCCGGGGCAGCGACGGGCCGCCCCAGCACTGCACGCGACGACCGGCGACCGTCTCGATGACGATCTGCCAGCGGAGCTTGACGTCGGCGACCGCGTGCCACGGCACCACGGTGCGGCGGAGCGGGTTGACGACGGTGACGGCCGTGTCGTCGATGCGGATGCACGGGCGGTACGTGAGCACCCACAGGACCCAGACCAGCACGGCGATCGGTCCGACGGCGTCGAGCACCACGATCCAGCTGCCGCGCACCGCCGCGTCGACCAGCAGGAAGAGGCCCAGGACGGCGACGAGGCCGGCCGCCACGGCGCCTCCGCGACCAGCGCGGAGGACGACGGGACGTCCGGCCTCGTTCGTGTCCAGCAGGATCAGCGTCCGAACTCGAACCCGGCGCCGGGGATGGCGGCCAGGAGGTCCTTCGTGTACTGCTCCTTCGGGGCGGCGAAGACCTCGTCGGTCGTCGCCTTCTCGACGATCTTGCCCTGGCGCATGACGCACACGTTGTCCGCGACCAGGCGGACGACCGCCAGGTCGTGCGTGATGAACAGGTAGGTCAGGCCGAGTTCGGTCTGCAGCTCCGTCAGCAGGTCGAGGATCTGCCCCTGCACGAGCACGTCGAGCGCGGAGACGGCCTCGTCGAGGACGATGACCTCCGGCTTGAGCGCGAGCGCGCGGGCGACGGCGATGCGCTGCCGCTGCCCACCCGAGAGCTCGTTCGGGTAGCGGTTGACCATCGACTTCGGCAGCGCGACCTGGTCGAGCAGCTCGAGCACGCGGGCACGGCGCGACGCCTTGTCGCCCACCTTGTGCGTGGCGAGCGGCTCCGCGATCGTGTTCCCGACGTTGTACATCGGGTCCAGGGAGCCGTACGGGTCCTGGAACACCGGCTGCACGCGGCGGCGGAAGTCGAAGAGGTCCTTGCCCTTCAGCGCGCCGATGTCGATGCCGTCGAACTGCACGGTACCGCTCGAGATGCTCTCGAGCTGCAGCACCAGCTTGGCGACGGTCGACTTGCCCGAACCGGACTCGCCGACGAGCGCCGTGGTGGTGCCCTTCGGGATCGCGAACGACACGTCGTCGACGGCCTTGAGCTCGCGGGTGGCGAGGCTCTTGCCGCGCAGCTTGTAGATCTTCTCGAGGTTCTTCACCACGATGAGGTCCTCGGCGGGGCGGTGCTCGCGCTCCTGCGCCCGGGCGATGAGCTCGGCGTCGTCGCTGCCGGTGTCGGCGATCTCGATGCGCTCGTGCTGCACCTTCGACTGGATGCGGCGGCTCGCGAGCGAGGGCGCCGCGGCGACCAGGCGCTGCGTGTACGGGTGCTGCGGGTTCGCCAGGATCTCCTTCGAGGGACCTGCCTCGACGACCTGGCCCTTGTACATCACGACGAGCTTCTCGGCGCGCTCGGCGGCGAGGCCGAGGTCGTGCGTGATGAACAGCACCGACGTGCCGAAGTCGCGGGTCAGGCTCTCGAGGTGGTCGAGGATGACGCGCTGGACGGTGACGTCGAGCGCGCTCGTCGGCTCGTCGGCGATGAGCAGCTGCGGGCGGCTCGACAGACCGATGCCGATGAGCACGCGCTGCCGCATGCCGCCGGAGAACTCGTGCGGGTACTGCTTGAGACGGTTCGAGGCGTCGCCGAGGCCCGCCTCCTTCAGGACCTCGATCGCACGGTCGCGGACGGCCTTCTTGCCGGTGGCCATGCCGTTCGCACGGATCGCCTCCTCGACCTGGAAGCCGATCGACCACAGCGGGTTGAGGTTCGACATCGGGTCCTGCGGGACGTAGCCGATCTCCTTCCCGCGGATCTCGGACATCTCCTTGTCGCTCAGCCCGACGAGCTCACGCCCGTTGAACTTGATCGATCCGCCGGTGACCTGGCCGGTGCCGGGCAGCAGCTTGATGATCGCCTGGGCGCTCGTCGACTTGCCGGAGCCCGACTCGCCGACGATCGCGAGGCGCTCGCCCTGCTCGAGGGTGAGGTCCACGCTCCGCACGGCCTGCACGAGACCGGACTGCGTCTTGAACCCGACCTGCAGGTCGCGGATCTCGAGCAGCGGGGCACCGCCGGCGTTGGTGCGTCGGCCGGTGGGGTTGGTCAGCGTCTCGCTCATCGGCGGGCCCTCGCCTTCGGGTCGAGCGCGTCGCGCACCACGTCACCGAGGAGCAGGAACGCGAGCACGGTGATGGACAGCGCGGCCGACGGCCAGAAGATCGTCGACGGGTTGGTGCGGATCGACGTCTGCGCCGTTCCGATGTCGAGACCCCAGCTGAGGGCCGACGGCGGCAGTCCGATGCCGAGGAACGACAGGGTCGCCTCCGCCACGATGAACGTGCCGAGCGACACGGTCGCGACCACGATGACCGGGGCCAGCGAGTTCGGGATGACGTGGCGCACGAGCGTCTTGAACCGGCTGACGCCGAGGGCCGCCGACGCCATGACGTAGTCGGCCTGCTTGGCGCTCAGCACGGCGCCACGCATGATGCGGGCGATCTGCGGCCATGCGAACGCCGCGAGCACGAGCGCGACGGTGATCGCGTTCCGCGCGGGGATGACCGACATGATCACGATCGCACCGAGCACCGTGGGGATCGAGAAGAAGATGTCACCGATGCGGGACACGATCGTGTCGAGCCAGCCGCCGTAGAAGCCGGCCAGCGCGCCGATCACGATGCCGACGAGCGACACCAGGACCGTCGCGACGATGCCGACGATGAGCGAGTTCTGGGCGCCCCAGATCACGCGGGCGTAGACGTCGGAGCCCTGACGCGTGAAGCCGAGGATGTGCCCGGCCTCGGGTCCGCCGTCGCTGTTGTCGAGGTTCGACGCACGCGGGTCGACGTGGGCGAAGAGGCCCGGGAAGACCGCGACGACGATGATCAGCAGGATCAGGATCGAGGAGATCCAGAACGTCGGGCGGGTCCGCATGGACTCCCAGGCGTCGGTCCAGAGCGAACGGGTCTTCTCGTCCTCGTTGACCTGGTCGATCGCCTGCAGGGGCGTTTCCTCGAGCGGGGCGACGAAGTGCGTCGCCGAGCGCGGTGCGGCGTTACTTGGCATAGCGGATCCTCGGGTCCAGGACGGCGTAGAGCAGGTCCACCAGGAGGTTGGCGAGCATGAAGATGATGACCATCACGGCGACGAAGGAGACCACCGTCGGGCCCTCGCCGAGCTTGACGGCGCGGAACACCGTGCCGCCGACACCGTTGATGTTGAAGATGCCCTCGGTCACGATCGCGCCGACCATCAGGTTGCCGATGTCGACACCCAGGTAGGTCACCACGGGGATGAGCGAGTTCCGGAAGATGTGCACGCCGACGACACGACGACGGGGCAGGCCCTTCGCGGTCGCGGTGCGCACGAAGTCCGCCGTGGTGTTCTCGGCCACGCTCGCACGGGTGAGCCGCACGATGTAGGCGAAGGACACCGACGCGAGCACGATCGCCGGCAGGACGAGCTCGTCCCACGGCGCTTGTCCGGACACCGTGACCCGGAACAACCCGAGCTTGATGCCGAACACGTACTGCAGCACGAACCCGACGACGAACGTCGGCACCGAGATGAGCAGCAGCGACACGACGAGCGCGGTGGCGTCGAACAGCTTGCCCTTGCGCAGACCCGCGATGACGCCGACGACGATGCCGGCGACGGCCTCGAACACGAGCGCGAGGATCGCCAGGCGCGCGGTGATCGGGAACGCCGAGGCGAGCTGCTGGCTGACCGGCAGGCCCGAGTAGGTCACGCCGAGGTCGCCGCGGAACACGCCGCCGATCCAGAGCAGGTACTGGACGATGAACGGCTTGTCCAGGTTGTACTGCTGGCGCAGGGTCTCGATGACCTGCGGCGACGGCTGGCGGTCGCCGAACAGCGCTGCGATGGGGTCGCCGGGCAGCGAGAACACCATGAAGTAGATGAGGAACGTGGCCCCGAAGAACACGGGGATGAGTTGCAGGAGGCGCTTGCCGAGGTACCAGAGCATCAGATCCCTGCCCGGTCCGGAGCGATGTCGATCAGGTTCATTGTGGTGAGGGGTGGACGTTCCGAGGGTCGGCACGGATGTCCGGCACGGGCGGCGGCGCCCGATGTGGTGGGGGAAGGTGTTGCCGCCGAGGTACGGGGGTTCGGGGACCTGTGCGGTCCCCGAACCCCCGTCCGGTGGTCGCGAGGCAGGATACCTGCTCGCGCCTTGGTCTCTGGGAGACCTAGATCAGTTCTTGACCTCGATGTCGTAGTACAGCGGCACCGAGTTCCAACCGAACTTCACGTTGGACACGTTGTCCGCGTTCCAGACACCGGTGACGTTCGCGTACCAGAGCGGGATCTCCGGGAGGTCCTTGAACAGGAGCTCCTGGGCCTGGTCGAAGGCCTTGTTGCCCTCTTCGACCGTGGCGGCCGAACGGCCCTCGGCGAGCAGCTCGTTGTACTCCTTGGAGTCGTACCGCGAGTAGTTGTTCGACGAGCCCTCACCCATGGTCGGGCCGAGGAAGTTGTACAGCGACGGGTAGTCGGCCTGCCAACCGGTGCGGCTGCCGCCCGTGAGCTTGTCGTTCGTCTGGAGGTCCAGGGCTTCCTGGAACGTCGGGATCGCGTTGCCCTCGGCCTTGATGCCGAGCGTGTTCGAGATCGAGTTCGTGACCGCGGTCACCCACGCCTCGTGCCCACCGTCGGCGTTGTACGTGATGGTGAGGGTGTCGTCGTACTTCGAGATCTTGTCGGCCTCGGCCCAGAGCTTCTTGGCCTCGGACTCGTTGTAGTCCAGGACGTCGGAGCCGTCGAGGTCGTCGTTCCAGCCCGCGATGACCGGCGACGTGAAGTCCTTCGCCGGGGTACGCGTGCCGTCGAAGATCTTGTCGGTGATCTGCTTGCGGTTGATGGCCATCGAGACGGCCTCACGACGCAGCGTGCCTTCCTCGCCCTTCCAGTGGTCGAGGTAGTACGGCAGGTAGATCGCCTGGAAGATGGCGGCCGGCTGGTTGACGTTCGAGTCCGGGAAGTCGGACTTGTAGGTCTTGAAGGCACTGTCCGGCACGGCGTCGAGGACGTCGAGGTTGCCGCCCTGCGCGTCGGAGTACGCGGTGTCCTGCGAGGCGTAGAACGTGATCGTCAGACCACCGTTCTTCGGCTTGCGCTTGCCCTCGTAGTCCTTGTTGGTGACGAGCTTGATGGACTGGTTGTGCGTCCAGGCCTTCTTGCCGTCGAGCTTGTACGGACCGTTGCCGATCGGGTTCTCACCGAACGCCTTGGTGTCGTCGTAGAACGAGGACGGCAGCGGCACGAACGCCGAGTAGCCGAGCGACAGCGGGAAGTCCGACTGGGCCGACTTCAGCGTGACGGTGAACTCGTCGTCGTCGACGACCTTGAGGCCCGTGAGCTCCGAGTCCTTGTCGGCGTTGTAGCCCTCGATGTTCTCGAAGAAGTAGCTGGCGCCCTGGGCGTTCGACTTCTGCGCGGCCCAGTTCCAGGCCTTGGTGAAGGACTCCGCGGTGACCTTCTCGCCGTTCGTGAACGTGTAGTTCGTGTTCAGCTTGATGTCGAAGGTCTTCGAGTCATCGGTGTCGATGCTCTTCGCGACCTCGTTGACGGACTTGCCGTCGGCGTCGTAGGACACGAGGCCCTCGAAGAGCGAGTCGATGATCTTGCCGCCACCGGTCTCGGTGGTGTTTGACGGGATCAGCGGGTTCTGCGGCTCGCTGCCGTTGGTCGTGACGATGCCTGAGGCGTTGGACGAGCCCGAGCCACCCCCACTGTTGCTGTTGCTGGAGCAGGCGGTCAGGGCGAGTGCTGTGGCCCCGAGCACGGCGAGGGCTGTGAGCCCGGCGCGCTTCTTGATCAAGGTTCCTCCTGGTGCATGGGACGCGCAAGGGCACAGCGGTGTCACCCGGGCGCGTTTGACATCTGCACTGTAGGCAAGGTGGACAGCAGCCTCCAAACCCTGGAGCGAACGGTTACAAGCCGGTAACCAACTTGCACGATCCTTGCGAGAAGATGCAAGATTCGCGCGCTTGCTGAACGCCCTCGCGCTTTTGTTGCATCTGCATGAAACTTGTTGCACTGCGACACAGTTCTGTGCAAGGAAGACCTGTTCCGAGTCCCCCTCAGGACCCGGGCATCCGCGCCGCACCAGCCGTACCGTGAACACGTGCTCGCGAACGACATCCCCCATCTCCACGTCCCCTCCTCCCCCACCGTCAGCGGTGATCCCGGGGACGGCGGAGCGGCCTTCGTCGCCGTCTCGCGTCCGGACCTCGAACAGGACGCGTACCGCAGCACCATCGAGCGCGTGACCGCCGAGGGCGTGGTCCGCTGGACGTCCGGTGACCGCGACTCCTCGCCGGCCCTGTCCCCCGACGGTCGCTCGCTCGCCTTCCTCCGGTCCGTCCAGGACGACCACGGCGTCGCACACCCGCAGCTCGCCGTCGCACCGGTGCACGGTGGCGAGGCCCGCGTCGTCACCGCGCTCCCCCTCGGTGCCGGCGACCCCGTTTGGTCCCCCGACTCGACACGCGTCGCCGTGACCGCACGCTTCCCCGAACCCGGACGCTACGGCTCCGCAGTCCCCGGCGGCGACCGTCGCCCGGCAGCGGCCGCCGAGGCGCCGCGGCTCGTGTCCCGGCTCGACTTCCACGTCGACGGCACGGGGTACCTGCTCGACAAGCCGCAGCAGATCGTGGTCGTCGACGTCACCGACCCGGCAGCGGCACCGGTGGACTCCCCGCTCACGAGTGCGCCCTGCTCGGTCTCCGCACCGGCCTGGTACCCGGACGGCGGCGCGCTCCTCGTCGTCGCCCCGCGAGACCTCGGTGTGCGTGAGAGCCACGACGACGACCTGTACCGCGTCGACGCGTCCGACGGCACGATGGCGCTGGCGGTCCGGACCGAGGGCTCTGTGAGCTCGATCGCGATCGCCCCGGACCGTACCGTCCACTACGTCGGGGCGTCGCACCGCGACGGGCGACTGGTCGGCGAACCCGAAGGGCTGTGGGTCGCGGCGCACGACTCCGAACCGGTCCGACTGACCGCCCGCGAGACGGTCGACGTCGCAGGGATGCCGGTGTTCCACCGCGACGACGTCCTCGTGCAGGTGCTCGACCGCGGCACCGTCACCGTCCGTCGTGTCCCGGCCGGCACGACGGCTCCGCTCCGGCTGGACCAGCTGGGGGTCGTCCTCGGCGGCCGCCTGGTCGTCTCGGGCTTCGACGTCGACGGGGACGTCCTGGTCGCCACGGCTGCCACGACGGACTCGCCCGGCGAGGTGCACGTGGTCGACCTGACCGCGTCCGACGATGCCGTCCCGACGGCGCTCACCGACTACGCCGCCCCGCTCCGGTCCGAGGCATCGGCCCCCGGTGTCCGCCGCATCGAGGAGCTCACCGGCACAGCTCCAGACGGCACCCCGGTGCACGGCTGGGTCGTCCTGCCCGAGGGCGAGGGGCCGCACCCCGTCCTCCGGGTGGTGCACGGCGGACCGTTCGGCCAGGACACCTGGGCGTTCTTCGACGAGGCGCAGGTCTACGCCAGTGCCGGGTACGCCGTCGTCATCGGCAACCCGCGAGGATCCGGTGGCTACGGACTCGACCACGGCCGCGCGGTCATCGGGGCGATGGGCACCGTCGACGTCGACGACGTGCTCGCCCTGCTCGACGCAGCGCTCGAGCGCCCCGACCTCGACGCGGCACGCGTCGGCATCATGGGCGGCTCGTACGGCGGGTTCATGACGAGCTGGGTCGCCGCCCACCACGGCGAGCGGTTCGTCGCCGCGTGGAGCGAGCGCGCCGTGAACGCGTGGGACTCGTTCGCGGGCAGCTCCGACATCGGTTGGTACTTCGCCGACGCGTACGTCGGCGCCGACCCGGAAGAGCAGCGTCGCCGCAGCCCGCTGACGTACGCCGCGCAGGTCACCATCCCGTTCATGGTCGCGCACTCGGAAGCCGACTGGCGCTGCCCGATCGAGCAGGGGCAGCGCCAGTTCGTGGCCCTCCGGCGCGCAGGAGTCGACGCGTCGTTCCTCGTGTTCCCCGGCGAGGGCCACGAGCTCTCCCGCTCCGGCACGCCGTGGCACCGCGTGCAGCGGTTCGAGCACGTCCTCGCCTGGTGGGCCGAGCACCTGCCCGTCACGCCGGTGGACGCGGGTCGCTAGGCGAACGCCTCCACCGGCGGGCACGCGCACACCAGGTTGCGGTCGCCGTACGCCTGGTCGATCCGGCGCACCGGCGGCCAGTACTTGCGGCCGCTGATGCCCGGCAGCGGGTAGACGGCCTGTTCGCGGGTGTAGGCGTGCGCCCACTCCCCCGAGATCACCGACGATGCCGTGTGCGGGGCGTGCACGAGCGGGTTGTCGTCCGCCGGCCACTCCCCACGCTCCACCGCCGAGGCCTCGGCACGGATGGCGAGCATCGCGTCGACGAACCGGTCGAGCTCCGCCAGGTCCTCGCTCTCGGTCGGCTCCACCATCAGGGTGCCGGCGACCGGGAACGACATGGTCGGGGCGTGGAAGCCGTAGTCGACCAGGCGCTTCGCGACGTCGTCGACGGTGATGCCGGTGGAGTCGCGCAGTGGCCGCAGGTCGAGGATGCACTCGTGCGCCACGAGGCCGTCCTCGCCCGTGTAGAGCACCGGGAACGCGTCGCGCAGTCGGGCCGCGATGTAGTTCGCTCCGAGCACGGCTGCCTCGGTCGCACGGGTGAGGCCCTCGAGCCCCATCATCCGGACGTAGGTCCACGTGATGGGCAGGATGCTCGGGCTGCCGTACGGCGCCGCGCTGACCAGGCCGCCGGCGTGCGCCAGGCGGTCGTCGGCCTCGGCCTCGGTCGAACCGGGCCGTCGGTCGGCCTGCTGCGCGAACGGGTGCCCCGGCAGGTACGGCGCCAGGTGTGCCTTCGCCGCGACCGGACCGACACCGGGCCCGCCGCCGCCGTGCGGGATGCAGAAGGTCTTGTGCAGGTTGAGGTGCGAGACGTCGCCGCCGAAGTCGCCGAAGCGGGCGTGGCCGAGCAGCGCGTTGAGGTTCGCGCCGTCGACGTAGACCTGGCCGCCGGCGTCGTGCACGGCGTCGCAGATCTCGCGGATGTCGTGCTCGTACACGCCGTGGGTCGACGGGTACGTGATCATCAGCGCAGCGAGGGTGCCGGCGTGCTGTTCCGTCTTCGCGCGGAGGTCGGCGAGGTCGACGTTGCCGTTCTCGTCGCAGGCGACCACGACGACCTTCATGCCGGCGAGCACCGCGGACGCGGCGTTCGTACCGTGCGCGCTCGACGGGATGAGGCAGACGGTGCGCTCGGTGTCGCCGTTCGCCAGGTGGTACCCGCGGATCGCGAGGAGTCCGGCGAGCTCACCCTGGCTGCCGGCGTTCGGCTGCAGGGAAACGGTGTCGTACCCGGTGACCTCGGCCAGCCAGGACTCCAGGTCACCGATCATGTCGAGGTAGCCCTCGACGTCGCCGCGCGGCGCGAACGGGTGGATGTTCGCGAACTCCGGCCACGTCACCGCGGCCATCTCGGTCGCCGCGTTGAGCTTCATCGTGCAGCTGCCGAGCGGGATCATGCCCCGGTCGAGCGCGTAGTCCTTGTCCGCCAGGTGCTTCAGGTACCGCATCATGCGGGTCTCGCTGCGGTGTGCGCTGAAGACGGGGTGCGTCAGGTACTCGCTCTCGCGCAGCAGACCGGCCGGGAGGCCCGTGGCCGCGTCCCGCACGGTCGCCTCGGTCGCGGGGACGGTCACGTCCACCGCCCCGAACACGCCCGCCAGTCGGGCGACGTCGTCGGGCGTGGTCGTCTCGTCGACGGAGAGCTGGAAGACGTCCTCGTCCACCTGGTGCAGCAGGAAGTCGGCGTCCTGCGCTGCGGCGACGACCGCCCCGGCGCGACCGGTGGCCCGCAGGGTGAGCGTGTCGAAGAACGCGTCGTGCACCACCTGGAGGCCGGCGTCGCGGGCGACCGCGGCGAGCGCCGACGTCGTCCGGGCGACCCGGTCCGCGATGAAGCGCAGCCCCTCGGGCCCGTGGTAGACGGCGTACATCGAGGCCATCACGGCGAGCAGGACCTGCGCGGTGCAGATGTTGCTCGTCGCCTTCTCGCGGCGGATGTGCTGCTCGCGGGTCTGCAGGCTGAGGCGGTAGGCCATCGCACCGTCGGCGTCGAAGGACACCCCGACCAGGCGGCCGGGCAGCTGGCGTTCGAGACCGGCGCGGACGGCGAGGTAGCCGGCGTGCGGGCCGCCGAAGCCGAGCGGGACGCCGAAGCGCTGGCTCGTCCCGACGGCGACGTCGGCACCCAGGTCACCGGGGCTGGCGAGCAGGGTCATGGCGAGCAGGTCGGCCGCGACGACGGCGATGCCGCCACCGGCGTGGACACGCTCGATGATCGGCGACGGGTCGACGATCCGACCGGAGGCACCGGGGTACTGCACGATCACGCCGAAGGCGCCGTCGAGCTGCGCGTCGGTCGGCCCGACGACGGGGTCGAACGCACGCAGTGTGATGCCGACGGCGTCGGCGCGGTGGTCGAGCAGCGCGCGGGTCTGCGGCAGCAGGTCGTCGTCGACCAGGAACGCGTCGCCCTTCACCTTGGAGGCGCGGCGGGCGAGGAGCATGCCCTCGACCACGGCGGTGCCCTCGTCGAGCATCGAGGCGCCGGCGGTGGCCATGCCCGTCAGGTCGGAGACCATCGTCTGGAAGTTGATGAGCGCTTCGAGCCGGCCCTGCGAGATCTCCGGCTGGTACGGCGTGTAGGCCGTGTACCAGCTCGGGTTCTCGAGCACGTTCCGCTGGATCACGGCGGGCGTGTGGGTGCCGTGGTAGCCGAGGCCGATCATGGCGCGGCGGACGGTGTTGCGTCCGGCCTTGGCGCGGAGTTCGGCGAGCGCCTCGGTTTCGCCGACGGCGGCGGGGATCACCGATTCGGTGAGGGGTGCTGCGTGGATCGACTCCGGGATCGCGGCGCGGACCAGGGCGTCGAGCGACGGCCGGCCGACGGTGTCGAGCATCGTCTGCTGGTCGGCCGGGGTGGTGCCGATGTGGCGGTCGGCGAACGAGGTCTGCAGGTTCTGGAACCCCTGCTGGTCGTCGGGGCCGGTCATGCGATGGACGCCCGGTACGTGTCGTGGTCCATCAGGTCCTCGGGGAACGAGGTGCCGTCGACCTTGATCTTGACGAGCCAGCCGGTGCCGAACGGGTCCTGGTTGACGGTGTCGGGGGCGTCGACCACGGCGTCGTTGACCGCGACGACCTCGCCCTCGATCGGCGCGAAGAGTTCACCGACGCTCTTGGTGGACTCGATCTCGCCGATCTGCTCGCCCGCGGTGGTGGCGGTGCCGACGGCGGGGAGCTCGACGTAGACGACGTCACCGAGCTGCTCGGCGGCGTGGTCGGTGATGCCGACGGTGACGGTGTCGCCCTCGACGAGGAGCCACTCGTGGTCGGCGGTGTACTGGAGTGCGGTCTGGTCGCTCACGGGATCAGCCTTTCTGAGGACGGCGGTAGAAGGGGAACGCGGTGACGGTGCTGGGGATGGCCGTCCCGCGGACGTCGATGTGCAGGACTTGTCCCTCGGTGGCGAGCGCCGGGTCGACGAAGGCCATCGCGACGGGGTGGCCGAGGGTCGGCGAGAGGGCACCCGAGGTGACGGTGCCGACGACCGCACCGTCGTGCACGACGTCGTACCCGGCACGCGGGGCACGGCGGCCCTCGGTGACGAGCCCGACGAGGACGCGGGCGTCGTCCGACGGCGCGACACCGGCAGCGCCGACGAAGTCACCGCTCTTGGCGACCACGCGGCCGAGGCCTGCCTGGGCGGGGCGCACGTCGGTGCCGAGCTCGTGCCCGTACAGGGGCATGCCGGCCTCGAGCCGCAGGGTGTCGCGTGCCGCTAGCCCGGCGGGGACGACACCGCGGTCGGCGCCGGCCTCGAGCAGCGCGTCCCAGATCGCCGGGGCGACCTCGGGTGCGCTGTACAGCTCGAAGCCGTCCTCGCCGGTGTACCCGGTGCGGGCGACGAGCACCTCGGAGCCGTCGAACACGGCGTGCAGGGCGCGGTAGTAGCCGAGGTCGTCGAGGGGGCTCTCCGGCTGCAGGCGGTCGGCGACGACGAGGGCGTCGAGCGTGCCGGCGGCCGCGGGGCCCTGGATCGCGACGAGTGCGGTGCTGTCCGAGTCGTCCGACACCGCGACGTCGAAGCCGTCGGTGCGCGCGGACAGTGCGGCGACGGCGACCTCGCGGTTCGAGGCGTTCGCGACGACGAGGAACACGTCGTCGTCGGTGCGGTACACGACGAGGTCGTCGAGGATCCCGCCGTCCTCGGCGAGCAGCAACGAGTACTTCGCGCGGCCGAGCGGCATCGCGCCGAAGGAGCCGGCGAGCGCGTGGTCGAGGAACACGACGGCGTCCGGACCGGTGACGCCGATCTCGGCCATGTGCGACAGGTCGAAGACCCCGGCCGACTGGCGCACGGCGTGGTGCTCGGCGAGATCGGACGAGTAGCGCACGGGCATGCGGTACCCGGCGAAGTCGGTGAAGGTCGCACCGGCGGCTTCGTGCGCGGGTTCGAGCGGGGACGAACGCAGTGGCGTCGGACTCATGGCGGAGTTCTCCTGGCATCAGCAGGGCCCGGCGACGATCGCCGGGTGGAACTCCCCCTCTGTCATGGGCCTGAGAGTTTCACCGCGGCCCGTGAGGTCCGGCGGCTTTCACCGTGGGCGAGACGACTGAGCGTCTGCTTTTCAGAGTGGCCTGTCCGCTGCGGTGTGGGACCTGAGAGATTGACGGGGGGATTGCTCCTTCGGTGCCGTGCGTGCGCCCGAGGGCACGATGTGCCCGTGGGCACGATGTACCCGTTGGCACTGCACGGCGTCTCCCGCGACGGATGAGCGGCCGGTGTGTTCAGTTGTCCGCGCCGAGCATACCGAGACCGCGTTACGAACGTGTGTCGCGTGCCGGCCTTCGACATCTCGTAGAATGCGGGGATGGCCGGACAGCGATCACGCCCCAGGGGGCAGCTCGAGCAAGCGGTGCTCGACGCGCTCCGCTCCGTGACCGACGGTCTGACCGCCCGCCAGGTGCTCGACGCCTTCCCGGAGCCCCGTCCGGCACTGACCACGGTGCTCACCGTCCTCGACCGGCTCGGCCGCAAGGGCCAGGTGGAGCGGCAGGAGCACAACGACGCCCCGCTGAGCTTCCGCGCCGTGCACAGTCGCGACGAGCAGACCGCGTCCCTCATGTCGAGTGCGCTCGCCGCCTCGGCCGACCGTGAAGCAGCGTTGCTGCAGTTCACCGGCTCGCTCGCCTCCGACGACCTCGAGGCCCTGCGCCGCGCCCTCGACGCCCGCGCACGTTCCTGACCGGGGTCGCTCCGTGGTCGTCGCCGGCATCGCGCTCATCGTCCTCGCCCTGCTGGTGGTCGTGTTCGCACCGCGGGTGCTGACCCGCTCCGCCTGGACCATCGACCGCCCGCGCACCGCCCTGGTGTGCTGGTCGCTCGCGGTGCTGCTCGGCGTCGTCGGGTTCGTCGCCGGCATCGCCCTCGTCGTGCTCGCCGACCGCCCGCTCACCGAGCTCCTCGGCGGTGACGGCTCCCCCACGCACGGCTTCAACGTCGGCGTCGCACTGCTCGCGGTCATCGCGTTCGTCGTCGCCGTCCGCGTCCGGCCCGGGCCCGAGCACGAGGCCGTCCGCCAGGCCATGCGCGCAGGCGTCGCGCCGCACCGCGAGATCGACGGCACCCCGGTGGCCGTCGTCGACGCGGACCACGCCCTGGCCTGCGCCGTGCCCGGGCGGAGCGGCGGTGTGCTGGTCAGCACCGGCTTGGCAGACCGGTTGCGGACGGACGAACTGGAGGCCGTGGTCGCCCACGAGCGCGCCCACCTGACCCAGCACCACGCGGCGGCCGTCGCGGTCGCCGAATCGATCGAGCGTGCGGTCCCGTGGGTGCCCGGTGCGCGCGCCATGGCGCGTTCGACGCGCGTCCTCGTGGAGTTCGCCGCCGACGACGCCGCGGCCCGACGCGTCGGACGCGACGCCCTGCGCCGGGCCGTCCTGGTGGCGGACGAGAGCAGCGCGCTCGGCGCGATCCGGGCCTCCAGGCTTTCCTGAGCGAGCACGTGTCGGAGGCGAGGCATATGGTGATCGGACCGTGAAGCCACTGACCGAAGCCGACATCCGATCCTCGTTCGTCAACGCCACCCCCGACGAGCTCGAGCAGCTGCCGATCCCGGGCCTGCACGAGATGCTCTGGGACGAGCGCGAGTTCCTGGGCTGGCGCGACCCGCAGGCCGCCCGCCGCGGGTACATCGTGTCCTGGATCGACGACCGCCCCGTGGGCATCATCGTCCGGTCCGCGGGCGGGTCCCTGCGCGCCGGCATCGCCGCGATGTGCTCGTTCTGCCACTCCCCCCAGCCGGCGACGCAGGTGCGGCTGTTCTCGGCACCTCGCGCGGGCGAGGCCGGGCGCAACGGCAACACGATCGGCACCTACATCTGCGAGGACCTCGGGTGCTCCATGCTCATCCGTACCGCTCCTCCGCACCTCAACCCGCCGGCGACGATCGCGATGCGCGGTGCCTCGCTGCTGCAGCGCGTGCAGAACTTCACCGCGGACATCATGAAGTCGGCGTGAGCCGCTTCGGCACCGCCCGCTGGGCAGTGGTCGAGGAACTCGGCGACGGCCGTTGGCGCCTCACCCTGCGCGACGAGGCCGACGACGAACTCGGTGCGTTCGGCCTCGGGGTCGAGGGGCCGTGGGACCCGGACGTCGAACCCCACGTCGGATTCGTGCTCGTGCAGCTCGGGCTGACCCTGCGCGGTGCACGGCCGTGGCACGTCGACGAGCTCGGCGACCACCGGGCGCCCGTGCTCGCGCTCGGCTGAGCGAAGCGCTTCCAGCCGGGCGTCGCTCAGTCGGCGTCGCTCAGTCGGCTTCGACGAAGTTCCGCAGGATCTCGCGGTCGTCGTCGGCGCGCATCGCCCACGACAGCTCGCTGCGGTGATCGCTGTCGGTCAGCGGCAGCAGCACGACGGTGTCCGGTGCGGCGAGCGCGGCACTCTCCGGAGCGACGGTCACGCCGAGTCCCGCGCCCACCAGGTGCAGGACGGTGGCCCAGGTCGTGGCCTCCTGCACGACCACGGGCCGTCGGCCACCGGCGGTGACCGGTGCGAGGTTCCGCTCGGTCGCGAGCGAACCGGCCACGGCGGGGAAGAACACGAACGGCTCGTCCACGAGCTCAGTGCCGCGGATGGACGCACGGCCCGCGAGCCGGTGTCCGCGTGGGACCGCCGCGACGAACGCCTCGGTCCGGAACGGCAGCAGCCGCACGGCGGGGTCCGGATCCGGGTCGCGCACGACGGCCAGGTCCAGCTCGCCCCGCACGATCCGGGCGAGGAGCGTCGACGAGTAGCCCTCGGTCAGGTCCACACGGACCAGCGGGTACCGCGCACGGAACGCCTGCACGCGCTCGATCGGCCCGAGGGGCAGCGCGGAGACGACGAACCCGACGTCGAGCCGGCCGGCCTCGCCCCGCCCGACCCGGACCGTCTCGTCGAGATCGCGGCGCACCTGCCCGAGCAACGACCGCGCGCGCCCCTGCAGCACCTGGCCAGCGGCGGTGAGGGCGACGCTGCGGCTCGTCCGGACGAACAGGTCGACGCCGAGTTCGCGCTCGGTGCGGCGGATCTGCTGGGACAGCGCCGGCTGCGCGATGCGGAGGCGTTCGGCAGCGCGCCCGAAGTGCAGTTCGTCGGCCACGGCCAGGAACGCCCGGAGCTGGCGGAGGTCGACGTCGGGATCCCGATCCATGCACGCAGCCTATCGATCGAAGCGAACGAGTATTGGACGTGACCCCATCCGGATCGCAGGATGGAGCCATGCCCGAAGCGACCTCCACCGTCACCATCGCCGACCTCGCCACCCCCGCCGACGCCGAGGCGTTCCGCGTCCTCAACGAGGCCTGGATCACGCAGTTCTTCGCACTCGAAGACGAGGACCGCAAGTTCCTCGGCGACCCCGTCGGTCACGTCGTCGAGCCCGGCGGCGCCGTCTTCGTCGCGCGACTCGACGACCAGGTGATCGGGTGCATCGGCATCGTGCCGACGACCCCGGGGGTGTTCGAGCTCGTGAAGATGGCCGTCGCGCCCGGTCACCAGGGGCACGGCACCGGTCGGAAGCTCATCGCCGCCGCACTCGACCGCGCCCGGGAGCTCGGCGCGCACCGCATCGACCTCGAGAGCAACGCGCAGTTGGCCAGCGCCGTGCACCTGTACGAGGCGTTCGGCTTCCGCCACCTGCGCGCTGACGAGCTCGTGCCGAGCCCCTACGTCCGCGCCGACGTGCACATGACGCTCGAACTTCGCTGAAGACAGCGCCGCTTCGGTACGCTCGCGGCATGGCGACGTACGAGGTGCAGGCGGTCCGTGAGCGCGGCGCGTGGCAGGTGTTCATCGACGGCTTCATGGTGACCGAGGTGGACCGCTGGCCAGCCGTCGGCTTCGTCGCCCGCGAGATCCTGGCGATGGACCGCACCGACGACCTGCAGATCCGCGTCGTCGGGCGCAACCAGTACATCGACTGACCCGGTCAGCGAGCGGCGGCGACCAACTGCTGTGCTCGCTGGTGCGACACGTGGAGCAGCGGTCCGATCTCACGCACCGTGAGCCCGGACTCGTGCAGCACCAGCGCCGCGGCGGCCGTCTCCTTCGCCGCTTCGATGCGCGCTCGCTCGGATTCCTCGCGGAGCGTCACCGCGCGGTCCAGGTGCGCCTGTGCCGCTTCGGGCATCGACACCTCGACGACGAGCTCGAAGGACTCCGGATCGCGGTCGTCGTTCATCAACGAGAGCCAGTCACGGGCCATGAGCTCGATCTCACGCTCGCGCTTCGCCTGGGTCCGGATGACCCCGTCGATCCAGATCACCCAGTACTTCTTGCCGCGCTCAGCTCGCACCGTGTGTCGGCTCATCGTCGCCCATCTCCTTCTCGGTCGCAGTCACGGAGGATGCCGCGCGCCGTCATCTCCTCCACCTCTCGGTGCCTCGGGACGACGATCGTGTTCCGACCGAAGCGGAACAGGTCGTGACTCCCGCCGTGACGGTGGAACACGAACGCGACATCGTTCTCGTCAGCCTTCCGAGCGAGCCGGCGAAGCAACTCCGTGCGCTTCACCGTAGTTCGCCAACCAGGACTAGGCAAGTCTGCCTATCGCGGCTGGACAAGGACGGCTCGTATGTCTGCATCCACCGACCGTGGCGGCCCGCGGAGTGCGATCCGGGAGCGCCGTGGTGATCTGTGGACAGGCTGCAGCCGGGGCATGCTGTGGAGGAACAGCGGTTGGCACTCGCACCGGCGAGACGCCACCATGGACGGCATGCGCACCACGTTCGACGACCTGATCGCGATCGGCGAAGCCGCCGACGTCACCGGCTGGGACTTCTCGTGGCTCGACGGCCGTGCCACCGAGGAACGCCCGCCGTGGGGCTACGCGAAGATGCTCGGCGAGCGACTCGGTCGCCTCGCCGGGGTCTCCGGCACCGCGAGCCTCGACGTGCAGACCGGCGGTGGCGAGGTCCTCGCCGAGGCGCCGGCGTTCCCGGCCACCGCGGTGGCGACGGAGTCCTGGGCACCGAACATCGCCACCGCCACACGACTCCTGCACCCACGCGGCGTGGTCGTCGTCGCCGATCCGGACGAGCCGCCGCTGCCTTTCGCCGACGGCGCCTTCGACCTCGTGACGAGCCGGCACCCCGCTGCGATCCACTGGGACGAGATCGCCCGGGTCCTTGCTCCCGGCGGCACGTACTTCGCCCAGCACGTCGGCCCGGCGAGCGTCTTCGAGCTGATCGAGTTCTTCCTCGGCCCGAAGCCCGTCGAGCGGCGCGGACGGCACCACGACGACGAGGCCGACGCAGCACGCGCCGCCGGACTCGAGGTCGTCGAGCTGCGGACGGCGCGGACCCGGATCGAGATCCACGACGTCGCCGCGGTCGTCTACCTGCTCCGGAAGGTGATCTGGTGGGTGCCGGACTTCACCGTCGAGCGGTACCGCGACCGCCTGCTCGACCTGCACGAGCTGATCCAGCGGGACGGACCGTTCGTGGCGCACTCGACGCGCCACCTCATCGAGGCGCGCCGTCCCGCCTGAGCCGACCCGGGCCTCCTGGACGCATCACCGTCACGCGCTCACGCGACGTGCCAGACCAGCCCCTCCTGCGCACTTGACGGGTACGCCGAGGCGATCCGGAACACGGCCTCGCGCAGCGTCTCCGGTGAGCACGCCAGGTTGAGGCGGACGAACCCACGCCCCTCGCTCCCGAACCCGAGCCCGGAGTTCAGCGCAACGTAGGCGTTCTCACGCAGCGGCACGGCCGGGTCGTCGCCGAGCCCGATCCCGCGGAAGTCGAGCCAGGCCAGGTACCCGGCGCGCGGCCGCGTGTAGACGACACCGGGCAGGTGCTCGGCGAGGAGCTTCGCGAGCAGCCGGTCGTTGGCCACGATCCGGGACACCACGTCGTCGAGCCAGGTGGTCCCGACGGTGAACGCGGCGAGGTTCGCGTGCAGCCCGAGGATGCTCGTGCGGCAGGCGACCTCTTCCCACAGGGTGTCGAGGAGCGCGGCGGTGCGGTCGTCACCGGCGACGATGATCGAGCACTTCACGCCCGCGAGGTTCCAGCCCTTGCTCGCCGAGGTCACGCAGACGCTGCGGGCTCCGACGGACTCGGCGACGGCTGCGAACGGGGTGAACTGCACGCCCGGGTGCGTGAGGGGTGCGTGGATCTCGTCGCTGATGACGAGGACGTCGTACTTCGCCGCGAGCTCGGCGATCTCGAGCAGGTCGGCGCGGTCGTGCACGAGGCCGACGGGGTTGTGCGGGTTGCAGAGCAGGAAGACGCCGACCCCGCTCGCGAAGGCCCGTTCGAGTCCCTCGAGGTCGAGTCGGTACTGGCCCCACTGCTCGAGCAGCGGGACCTCTTCCACCTGACATCGGGCCTCGTCGACGAGCTCGAAGAACGGCGGGTACACCGGCGGCGTGATCGCGACGCGACCGCCGTCGGGCAGCGCGAGCCGCAGCGACTCGACGATGCCGACGCTGACGTCGGTGGCCAGGTGGATGCGGGACGGGTCGATCTCCCAGCCCCAGCGGTCGAGCGCGAACTGCGCGAACGCGGGCGCGAGTGGCCCGGGCCCGTCGAGGTAGCCGAGGTCGGACTGCGACACGCGCTCGATCAGGGCCTGGCGGATCTCCGGCGCGACGTCGTGGTCCATCTCGGCGACGAACAGGGGCAGCACGTCGGGCGCGTACCGCGTCCACTTGATGCTCGTACGGACCCCGCGGAGCGTGCCGACCGGGTCCTGCTCGTCGCTCGCCATGCGTCCCAGCATGCACCGACCGGGAGGCCCGGCGCGAGCCCGCCTGTCATCCAGCGTCGTCTTCCGCGCACCCTGGGACGCGGGGCGTCGCCCCGCCTACTGTCGGTCCCATGAGCACGAGCACCGCCGACAAGGCCACCACCCTCAAGCAGCTGCACGAAGCCCCGGAGATCCTCCGCGTCGTGAACGTGTGGGACGCGATCACCGCGAAGGTCGTCAGCGACCTGCCCGGCACGAAGGCGATCGCCACCGCCGGGCACTCGATCGCCGCGTCGTACGGGTACGAGGACGGTGGGATGCCCCTCGACCTCGCGCTGTCGGGCGCCGCGATCGTGGCCGCCGCGACCGACCTGCCGGTCACCGCTGACCTCGACGACGGTTACGAGGACCCCGCCGAGACCATCCGACGCGCGATCGGCTCGGGCATCGTCGGCGCCAACGTCGAGGACCGCCTGCGTCCCTTCGACGAGGCCGTCGCGCGGGTCGCCGCGATCACGGCCGCTGCCCAGGCCGAGGGCGTCGACTTCCAGTTGAACGCCCGCACCGACGCGATCGCCCGCGGCGGCGACCGTCCGATCGACGAGAGCATCGCGGACGCCATCGCACGCGGCAAGGCCTTCCTCGACAACGGTGCCGCGCTCGTCTTCGTGCCCGGCGCGATCCAGCGCGACGTCGTGGAGCAGCTCGTCGCAGGCCTCGGCCGCGGCAAGCTGTCGGTCATCGGCCTGCCGGGAGCCCTGCCCGCCGCCGAGTACGAGGCCCTCGGCGTCGCCCGCATCTCGTACGGTCCGCTCACGCAGCGCGTCGCGCTGCGGGCGCTCCGCGACCTGGCGACCGACCTGTACGCCGACGGCGTCGTGCCGGAGGACACCCCGACCCTGAACTGACGGAACAGGCGGACGGGAGGCCCGTGGCGGTGTCGCCCCCTCCCTCGCAGGCTCGGTCGGCGCGCCCCGCGCAACGCTTCGCGTTGCCGCTGAGCGGGGCGCGCCCGTCCGCCCTGCGGTCGCGATCGCGACCCGCTCAGCTCAGCCGAGCGCCGGGTACAGCGCGGGCGTGGTGCGCGCCTTCGTCTCCTGCTCGAAGGCGTAGCCGAGGCCGATCAGCGTGCTCTCGTCGAACGAACGACCGAGGAACTCGAGGTTCACGCCGGCGCCAGTGATCGTGCCGTCGGCCGCGGTCGCCTGCCCCATCGGGACGGTGATCGCCGGCATGCCGGTGTTCGGACTCAGACGCATGTTCGTCGACTGCGTGCCGTAGGGCGTGCCCGACGGGTAGATGAGCGAATCGAGGTCCTGGTCGTCGAGCATCTGCGTGACGAGCTGCTTGCCGGTGGCGAGCTGCGTCGTGTGCGACCCCGTCGGCCCGGCCCACGCCTGGTACTGCGCGTCGGTGATCAGGTCGCGGGACTCGTAGGTCGACTTGCGGCTCGGCACGTACTCGCCCGAGGCCAGGATGCCCTGCAGCGACCGGGCGGTCACGTCGGGGTCGAGGTGCTTCGCGACGTACTCGTCCAGGTCGTGCTTGAACTCGTTCGTGCTGCCGCTGCCCTCGGACAGGACCCGGTTGAACGCCGTCGTCGCGGTGATCGGGACGACGGTCGCGCCGGCGGCCTCGAGCTTCGCGACGGACGCGTCGAACAGCCGCTTGGCCGTGGCGTTCGTGCCGACCATGCTCGTGACGTAGCCGATGCGAGCACCCTCGAGCGAGTCCGCGTCGAGTGACGACGTGTACGAGGTCGGCACCTTGCCGGACTGCGCGCTCGTGACGGGGTCGGCCGCGTCCACGCCGGTCACGGCGTCGAGCGCGACGGCTGCGTCGGTCACCGACCGGGCGATGGGCCCGCCGGTGTCCTGCGACAGTGCGAGCGGGATGATGCCGTCGCGGCTGGCCAGACCGACCGTCGGGCGGATGCCGACGAGCTGGTTGTACGTCGACGGGATGCGGATCGAGCCACCGGTGTCGGTGCCGAACCCGATGCCGGCGAGGTTCGCCGCGATCGCCGCACCGGTACCACCGCTGGAGCCACCGGCGGTCTGCGCCGTGTTGTACGGGCTGGCGACCAGGAGCGACGAGCCGGCGGGCTGGTTCGAGGAGAACTCCGAGACGAAGCCGTAGGCGAACTCGTCGAGGCTGGCCTTGGCGAGGATCACCGCTCCGGCACCGCGCAGGCCGGCGACCATCGTGGCGTCGGTGTCGGTCTGGTTGTCGTCCCAGCAGCCGCAGCCGCCCGTGGTCGGCATGTCCTTCGTGTCGTAGTTGTCCTTCACGGCGATCGGTACGCCCAGCAGCATGCTCGTCATGCCGTGCTCGGCCCGCTCGGCGTCCGCCGTCTTCGCCGCGGCGAGTGCCTCGGCGTTCGTCGTGACGATCGAGTTGAGCGCACGGCCGGTCGACGCGGTGTCGACCTTGGTGCGGTCGTACGCGGCGATGCGGTCGAGGTAGTCCTGCGTGATGGCGACCGAGGTGGTGACCCCGGCGTTCATCGCAGCCTGCATGTCGATGGTGGACGCCTCGACGAGCGTGAACGGGCCGTCGTCGTAGATCATCCGCTGGGACAGCGCCGCGAGGTCCGCGACGGTGATCGTGCCGTCGGCGTCGGTGTCCGCGGTGCTGACCGTCGCCCAGTCACCGCTGGCGCTCGTCGCACCGAGGTGGTCGGTGAGCACCGCGAGGTCGGCCTTCGTGACCTGGTCGTCGCCGGTCAGGTCGAGGTCCGTGTAGTACGGCGCGAGCATCGCGGCGGGGCTGGTGTCGACGGCTGCCGGAGCGGCTGCGGCCGTGATCGCGGGGGTCGCGGCGAGGACGGTGCCGACGAGGGCGATGAGCGAGGCGCCGGCGACGGCCGTGCGCTTCCGGCTGGTGGCGGTCATTCGGCTGCTCCGGTGCGCTCGCGGCGGGCGCGGCGCGCACGCAGGGTGATCAGGGTCCCGCCAGCGGCGAGGAGGGCCAGCGACGCGGCGATCCACGGGGCGACGTCGGCGCCGGTCCAGGCGAGTTCGCCGCCGGTCGGACGGTCACCACCGCCTGCGGCCACGGCGGTGGCGCCGCTGGTCGGGCCGGACGGGTCGGTCGGGTCGGTCGGGCCGACGGTGGTCGTCGGGTCGGGGTCGCCCGCACCGGCACCCGGGTCGGCCGTGGCGGTGGCGCCCGGGGTGGGCGTGGCCGTCGGGGAGGGCGTCGGGGTGGCCGTCGCCGCTGCAGCGATCGAGATCGAGGTGCTCGCCGGGTCGGTGAGCGTCGTCGAGGTGCCGTCGGAGCCGACGAGCGTGATGCTCGTGACCGCCAGGTCGACGCTGCCCGGTGCGGTCGGCGTCAGGCCGATCGAGGCAGCGAGGTCGCCGTCGAGCGCCGGGGACGTCCCGAGCTGGGTGTGCACGATCGTCAGAGCGTCGCCGTCCTGCTCGACGCTGTCGAAGCCGCCGTCGGGACCGGTGACGCTGTCGTCCACGTACGACACGGAGTCCGCGTCGGCGTCGAGGGTGATCTCGTAGGCGTAGACGTCGGTCGTCGCCGGGATCGTCAGGTCGACGTCGAAGGCGGTGCCGACGGTCGCGGTGGTGGGGGCGTCGATGGTGGCGGTCGTCGCGGTCGGTGCTGCCTGGGCCGGCGAGGCGGTCAGGGCGGCGAGGCCGATCGCCCCGGCGGCGACGAGTGTCGAGGACACGATCGTCGCGCGGGGGCGCAGCCGGAGGCGGTGCTGCATGGGTGCAGGTCCTTCGGGAGGAGGTCGGGTGCTGAGCGGGTACTCAGTGATCCGAAAGCTAACGGTGCGCTGTTTCCGGCTCGGGCCCGGCACGTTTCCGCGCCGTTACGGCTCCGTCGCACCACTACTGTCGTGCCATGTCGCTCGACGTCGAAGCCCTGCTCACCCCGCCCTCCCCCGTCGCCGCACGGGCGTGGGACGTCATCCGCATCTGGTCCTCCCCTGCCCTGGTGAACCACTGCCTGCGCTCGTGGGCGTGGGCGGTCCTGCTCGCCCCGACCGTCGACCTCGAGCCCGACCCCGAGCTGCTGTTCGTCGCGACGATGCTGCACGACCTCGGCGTCACACCGTCGTTCGACGCCCACGCCGTGCCGTTCGAAGACGCCGGCGGTGCCGTCGGCTCCGTCTTCGCCCTCGGCGCCGGGTGGGACGCAGCGCGCGCTCGACGCGTCGGCGAGGTCATCGAGCGGCACATGTGGACCTCCGTCGACCCCGCGGTCGACGTGGAGGGGCACCTGCTTGAGGTCGCCACCTCGCTCGACGTCTCCGGTGCCGGGTTCTCACGGTGGTCCACCGACGACCTGCACGCCGTCGCCACAGCACTGCCCCGCCTCGGGTTCTCCGGCTCGTTCGACGAGCTCATCCACGCGCAGGCTTCGCGCAAGCCGACCTCGGCCGCTGCTCGGCTCGACGGCTCCGGCAACGTGGCTGCAGGTGGCTCGCGATGGGACGCGTTCCTGGCGTCCTGAACCGTCTTCCTGGTCTGCGCTGGACTTCTGCGCCTCGGGTGCGTATAGTTCTTGGTTGGTGCACTGCAGCGAACCCATCTGACTCGCGCACACCAACGTCTCGAGACCGACTCACCCGAGTCGCATTCCAACCGAGACCACCGCTCGATCCGAACGGATCAGCAGCACGTTGAAACTCGACGTGCGCGCCCCGCACTCGATGCGTCGCGCCGGACTGAGACGTCCGCCGACACCGAGTCGCCCTGGCGCCGAATGACCAGGAAGTACAGCACCATGACCAGCAACGAACGAATCACCGTGTTCGGGACCGCACTCGCGGCCCCGACGATCACCCCCGACCGCATCGCCGAGTTCCCCGTGCGTGACGACCGCTCGCAGCGCGAGTACCTCGTCCGCATCGCGGCCGACGACCTGCAGACCTTCGTCACCCGCGGTACCCGTCTGGACGCCGTCGGCGAGGCCGGCTGGACCGTCCCGGGCCGCTCCTGGGCCGGCGAGGCCAGCCGAACCCTGCTGCAGGCACAGTCCGTGCAGGCGGGCGAAATGGCCCTCGCGGCCTAGGCTCCACCAGTACGAACGCGAAGCGCCGCCGGGCTCCCCGGCGGCGCTTCGTCGTGCGTGGGCTGCTCCGCCGTGGTCGACGCCGCTGTGCCGCGCTCGCCCGGCGCATCCTGACTCGCTGCGGCCCGTTTCTCGTTGAGCAGCAATCGCATTGCCCGCGCCCGGGAGCGGTCCCCCGTCAACCCGACGTACAGGCCGTGCATCACCGCAGTCTTCACCAGAGTCGCCGTCATGGTGACCAGGGTCGATCAGTGTTGGCCGCCAGCCCAAACATTCCATATGCCCGGGAATCTCACGACGTCAGTACTCCCCCTTCACGACGAAGAACGAGCCGCGGATCGTGCCGGCGAGCTTCGACTTCTGCCGTGCGAACTTGAACTTGTCGGCGAGGTCCTCGGGCACGTCCATCCCGTCGGAGAGTTTGAAGCCGACCGCACGCTTGCCGCCCGCTTCGAGCGTGTAGAGCACGTTGATCGCCAAGCCGGACTCGTAGAACACGTACGTCCAGCGCACGCCGTCGACGAGCGCTTCCGTCGCCTCGAGCGGTGGCGACGCGATGACCAGCCCGCGTTCCTCTTCGAGGACCCGCCGCACGTAGGCGACCAGGTCCGGCACGTCAGCTGCGGCGTGCGTGGTGAACACGTGGTCGTACTTGTTCGCGAAGTACCGTGCCTCGTTGGCCCGGAGCCCGGCGAGTGCGTCGGCGACCGGCGAGGACTCCAGACCCACCGTGGACACGTGCACGAAGTCGACGACGTACGACATGGGGCCTCCTCGGGCACTCGGACGAGCCGAACCTAGTCCACTGCTTACGCCTCAGACCAGTGCAACCGAAGCGTCAACCCACGGAGATGTCGCAGCAGCTCGAACCCGCTCTCGTTTCCAAGGAAGGAGTCGACTTCGCAACGCGTTCTCCGCACGTCATCGAGAGCTATCCCATTCCTCGAGGACCGAGCGCGACACTCCGCTCCGGTCGTTTGAGCATGGCGCTAATCGACGTATTCTCACCTGTCTGGGAGACATTGCCTGTCTCACCTCCAGCCGAGCGACGGTGCACGGCCGGTTCACCATCTCGGAATGGACAAGATGAGCACGACCGATTTCTCCGGACGCGCGAGCGCTCCAGCCTGGCTGACCCCGTCTCGCTCCACCAACGCTGAGCGACTGGAGATCGCAAGGCGCTGGCAGGGAGACACCGACAGGCGCTTCACCGTGTCGGTCGCACAGCTCCGTCAGCTGATCGGAGAGGGATTCCGCGCCACGCCGAGGTTCCAATTCAAACTCGTCGGCCTCCCCGGTGGCGACACCGAGTTCAACGCCTGGTGTCGAAAGCTCGGGCGAGAAGCGCACCAGATCATTGCGGCCAGCGTGTCAGCTGAGGTTGGGGAGGAGCTCGAGACCTACTCCCGTGAGGTCGGCTCCGTCACAAACTGGACCGACGGATTCAGCTCGCTCTTCGAATACCTGAGTGTAGTGAACGAGCGAACCACCATCGACGTCGACGCACTGCAGGTCGTGGGTCGACCAGGCGCGGCTCTACAAGCGCAAGCACGAGGCCTCCCGGACGAAGCCGAAGTCGCCGAACGCTCCGCCCATGACGCCGCCAGTAGCGTCGTTCTTCAGGTGCACGAAATGCTCGGGAACGAGAAAAACGTCATCGTCGAAGGAGTCGCCGGATCGGGTAAATCGCATCTCCTTGAAGCGCTCCGCGGACTGTACGAAGACATCGACGTCATCGTCTTCCATCCGTCGACGAGCTACGAAGAATTCGTTTCCGGCCTGCGCCCGACAGCGGATGGACGTTTCACGGGCGTACCGGGCGTGTTCGTACGTGCCTGCCAGCGTGCCGCCGAACAACCACACACCGAGCATCTCCTGTTCATAGACGAGATCAATCGCGCGAACACTGCAAAGGTCTTCGGCGATCTGCTGCTGCCGATGGAGAAGAGCAAGCGATGCGATCCTCGAGCACTCGGAGGACACGCCGTCATGCCCAATGCTCCGGAAGGAGTCGTGGGCGTCACCCTGCAAACCGCCCTCGGCTCACACGAGCGTTCCGTACTCGTGGTGCCCGACAATCTGCACATCCTCGGCACGATGAACTCGACAGACCGCTCAGTCGGGTCACTCGACCTCGCGCTGCGCCGTCGGTTCGCCTGGCTAACGATGGAGCCCCTCAGCGCCACCGCCCTTCGGATAGACCTCAACTACACCGGGAAAATCGATACAGGAGATGCTGCCACCCGAGCAGACTGGGACCAGGTGGTCGAGTGGTACGACGAGACCAACGAAACACTGCTGAACGAGGTTGGACCCGACGCCCGGCTCGGCCACGCGTACATTTACAGCGCCTCGACACCCCGCGCTGCTGCGCAAGGACTCCTTGGTCAGCTGGCTGAGATCGCCTTCACGTTCAACCTGGCCCCGGAGCGCCTGGACGACATTCCGGCGATCGAGCTGTCCGGCATGGGCGTCAGCATGAATGCATCCTATCGCGGGAAAGGCCTCGGACGCCGGCCGTCTGTGTCCGTCCAACAACTCGTCCGTCATGCCGACGGTCGGGCCGTTGATTCCGTCCGATGATGGCAGACACGAGCACCGACCAAGGACTAACACTTCGGGCAAGCACGAACGGCAACGGCGTCGGCCTCACCGTCCTCGCGCCTCCGGACTCCGATGCTGTGCTGGTCGTGCACGTGCTCCCGAAAGTCTGGCGTCCGACTTCCACAGGATCCGTCGTCGACACTCCCGACGGCGGCGGGGCCATTCAAATTTTCGAAGGAGACTACGTCCGCTTCACCCGAGCATGGCAGGACGTTGCCGCGCAGAGGCTCGCGCCGACGCCGACGCTCTCCAGCACCGCGGAAGCTTCTGCATCTGACGACAGCGTTGCAGGCGGCGCGTTGGACGCTCTTTGGTCACGAGAGCCGGTGAGGAGGAACGTCTTGAGAGGGCGAGGCGAGGTCGAACGAGGTCATGTCACAGCGATGTGGGGTTTGCTCCTCAGCTGCGGGCAAAAGCCAGTCCCGGTCAAGGGCACCAGGCCACCGTCAGCGAGCGGAATGGAAGTTATCGCCGACATCCCAGAGCTCAAGGCATTCGCCATCGCAACCTTCGTCCACGCTGCAACACGGCTCGTTCCGCGGCGGAAGCCGGCGTACAGGTCTCGCATCGACAGCGCGACAACGGTGAGAGGGCGTTTGGTTCCAGGCGCGCTCATTGCGCGCTCCGTTCGGAACGACGTCAGGGTCACCTGCGAGTACGACGAGCTCACCGGTGATCACCGGCTGTGGCAGGTCGTCCGAACAGCCCTGGAGCGGTGCTGGGACGCTCCTGGTCAGCGCGAGTTTGTGATGGGCGGTCTCGCGCAGCTGCGAGACGTCGCGACTTTGACGGTGCGTGAGGCCATATTCCACGGCAACACGTTGGTTCCGTCGATACGAGATCCAGCGCACCTCGGCATCCTCCGACTCGCGTTGAGCGTCCTCCAGGAGAAGCACAAGCCAGCTATCGAGCGCGGCGATGGTGATGCGGTCATCGCCAACCTCAAGTACGCGACGAGTTCTCTGTGGGAGAAGCTCCTCGAGCGCGCATTCCGCGATGCCGGGTGCGTCGTCGCACCGCAATCGAAGCTTCCGATGCTCTTCGAGCCGACAGCTGAGGGCTGGAAGCCAAGACCGGAGAAACTCCCGGATCTCATGGTGACGTCACCTTCGGGCGACCGCTTCTTCATCGATGCGAAGTACATGACCACTGAGAGTTTCGACGCGGCCGCGAAGGGTGATCAGTACCAAGCCATCGCCTACACGCAACGGTCCGGATTTCCTACCCTGCTCGCCTTCGCTACGAATCCGATAGAGGGGGGACAGACTCAACCAGCGGAAGTGCTGTTCCGGGCGATACCTCCTTCGGGATGGTCCGCCCCGACCCGAAGACCTTTCAGGGCTGACGACAGCTGGTTGCTCGTCGGGTCGACGACGTTTGCTTTCCCCACGCCAGCGGACGAGTCACCCGACGCCGGAGGGACGACATCGGCCCCGACCAGCAAGCAGGCGTTGTCCCGCGCAGCGGCCCACGTGACGAGCAGCATCCGCCAACAACTCGAAGCCATGTGAACGCTTTGGCACCGCAGAAGCTTCGCCCGAAACGAGCACCCGCGCCGAGGTCGGTTGTTGAACCGGAACGTCCGCGTACTCGCCGATCACAAACGACCACCCATGTCTCCCGCATAACTGTGGGAATCCGCGTTTGGGCGAGCACCGGCCACAGACGCCCGAACCCGACTGTCCTGACGAACGACTGACGAACGAGACTGGGGTGATAAACGATTGGATGACGGCCCGTGAGGCCGCCGAGTACGCCCGATGCCACTGGCGCACGATCACAGACGCTTGCCGTGCCGGCGAGTTCCCCGGTGTTCAGCGGGCCAGGAACGCGACGTGGCGGGTTCTGCGCGACAACGTCGACGTGTGGCTCGGCGCCAACCCGCCCGTGCGGCGGGAGGGGCTCCGGGCTTTCTAGAGCAAGTCGAGGTCCCACTGAACCTGCTCGAGCCGCGTGAACCAGCCGATCGCCGCGTTCAACGGACCCGGGAGCTCGCGCCCTTCGAGATGTGCACGGTAGACGGCGTCCTGCTGCGGCACGGACTTGTTCTGGTGCCGGTCGCCGATCCAATCGGCGAGCAGCGTGCCGAGTGGGCCGTAGATCGACGTCCCCCAGTCCAGCGGGAACGTGAGTGGCCAGCTCAACCCAGCCGGCCGGACGGCGATCACCGCCCCGTGAGTGATCCCGTTCCGGACCAGGCGGATCCCGGGCAGCACCCGCCCTTGTTCGTCGGCATCGCGCACGGCGTCGTAGTCGGCGCCGAAGCTGCGCATGAGCTGCTCGTCGAGGGACGCCGCCCAGAACGCGGCGGTGCCCAGCGCGACGTACTCGTTCCCTGGGTCGCCCTCGACGACATGAGTAGCTTCCTCGAGTCCTCGTAGGGCGAGTCCTCGCACCGGAGTCCACAGTGGCAGCGTCATGCGGTCATCCAATCTGCACCGGTGGCGTTGCCCCGCGGAGTCCCGCCGGCGTGCGTTCGGCGACGGCGTCCCACGTCCTCTCGTCGACGTACTCGACGCCGACCGCGTTCAGGTGCTCACGCCACGTGAGGATCCGCAGCGCACTCTCGTCGCCGGCGACAGCGGCCCGCATCACGAGTTCCACGACCAGGTGCGCACCGACGTCGTCGACGGGTCGGAGCTGCTCGGCGAGCTCCCGGTACGCCTTCCGCTTGAGCGCAGCGCCGCACCGGCGGTCTCGATAGTCCTGCTCTCGTGCTCGCTTCGCGGCCGTCTGCGGTTTGTTCCTGCGGTGAGCGCGACCCATGTCGGCAGTCTGCCCTACGCTCCGCTGTGGGGGCAGCGGGGCACGTCCCCGACCCGATCGGAAGGACGACCATGACCGACAGTGACACCGCGATCGCTCTGCACCGGCTCGTGCTAAGCAGCAACCTCGTCTGGCCGAATGCCAACGTCTTCGACCGTTCGCCGACCCTCAAAGCGAACATTGCGTCGCTGCTCGCCCATGCAATAGGGCACGCGGACGTCGAGTTCATGCATGCCGCCATCGAAGACCCCGACCTACCCGTCTCCCCTGTGCACGTGGTCGCGTTCACAGAGCGGACCGTCGTCGTGATCGATGGAGCAGGGCTGATGGCGAGCGCAACGATCCTGCGGCGGAATGCGCTCCGGTCAGCAACTCTCGTCCGGGTCCCGAACCTCGTCAGTGGCGACTGGAGCGCGGCGAGCACTCTTCGGGTCGAACTCGACTACGGCCCCGCTCTCGACCACGCCGTGCTGCTCGGACACGACCTGCAGACTCCCAAGAACGTCACGGAGCTCGTCGCGTTCTGGCCCGAGCTGCAGGCCGACCTCGTCTAACGTCGAACGCCCCGCACATGGCTACGAGAGCGTGTGCGGGGCGTTCGTGGGGCGATCAGGTGCGGCGACCGTGATCGAGTCGATCGCGTTGCCGGCGTCCGTGATTCGCATGCCGTGCTTCGTCGCCGTCTGGTCGAACGAGTCGGTCACGGCGAGCACCTGCCCGCCGTTGAGGAACACCCGGATCTGTGGAACGGCTTCGGCAATGGAACGCACGAGCACAAGTCGCAGCAGTCGTTGAGTGTTTTGACGATCCGCAGCATAAGCTTTGGTCGGCTACGTACGAATCGCTCACCCTTTGGAGCCACGGTTTTACACCCCTGAACTTGGTTTCCCACTCGGCACCAGGCAAAGAAGAGCCGGGCGGTCTGCCGTCTCAACGGACACTTATCAGTCTCAGAGCAACTACGCCAAGCTCGTCAGCCCGCTCTACGACTCATTTCCCGCTCCTTGGCTGACTGATTAAATGGCAACCGTCTAGTGATTACGGGTACCCATATCAACTAAGGGGTGACACGAAACGCTCGTAGTTGACATCGAGACAAGCGGCCTAGTGCGTGGATGGCGTCGTGCGGTAACCTTCAACGAAAGCCCGAGGATCGAGCGGAGATCTCATGCCGAACAACGCAAACGACGACCGCGCGGCGAACGAGGGCCCGCTGGGCAGCGAGGCGGAGGTGCAGCGCGCCATCGGCAGTGACTCCCTGATCGGTCTGACGCCTGAGCAGCTGACGCGCTTCGTCGAAGTGCTTCCGCGTCTTGACCCCGAAACACTCAAGATGATCTTGGCACAATATCCAGAGCTGAAGGCGCAGGTCATCGAGGGGCTAGGCGTAGTCCGGAACGCCTACGAAGCGACGCTCGCCTCGAATGACAAGAGCCAGCAAGGCGTCTACCGGGCAATCGACCGCACGATGGACATGTTACAGGGGGAGCTTGACAAGGACGGTAACTCCGAGGACGACCGCCGCTTCTTGATCGACAGCTTCCTGCGCACCACGCAGATGGCCGCAGACCAGGATGCGAAGAACAAGAAGTTCCTCGAAACGACCTTCGGCAAGACCGTCCTGGCCACCGCGGTCGGCGTCGGTCTTGGTGCTGCCGTTCTCGCGCCGAAGCTGCTGAAGAGCGTTGGGTCAGCAGGCGGCGGGTTGCGCGCCTGACCGCCCCGCGTCTAATGCAGGCAGCGAGCCATCGAGGGCTAGACGAGGCGGAGTGACGGGACCCAGAATGCCTCAAATCACGCCATCAGCCGTTGCTCTCCTGAAGCGAGTGCGAAAGCGCTACCTCGACTCCCGTGAGTTCAACGGGCTGCATCTTCACGGCGCTGTGGTCGACGAGGCGCGAAGTCCTGGGATCGAGCTGGTGCGAGCCGGGATGGTCCAGGTCGTTGCCGGAGCGGACTACATGAACATCCACATCCGGCCGTGGCCGTCAAGGCGATCGCAGGAGGAGCAGGAACAGGACCTCGAGTCGCTGACAGCAGACGACTACGGCGTCTGCCTGTACCCGACCGTCGACGGGATGAAAGGCGTCAGGCTGCCTACCCGTCTGACTGGCCGTCCCTACGGCCGCGCCATGGCGAGAGGCAAGGGCACGCTGGAACTGGCGTACTTCGAGTTCGCCGTCCTTGAGCAGTACCGCAACGACGGGCGGTTCCGATTCGACTTCGGGGACGCCAGAGCAAGCATGGGCCTCACTGATGAGGCCTTCGACGGCGACGATGTTTTCGAGAGAGACCATGTTGGGCTTAGCCACATCGGTTTCGCCTACGACCTCTCGGGCTACGATTCCAACGACCACGACTCGCCTATCGAGCGGCGGGTTGCTGTGTTCTACTGTGACCTGATCACACTCACCCCGGAGCACCAGCGACGGTGGGAGACCTACCAGGTGCCCGACGATGGTCTGGAACCACATCCGATCTGGTGGGGGTCACAAATGGGCCGATGGCCGGACGCGGTCGGACCCTTCGCTCACCTGTTCATCGAGCTACAGAATCTCAATCAGCTGGCCCAGCTCGCCTTCGGCGAGCACATGTTCCGGATCGAGGAGCGTCCTGCCGACTTCGGTTGGTTGCTCCGGCCGTCTCAGCGAGAGTGGGATGAGTTCGTCCTTCAGCTCGATAAGTTGCTGTCGGAGAACCTGAGCGGCCGGTTCCTCGATCGCCTCGGCACCCCCACGACGGACGACCGCAATCAGCGGATCGGAAGTCTGAATCGTTTCCAGACCTTCATGCTCGATCACGGAGTAAGCGAGGCTGACGCAAAGAAGGTTCTTGCGCCGCTGAAGAGCGTTCGGCAGGCGCGTCAGAAGCCCGCCCACTCGCTCCGCGCGAACCTGAACGATCACAGCTTCATCCACAAGCAAATCAACCTCATGCAGGAGACCATCGGTGCCCTCACCGGGATCCGAGGATGGCTGTCGTCCCATCCCGCCTGTTCGGAATGGAAGAACGACTACGCCGACCTAGGCACCTACCCGCTCTGACTCTCTCGTGAACAGGACAGGGCCACGATCCGAAGTTGGATCATGGCCCCAGCCGTGGTGGCGCACAGTCCTCGACCTGGCTCACGACCTCGACGACGTTGGTGACGCCTGCCGGAATCTTGTCCTCGTCGTAGACGTCAGCGACCGCAACCTCATCGGCACCGAGCGTCTGGCTCGAAATGGCAACAGCAAGATCCGTCATGGATCCCTCGTAAAGCTGTAGATCGCTCACGAGCCTGCCAGAGAGGACTCACGGGGAACAACCCGCCCGTCTGGGGGCCATGGCTACGCTGCAGGAGCGATTTCGCGTCGGGGTCACAGCATGTGCACCCGGAGGCAGATCATGCCTGAGACGGGCTACAGCCTGAATCGTGGAGGCGATCAGCCTCCGGATGATTGACACAAACGGGACACAGCGGGCAAAACCGTGGCGAAGCTGTGTGGGATTTCGAGGCTAGATCCGCACCAGATTAACGATCTAGTTGTTGAAGCGGAACTCCACCACGTCGCCGTCCTGCATGACGTAGTCCTTGCCCTCGATGCGGGCCTTGCCGGCAGCTCGCGCCTCGGCGATGGAGCCGGTCTCGACCAGGTCACCGAACGAGATGACCTCGGCCTTGATGAAGCCCTTCTCGAAGTCGGTGTGGATGACGCCGGCAGCCTGGGGTGCCTTCCACCCCTTGCCGATCGTCCACGCACGGGCTTCCTTCGGACCGGCCGTCAGGTAGGTCTGCAGCCCGAGGGTGTCGAAGCCGATCCGTGCGAGCTGGTCGAGTCCGGACTCGGTCTGTCCGGTGGACTCGAGCAGTTCGGCGGCGTCGGCCGGGTCGAGGTCGATGAGCTCCGACTCGACCTGGGCGTCGAGGAAGACGGCCTGGGCGGGGGCGACGAGCGCGGCCAGCTCAGCCTTGCGGGCGTCGTCCGTCAGGATCGCCTCGTCGACGTTGAACACGAAGATGAAGGGCTTGGCCGACAGGAGTCCGAGCTCGGCGATCGGCGCGAGGTCGATCTTCGTCGCGGACAGCAGGGTGCCCTGCTCGAGCGCGGCACGGGCCTCGCGAGCGGTCTCGAGCACGATCGGCTCGGCCTGCTTGAGCTTCACGGTCTTCTCGTACCGCGGCAGCGCCTTGTCGATCGTCTCCATGTCGGCGAGGATCAGCTCGGTGTTGATGACCTCGAGGTCGTCCTTCGGGGACACCTTGTTCGCCACGTGCACGACGTCGTCGTCGGTGAAGCCGCGGACGACCTGCGCGATGGCGTCGGCCTCGCGGATGTTCGCGAGGAACTTGTTGCCGAGCCCCTCGCCCTCGCTCGCACCCTTGACGATGCCGGCGATGTCGACGAACGACACCGGCGCGGGCACGGTCTTCTCCGAGTGGAAGAGCTCGGCGAGCTGGTCGAGCCGCGAGTCGGGCAGGTTCACCACCCCGACGTTCGGTTCGATCGTCGCGAACGGGTAGTTCGCGGCGAGGACCTGGTTCTTGGTCAGGGCGTTGAACAGGGTCGACTTGCCGACGTTCGGGAGACCGACGATTCCGATGGTGAGAGCCACGGAAGAACAGCCTACCGGCGGCGGCCCGCCGGAACCGACCCGGGCCTCCAGTCCGTCCGTCAGGACAGCGGACGCGACCCGCTCATCGAGGGCCGCAGGGCAGTGATGCGGCGCTCGACGACGTCGAAGACGTCGGCCTGCAGCCGCTGCGAGCGCCGCCAGTCGCCGGCCACCTGCAGCGAGTGGTCGGCACGGTCGACGGTCAGGAGGCGCGCAGCAGTCCCCGAGACCCGCTCGGGCCGCCACATGGTGTCGTCTCCACCCCCGATCGCGTCGTGCGCGTCGGTGGCGGCGGCGAGCGCCGTGGCCACGTCGTCGTGCGTGAGGACCGGCGTGAGCCAGACCCCGGGGACGTCGTTCCGGATCGCCCAGGGCAGGGCGAAGCACCCGAACGACTTCGCGATGACCAGGTCGGGTAGGCGATCGCCCAGCGCAACCCCGATCGCGGCCTCGACGAACGCCACCGGGTCGACCCCGGCACCGTCGTCGATGGTCCAGGCCGGAGCCACGACCTCGCACCCGGCCGCCGATGCGATGGCCTGTGACCACCACAGCAGCGGCGCCTGCTGACCGTAGCCCGCTCCGGCGAGCACCAGCACGAGCGGCCGATCGTCTCCGTCGTTCCCCATGCCCGCACGCTACCGCGGGGAACGCAGCACAGTCGGTTCTGGCAGCGTGGTCCCCGTCGTCCGGACCGGGCGACGGAACAGGAGGACGTCGATGTGGTTCGAACGCGACGAGCGCGGTGTGCACTCGGTGGGCATGGGGGCGCCGGGGCTCCGGCAGCGCTTCGCCCCGGAGACGCTCGCCGCCCTCGAGCAGGCCTCCCGCGCTGAGCTCGAGCAGCTGCACGACGCGATGGCCGAGCTCGAGGCGGACGTCCTTGTCGTCTACGACCCCGAGGACGACACGATCGACTACGCCGAGGAGGACCGCTTCCGCGGGATCCCGCTCCCCCGCGACTCGGGGTTCCCGGTCGTCACCGGCGACCTGACCGCCGGGCTCACCGAACACGTGGAGAGCCTGCCGCTGCGCTGGCGACTGGACGGCGTCGCGGTGGCGTTCGAGATGGTGGGGACCCTGCTTGCGCCGCACTGGAAGCGCGAACGAGCGCGTCGGACGGCGACCTGGCGCGCGACGGCAAGACGTCGGCGCAGCGGTTCCCGCTCGGCACGACGCCGCTGAGCGTCCGGCCGCAACGCCGAGGCGGCTTCCGGCGATGTCGGCGCCCCGTGCGACGATCGCAACCGTGCCGTTGAACTTCACCGCGATCGACTTCGAGACCGCGAACAGCTCGCCCGCCAGTGCGTGCTCCGTCGGACTGGTCAAGGTCCGCGCGGGCCGGGTCGTCGACCGGGCGTCGTGGTTCATCCGCCCGCCGTTCGGACACGACGCGTTCCTCGAGTGGAACACCCGGATCCACGGGATCGTCGCCGAGGACGTCGTGCGGGCGAAGACATGGGAGCAGCAGTACCCCGACCTCGTGGCCTTCGCCGAGGGTGACGTCCTGGTCGCGCACAACGCCCGGTTCGACATGGGCGTCATCGCCGGTGGGTGCTCGGCAACCGGCATCGACCTCGCCGAGCACCACTCGATGTGCTCGCTCGCGGTGGCCCGCAAGACCTACACGCTCGACTCCTACCGACTGCCGGTCGCAGCGATGGCCGCCGGGTTCGAGGGGTTCCAGCACCACGATGCCGCCGCCGATGCCGAGGCGTGTGCTGCGATCGTCATCCACGCTGCCGGCCACCACGGCACCGACACGGTCGAGGCCCTGGGGGCGGCGACCCGCGTGACGATCGCCCCGGTCCGGGCCCGTGCCGAGAAGCCCAAGGCCTCGACGCCGCAGCCCCGGCTGTCGAACCGTCCGATGGTCTTCGCCGACTGAGCCCAACGCGAGCGTGGGACGGTCTCGAGCCGACACCCGTTGTCCGGTGCTCGGGGCGCCGATACCCCGGTGGTATTGTCACGACATTGCCGTCGGCACCGACGCCGGCACCCAGCACGTGTGAAGGACCGCGATGACCAACGAAGGCCAGCTGCCGTCCGACCTGTTCATGGACCTGGACCGGTCGGGTCCCATGCCCCTCTACTTCCAGGTGGCCTCGCGCATCGAGGAGTCGATCCGCTCCGGCGTGATGCCACCCGGCGCCCGTCTCGAGAACGAGATCGCGCTCGGTGAGCGACTCGGACTGTCCCGCCCGACGATCCGTCGGGCGATCCAGGACCTCGTCGACAAGGGGCTGCTCGTCCGCCGCCGCGGCATCGGCACACAGGTCGTGCACGGCCCGGTGACCCGCAAGGTCGAGCTCACGAGCCTGTACGACGACCTGGCCCAGGGGTCACAGGCACCGGCGACGAAGCTCCTCGAGCGCAACGACGTGCCGGCTCCGGACGACGTCGCAGCCGCGCTGAGCGTCGAGCCCGGCACGACCGTGGCGCACATCCGCCGCGTGCGGTTCGCCGAGGACGTCCCGATGGCGATCCTCGAGAACTACCTGCCGCCGGAGTTCCTCGAGATCACCGACCAGGACCTGCAGGACCACGGGCTCTACCAGCTGCTCCGCGGTCGCGGCGTGACGATGCGGGTGGCGAAGCAGCGGATCGGTGCCCGCGCGGTCACCGACGAAGAGGCCGGTCTGCTCGAGATCGAGGACGGCGACCCCGTGCTCACCATGAGCCGCACCGCGTACGACGCCTCGGGCCGCGCGGTCGAGTACGGCGTGCACTGCTACCGCCCCGACCGCTACTCGTTCGAGGTCACCCTCGTCGACAAGTAGGCAGTTCGCGCTGACCGCGTGACGTCGAGGTTCCACGAACTGCCGTACGCGTGACGCCGAGGTCCCACGGATGGCCGCTGGACGCCTCGAGATGCCGAGATTTCGGAACCTCGGCGGAACCTCGGCGGGGCAGGGGCGCGCGGGACCGGACGGACCCCGCTCAGGCGAGCGAGGGCACGCCGAGCTCGCCCGTCACGTACTGCGCACGTCCGAAGCCGAACGACCAGTCCTGCGGCCCGTTCTCGACATAGCCGATGAAGACGTCCTCGGACGCGACACCGATCGCCGCCAGGGCGTCGTGGATGGCCGCGTACAGCGTCGTCTTCGCGTCGTCGGTGCGCCCGCGCTGCGTGAAGACCTGGATCACGACGACGCCCTCGGTGCGCTCGAACCCCAGGCCGGCGTCCTCGGCGATGATCTGCTGCGCCGGGTGCTCGGTGATCACCTGGAACCGGTCGCGCACGGGGATCGCGTACACGTCGACGATCGCCTGGTGGATGGCGTCGGCGATGGCGCGCACCGCCTGCGGCGTGCGGCCGGTGGCGAGGTCGATACGGACGAGCGGCATGGTGCCTCCTGCAGTTCGGGACTTTGTCCTGACAAACTAACATGTATCGAGACTCAGCAACAGACGGACGGGCGCGCCCCGCTCAGCGGCAATGCGAAGCATTGCGCGGGGCGCGCCGACCGAGCTTGCGAGGGAGGGGTGCCAGCTGGCACCGCGCCTCCCGTCCGTCGTCCGCGACCGTCTAGAGCACGGGGGTCGCCGCCGCGTAGGTGAGCGGTCCGTCGACGCGCGCGACGTCGTGCCACGCACCGTCGGCGAGGGACGCCTCCGCCGCCTCGACGATGGACGCAGCAGCCAGCCCGTCGGCGACCGACGGGGCGAGCTGCTCCCCGCGACGGACGCTCGCGATGAACTGGGCGGCCTCGATCGTCTTCAGGTCGTCGTAGCCCATGGCCGTGCCGGCGCCGGGCTGGAAGCGCGCGAACTCGCCGTCACCCGAGGCGACGTAGTGCGTGGCGTAGCCGTCGACCTCCTGCCCGTCGAGGTACACCTCGAGCTCGTTGAGACGCTGGAAGTCCCACCGCACCGAACCCCTGGTGCCGTAGATCTCGAGCGTGTACTCGGCGTGCGGCCCCCGCATGACACGGCTCGAGTCCATGGTGCCGACCGCTCCGTCCTCGAAGCGGAAGAGCAGGGCGGCGTAGTCCTCGTTCTCGACGCGGCCGAGGTCGCCGGTGGCGGCGGCGCTCCGGTCGACGATGCCCGCGGCTGGCTTCGGGCGCTCCTGGATGAAGGTCTCAGCGAGCGCGCTCACACTGGCGATCCGACCGACGACGTACTGCGCCAGGTCGAGGCCGTGCGACAGCAGGTCGCCGAGCACGCCCGAGCCGGCACGCTCACGCTCGAAGCGCCAGGTCAGCGGCGCCGCGGGGTCGGACGAGTAGTCGGCGAGCAGCGACCCGCGCACGTTCGTGATCCGACCGAGGCGGCCGCTGCGGACGAGTTCGCGCGCCCGCTCAATCGCTGGGGCGTGCCGGTAGTTGAACCCGACGCTCGTGATGACGCCCGCGCGCTGGACGGCCTCGTGGATCTGCCGCGAGTCGCTGGCGTAGCGGCCCATCGGCTTCTCGATCCAGAACGGCTTGCCGGCCTCAGCAGCGGCGACCGCCATCTCGCGGTGCAGGAAGTTCGGCGAGCAGATCGACACGACGTCGACGGCCGGGTCGGCGAGGACCTCGTGGTAGTCGGCGACCGCGCGCTCGTAGCCCAGGCGGGTGACGGCCTGGTCACGTGCGGCCTCGATCGGGTCCGCGGCGACGACGAGCCGGGGCTGCACGCCGAGCTCCGGGAAGTGGTCCGGCAGGGCGCGGTAGGCGCGGGAGTGCAGCCGCCCCATCCAGCCGACCGAGATGAGGCCGACACCGATGCTGTCCATGGGAACTCCTTCGTTCGTGGGCGCCGATTGGAGCGCGCCAACCATCGTACGGGATCGCTTGTGGTTTGTCAGTACAAAGACCGTGAGCAGAAGACGTCGGGTCACCTGGGGCGACCCGACGTCTTCTGCTCACGAAGTGGCTCGGCTCAGTTCGGCGGGAAGATGATGTCCCGCACCAGGGCGTCGAGCTGCGCGTCGGCGTCGAGGAACTGGCGCAGCGTCGTCACCGTGGCACCGAACCGGTCGAACTCGTCGATCGTCATGCCGTCGACGTCGTAGCCGCGCGCGAACTCGGGCGTCGCCGCGCGCAGGGCCGCGATGACGTCGGCCGGCACCTCGTCGTGGATGGCGTCCGGACGGAACGGGAACGCGTTCGCGTTGATGTCCTTCGTCCACTGGAACGGCGGCGAGACGACGAGGTCCCCGCCCTGGAACTCCGACCACTGCAAGGCGTTCCGGAAGGCGGCGACGAGCACGCGCGAACGGAAGCCACGCTCCTGGAACACCCGGTAGGCGTTCTTCACCGCGGCGACGCCGGCCCACTCGAGGATGCCGGGGTCGACCATGACGTGGTCCCGCTTGACGACGGTCTTCAGCCAGTCGTCGAACCGGCCGGCCATCAGCGTGACGACGTGGCCGAACTCCTGGTCGGGCAGCCCGTCGGCGGCACGACGGTCGAGCGCACGCTCGATGGCCTCACCGACGGCGACGACCTGCGGCACCGTGAACGACACCGTCGCGTTGATCGAGACCCCGCGGTAGGCGGCCTCCTCGATCGCGGCGATGCCGACCTTGGTGGCGGGGATCTTCACGATGATGTTCGGGGCGAGCTGCGAGAACCGCACGGCCTGCTCGACCAGGGCGTCGGCGTCGCGGTGGAAGCGCGGGTCGGTCTGCATCGACAGGCGACCGTTGCGGCCGCCGGACGCCTCGAACGCGGGCAGCAGCTGCTCGGCCGCCGCGATGGAGAGCTCCTCGACGGCCTTCCAACCGATCCAGGACTCCCCCGCCGTCGGGTGCTCCGCGGCGATCTCGCGGATGCGCGGCACCCAGGTCTCGGGGTCCTGCTTGATGCAGGTGTACGCGATCACCGGGTTGCAGGTCGCCCCGACGGCGCCGTACTCGTGGATCGCGGTGGACAGTTCGCGCGGGTCGGCGGAGTCGTTCCACAGGGCGGTCACGGTCTGCGACGCGGCCTGCAGTGTGACGGGTCGGACGTCGGCGTCGGTGGTCGCCGGTGACGAGAGGGTGTCGGTCATCGTGTGAGTCCCTTCTTGATCGTGTCGAGCTGGAAGCGCGAGACCTCGTCGGCGTTCTCGTCCTCGGCGAAGACGCTCGACACCGCGACGGTGTCCTCGCGCGCCGTGAAGCCGACCCGGTCGAGGGCGGCCCAGAAGGCGTCGAAGTCGACGTCCGCCTGGCCGACCGGCAGGTGCTGGTGCACGCGGACCGGGTTGCCGGGCGGGTTGGTGATGTAGCGCAGGCCGTGCGACCGGTGGTGGTCGTAGGCGTCGGCGACGTGCACGAGCTGCAGCGAGTCGCCCGCGGCGTCGATGATCTCGTCCATGTTGCCGCCGTAGTGGAACGTGTGGCAGGCGACGTAGACGAAGCCGATGCTCTTCGAGTTCAGCCCGCGGATCACCCGGAGCGCCTCGAGTCCGTCCTCGACGAAGTCGTCGGGGTGCGGGTCGATGAGGACCCGGATGCCGGAGTCCTCGATGATCGGCAGGAGCTCCTCCATCGCCCAGTGGAACTGGTCCTCGGACTCCTCAGCGCGTTCGGGGCGGCCGGAGAACTCCGTGTTGATCGTGTCCACGCCCAGGCGCTTCGTGATCTCGATGACCCGCTTCCACTTCTTGACGGCGGCCTCGCGGGCCTCCTTGTCCGGGCCGGCCCAGCGCAGGACGGGCAGGACCGACGCGACCTGGACCCCGGCCGTCGTGCACGCCGCGGCGAACGCGTCGACGAGGTCGTCGTCGGCCGTGGGGTGCCGGTAGAAGGGGATGAAGTCCTTGTGCGGGGTGAGTTGCAGGTACTCGTAGCCGAGATCGGCCACCTTCTGCGGGAACTCCAGCAGCGACAGGTCGTGGTGGTACGGCGTGGGGTCGAGTGCGATCTTCGGCATCGATCAGGCCGTCTCGTAGAACGCGGGCTTCGCGGTGGCGTACGTGATCGGCTCGAGCGCACCGGACTGCTGCGCACGCACGGCGACCTCGGCGACGACCGAGGCGGTGTACCCGTCCCAGGCGCTCGGGCCGTCGATGCCACCGGTGCGCGCGGCGTCGACCCATCGCTGCACCTCTTCGTCGTACGCGGCACCGAAGCGCTCGACGAACGACGGGGTGACGCCCTGGCCGGAGACGCCCTGCGACACGAGGTTGAGCGAGGTCTCGCGACCGATGTACGCGACCCCGGACTCGAACACCGCGTCGGTCGTGACCTGGTAGCCGAACTGGGCGTTCACGTTGATCTCGACGATCGCCATGGTGCCGGATTCGGTGGTGAACAGCACGAACTGCGGCTCGGGCAGGTCGGCCGGGGCGAGCGAGTTCTTGCGGGGCTTCTTGACCTCGACGCTCGTGATCGCCTCGCCCGTGATGAACGGGATGATGTCGATCTCGTGGATCACCGAGTCGTGGATGAGCATCGACTCGCTGAAGTTCGGCGGCGTGGTCGGGTTGCGGTGCGCGTGGTGCAGCGCGAGCAGGGCGCCGTTGGCCCCGGACTCCCGCAGCGCGCGCAGCTCCTGGTAGCCCTTGTCGAAGCGGCGCATGAAACCGACCTGGATCTTCGGACGGTCGGACGTCGCCTGCTCGAGCTCGACGATCCGCAACGAGTCCTCGGCCGAGGTCGTCAGCGGCTTCTCGCACAGGACGGCGAGACCGCGCTCGATCGCCGGCACCAGGACCGGCTCGTGCAGGAAGCCGGGCGTCGCGACGATGACGGCGTCGATCGGGGTGGCGTCGAGCGCCTCCTCGAACGATGCCGCGGTGATCGCGCCGGGCGCCTTCGCGGCGGCGGCGGTCGCGCGGCCGGTGTCCGGGTCGACGATCGCGACGACGTCGGCGCCGGCGATGGTCGAGGTGATGCGACGGATGTGGTCGCTGCCCATGGCGCCCGCGCCGACGACGGCGACGCGGAGGTTGTCAGTGGTGCTCATGGCGGTGCTCCTGGGGTAGATGACGCTGCGTGGACGGCTGCTGGGGCCGGTCAGGACACGCGGGCGGCGGACGTGGAACCGAAGATGTGCTGGAAGGTGCGCTCGGCGATCGGGCCGGGGGCATCGACCGAGCAGCCGTACATGTCCTGCTCGACGATGCCGAAGACGTCCGGGTTGATCTTCGCGACGGCTTCGATGATCGGGCCGAGCTCCGGGGTGCCGTGCGGCGGCTCGGTCATGATGCCCTGGGACACGGCGGTGGCGAACGGCACGTCGTTCTTCAGCACGTCGAACAGCAGGTCGGTGTCGACCTGCTTGAGGTGCAGGTAGCCGATGCGCTCCGGGTGCGCGGCGATGAGCTTGAGGTTGTCGCCGCCGTAGTACGCGAAGTGCCCGGTGTCGAGGCAGAGGTTCGTGTACGCCGGATCAGTCTCCGACAGGAACCGCACGGTCTCCTTGTAGGTGCCGACGTGGCTGTCCGCGTGGGTGTGGAACTGCTGGTGGACGCCGTACTCCTCGAGCAGCGCCTTGCCGAGCTGGTCGTGCCCCTTGCCGAGGCGGTCCCACTGTTCGTCGGTGAGGGTGCGCGACTCGAGGACCTCTTCCGTGGCGTCCGAGCGCCACAGGTCCGGGATCGTCACGAGGTGCTGGGCGCCGAGCTTCGCCGCCAGACCCGCGACCGCCACGGCCTGGTCCCAGGCACGCTGGAACTGGTCCTCGCCCTTGTGGAACCCGGTGAACACGGTGCCGGCGGAGAGCTTCAGCCCGCGCGACTCGAGCTCGTCGGACAGCTGCGACGGATCGGTCGGCAGGTAGCCGTACGGTCCGAGCTCGATCCACTCGTACCCGGCGGCGGCCGCCTCGTCGAGGAAGCGCTTCCACGGCACCTGGTTCGGGTCGTCGGGGAACCAGACGCCCCACGAGTCGGGGGCGGTGCCGATCCGGATGGCGTCGGTTGCGGTGGCGGTGTCGGTCATGACGTCGTCGTCTGCTCTCTGGGTGTGGTGCGTGTGGTGGACGGTGGTGCTCAGCCGAGCAGCGGGCGCTGGGCGGCGACCTGCTGCTCGTACTCGGCGCGGGCGGTCTGCGTGCTCGACAGCGTCGAGGTCTGCGCGACCGGCACGTCCCACCAGCCGTCGCCCTCGGGGGCGTAGACCAGCGGGTCCGAGTTGATGTGCACGAGGGTGGTGTGGTCGTTCGCCTTCGCCTGACGCACCGCGGCCTTGAGGTCCTCGATGCTGTCCGGGCCGGGCTGGACCTCGATCACGTCGACGCCGTACGACCGCGCGTTCGCCGCGAGGTCGACGGGCAGCGGGTCGCCGTTGTCGAACGACTGCGTCTCGTCCAGGTAGCGGTACTTCGTGCCGTAGCGCTCGGACCCGACGGTCTCGGACAGGTGCCCGATCGACGCGTACCCGTGGTTCTGGATGAGTACCACGATGATCTTGATGCCCTCGGCCACGGCGGTGACGAGCTCGGTGTGCAGCATGAGGTAGCTGCCGTCGCCGACCATGACGATCGCGTCGCGGTCCGGGGCGCCACGGCGGACGCCGATGCCGCCGGCGATCTCGTAGCCCATGCACGAGAACGCGTACTCGACGTGGTAGCCGAGGGCGTCCCGCACGCGCCAGAGCTTGTGCAGGTCACCGGGCAGCGAGCCGGCCGCCTGGATGACGACGTCGCGCGGGTCGGACACCGACTGCACGGCGCCGATGATCTCCGGCTGACCGGGCAGGTCGGCGCCGGACGGCGCGAAGGCGCCGTCGACTGCTGCGTCCCACGCTGCCTTCAGCGACGCGATCTCCGCAGCGTAGGCGGCGTCGACGACGAACGCGGGCTCTGCGGGTGACGACCCGGACGACGCGAGCGCGGCGGTCAACGCGACCAGGGCCTCCCGGGCATCCGCGATCAGCGGCAGCTGCGAACCGTGCTTGTACGCGTCGAACGCGGCCACGTTGACGTTCACGAACGTGACGTCCGGGTTCTGGAACGCGGTCCGCGACGCGGTCGTGAAGTCGCTGTAGCGCGTGCCGATCCCGATCACGACGTCCGCCTGCGCGGCGACCGCGTTCGCGGCGGCCGTGCCGGTCGCGCCGATGCCACCCAGGTACTGCGGGTGGTCCCAGACGAGCGAGCCGCCGCCGGCCTGCGAGGTACCGACCGGGATGCCGGTGGCCTCGACGAAGGCGGCGAGCTCGCGCTCCGCGCCGGAGTACAGCACGCCACCGCCCGCGACGATCACCGGACGCTGCGCGCCCCGGATCGCGGCGACCGCACGCGCCAGCGGCCCGTGCTCGGGCAGCGGCCGACGGATGTGCCACTCGCGCGGCTGCAGGAACGCGACGGGGACGTCGAACTCCTCGGCCTGCACGTCCTCGGGCAGGGCGATCGTCACGGCACCGGTCTCGGCCGGGTCGGTGAGCACGCGCATCGCTGCGAGGGCGATCGAGAACAGCTGCTCGGGGCGCTCGACGCGGTCGAAGTAGCGCGACAGCGGACGGAACGCATCCGTCACCTGGATCGAGGTGTCGTGCGGCAGCTCGATCTGCTGGAGCACCGGGTCGGTGGTCCGCGTCGCGAACGTGTCCGACGGCAGCAGCAGTGCGGGCAGCCGGTTCGTCGTCGCGAGCGCAGCAGCGGTGAGCATGTTCGCGGCACCGGGGCCGACCGACGCCGTCGCGGCGAAGGTCGCACGGCGGCGGTGCATGCGGGCGAAGCCGACGGCCTCGTGCACCATCGCCTGCTCGTTGCGCGCCTGGTGGTACGGCAGCAGGCCGGGCTGTTCGACGTGGAGCTGCTTGATGGCCTGTCCGACGCCGGCGACGTTGCCGTGCCCGAAGATGCCGAAGATCCCCGGGATGGTGCGTTCGCGGACGTCGCCGTCGACGGTCCACTGGTTCGCCAGGAACTCGACGAGCGCCTGGCCGACGGTCATCCGGCGCGTGTTGGTGGTCACGCGTGCTTCCTTTCGTAGGGCAGGCGCGGGTCGAGCTGCTCGCTCGCCCAGGCCTGGCGGACCCAGCCGTGGGCCGGGTCGTCGGTGATGTTCCAGACGCGCTCCGGGTCGGGCCCGGCCATCACGTTGAGGTAGTACATGTCGTAGCCGGGGGCGGCGACGGCGGGACCGTGCCAGCCGTGCGGCACCAGCGCGACGTCGCCGGTGCGCACTTCGCGGAACTCGTCGATCGGACGGTCGTCCGAGGCGTACGTGCGGTGCAGTGCGAACGGGTCGGCGGTGGCCGGAGCGGAAAGTCCGCGTGCGACCGCGGACTCGTAGTAGTAGATCTCCTCGAGGTTCGACTCCTCGCCCGGCACGTTCGTGTCGTGCTTGTGCGGCGGGTACGACGACCAGTTGCCGGCCGGCGTGATCACCTCGCACACGATGAACTTGTCCGCGTCGAGGGCCGCCGGGGTGCCGAAGTTGTGCACCTGGCGGCTCGACTGCCCGGCACCGCGGAGCTCCACCGGCACGTCCTGCCGGGCCACGTACGTGGTCGGCTTGACGGTGTCGGTGGGCGCCTCGGCGACCGCGAACCGGCCTGCGCCGGTGATCGTCGCCGCGGTGCCCGATCCGAGGTACAGGACGTCGGTGGGGCCCTCGAAGACGTTCGCGCGCCCCTGCAGGGCCTGCTCGCCGTCACCGGCGGCGCCCGCGTAGGTCACGTGGAACGACCCGGCGAGCGGCACGACGATGCGCTCCACGGCGTCGGCCGGGAGGCGCAACTCGCGCGTACCGGTCGGGTCACCGTCCGTCAGGGTGCCGGTCCGGAGCCCGGTGTGCGCCCATCCTGCGATGCGGCCGTCGACGACGTCGGTCCAGCCGGCCTCCGGCCGGCTCCCCTTCGGGATGAACCACTGGTCGTGCTCGTGCTGTTCGTTTGCCATGCTGCGGCTCAGTTGTTCGACGGGAAGCCGAGGTTGATGCCGCCGTGCGACGGGTCGAGCCAGCGGCTCGTGATCGCCTTCTGGCGGGTGAAGAAGCTCACGCCGTCGGCACCGTACGCCTTGTGGTCACCGAACAGCGAGTTCTTCCAGCCGCCGAACGAGAAGTACGCGACCGGCACGGGGATCGGGACGTTGATGCCGATCATGCCGACCTGCACGTCGCGCTGGAAGCGACGGGCAGCGCCGCCGTCGTTGGTGAAGATGGCGGTCCCGTTGCCGTACGCACCCGAGTTGATGAGCTCGAGGCCCTCTTCGTAGGTGGCGACGCGGACGACGCTCAGCACCGGGCCGAAGATCTCCTCGGTGTAGACGCGGCTCGTGGTGGGGACCTGGTCGATCAGCGTCGGGCCCAGCCAGAAGCCGTTCTCGTCGCCGTCGGGTCGGACGGTGCGGCCGTCCACCACAACCACCGCACCGTCCTGCTCTGCGACCTCGATGTACGAGGCGACCTTGTCACGGTGCTGCTTCGTGACGAGCGGGCCCATGTCGCATCCGCGACGACCGTCGCCGATGCGCAGGGTGGCCGCGCGGTCCTTGATCTTCTGGATGAGCTCGTCGGCCACCGGCTCGACGGCGACGACGACCGAGATCGCCATGCAGCGCTCACCGGCGGAGCCGAAGCCCGCGTTGATGGCGTTGTCCGCGACCAGGTCGAGGTCGGCGTCCGGCAGCACCAGCATGTGGTTCTTCGCGCCGCCCAGGGCCTGCACGCGCTTGCCGTGCTTCGTGCCGGTCTCGTAGACGTACTGCGCGATCGGCGTCGAACCGACGAACGAGATCGACTCGACGTCGGGGCTCGTGAGCAGGCCGTCGACGCTCAGCTTGTCGCCGTTGAGGACGTTGAAGACACCGTCGGGGAGACCGGCCTCGGAGAACTTCTCGGCGAGCCAGATGGCGGCGCTCGGGTCCTTCTCGGACGGCTTCAGCACGACCGTGTTGCCCGCGGCGATCGCGATCGGCAGGAACCACAGCGGCACCATCGCCGGGAAGTTGAAGGGGCTGATGATGCCCACGACGCCGAGCGGCTGCCGGATCGAGTACACGTCGATGCCGGTCGAGACCTGGTCGGAGAACTCGCCCTTGAGCAGGCTCGGGATGTTCGTCGCGAGCTCCACGACCTCCTGCCCACGGGCGATCTCACCCAGGGCGTCGTCGATGACCTTGCCGTGCTCGCTCGTGATGATCTCGGCGAGCTCGCCCTTGTCGCGGTTCAGGATCTCGCGGAACGAGAACAGGATCTGCTGGCGCTTGGTGAGCGACAGGTTGCTCCACGCCGGGAACGCCGCCTTGGCGCTCGCGATGGCGGCCTGGATCTCGTCTTCGTTCGCCAGAGCGACCTGCTTCGTCGCGACGCCCAGGGCCGGGTCGTACACGGGGGCGCTGTTGCCCGACGCGGACTCGACGTGCTTGCCGCCGATCCAGTGGCCGACGGTGGTGGTGGCGGTCTCCGTGGTGGTCATGCGTTGCTTCCTTCGAGTGTGGTGGCTTGTTCGTGCGTGGTGCCGGCGTTCGCGGTGCCGGCGCTCCCGGTGTGGACGAGGCCGGCGGCCACGTCGACCGCGGTGGCGACGTCGCCATCCGGCGGGTAGAGCAGGGTCCGGCCGACGACCAGGCCGCGCACGCCGGGGAGCGCGAGGGCATCAGCCCACTTGGCGTACGTCTCGAGCGGCTTGCTCGACGGGTCGCCACCGAGCAGGAGCGTCGGCAGCGTCGTCGCCGCCATCACCCGCTCCATGTCGTCGACGACCGGGATCTTGAGCCAGCTGTAGGCGCTGGACTCCCCCAGGCCCGCGGCGATCGCCATCGAGGTGATGACGGCGTCGGCGGTCAGGTCGTTCACGACCCGGCCGTCCTGCCACGAGGACATGAACGGTTCGAGCATGATCGGCAGCTGGAGTGCGGCGGCTTCGCTGACCGCACGGGCCGTGGCCTCGAGCGTCGGGGCCGTGCCCGCGTCCTCGAGCGCGATGCGCACCAGGAGCTTGGCGAAGTCGAGCCCGGAGTCCTTGATGGCCTGCGCCGAGTACGCCGTGTAGCGGTCGTCCATCTCGAACGTCGCGCCGCGCAGCCCGCCGCGGTTCATCGACCCGACGACGACCTTGCCGTCGAGGGCGCCGAGCAGTGCCAGGTCCTCGAGGATGTCGGGCGTCCCGAGCACCCCGTCGACCCCGGGGCGACCGAGCGCCGTGACGAGCCGCTCGAGCAGGTCGTAGCGGTCGGCCATGGCGGACTCGTCGTTCCGGACCGCCAGGGCGCCGCGTGCCGGGTGGTCGGCGGCGACGATGAAGAGCTTGCCGTCGTCGGCGAGCAGGGAGCGCTTGTGCCGAGCGTCGAGCACGGACTGCACCAGTTCGGGCTGTCCGGCGCGGATGTCCCGGAGGCGCTGGAAGTCAGCGGGGCTGATCTCAGGCATGGGTCTTCTCCTCGGTGTTGGTCGCACCCGTGCTCGTGTGGTTCGTGCCGTCGGCGGGGTTGCTGGCGATGAACGACTCGATCTCGTCGCTCGTGGGCATCGCCGTCGAGCACTCGAACCGGGTCGCGACGATGGCGCCGGCGGCGTTGCAGAAGGCGAGGATCCGTTCGAGGCCCCAGCCCTGCAGCAGGCCGTGGGTCAGCGCGCCGCCGAAGCCGTCACCGGAGCCGAGCCCGTTGACGACGTCGATGTGGTGCGGGCGGAACTCGACGAACTCGTCGCGGGTCTTCGCCAGCACGCCCTTGGGGCCCTGCTTGACGATGGCGATCTCGACGCCGCGCTCGAGCAGGGCGTCGGCGGCACGGACCGGATCGGTCTCACCGACGGCGACCTCGCACTCCTCACGGTTGCCGACGGCGACCGTGGCGTGTTCGAGGGCGACGGCGACCTCGCGCGTCGCGGCCTCGGGGCTCGACCAGAACATCGAGCGGTAGTCCAGGTCCAGGACGGTGTGGTTCTTCGTGCTGTTCTGCGCGGCTGTGCGCGCTTCGTACGCGACGTGGTGTGCCTGCCGACTCGGCTCTTCGCTCAGGCCGGTCACCGTGGTCCAGAAGATCTTCGCCCGCTCGATCTCGTGCAGCGGCAGGGACTTCGCCGTGATCATCAGGTCCGGCGCCTTCGGGGCACGGTAGAAGTACAGCGGGAAGTCGTCCGGCGGGAAGATCTCGCAGAACGCGACGGGGGTGTTCAGCCCCTCGACCGTCTCGACGAAGGCGTTCGCGACGCCGAACTCCGGCAGGGTGCGGGCGATGTACCGGCCGAAGGGGTCGTTGCCGGTGCGGGTGATGACCGCGGCGTCGGCACCGTGGCGCGCTGCGGCGATGGCGACGTTGGTCGCGCTGCCGCCGACGGACTTCGAGAACGTCGTGACGTCTTCGAGCGGGCCGGTCTGCTGCGGGTAGATGTCGACGCTGACGCGTCCCATCGTGATCACGTCGTAGGCGTGGGGAGCGGGGTTCGTCATGCGACGTGGTGGACCTTCCGTGCGGCTTCATCGGCGGACGTTCACGACTGTACACCGTGTTTGCCCTAATGTCATGACATGGTTTTCGGGGCTGGTCCCGCCGGGCGCGTGGCCGGGTCGGTGTGCCGGGAGGCCCGCTGTCGGTGGGTCCTGCCAAGGTCACGACATGCAGATCCTCGCCCTGGTCATCGGTCTCGTGATCGGCATCGCCGTCGGTGCGGTCGTCGCCTGGTCGCTCGCGCGGTCGCGCGCGGGCATCGACGCCGCGTCGTCCCGTGCGACGGCTGAGGCGCTCCGCGGCCAGCTCGAGGGTGCCCGCCGCGACGCCGAGGAACGCCTCGACGCCCAGGACACGCAGTACCGCCGCCAGGTCGACTCGCTCGAACGGCGCTCCGCCGAGCTCGAGCACCTGGTGCAGCGCATGCACGGCGTCGACGCGGCACGGAACCAGAACGAGTCCAAGGTGCTCTCCGCGCTCAGCCCCGTGGCGCAGACGCTCGACGTGATGCGCACGAAGATCGCCGAGCTCGAGCAGTCGCGGAGCGAGCAGTACGGCGCGCTCTCGGCGCAGCTCCGGTCGGCCGCAGAGTCAGAGGAACGCCTGCGCGCCACGGCCGACACCCTGGCCAGCGCCCTGTCGTCGAACAGCACCCGCGGCGTGTGGGGCGAGACGCAGCTGCGCAACGTGGTCGAGGCCGCCGGGTTGCTCGAACGGGTCGACTTCGACGTGCAGTCCTCGGTCACCACCTCGGCCGGCACCGCCCGGCCCGACATGGTCGTGCACCTGCCCGGCGGCAAGACCATCGCCGTCGACGCCAAGGTGCCGTTCAGCGCCTACCTGCAGGCCGCCGAGATCCCGGCGACCGCCACCGGCGCCGAGGGGGCTCGGCGCGACGCCCTCATCGGACAGCACGTCAAGGCGCTCCGAGCGCACGTCGACGCCCTCGCCGCACGGGAATACTGGACCGGGTACGACGCCTCCCCCGAGCTCACCGTCGCCTTCATCCCGTCCGAGTCGCTCATCTCGAGCGCCCTCGCCGCCGACCCCGGCCTGCTCGACCACGCCTTCCGCAAGCGCATCGCGCTCGCTTCACCCGTGACCCTGTGGTCCGTGCTCAAGACCGTGGCGTTCTCGTGGCAGCAGGACGTCGTCTCGCAAGAGGCCCACGAGCTCTTCAAGGTCTCCCGCGAGCTCTACGGCCGGCTGTCCACGATGGCCGGGCACGTCGACAAGCTCGGCCGCTCGATCCGGGGCTCCGTCGTCGACTACAACCGGTTCGTCGGGTCCCTCGAGCGCCAGGTGCTGCCGAGCGCCCGTCGGCTGTCGCTGCTCGACGAGTCGAAGGTCATCGCCGACCCGTCGTCGATCGAGGACGAGCCACGGCTGCTCACGGCGCCGGAGCTCGTCGGCGCCGTCGACGAGGACTGAGCCGCTCGCTACGATCGATCGTCATGGGGGAAGCACTGCAGAACCATCCCGGCGACCGCGAGTTCCCGGTCCGTCCACGCTGGCGGCACCGGGCGATGGTCGCCAAGGCGCGGAAGCAGACCGGGCGACGACGGGACCGCGCCGCAGCGTGGATCATCATGGCGATCGCGATCGTCGCGTTCTTCGTCGCCCTCGTCGCCGCCACAGCCGGTCCGTACGACGTCCGGGCGCACTTCGGGTACGGCATCCAGGCGGTGTGGCGCTGCTTCCTGATCGCCGTCGTCGTGTGGTTCGTGCTGACCTTCATCACCTCGCTCCGTGACATCGGGCTGCCGGTGCGGGAACAGCGGCGGTACCGGGAGCGCACCGGTGCCCGCGAGCTGCCCGTCCGCCGACTGCAGCAGCTGGCCCTCGCCTCGTTCGGCGACTTCCACGACGGATGGTGGCCGGCGTCGCTCGCCCCGTACGGTTCGCGGGTGGAGCTCGGCGGCGAGTACCTGCAGGACACCACGCCGTCGCCCTTCGTGACCATACCCCTGCCCCCGCTGACGTTCCTGCGCCGCGAACTCGACGAGACCTACAAGATCGCAAGCGGGCGGGACGCACAGGCCTTCGCCGTCGACCTGCTCGGCCCGAAGAGCGTGTCGTGGCAGTTCCTCGCGTTGAGCCGATCCGCCGAGGGTGAGACCCGGCTCACCCGGCTGTCCTCACTGCTCGGCACCGACCCGTGGGCAGGGTCGAGCCTGCTCGAACGCCGAGCGGACCGCCCGCCGAAACTGCTCTGGTCGATGGACGTCAAGAACGCGGTCACCGCCGTCAGAGGTGCGTACGCCGCCGGGCTCCTGAGCGAGGACGATGCCTGGTCGTCGATCGACCTGGTCTCCGATGCCGCCTTCACCCTGTTCGACTCGTGGGAAGACTACTTCGACAACCTGCGGGCCGCGTACGCCCTGGTCTACGACGAGCTCAAGACGGTGCAGGAGTTCGATGCCGGGCGGCGCGAGCTCTTCGCCTCGAACTGGCCAGTCACGCGGTTGCCGTGGCCTGCGTCGCCGGGAGCGCCACTGCCCCGGACGGTCAGCGACCCGCTGTGGGCGGACGAGGACGACGCGTCGGTCTCCTGAACGCGACAGGATCACCGTCGGGGCGGCGGCTCATGAGTCGGAGGACCCGGGGAGCGCGCGGACGGCCTCGGCGTTGCGGTCCCACACGTGTTCTTTCGCGACGAGAAGGCCATCGGTCATTCTGCCTGGTCAGCTGATCAATCAGATGAGGGGGTTACCCTCGAGGACCTTCTTCGACAACGCTTCCCAATCACCAAAATCCGGCGTGTTCGCCCAGTTCGGCTCGACGTCGACTCCGTGGAACTGCTCCAAGTCTTTTGTCTGTTTGGAGTGGTCGATCCGCGTGCGCTGCCCCTCACCGTTCGGAGACAGGTGCAATTGATTGGAGAACAGGGGCTTGTTGGCCAGTGCACGCTCCTTCGGCCTGAAGTCATCAGGTTCGGGGAAGATCTTGTAGATCACTTCGCTGAGGAACAGCTGTCCGCCCCACCGGTTCGAATACGTGCCAAGGGTCACGTTGCGATTGTTTGCGTCCCAAACGAACACTTGGAAAGCTGGCCCGTCAACGGCAATACCGCCCCGAGGCGTGACCTCCATGGTCCAGGACGGCACAGCAGATGAGGGATCGATTGCAAAGCCGCCATCGTCCCGCCTGACGAAGGTGCCGACGCTCGGTTCGGCGGGGACCACAGTGAACCAGTCCATCTGGTCATCCTGATGCTGGCGCCAACGCCCGCGACAGTCTTGCTCGCTCAGGAATCCTCTCGGATCCGGTGTTCGGGTGAAGTGATTCCACTTCTGCATGTAGAGGTATCCGTGCTCGATCACGGGTTCTTCGATCGTCCTCGAGTTCTCGGCTCTACCGAATCTGAACATCAATCACCCCCGGCATTGAAAGAAGCACCGCGCCAACGTGCGTCAGCCAGTGCGGGGGGAAAGTTTCTGGGCACATATCGAGCGCCGACGCGATCCACGCTCTCGTCGAGCCGTACTTCAGTCAATTGAATGCCTCTAGATCATTCACGCCGTCTGCCTCCGCTCGAGCTTAGCCGCACGATCGAGCACCTTGATCAACGGCTTCGGCGCCAGGAACGCTCGTGCCAGCCCTTGAGCGGTGAAGCCGTCTGCACCGACCAATCTGGCCTTCGCTCCAGCACTCAGCATTGCACTGGCGCCAGCCACCGCGTCGTCCACGGAGACCGGATGTGGGTTCGATCGATTCGGTCGCACGGGGAGAGAACGTCGCACGAGCAGTCGGAGCGGAGTCTCTCCAGCCACGGCAGAGTTGAGCAGAGCCGCATCGGCACGAATTGCTGACTGGATGTCGATGAGGGACCCATGCGTAGCGGCCTCGAACACGACCGATACGCCCGCCTCATCATCCTCGAACACCCGATCCTGCTGCAGCATGGTGATGAGCCCGGCGGGTGCGTCCCCCAAGATTCGGGCATAGCTCAGTGGGGTCGCACCAAGGTCGTTGACATGGCACGGATCAGCGCCGACGTCGAGCAAGACGGCGACCGGATCAAGTCCGCCGTCGCCTGAGTTCGTCACTGCGAGCTGCAGCGGCGTCGTCCCCCAATGGTCCGGCGAGTCCACCTCCACCCCGAGGTCCAGGAGTGCTCGCATCGCATGCACCGCACCGGTCTGAGCCGCGAAGTGGAGGGGCGTGAGGGCGTCGGCATTGGCGCGTGATGCTGAGGACACTTCGAAGCCTTCCGACGCGATCCTCGTGATCGCCTGCGGATCGTCCGCGACGATCGCATCCCAGAACGCAGAACTGTCCATCGCCGTGCTCATCGGATGATGCTATCCAGGACGTCCACGCCAGCCGACTGCAAGCCCAGCTGGTCGGATCTGCGATTCTTCCGAGCAGTCTCACGTCTGATGAGACGAGACTGCTGTCGCCCCCCTCGCACTCGGGGGAGACTGAGAGATCGATCCGTTCGACGGGTGACCGTCTCGAGCGCATCGCCCCAGCAATGCAGGAGCCCCGCTACTCGCGCGGCTGAGTCAGGCGCGTCATTCCGCCGAGATGTACCGCGCGGGAACGAGCAAGGCGAGGGTCACCCGGTCGTGGCCCTCCGAGAACTCCACGCCCTCCAGGTGCGCTCGAGCTGCATCGATTCGCAACAGGACGGGAGCGGTGGACTTGCGCCGCCCCGCCTGTATCGCCAGCTCGCGATCGGTCGTCAGATGCGCGTACTGGCGCCCCATCGGCAAGAGCCCGTCGCGCAGGATCGACTCAGCCGCAGCGGGGGAAGTTGCGTGCCAGAGCACCGGCTGCGGAACGATCGACGGCTTCACGATGCGCTCGTCCGTCGAGTGCCCGTACTGAGCACGGATCCGGTCGCCTTCGACGGCGAAGCGCTGCTTATCGGACTCGGCGACCACTCGGCGCAGATCTTCCAACGATGCCTGAATGCCCGACCGCTCCAAAGCGTCGGCAAGATCTGCGAGCGGGACGCTCCCGTCGGCACCGAGTTCCAGCCCGTACGCACCCGGTTCGTGCCGCAACGCGTGCGACATCGCCTTGCTGATCGACGTGTCCCTACGAGGCATGTCTCAGTCCTCTTCCTGCTCCGCGAGCCACGCTGCTCGATACTCCTCCATCTCCTCCCACCAGACGTCGAAGGACGTCCACTGCCCCCGGTACTCCGTCCCAGGCGAAGCAAACGTATGGATGATCAGCACGGGAGGGTCGCCCGAATGGTCGCCACCGTCAAAGCAGAACACATCGTCAGTGTCCTGGTGCTTTGCGAAGGGTACGAGGGAACGGGCCGGATACTGCTCGCCAACGATGTCAACCCAGTTCTTTGTCTGGTTCTCGTACTCAGACGTCCACATGAAGGGATCAATGTCGGGAAGCGGGTCTTGTGCAAGGGCGCGTTGGAAGCGCTCGGGGTACTGAAATCCCTCGGGCGCAATCAAGCGCGCCTCGACTTGCCGTTCCTCGACGGTTGTTAGTCGATGTTCCCTCACTGTGGTCCTCCGGTGAGCTTCGGGGGTCGTGAGACCCATCTGGATTCGCTTTCAACCAATTCGCGCCTTGCGACTTTATCCGACCCTCAGCGCCCCCAGCGTTCTGGGCTCGGCGTGGCCACGCCTCGTGAAGCATTCAACCTCTTTTGCCGTCAACGATTGATGCGGTTCGTGTACTCGGCCCCTGCACCGGAAAATCAGTGTGAGACTTGGCAGATCGTCGGATCAATTCAGATTGGCGCTTGATCAGTTCCCGCCTTGCCCTGCTACCCGACCAGCGGTCAACGGAATCCGGAGCAATCGCAAAGAGTTCCAGCTAGAAAGGCTACGGGTACGACCCTCGACCGTCACCTCGTTCTTCTACACTCGAGCCGAACTGGCTTCATCGAGACCGACTGATGACCCGCTGACCCCGTTCCTCTATTTGTGATTCAACCGATGTGTTCGTTTGAAGAGCAAAACAGGCAATGCCGTCTTTTGGTACAACAAAGGGGGCATTCCCAGCTAGGCTGACCAATGGGTTTTGTGTCTCGTAATACTCTCGGCTGTTGTACAGAACGATCCACCAATCGTCGGTCTCGATCCATCCCCTATCCCAAATAAGGTCTTCGTCAGCGCGCACTCCCTTCGCAAATTCGTCCTGAGCATCCTTCAGAGTTCGCATGCAAAATCACCGTGTCTTGAGTAGGAAGAGTTGATCGAAGTTCTCCAACTTGGCAAACGTTCCTGACTGTCCGTCGAGAAACGCAACGCCATTCCGATCATGCTGGCCGACTGGATCGGTACCCGCCCTGGTCCCAAAGACAACGCCACGAGCCCCCTCACCAGAGGAGTTCCACTTCCACTCGTGTAGCTGGGGCAGGCACGTCATTCTGCGCTGTCGCACTGTCCGGCCTCGAGCAACCCACCGCACGCCAGAGCAAAGCGCAGCACACGGTCAGTGACGCGTCGGTGAACGGCGGCATCTAGCGATGACGCCACCGGCGTCGAGCCGTCTGGTAGGCCATTTCAGATGTGGTCCGGAGGGTCCCTCCTCTTACAGGAGATCGAGCGGCAGGAAGGGCGATTTCATCTCAACGAGGTGCATGTCGGTCGCTTTCGCGATCGCCGGCAGTTCCAGCGCCCAATACCCGACGAATCCCGCACCGTAGCTGTCGCCCGGGGCGACTGCTTCCAGCGACCCCATCCAATCCATCGGTTTCATCCGTGATGGCCAGTCTGCGAGATACGTCTCGATGGCATGGCTGGCTTCGACTGGCTGCTCGAGCGCCGTGAGCAGGGGCCGCGCGAACCTCGGCGTCGAATGCTTGTTCTGATCCCAGGAGTGCTGAAGTCCGGTCGCAGACGCAAGCGCCGAGAACAGCGGGTCCGCCCCCTGCCGAACCACCGTCTCGAGGACCGTCCGCGCATGAGTCGTCCGGCCACAGCCCATCGTGATGCCGAGAAGCCGCAGCACACTGATGTAGTACTCGTTTCCGTCGCCGAGGCTGGGCGACGGCTTCTGGTCGGAGGACGCTAGGTCGACCCACGTGCAGTACGCATCCGCCACCGATTCAGCGACATCTCCGATGACGTCCAGGCCGACGCCCGCGGAGTACTGCGCGGCCAGGTAGCGGAGGCCCATGTGCCACTCGCCACGAACGGCGCTCAAGCGCTTCGTGGGATCGGTTGCTCGCTGCGCGGCAGCCTTGCGTCCTTCCCAATTGGTCGAGGTCACCTCGATGGCGCTCTGCCAGTATCGCGCATCGAACTCGGCGGCCCGCTGCCGGAGGGCAGTCTTGCGCCGGAAAAGCGGCATCAGGGGATCACCTTTCCACCCGTATCGACCATGAATCGTGTTGAACCTCCATCATGTCCGACGACGACGACACTTCGGGGGAGCTTCCCCTCGTCGAGCAGCTTCTGGACCGCGTCGAAGTGGCGCTCGTCCACGGCTCGTTCCAAACGAGTCAAGGCATCCCGCCCTGCTGGAGAGTCGATCCACTGATCACTCAGCTGACGCCCGCTCAGTTTCGTGTTCTTCAACAGGCTGTTCGGAGCAGCATCATCGTGCTTCGAGAACTTCGCCTCGCCGATCTCGTACTCGCCGGTCTTCTTGTTGAAGTAGACACCGTCGAGCCCGTTGGCACTGGTGCTGCCCTTCGTGTCGATCCGGTCGAAGCCGGAGCGAGCGTAGAGGTCGTGCATCTGCTGCTCTCCGAAGGCAGCCTTCTCGTCCTTGGTCGCGGTCCGTGCCAGGGTCCGCCCGTTCGGGTTGACCCTGACGTCGAGGGGCAGTTCGACCCGACGCCCGAACGGAACGGCAGACTTGGCCTTCCCGATGACCGATCTTCCCGCGGCGAGGACCCGGCCGCCTGCGCGAGAGATCCCACCCATGCCTCTCGCGTACTTGCCCAAACTCGCCAACCGCCCCAGTGCGCCGGCTGCGGGGACGCAGTCGAGCAGGGAGAACGCGAGGTCCCACCCGTCGGCTTCGCCCTTGCTCATCTTGTACAACGTGTCCGCCAACACCACGAGCGCGATCGCCGCGATGATCAACGTCCACGGCCCCGGGATGATCATCGCGATGATCCCACCCACCGCCACGACGACCTTCGCCACCGACACGATGGTCTCCCACGCCTCGGACCCGAAGATCTTGTCCCACGTGGACTGCTTCCCCAGCCCCGCGTCCGCAGCTTCGCCGATCTTCGTCGCGGTCCGCTGCTCCGCGTCCTGCCAGTCACCCTTCGCATCCGCCACGAGCCGCTTCGCCGCGTCGATCCGCGACTGCGCCGCCGCGATGTCGCCCTGCGCGGACGACACGGACCCCTGCGCGACGGACGCGTTGTCGGACGCTGCCCGCAACTGCGCCAGCGAGGGAACATTCACCCCGTCCGGCACGTCGGAACCTGCCGGGTACTCGTCCGCGACCTTCGACAGGTCCTTCAACGTCGACTCGTAGTGCGACAACGTCGACTGCGCATCCGCCAACCGGTCCTGCGCCGCGGCGAGGTCCCCGGTGGCGTCCTTCGCATCCGCCAACGCACCATCGGCCCGGTACTGGGTGTCATCGACCGTGTCAGCCCACCCCGACAACGCCGTCGCGGCGAGCTCGTACGAATCGACGAGCTTGGTCAAGTCCGACGGGGTGTCCTCGATCGCGTCGACGAACACATCAGCGGCCTCACCCTCCCAGTCGGTCAGCCACCCAGACCCCTTCACCGACTGCAACCGCGTCGAGGCGTCATCGGCCGCGTCGGAGATGCGCTCGTACTCCCGCGACATCATCCGCAACGTCGACGGATCCCCCTTGACCGGATCATCACCCTGATCGACAACGTCCCACCCCGACGGTCGCCCCATCATTCCTCCCCAGGTCCGATCTCTCGCGCCGTTGTCCACAAGCGCGCGAGTGTGACCATATCAGGGGGCAGCGACGGGGACGAGTGCCACCGACGCGGCCGCGTCAGAGGGCTGCGCGGATGGCATCGAGGTCGGGGAACCCTCGGAGCCGGTACCGGGCGGGGCGGACGTCGAGCTCGTCGATCAGGTCGGTCGCCAACTCCCGGAGCCGACCGAAGGGCACGGGCTGCGTCTGGCCGTCGAGTGTGACGAGCACCACGGTGTCGACCGCGGCGACGATCGTCTCGACGTCCTGGGTCCACGACGAGTACGAGAAGGCCGGGGAGTCCTCGGCGAGCCGCGCAACCGACACCGCAGCGACGTGCACTTCCTCGCCCCGGCGATCGAACGACGCCTGGAGGTCGTCCTGCTGCAGGTTCGCGACCGTCGACGTCCACAGCGCTCGGATCGTCCGCAGTTCCCCGTCGAGCGACGGGTGCTCGAACCGCACCCACCCGTCACCGCGCAGCACCATGGGCGGTCCGCTCAGGACCTCGCCCTCGTCGTCGGCCAGGATCTGCTGGGCGACACCGGCCGCGACCTGGAGCCCGTCCTCGTCCTGGTCGCCGGTGACGATGAACGTCGTCGGCGCGACCGGGAAGACCACTGCGCTGCCGCGGAACTCGATGCCCTGGAACGCCTGCGGTGCGAGTACGAGCACCACGGCGAGGTCGGGGTCCTGGATGACGATCGTTCCGGGCTGGATCACCGCGACGTCGCCTCCGGCCTGCTCCTGCGCGGCGGCGACGGCTGCACGCAGGACGTCGTCGTCCGCCCAGCCCATCTCGGCGAGCGCCGGCGCGGTGAGGATCGCACCGTCCTCGTCCGCCAGGATCACGCCGAGGTCGGGCGCCACCGGCACGACGTGCGGCAGCCGGTCGGCCGTGCCGTCCGCCTCCGCGTGCAGCGTGCGGATGCCCGCGGTGTCCAGTCCGACGATCCGTGCCGTTGTCGCAGTCATGCGTCGAGCCTACGCAAGGGCTCGTACAACGGGGCGCCGCCGGAAGACCGGCGACGCCCCGAAGCGGCGGACGATCGTCCGGCCTAGAACCACTTCTCCGCACGGTGGTCCGCCTGGATGCGGCGGATGGTGTTCGAGCGCGACCGCAGCACGAGCGAGTCGGTGTGGATGACACCGCGCGAGCGACGGACACCGTCGACCAGGACGCCGTCGGTGACGCCGGTGGCGACGAAGAACGTGTTGTCACCCGTGACCAGGTCGTCCTGGTCGAGGACCTTGTCCAGGTCGTGGCCGGCGGCGATGGCGCGCTCGCGCTCCTCGTCGTCCTTGGGCTGGAGCTTGCCGAGGATCACGCCGCCGAGCGCCTTGATCGCGCACGCCGTGATGATGCCCTCGGGGGTGCCACCGACGCCGACGCACATGTCGATCGTCGAGCCGGGCAGCGCGGCGGCGATGCCACCGGCGACGTCACCGTCGAGCAGCAGTCGCGTGCCTGCACCGGTCGCACGGATCGCGCGGATCAGCTCGTCGTGACGGGGACGGTCGAGCACGGCCACGACCATGTCCTCGAGGTCCTTGCCCTTGGCCTTCGCCAGCGCGCGGATGTTCTCGCCGATCGGCTTCTCGAGGTCCAGGACCCCGCGGCCCTCGGGGCCGGCGGCGATCTTGTCCATGTAGAACACGGCGGAGGGGTCGTACATCGAACCGCGGTCCGAGACGGCCATGACGGAGATGGCGTTCTGACGGCCGGCGGCGGTGAGCGAGGTGCCGTCGATCGGGTCGACCGCGATGTCGCAGGCCGGGCCGTGGCCGTTGCCGACGTGCTCGCCGTTGTAGAGCATCGGGGCGTTGTCCTTCTCGCCCTCACCGATGACGACGACGCCGTCGAAGTTCACCGTGCCGAGGAACTTGCGCATCGCGTCGACGGCCGCACCGTCGGCGAGGTTCTTCTCACCACGCCCGACCCACGGCTGCGCACGGATCGCGGCGGCCTCCGTCGCACGCACGAGCTCGAGGGCCAGGTTGCGGTCGGGCTGGAGGAACAGGGAGCCGGTTTCCGTAGAGGGAGTCACGACCCGAGCCTACCGACCGGCGGCCGACCGGCGGTCCGGACACCGGGCCCGTGCACGCATGTGCATGGCGGACGCGGGCCGACCGCGTAACCCGCACCGCGCCTCCAGAGCTTCTGACTACGATCGGCGGGGACATCACCGAAGTCGAAGGAGATCCACGTGCCCATCGCAACGCCGGAACAGTACGCCGAGATGATCGAACGCGCGAAGGCGGGCAAGTTCGCGTACCCCGCGGTCAACGTGTCCTCGTCGCAGACCATCAACGCGGTCCTCCAGGGCCTGCAGGAGTCCGGCTCGGACGGCATCCTCCAGGTCACGACGGGCGGTGCCGACTACTTCGCCGGCCAGACGATCAAGAACCGTGCCGCCGGTGCCCTCGCGATGGCGAAGTTCGCCCACGAGGTCGCGAAGAACTACGACATCACCGTCGCCCTGCACACCGACCACTGCCCGAAGGACGCCCTCGACGGCTTCGTCCTGCCGCTCATCGCGGCGAGCGAGGAAGAGGTCCGTGCCGGCCGCAACCCGATCTTCCAGTCGCACATGTGGGACGGCTCGGCCGTGCCGCTCGACGAGAACATCGAGATCGCGAAGACCATGCTCGAGAAGACGCGGAACATCAACGCGATCCTCGAGGTCGAGATCGGTGTCGTCGGCGGCGAAGAGGACGGCGTCGAGCACGAGGGCACGAACGACGCCCTCTACACGACCCCGAACGACGTCGAGAAGGTCGTCGATGCACTCGGTCTGGGCGACAAGGGCCGCTGGATCGCCGCGCTGACCTTCGGCAACGTGCACGGCGTCTACAAGCCGGGCAACGTCAAGCTCCGCCCCGAGCTCCTCGGCGAGATCCAGGCCTCGGTCGCGGCCAAGCACGGCACCGGCGAGAACCCCCTCGACCTCGTCTTCCACGGCGGCTCCGGCTCGACCGACGACGAGATCCACGAGGCCGTCCGCAACGGCGTCATCAAGATGAACATCGACACGGACACGCAGTACGCGTTCACCCGATCGATCGCGGACTCGATGTTCCGGAACTACGAGGGTGTCCTGAAGATCGACGGCGAGGTCGGCAACAAGAAGCAGTACGACCCCCGCGCCTGGGGCAAGGTCGCCGAGTCCGCCATGGCGGCTCGCGTGGGCGAGGCCGCGAAGGTGCTCGGCTCCGCCGGTCACACCAAGGGCTGACACCGGGAGCAACTGCCAGGAGGAACGGGGCGCGTCCGACGGACGTGCCCCGTTCTGCGTCCGGCCGCCTCCACCGCATGCCACGATGGGCAGGTGACCGTCGACGCCATCGCCTCCGAGTTCGCCCAGTTCGTCACCGAGTCGCCCACCGCGTTCCACGCGGCAGCGGCCGCCCGTGACCGCCTCGTCGCAGCCGGGTTCACCGAGCTGTCCGAGCTCGACGCGTGGCCGACCGAACCCGGCGCGTACGTCGTGGTCCGCGACGGTGCGGTCATCGCGTGGCGCCTGCCGGAGGGTGCACCGGCGACGACCCCGTTCCGGATCCTCGGCGCACACACCGACTCCCCCGGGTTCCGGATCAAGCCGAACCCCGGAGTCCGCACCGGCGGGTGGGAGCAGCTGAACGTCGAGGTGTACGGCGGCGCGCTCCTGTCGACGTGGTTCGACCGCGACCTGCGCATCGCCGGCCGGGTCGTCGACGCCGACGGCAGCGTGCGGCTCGTCAGCACCGACGCCGTCGCCCGCATCCCGAACCTCGCGATCCACCTCGACCGCGGGGTGAACGACGGCAAGGAGATCGACCGCCAACGCCACACGCTGCCGATCGTCGGCGTGGACGGCGACGCCGGAGGGACCTCGGTCGTGGAGTGGCTGCGCGCTCGCCTCGGAGACGATGCAGTGTCGTGGGACCTCTTCCTCGCCGACACCCAGGCCCCCGCCCGCATCGGCATCGAGCGCGAGTTCCTGGCGTCGGGCCGGATGGACAACCTGACGAGCGTGCACGCCGGGCTCCGCGGCATCGTGGACGCCCCGGTCGACGGCGACCACATCCCCGTGTTCGCGGCGTTCGACCACGAAGAGATCGGTTCCTCGACCCCGTCCGGTGCCGGTGGCCCGTTCCTCGAGGACGTCCTCGGCCGCGTGCAGGAGGGTCTCGGTGCCAGCCGCTCCGAGGCCGCCCGGGCGTTCCGCGCCTCGTGGCTGCTGTCGAGCGACGCCGGGCACCTGGTGCACCCGAACCAGCCGGAGAAGCACGACCCGACGAACCGTCCGCGCCCCGGCGCCGGTCCGCTGCTGAAGATCAGCGCGAACCAGCGCTACATGACCGAGGCCAAGGGCGAGGCCGTCTGGGCCGCCGCGTGCGACACCGCCGGGGTGCCGTGGCAGCCGTTCGTCAACGTCAACACGATCCCCGGTGGCTCGACCATCGGCCCGATCGCGGCGACCCGGCTCGGGATCCCGACGATCGACATCGGCGTCGGGCTGCTGTCGATGCACTCGATCCGCGAGCTCGTGCACGTCGAGGACCTGGCGTCACTGCACGGCGCCGTCGCGGCGTTCCTGGCAGGCTGAGCCCTGGCCGGCTGAGCCCTGCCCGGCGTCCGCGGGCCGGGGTGGTCGCGACTCCCCGCGCGCGCAGGACCGAGTGGTCACGAACTGTCGGGGGCCCCGGCGCCCGACGACACTTCGTGACCGCTCGACGGCGGGCGCGCGGCGTGTTGCGACCACTCGACGCGCGGATGCCAGCGCCGCGAGCAGCCTGGCGGTCAGGCGGTCCGAGGGTCAGGCGCCGGCCTGGCGCATCATGAACTCGACGAACTGCGGGTCTTGGAACACCACGACGACGAACGCGATCGTGCTCACGAAGGTGGCCACGACCGCACCGACGATCGGCACCCAGAACGTGCGCTTGCGTGCCCGGAGCCGACGGATCGACCACCACGCCACGAGCGCGAAGACCACGACGTTCGTGATCGCCCCGATGATCGCGGCACCGCTCAGTGCACTCGGGTCGTTCAGCGCCGTGTACTGCGTCTCGAGGGTCCGACGCACCGTCGACGCGACGTTGGTCACCGCGAGGGACTGCACCACGGAGATGAGTCCGAAGGCGAGCAGCCCGACCGTCAGGACGAAGTCGGCGGGCGTGCGTCCGAACCGGCTCGTCGACGCGGACCGCTGCGACCCGCCCGTGGTCGGGTCGCCGGCTGCGCCGGGTCGGCCTGGAGGCACGGTGCCGGTCGGCGCACCGGCACCCGACCGGTACGCGGTCGCGCCGTCCTGCCCGGCCTGGCTCGCCGCCTGCTGGCGGCGGTCGCGCTCCTGCTGCTCGCGCTCCTGACGTTCCTGTTCGGCCAGGACCGGGTTGACCCATCCCTCGGGCGCGTACTCGCCGTACGCGGGGGCGGGGCGGCCGTGGACCCGGCCGCTGACGGCACCGGCGGCCGTCGTCGGGGACGTGCCCTGGGCCTCCTGGCCGGCTGCCGCCGTGTCGTCGACGTGACCCGGCTCGCGCTGCGGCACCGAGCCCCAGCCGTCCGCGCCGCTCATGCCCGACGCCCGCCGAGCGCGCGCGTCGGGTTGCCCGACGCGTCGGTGCGGAGCTCCTTGGGGAGCGAGAACATCAGGTCTTCGTGTGCGGTCACGACTTCTTCCACGGCGCCGTACCCGGCGTCGGCGAGTTGCTCGAGGACCTCGGCGACGAGCTCTTCGGGGACAGACGCGCCGCTCGTGACGCCGACGGTGGCGACGCCGTCGAGCCACTCCTGGCGGATCTCCTCCGCGTAGTCGACGCGGTGCGCGGCCTTCGCCCCGTGCTCCAGGGCGACCTCGACCAGACGCACGCTGTTCGACGAGTTCGCGGAGCCGACGACGATCACCAGGTCGGTGCCCGGGGCGACCTTCTTGATCGCGACCTGGCGGTTCTGGGTGGCGTAGCAGATGTCGTCGGACGGCGGATCCTGGATGGTCGGGTACTTCTCGCGCAGCAGGCGGACGGTCTCCATCGTCTCGTCGACGCTCAGCGTGGTCTGCGACAACCAGACGAGGTTGTCGGGGTCGGGGACGTCGAGCGCGGCGACGTCGTCCGGGCCGTTGACCAGGATCGTGCGCTCGGGGGCGTGGCCCATCGTGCCCTCGACCTCTTCGTGGCCGGTGTGCCCGATCAGGATGATGGTCCGCTCGGCCTTGGCGAACCGGGTGGCCTCGCGGTGGACCTTGGTGACCAGGGGGCAGGTGGCGTCGATGGCGTGCAGGTCGCGGTCGGCGGCACCGGCCACGACGGCGGGTGAGACGCCGTGGGCGCTGAACACCACGTGCGAACCGCGCGGGACCTCGGCGACGTCGTCGACGAACACCGCACCGCGCTGCTCGAGGGTCGACACGACGTGGACGTTGTGGACGATCTGCTTGCGGACGTAGACGGGCTCGCCGTACTGCTCGAGCGCCTTCTCGACCGCCACCACCGCCCGGTCGACCCCGGCGCAGTAGCCGCGGGGTGCCGCGAGCAGCACCTTCTTCGGACCGGCGACCGGCTCGTCACGCAGTCGCCCACGCGCCGCGTGCACACGCGGAGGGGCGAGCGGGACCGTGTGGCCGTTGGTGATCGTCACGTCCCCGATGATAGGTGAGCGGGACGCACGCGACCTGGGCGCGGGGGCCGGCTGTGGAGAACCCGCCGCTCGCCCGCTGTCACCGGTGTCGGGCACGATGGACGTCCCGCACGAGAAGGAGCGACATGGCGATCGAACAAGGCCCGCCGACGGCCGACAACCCGTGGCCGGTCGCGCTCCTCGGCGCGAAGCTCCGCGACTGGATCGACCGGCTCGGCACCGCGTGGATCGAGGGCGAGATCACGCAGTGGAACGTCGCCGGCGGCAACGTCTACGGCAAGCTCAAGGACGTCGAGGTCGATGCGACGGTGTCGTTCTCGATCTGGTCGAGCGTGCGGTCCCGGGTGCCGGCGGACATCAAGCAGGGCGACCGGGTCGTCGCAGCGGTCAAGCCGAACTACTGGGTCAAGGGCGGCTCGCTGACCATGCAGGTCGTCGAGATGAAGCACGTCGGTCTCGGTGACCTGCTCGAACGGCTCGAACGCCTGCGCCGGACCCTGGGCGAAGAGGGGCTGTTCGATCCCGCACGCAAGAAGCGCCTGCCGTTCCTGCCGCACCGCATCGGCCTGATCACCGGCAAGGACTCCGACGCCGAGAAGGACGTCAAGCGCAACGCGCAGCTCCGGTGGCCGCAGGTCGAGTTCCGCACCGTCCACACCGCGGTGCAGGGCGAGCGGACCGTGGGCGAGGTCACGGCGGCGATCCTCGAGCTCGATGCCGACCCGACGGTGGACGTCATCATCATCGCCCGTGGTGGCGGCGACTTCCAGAACCTGCTCGGCTTCAGCGACGAAGGACTCGTCCGCGCAGCAGCAGCGGCGAGCACACCGATCGTGTCGGCCATCGGGCACGAGGCCGACCGTCCTATCCTCGACGAGGTCGCGGACCTCCGTGCCTCCACCCCCACCGACGCCGCCAAGCGCGTCGTGCCCGACGTCGCGGAGGAGCTCGCGAACGTCCGGCAGGCCCGCGCCCGCATCGGCCTGCGGTTGTCGCAGACCCTCGCGGTCGAGGCCGACCGGATCGCAGCGCTCCGGTCACGCCCGGCGCTCGCGTCGACGGCGTGGCTCGTCGACACCCGTGCGGAGGAAGTGGCCCGCGACCTCTCCCGGTCGCGGGAGCTGCTCGACCGTCGGCTCGAGCGGGGCCACTCCGAGGTCGGGCACCTGACCGCCAGGCTCCGTGCGCTGTCGCCGCGCGACACCCTGCGCCGCGGCTACGCGATCGTGCAGCGGGCCGACGGCGGCGTGGTGCGGTCGTCCGACGACCTGACCGGGCAGACGCCGGTGCACGTCACGCTCGGCGCGGGGACGGCGACCGGAACGCTCGAGCCGGACGGGCCGGGTCCGGACGGGTCGGGTCCGGCTGCCTGACGCGTCGGGGTCGCCGACGGCCTGGTCACCAGCCGCGGTCGCGCAGCCAGGTCGTCGCCAGCGTGCTCCACGCCTCGGCCGGCCCGAGGCCGTCGGCGAGCCCGATGCCGTGCACCCCGCGCTCGAACACGTGCAGGTCGAACGGCACCCCGTGCCGCGCCAGCGCGTGTGCGTAGGACAGCGAGTGCGTCACCGGCACGTGCTCGTCCTCGGCCGTGTGCCACAGGAAGGTCGGCGGGGTCCGGTCGTCGACGAGCAGGTCGGCGTCCACCGCGGACCGCTCGCGGACGCTCGCGCCCGGTCCGAGCAGGTTGTCGGCGCTGCCGACGTGCGGGTGGTCCGTCATCGACGTCACCGGGTAGCAGAGCACCGTCAGGTCGGGCCGGTCGTCGACGTCCGACACGGCGCGCTCGGCCGGCGTTGGTGCGTTCGACACGAGGGCCGCCAGGTGCCCGCCTGCCGACGAACCGATCACGACGATCCGCGGATCGGACGGGAGGCCCGCCCAGCGTCCGGCACGCAGGTCACGGACGAGCGCTCGGGTCGCCACCACGGCGTCCGGGTGGCGGTGCGGGGCGAGCGGGTACGCGAACACGACCGCGTCGATGCCGATCCCGTTCAGCCAGCGGGCGTACCCCTCCCCCTCGTGCGGGGCGTGCATGCCGTACCCACCCCCGGGCAGGACGACCGCGAGCGAGGGGCGGCCCGGCAGCCCGTCGCGCCCAGCGCTCGGTCCGTCCGGTGCCGGGTACCAGTCCACGCCCTCGGGGAGATCTGTCATGGCGCGACCCTACCGGCCGGTGTTCTCCCCAGGCGCAGCGGGCACGTCGGTCAGTCGGTGGACCCTCGGTAGGATCGAGTCGTGCCATCCCAGCAGGAACCCGAGCAGACCGACGTCCAGTCGCTGAGCTACGAAGCAGCCCGCGACGAACTCGTGCGTGTCGTGAGCGAGCTCGAACAGGGCTCCGCGACCCTCGAGCGCTCGCTGTCGCTCTGGGAGCGCGGCGAGGCCCTGGCCGCCCGCTGCGAAGAGTGGCTCGTCGGCGCTCGCGCCCGGCTCGACGCGGCCCGCGCGGCCAGCAGCGCCGAGGACGGCTCCGCCCGATGACCGACGCGAACGGTCGCCCGATCGTCGCCGAGCTCGGCCGACCCGAGACGGCAGAGGAGACCTGGGCACGCAAGGACGCTGCACGGACCGCTCGCCGCCAGCACCAGACGGCCTTCAACCTCGTGATCGCGCTCATCGCGTCGCTCGGCATCGTGCTGTTCCTCGTCGCCGTGGTCGTGCGGCCGAACACCACGGTCGACCGCACCGTCGACTACCAGCAGATCGCGGCCGATGCCCACGTCGGCGACATCACCCTCGCCGCCCCCGACCTGCCGAGCGGCTTCACGTCGAACCGGGCCGACTTCTCCGACAAGACCTCGGACGACGTCGACGTCTGGACCGTCGGGTTCGTGACGCCGGACAAGCAGTACCTCAGCCTGCAGCAGGGTGTGGACGCGAACGGCTCGTGGGTCTCGAACCAACTCGACCAGCGACCGTCGACCGGCACCCGCGTCATCGACGGCACGAAGTGGACCGTGTACGACCGACGGGCCGAGGGCTCGGATGCCGGCAACCACGCGTACTCGCTCGTGTCCACGTTCGGCACCAACACGATCGTGCTCTCCGGCACCGCCGACGACTCGTCGTACCGCACCGTGGCCACGGCCGTGACGAAGCAGTTCTCCCAGTAGCGACCGCCGGACGAATCCTGCCGGACACCCCGCAGCCCGACCACTCGACCTGATCCGACCCGATCCGAGGAGCCCCATGCCCGACCGCGCCGCCTCCACCCCGTCCGACGCCCTGCGCCTGCTCGTCGACGGCAACGCCCGCTTCGCCGCCGACAAGCGCCGCATGGGCCGCACGGACCCCGACCGCCGCACCGAGCTCCAGGGGTCGCAGGCGCCGTTCGCGACCGTCCTCGGCTGCTCCGACTCGCGCGTGCCGTTCGAGCACGTGTTCGACGCGGGCATCGGTGACCTCTTCGCCATCCGCAACGCCGGGCAGATCGTCGACGACGTCGTGCTCGGGTCGATCGAGTTCGCGGTCGTCGCGCTCGGCACCCCGCTCGTCGTCGTCCTGCGCCACACCCGGTGCGGTGCCGTCGCCGCGGCCCGCTCGGGTGAGCCGGTCCCCGCGCCGCACCTGCAGGCCCTGGTCGACGCCATCGCCCCGAGCGTCGAGAAGGTCCGCGCCACCGACGCCGAGCTCCCGCAGGAAGCGATCGGCGCCGCCCACCTCGAGGCCACGCTCCGCCAGGTGCTCGAGCGCTCCGGTGCCGTCTCCGACGCGATCGCCGAGGGCCGGCTGGCCGTCGTCGGCGCGACCTACGACCTCGGCACGGGCGAGGTCACGATCGACACGGTGGTCGGCAACGCCTGACGGCCCCTCGGCGCCGCACCCGCACGTCCCACATCCGTCGCACCGGTACAGTCGAACGAGACGCCCGGCGCCGGTTCCGTGACCCACGGAGACCTCGTGCGCCGGCGCAGTCCCCCGACGCGACCGCGTCCGGCGAGCACCCCAGGAAGGACCACGACGACGTGACCGACACCACCGAGACCGAGTTCCGCATCGAGCACGACACCATGGGCGAGGTGCGAGTGCCGAAGTCGGCGTTGTACCGCGCCCAGACCCAGCGCGCTGTCGAGAACTTCCCCATCTCGGGCACCGGGCTCGAGTCGGCCCAGATCGTGGCGCTCGCCCGCATCAAGCGCGCTGCGGCCATCGTGAACGGCGAGCTCGGCATCGTCGAGCCGGCCGTCGCCGACGCCATCGCGGGCGCGGCGGACCTGATCATCGGTGGGCAGCACCACGACCAGTTCCCCGTCGACGTGTACCAGACCGGCAGCGGCACCTCGTCGAACATGAACATGAACGAGGTCCTGGCCACGCTGGCGTCGGACATCGGCGGCACCGCGGTGCACCCGAACGACCACGTCAACGCCTCGCAGTCGTCGAACGACGTGTTCCCGACCTCGGTGCACGTCGCCGTGACCGAAGCCCTGCTGCGCGCGCTCGTCCCGGCGCTCGAGCACCTCGCCGAGTCGCTCGAGGCCAAGGCGACGCTGTGGGCCGACGCCGTGAAGTCCGGCCGCACGCACCTGATGGACGCCACCCCGGTCACCCTCGGCCAGGAGTTCGGCGGCTACGCACGCCAGATCCGCCTGGGCATCGAGCGGGTCACCGCGACGCTCCCCCGCGTCGCCGAGGTCCCGCTCGGCGGCACCGCCGTCGGCACCGGCATCAACACCCCGAAGGGCTTCCCGCAGCGGGTGATCGCCCAGCTCGCGAGCGACACCGACCTGCCGATCACCGAGGCCGTCGACCACTTCGAGGCCCAGGGCGCGCGCGACGCCCTGGTCGAGGCCTCCGGGGCACTCAAGGTGCTCGCTGTCAGCCTGACGAAGATCAACAACGACCTGCGCTGGATGGGGTCCGGCCCGAACACCGGGCTCGGCGAACTGCACATCCCCGACCTGCAGCCGGGCTCGTCGATCATGCCCGGCAAGGTCAACCCGGTCATCCCCGAGGCCACCCTGATGGTGGGCGCGCGGGTCATCGGCAACGACGCCACCATCGCCTGGGCGGGTGCGTCCGGCGCGTTCGAGCTCAACGTCGCGATCCCCGTGATGGGGACGGCGCTGCTCGAGTCGATCCGTCTGCTGGCGAACAGCTCGCGGGTGCTGGCCGACAAGACCATCGACGGGCTGCAGGCGAACCTCGAGCGGGCCCGGGCGTTCGCCGAGTCGTCGCCGTCGATCGTCACCCCGCTCAACCGGGTCATCGGCTACGAGGCCGCGGCCAAGGTCGCGAAGTACGCCGTCGCCGAGGGCATCACCGTCCGCCAGGCCGTCGTGGCACTCGGACACGTCGAGCGTGGCGAGGTCACCGAGGAGCAGCTCGACGCGGCACTGGACGTCCTGTCCATGACCCACCCGAACTGAGCTCCTGCCGCGCGACCCCTCCGCGCTGACCCCTCCGCCAAAGCGACAGATCTCCGCGAACTGTTCGCGGAGATCTGTCGCTTTCGCATGTGGGGAACAGCCGAGCGCTACACCAGGTCGGGCGAGTCCAGCAGGTCCGTCACGAGGGCGGCGATCGCGGAGCGCTCCGACCGCGTCAGCGTGACGTGGGCGAACAGCGGGTGGCCCTTGAGCCGCTCGATGACGCTCGCGATGCCGTCGTGCCGTCCGACCCGCAGGTTGTCGCGCTGCGCGACGTCGTGGGTGAGCACCACGCGGGAGTTCTGCCCGATGCGGGAGAGCATGGTGAGCAGCACGTTCCGTTCGAGTGACTGGGCCTCGTCCACGATCACGAACGCGTCGTGCAGGGACCGACCGCGGATGTGTGTGAGGGGCAACACCTCGATCAGGCCGCGCTCGATCACCTCGTCGAGGACGTTGTCGGACACCACCGACCCGAGGGTGTCGTAGACCGCCTGCGCCCACGGGTTCATCTTCTCGCCAGCGTCGCCGGGCAGGAACCCGAGGTCCTGGCCACCCACGGCGTACAGCGGCCGGAACACCATGATCTTCTTGTGCTGCTGCCGCTCGAGGACCGCTTCGAGCCCGGCGCAGAGGGCCAACGCGGACTTGCCCGTGCCGGCGCTGCCGCCCAGGGACACGATGCCGATCTCGGAGTCGAGCAGGGCGTCGATCGCGAGCCGCTGCTCGGCGGACCGGCCGCGCAGCCCGAACACCTCGCGGTCGCCGCGCACCAGCGCCACGGACCCGGCGGTGTGCACGCGGCCGAGGGCCGACCCGCGCTCGGAGTGGATGACGACACCGGTGTTGACTGGCACACCGTCGAGCTGGACGGAGCGGATCTCCTCCTTCTCGTACAGGTCGGCCATCTGCTCGCCGGACACCTGCAGGTCGGCGATGCCGGTGTAGCCGGAGTCGACCGCGAGCTCGGCGCGGTACTCCTCTGCCGCCATGCCGATCGACGACGCCTTGACGCGCAGGGGCAGGTCCTTCGAGACGACGACGACGTCGAGCCCGTCGTTCTGCAGGTTCGAGGCGACGGCGAGGATGCGTGAGTCGTTGTCGCCGAGCTGCAGCCCGGACGGCAGCACGGACTGGTTGGAGTGGTTCAGCTCGACGCGGAACGAACCGCCGTCACCGAGCGCGATCGGGAAGTCGAGCCGTTCGTGTTCGATGCGCATCTCGTCGAGCAGCCGCAGGGCCTGCCGCGCGAAGTACCCGATCTCCGGGTCGTTCCGCTTCGACTCGAGTTCGCTGACGACCACCACGGGCAGGACCACCGCGTGCTCAGCGAAGCGGAACAACGCCCGTGGATCGCTGAGGAGCACCGATGTGTCGAGCACGTACGTGCGCTGGGCGACCGACGTGGACGCGTCCGCGGTGTGCTGGTGCTGGGTTCCGCGAGAGACGTTCTGAGAGGTCACGACCACTCCATCCCCGGGCCGCGAGCAGCCCGGTCCATGTCCTCGAACGCGGCCGTGGAGCGGGTCCCGAAGCACCGACTGTGGCCGCTTCGATCGGGCGCGGTGCCCGATGGGGACAACGTACGTCCGCCCTCCGACCCCCCGCCAGCGACACGCGGTTTCCGGCGTTACGGTCACGTGAACAACGTGACACCGGCAGTCGACGTGGCCGACCACCGGACGGGAGGCCCGTGGCGGCGCCGCCCCGCGCCTCCCGTCCGCCCTTCCGCACGTCCAGATCCGCGAAAGCGACAGATCTCCGCGAACCGTTCCCGGAGATCTGTCGCTTTCGCGGAACCGCGCTACTGCAGCGTGGCGTACGAGACGCAGGCGTCCCGGAACATGTCGAGCGTCTCGTCCGTCGTCGAGGCGAACACCGACACCCGCGCGACGCCGAGCCGCGTCGTCGCGGTCACGCCGTGGTTGTGCAGCGCCGCGGACAGCGCGGTCAGGCGCCCCTCGGCCGCCCGCAGCACGACGATGCCGGCGCGCTCGCTCGGGTCGCGGCTGGACTCGACCTCGAGCCCGAACTCGTCTGCGATCGCGAACACGCGCTCGACGCGCTCGGTGACGCGCTCCTGCACGGCGGCTACACCGACGGCGGTCAGCCGGTCCAGCGACACCGCGAGGCGGGCCTGCGCGATGGGGTCGATGCGGGTCATCTGGTAGCCGGCGGCACCCGGGCGCACGGCGGGGACGTCCACGGGCCAGCCGGTGGTGCCGTGCGGGCCGGACAGCGCCGGACGCAGGCGGTTCAGGGCACGGTCGCTGAAGGCGGTGAAGCCCGTGCCCCAGCCGGCGTGCAGCCACTTCTGGCCGCCGGTGGCGACGACGTCCGCGATCTCGTACGGGGCGTCGACGACTCCGAAGCCCTGGATCGCGTCGAGGATCAGCAGGCGGTCGCCGATGACCTCGCGGATGCCGGCGAGGTCGGCCAGGTAGCCGGTGCGCCAGTCGACCAGCGACACCGCCACGGCCGTCACGTCGTCGGTCAGGCGCTCCTGGATGAGCGAGGGCGTCATCCACCCGGCACCGGACTCGATGACGACGGGCTGGACGCGGCCGCCGGTCGCCGAGGCGGCGCTCGCCAGCGCGAGCGGCAGCGAGGGGTACTCGTCGGCCGACACCAACACGCCGCCGGTCAGGCCGAAGGCCGTGTGCAGCAGGCCGGGCGTCGTCGCGGTCTGCGAGACGACCTGGTCCTCGCGGCGACCGACCAAGCGGGCGGCGACCGTGCGGACTCGGGCGTCCTGCTCGTCGAGGGTCTCCATGGCGCCGAAGCGCATGTGCTCCTGGATCGTGCCGAGCACGCGCTGCTCCTCGAGCACGGCGGTCTGCACGGGGCCGAACGCAGCGTGGTCGAGGTAGCCGGGGTCCTCGGAGAAGCCGGCGGCGTACTCGTCGATGTTCACAGGTGCAACCTTCCGTGGGACGAAAACCCTGTGAGTCTACTGGGATCACTGAACGTCAGCGAACCCAGGCCGATCCGCGCAGTAGCGAGGAAGCGTCAGCCGCCGAAGCGTCGCGACCGCAGCCCGAAGTCGCGGACGGCGCGGAGGAAGTCGACCTCGCGCAGGTCGGGGTAGAGCGCCTCGACGAAGTAGAACTCGCTGTGCGCGCTCTGCCACAGCATGAAATCGGACAGCCGCTGCTCGCCCGAGGTCCGGATCACCAGGTCGGGGTCGGGCTGGCCCTGCGTGTACAGGTGGTCGCCGATGAGCTCGGGCGTCAGGACCTCGGCCAGGGTGTCGATCGTGCCGCCACCCGCGCCGTGCGACTCCACGATGCTGCGCATGGCGTCGGCGATCTCGCGGCGCCCGCCGTACCCGACGGCCAGGTTGATGTGGAGTCCGGTCCGGCCGGCGGTGCGCTCCTCGGCCTGCGCGAGCGCGGACACGAGCGAGTCGGGCAGCCCCTCGTTCGACCCGACGTGCTGCACCCGCCAGTCCGTGGTGTCGGCGAGCACCCCGGCCAGGTCTCCGATGATGCCGACGAGCTCACTGAGTTCCGCTCCGGCACGTCCGGTCAGGTTGTCGGCGGAGAGCAGGTAGAGCGTCACGACCTCGATGCCGAGCTCGTCGCACCAGGTCAGGAACTCCGGGATCTTCGCGGCGCCGGCGCGGTGGCCGTGCGCGGCGGACTCGAGCCCGAGCTGCTTCGCCCACCGCCGGTTGCCGTCGACGATCATGGCGACGTGCTTCGGCTTCGCGCTGCCCTCGATCTGGCGGCGGATGCGGCTCTGGTAGGCGCGGTAGAGGATCCCTCGTCCTGCCCATCCCACCCTGCCGGTCACGCACCGAGCGTAGTGCACCGTCGGTCGGAGCGTCCCGAGTGCGGCTCCCCCAGAACTCGTGGCATCCGTTCGGGCACGGGGCTTACAGTCGGCACATGCAGGACGAGCACGAGACCGCCACCCTCCCCCACGTCCCGTTCACCGAAGAGGCCGCGACGACCACGGAGGACACCCGCCCCGCCTGGCGCGGGTGGATCCACCTCGGTGCGTTCCCGTTCGCCATCGCGATGGGCATCGTCCTCATCGCCCTGGCCGACAGCACCGCGGCGAAGGTCGGCAGCGCGGTCTTCATGGCCACGTCACTGGCCATGTTCGGGGTCTCCGCGACGTACCACCGGTTCCCGTGGGGGCCGACCGTCAAGGCGGTGCTCAAGCGCATCGACCACACGAACATCCTGCTGCTCATCGCCGGCACCTACACGCCGATCGCGATCTGCGCCCTGCCGCACACCCTGATGGTGGTCGTGCTCTGGGTGATGTGGTCCGGCGCCGCCCTCGGCATCGCCTTCCGGGTGCTGTGGATCAACGCGCCCCGGTGGCTGTACGTGCCGATCTACCTGGTGCTCGGCTGCGCGGCGCTCGGGCTGCTGCCGCAGTTCTTCGCGGCGAGCGTCCCGATGACCGTGCTCATCCTGTCCGGCGGTGTCGCGTACATCATCGGCGCGCTGGTCTACGGCTTCAAGCGGCCGAACCCGGTGCCCACCCAGTTCGGCTTCCACGAGGTGTTCCACGCCCTGACGGTCGTGGCCTTCGGCGCGCAGTGGGTCGGCGTGCTCATCGTCGCCCTGGACCCGGTGCGCTGACGGTCGCACGTTCCTTCCCAGAACGCGCGCGATGCCTGGTCGTTCCGGGCGTACTCACCCGAAACTTTCGACCAAGTATGCCCGATCCGCCCAGGTACGCCCGGTTCCGTCAGGCGCTAGCGCGTCAACCGCGCTCGGTGTCGTCCCCGACGTCGGCTCGGCCGTCCTCGGCCGCACGCCGCTCCGACTCGTCCGTCGCCGGACCGTCGACCGCGGTGCCGTTCGCTTCCGCCTCGAGACGCTCGCGGATCTCCGACCGGTAGCGCGTCCGTCGGATGCGCCGGGTCATGTCCACCACCAGCACGATCGTCGCGACGGCCACGAGCGCGATGGCGATGAACCCGACGACACCGGGGGTGACGTTCACGTCCGGCACGACGCTGGGGCTGGGACTGGGGGTGGCGGCGAGTGCCGCCGCGATGGAGCTCACGGGGTCGGTTCCTTGTCGGCAGGGATCCCGGCGAACAGATCGGTCTCCGGGAGCTCGGTCGGCACGCGGGCCTCCACGAGCTGGTAGTCCTCGGTCGGCCACACCGTGGCCAGGAGGTCGTTCGGCCAGTAGAAGAACGCACTGTCCGGCGCCACCTGGCTGGCGTGGGCACGGAGCGCGGCGTCGCGCTGGTCGAAGTACTCGTGCACGTCGACGTGCGTGGTGGCGAGGTCGGGCCGGTCGGCGAACCGCTCCACCCACTCGCGCAGCTGCTCGATCGCGGGGCTGTCCGGGTCGCGGTCCTGCAGTGCCTCGAAGATCGTCCGGAAGCGGCGCGGGTTCATCGTGCGCTCGTAGTAGAGCTTCGCGATCGACCACGGTTCGCCGGCCGCGGGGTACGCAGCGGGGTCGGCCGCAGCTGCCCAGGCGGCGACGGACACCTCGTGCGTGCGGATGTGGTCGGGGTGCGGGTAGCCGCCGTTCTCGTCGTAGGTGACGAGCACGTGCGGGCGGAACCGGCGGATCACCCGGACGAGCGCCTCGGTGCTGTACTCGAGCGGCACGGTCGAGAACGTGCCGGGTCTGACGGTCTCGCCCTTCTCGGCGTCGGGCAGTCCGGAGTCGTGGTAGCCGAGCCACAGGTGGTCGATGCCGAGGGCTGCCTGCGCGGCGGCCATCTCACCACGGCGGTACCCGGCCATGTCGCGGTGCGCACGGCTCGTCGCGGGCTCGCCGAGCTGGTCGTTGAGGATGTCGCCGGCCTCACCCCCGGTGCAGGAGACGACCAGCACCTCGTGCCCCTCGGCCACGTACTTCGCCGCGGTCGCCGCCCCCTTGCTCGACTCGTCGTCGGGGTGGGCGTGGACGGCCAGCAAGCGGTACGGCACGGGACTTCCTCACGTGGGGTGAGCGGGGGACGAGCACGGTGGGCGGACCCGGGTGGTCCGTGTGGGACGCGGGCAGCACACAGCGACGCGTGAACTACCCTGGGATCAGGATAATCACCCCGGGAGCCCCGAACTGTCCGAACAGCACCACACCGCCACCCTCGACGACCGCTACGGCCGCACCCCGGCCCAAGCGCGCCGCAGCAAGGCCGTCGCGATCACCGCCGCCATCGCCGTGGTCGTGGTCTTCGCCGCCTGGGTGATCTGGGCGGGTCTCGACCAGTCCGACCGCGGCCTCACCGACGACGTCGTGGGGTACGAGGTCCTCTCCCAGCACAGCACGGTCGTGCACTCGCAGGTCTCCGTCGACCCGGGTGTCCGGGCGAAGTGCGCCGTCCAGGTCCTCGACAAGAGCTACTCGATCGTGGGCTGGAAGGAGATCACCCTCGCCCCGTCCGAGCAGCGCACCCGCAGTGTCAGCACCGAGGTGACGACCACGACCCGTGGCGTCACCGGCTTGATCCACGACTGCTGGATTCCCTAGACTGTCCTGATTCGCCTCTCGAGACCGACCACTCGGCCGGTCTCGTTTTTTCATGGTCGAAGGGACAGAAGATGAGCAACGACACGCAGGTCACCTGGCTGACCCAGGAGGCGCACGACCGTCTCCAGGCGGAGCTCGACGAGCTGAGCGGCGAGGGCCGTGCCGAGATCGCGCGCCGCATCGAGGCCGCTCGCGAAGAGGGCGACCTCAAGGAGAACGGCGGCTACCACGCCGCCAAGGACGAGCAGGGCAAGATCGAGGCGCGCATCCGCGTCCTCACGAACCTCCTCAAGCACGCGACCGTCAGCGAAGCGGTCTTCGACGGCACGGTCGAGCCCGGCACCGTCGTCACCGCGGTCATCGCAGGCGACGAGTCGACGTTCCTGGTCGGCAGCCGCGAGATCGTCGCCGAGGGCTCCGACCTGACGGTCTACAGCCCGGTCAGCCCCGTCGGCGCGGCGATCGTCGGCCTCAAGGCCGGCGACAAGGCCACCTACACGGCGCCGAACGGCAAGGAGATCGCGGTCGAGGTCGTCAAGATCGAGCGCTACGAGCCGTAGGCAGCACCACAGACGGACAGGAGGCCCGGGGCGACACCGCCACGGGCCTCCCGTCCGTCCGATGGTCGCGTCCACGGCCCCGCCCGCCGGGGCGCACCACGGATCCGACAGGACACGCGTCGAACGACCCGTGGATCGTCGCAGGGCTAGTGCTCGAGGAGCTCCGGGCGGAAGCCGACCTCGTGCAGGCGCTGGATGACCTCCTGCGCGTGCTCGGGGCCACGCGCCTCGATCGACAGGTCGAGGGCCACCTCGTTGATGACCAGGCCCTGTCCGTGGCGGGTGTGCAGGACCTCGACCACGTTCGCGCCGGCGTCCGAGATCACCTGGGCCACCCGGGCGAGCTGGCCGGGACGGTCCGGCAGCATGATACGGATGCCGATGTAGCGCGACGCGGCGACGAGACCCCGGGTGATCACGCGCTCCATCATGAGCGGGTCGATGTTGCCGCCGCTCAGCAGCACGACGGTGCGCCCGGTGTCGCGGACCGCGCCGGACATGATCGCGGCGACACCGACGGCTCCGGCGGCCTCGACCACGAGCTTCGCACGCTCGAGCAGCACGAGCAGGGCGCGGGCAGTGTCGTCGTCGGAGACCGTGACGATGTCGTCGACCAGGTCGCGGATGATCGGGAAGTTCAGGTCGCCGGGGCGGGCGACCGCGATGCCGTCGGCGATCGTCGGTGTCGTCGTGATGGTGACGGGCTCGCCGGCGCGGATCGACGACGGGTAGGCAGCGGCGTTCTCGGCCTGCACCCCGATGACCTTGATCGGTCGTCCGAGCCGCTCGGCCATGCCCTTGACCGCGAGGGCGATGCCGGAGATGACCCCGCCGCCGCCGATCGGCACGACGACGGTGTCCACGTCGGGCACCTGGTCGATGATCTCGAGGCCGAGCGTTCCCTGGCCGGCGATGACGGCGGGGTGGTCGAACGGCGGGATGAAGACCGCGCCGGTGTGCGCGGCGAAGTCCTTGGCGGCGCTCAGGGCTTCCTCCACCGAGTGGCCGCGCAGGACGACCTCGGCGCCGTAGTGGCGGGTGGCCTGCAGCTTCGGCAGCGCGACGCCGACCGGGGTGAAGATCGTCGCCGGGATGCCGAGCTCGCGGGCGGCGAGGGCGACGCCCTGGGCGTGGTTGCCGGCGCTGGCCGCGACGACGCCCTTGGCGCGCTGTTCCTCGGACAGGGTCGACAGGCGGTTGTAGGCGCCGCGGACCTTGTACGCGCCGGTGCGCTGCAGGTTCTCGCACTTCAGGTGCACGGGCGACCCGAGCAGCTCAGCCAGGAACTGCGAGGTCTCCATCGGGGTGACGCGCGCGACGCCCGAGATGGTCTCCCGCGCCGTCTCGATGTCCGCGAGGGTGGGGATCGCGGCGAGCGTGTGCTGGGAGGCGCTGGTGTCGGTCACTCCCCCATCATCGTCGTTCCGGGCGTCCGCGGCGAACCCGTGACACGAGGGATCGTTCAGCGTCAGCCTGCCGTCCCCTTGACCGCGGTCGGCTGCTCGTCGGTGCCCGGCTTCGGGACGTCGCCACGCCGCTTGCGCAGCTTGAGGATCTTGCGCCGGCGCTTGGTACGGACGTTCTCGTCGTGCGCCTCCTGCTTGGCTTCGAGCACGTGGTCGGAGTCCATCGTCTTCCAGCGTCCGCTCGAGATGGTCGTGACCATGGAGTTGACGGTGGCGATGAGCGGGACGGCGAAGAACGCGCCCGCGATGCCCGCGAGACCCGACGCCGCGGTGACCCCGAGGACGACGGCGAGCGGGTGCACCTTGACGGCGCTGCCCATGACGAGCGGCTGCAGGATGTGTCCCTCGACCTGCTGCACGACCAGGATCACACCGAGCATGATCACCGCCGCCACCGGTCCGTTGAAGACCAGGGCGACGAACACCGCCAGGAACCCGGTGACGATCGCGCCGACGACCGGGATGAACGACCCGAGGAACACGAAGACCGCGATCGGCACGACGAGCGGCAGCTGCAGGAAGAACGCACCGAGGCCGATGCCGACGGCGTCGACGAACGCGACGAAGATCTGCACCCGGATGAAGCTCGTCAACGTCGTCCAGCCGGCGACGCCAGCGCCGTCGATCGCGCTGCGGGCGTTCTTCGGGAAGAGCCGGACCGTCCAGCGCCAGACGTTCTTGCCGTCGATGAGCAGGAAGATCACCGTGAAGATGACGATGAACAGGCCGGTGAGGATGTGCGTCAGCGACGACCCCGCACTGGCCACTCCGGACAGGATCGAGCCGGAGTTGCTCTGCAGCCAGTCGGTCGCCTGGTTGAGGTAGGAGTTCAGGTCCTTCTGGCTGATCCCGAGCCCGGAGCTGAGCACGAAGTCGCGGATGTTGTCGTACTGCGACAGGGTTCGGTCGCGGAGCGACGGGTAGGCGGCGGCGATCTGGTCGACGACGAGCCAGATGAGCGCCCCGACGGCGGCGAGCCCACCGACCAGGCTGACGATGACGGCGAGCCACTTCGGCACGTGGTGGCGCTGCATCCAGTTCGACAGCGGGACCAGGAGCGCGGCGACGACGATGCCGATGAGGAACGGGATGAGGATCTCGCTGAACAGCGTGACCAGGTAGATGACCACCGCGACGACGCCGACCACGACGAGGATCCGCCACGACCACGCACCGGCGATCCGCATGCCGGGCGGCACCGCGTCATCGACGACGACGGGATCCGCGTGCGGTGTCTTTTTTCCCCAGGCCATGGGCCGATCCTAGCGATCCACACGTCCTCACGTTCCAGATACGGCATACGTTCCGACGCCGCGCTGTCGGCGGGGTTCGGTAGCGTCGGCGCATGGTCAGGTCCTCGCTCTCCGCCGCCGAAGCCCGCCGCGTCGCACTCGCCGCGCAGGGGTTCGGTCGACCACCGGCGACGGCGGTCTCGACGCGTGCGGTGAACGCTGCGTTCGCCCGACTCGGGCTGCTGCAGATCGACTCGGTGAACGTGTTCGAGCGCAGCCACTACCTGCCGCTCTTCGCACGGTTGGGGGCGTACGACCGGTCCACGCTCGACCGACTGACCCTCGGCCGGTCCGGGCCCTACACCGAGTACTGGGCGCACGAGGCAGCCCTCATTCCGCGCGACGACCTGCGGCTGTTCCGCTGGCGGATGGACGCTCTTCGGGAGCGCGACGCCGGTCCGACCCGGATCGACGGCGTCACCCGCACCGCCGGGGTCCGACGCGAGCTGCACGCGCTCCTGCGTGCCGAGGGGCCGATGCGGGCCAGTGCGGTCGAGCACGAGTCGAACGTCCGCCGTGGTCCGTGGTGGGGCTGGAGCGACGTGAAACTCGGGCTCGAGCAGATGTTCCGCTGGGGCGAGGCCGTGAGCGCCGGACGGTCGGGCTTCGAGCGCGTGTACGCCCTGCCCGAGCAGGTCCTGCCGGCCGGGTTCCTCGAGACGGCCCCGCCGCGCGCTGCAGCCGTGCTCGAACTCGTCCGGCACGCCACCCGCGCCCTCGGCGTCGGCACCCGAGCGGACATCGCCGACTACTACCGACTGCGGTCGGACGACACCGCCGCCGCCATCGCGGAGCTCACCGCCGCCGGCGAGCTCCTGCCCGTGCGGGTCGAGGGCTGGGGTGAGCGGGCCTGGCTCCACCCCGATGCCCGGGTGCCCCGGCAACTGACCGCCGACGCGGTGCTCAGCCCGTTCGACCCGGTCGTGTGGTTCCGCCGACGGGCGGAGCGGATGTACGGGTTCCACTACCGGATCGAGATCTACACACCGGCGCCGAAGCGGGTGTTCGGGTACTACGTGCTGCCCGTGCTGCAGGACGACCGCCTCGTCGGCCGGGTCGACCTGAAGAGCGACCGGCAGCGTGGCGTGCTGCGGGTCCGGACCGCGTGGCAGGAGCCCGGCGAGCACCTCGATGCCGAGCGGCTGGCCGAGACCCTCCGACGCACCGCCGCGTGGCAGGGACTCGACGAGGTCGAGGTCACCGATCGGGGCACGGCTGCGACCGCGGTCGCCGGGGCGCTCGGCGTCCCGCTGGTCCCGCACGAAGCCGTCGACGACGCCGATGCCCCCGAACCCACGGAGCAGCTCGACGCCGTCGAGGCCTGACCGGCGTCAGAAGCGGTCGGCGTTCGCCCGCAACCGTGCGATGCGGTCCGGCAGCGGCGGGTGCGTCGAGAACAGCCGGTCCATCACACCGGGGCGCATCGGGTCGGCGATCCACAGGTGCGCCATCGACGAGTTCTGCGTCTGCATCGGACGGCCGTACGCGCCGAGCTTCTCGAGCGCCCGGGCGAGGCCCTCAGGGTGACGGGTCGTCATCGCACCGGTGGCGTCGGCGAGGTACTCGCGCTGCCGGGACACCGCGGCCTGCACGCCCGCCGCGGCGATCGGTGCCACGACGACGGCCACGATGCCGGCGATGAGCAGCACCGGGTTCGCGCCACCGCCGTTGTCCGAGTTGCGGTTCCGGCCGCCGGACAGGCCGCTGAAGATCGAGATGCGCAGGAGCACGTCGGCGATCAGGCCGACGGCGACCACCAGCCCGAACACCATCGTCGAGACCCGGATGTCGTAGTTGCGGACGTGCCCGAGTTCGTGGGCCATCACACCCTGGAGCTCCTGGTCGTCCATGATCTGGAGCAGCCCGGTCGTCGCCGCGACCACGGCGTGCTCCGGGTCGCGCCCGGTGGCGAAGGCGTTCGGCGACGGGTCCTGGATGACGTAGACGCTGGGCATCGGCATGCCAGTCGAGATCGCCAGGTTCTCGACCGTCCGCCAGAGCCGTGGTTCGGTGGTGCGGTCGATCTCGATGCCACCGGCGATGGCGGTCGCCTGCCGAGCGGCGAAGAAGTACTGCAGCACCGCGTAGCCCAGGGCGACGGCGAGCACGATGACGCCGATCGACACGTTGCCCGCCAGGTAGCCACCCAGGAACCCGAGTGCGCCGATGACCAGCAGGAAGACCAGGACGATGACGACGGTGTTGCGCTTGTTCCGCGCGATGGCGCTGTACACGGCAGCTGCGAGGCTGGGGTCAGAACTGGACGCGCGGCGGCTCGGCGATGGCTGCCGGCTCGGCGGTCTCGAAGAACGTCGCCTCGGCGAAGCCCCGCCGCTTGGCGAACGTGGAGTTCGGGAAGACCCGGATCTTCGTGTTGAGCTCGCGCACGCCACCGTTGTAGAAGCGCCGGGCGGACTGGATCTTGTCCTCGGTGTCGACGAGCTCGGTCTGCAGCTGCAGGAAGTTCTGGCTCGACTGCAGCTGCGGGTACCCCTCGGCGACCGCGAACACGCTCTTCAGCGCCTTCTGCATGTGCCCCTCGGCGGCGGAGGCCGTTCCGGCGTCACCGGCCGTCAGGGTCTCGGAGCGCGCCTTGGTGACGTCGTCGAAGACGGCCTTCTCGTGGGTGGCGTACCCCTTGACCGAGTCGACGATGGTCGGGATCAGGTCGGCGCGCCGCTTGAGCTGCACCGAGATGTCACTCCAGGCCTCGTCCACACGCACCTTGAGCGTGACGAGCGAGTTGTACGTCACCCAGAGGTAGATCCCGATGATGACCAGGATCACCACCACCACTCCGACGACGATCAGCGTCGTGACGAGTCCGGTGTCCATGCGTGGGTGCTCCTTCTCGCGTTCGGATCCGCGGTGCTGCGTGGCCTGAACGGCCGTCGTGAAGTCTACCGACGCGTCCGCGGTGCTCACGTCGACCGCCAGGGTTCACGGGCGATTCCCGAGTCACGCACACCGGGCGTTCGGGCTGCGGGGCCAACACGACCGGATGCGGGACATCATCCGCGAGGTGTATTGACCCAGCGGCCCACATCACGTGGGATGGAGCCGGTGAGCACGCGAGGGGACAACGTGGACGACCGGGCCGTCGGGGGCGACGGCCCTCGTCGTCGTGCCCGGTTCGTCGCGCTCGCCTCGGCCACCGCCGTTCTCGCCGCGGCGCTCCTGGCGGTGGCAGCAGCCCCCGCGTTCGCCGGCGCAGCGGCCCACGATCGAGCGACCACCGAACCCGTCCGCGCCGCGAGCACCGCGACCCCTGCCCCGGGCGAACTCGTGGGCCCGCCGAGCAGTGGGCGCCCCGGCACCCCCACGCCCCCGCCCGCGTCCACCGGGCGACCGCCCGTCGCACCGACCATCGCCGACCCGGGGGACGTGACGAGCAGCACCGCCCGGTTCCACGGCACCGGGACCCCGGCGCACGTCGTCCGCGTCGCGGGCCCCGCGTCGACCGGTTCGACCGGGTGCTCGGCCCAGGTGCAGGCGAACGGTTCGTGGTCGTGCCTCGGTACGGTGCGGTCGGGTCCGCAGCAGGTCTTCACGGTGCGGGACGTCACCGCGCCGAGCGAGCCGCCCGCGAGCGCCCCGGCCTCCGACGTCATCGTGCCGCCGACCATCGCGTCCGACCACCCGACCAGCGGCGCGCTCTCCGGCACGGGCTTCCCCGGTTCCACCGTGGTGCTGTCGGTCTCCGGATCGTCGACGCAGCAGACCGCCCCGGTCGGCCCGGACGGTCGGTGGGTGACCTCGCTCGCGCTGCGGCCCGACGCGACCGTCACCGTGACCGCCTCGCAGACCGCCAGCACGGCGCGCGGTTACCGCTCCGACCTGCGCAGTGCGTCTTCGGCCCCGGTGCGGATCACGGTCGACCGCACAGCACCGGCTGCTCCGCGGATCACCGCACCCGATGACGGCGACCGCGTCGGGTCGCGCGCCACGGTCGTCCGCGGCACCGGCGAACCCGGCGCCGACGTGACCGTCTACGTCGACCGCGCACCCGTCTGCCGGGCCGAGGTCGCTGCGAACGGTTCGTGGTCCTGCTCCACCGCGGGGTCGCAGCTGCGGGCCGGCGGACACGACCTCACCGCGACGCAGCACGACGCAGCCGGCAACTACTCGCGGTCGTCCGCTGCCGTGCAGGTCACCGTGTGGTCGACCTCGGGCACCCCGAACGGCACCCCCGGCACCTCCGGAACCGGCGGGGACGCACCGACCAACGGCACCGGCACCGGCACCGGCAACGGCAACGGCAACGGCAACGGCACCGGAGCCGGAACCGGCACCACGACCGCACCGGGTGACGGCCAGACCCCCGGCGACGCGGGGACCCCGGCCGGCACCGGAACCGGGAACGCCGGCGGCACCGGCGACGACGGCCCCGGATCGGCGGCAGCGCCCGGTGACGGCACCGACCCGACCGGCACGAGCACCCCCGGGGCCGCAGGCTCCGGCGGCCACACCGACTGGTCGGGCCCCGCGGGCGACTGGACCGCCGCCACCGCCTACGACCGCACCGTGCCGACGATCCAGGCCGCGTTCTCCTGGCGGACCGTCCTGATCGCCACGGCCGTCGCCGCCGGGTTCCTCCTGCTCATCGCCGCACCCCTCGCGCTCGTCGCCGCCGCTGCCCGCGGGCGCATCCGCTCGCCCTTCGCCGGACTGCTCGGGCGGAACCGCTCGCGCTCGGACCGCTCCGGGTCCGACGACGTGCTGCCGACCTGGGTGTCGATCACGGTCGCGGTGGCCGTCGCCGTCCTGTGCACGCTGCTCGGCGTGGGCGTCTCGCTCGAGGCCCGCTACGTCCGCCTCGCCATCGCCGTGCTGCTCGGCACCGCGGTGCTCACGGCAGCCGTGGTGCTCGTGACCCGGTGGGCGGCCGGGCCCGACCACCGTGCGGTGGGCTTCCGGGTGTCCCCGTGGCTGGTGCTCGCGGCGCTCGTGGCGTGCGGGATCACGCGGGCCGCGGACCTCTCCCCCGCCCTGATCGTCGGGATGGTGCTCGTGCCGTCGGGACGCCCCGACCTGGACACCGCCGCACTGCGCCTCGGCTCCGGGATCGCCGCCGGTGCCCGGAGCGCGACCTGGCGGACGATCGCGCTGCTCGGGCTCGCGACCGCGGGGTGGGTGCTCCACAGCCTGACCGCGGGCGGGGGCTTCTGGTCCGCGTTGACGTCGGAGTTCGCCATCACCCTGTGCGTCGGCGGGGTCGGTGCCGTCGTCGCGACGCTGCTGCCGTTCGCGGGTTCCGCCGGCAGTGCGGTCCTGATGGCCTCGCGTGCACGGTACGTGGCACTGGCGGTCGTCGCGGTCGCGCTCACCGCCGCGGTCTACTCGGGTCCCGCGGGGACCCACGCGTCGCCGGTGCTGCTCGGCGCGGTCGGCGCGGCCTGCGTGGCGGGCGCGATCGGGGCCTGGTTCTGGGCGCGCACCGCGCGACCGGACGCGGCCGCCTGACCCGCACCGGGCCTCCCGTCCGCCGTCCCCGCGCGGCGGATACAGTGACGATCGGTGCGTGACGCGCCGTTCGACCGCCCCAGGGAGCGATGATGACCGAGACCCGATCCGACTACGACCCGACGCGGTTCCGCGAGGTGTTCGAGGGCAGCTACTCGTACGCGAACGGCTTCGCGCGGAACACCCACCGCTTCGCGGACCGGCCCGCGCTGCGCGACCCGGACACGGGTCGGTCGTGGACCTACGCGGAACTCGGGGACGTCGTCGACCACATCGGCGGGTGGCTCGTCCGGCACGGTGCCGGTCGCGGTTCGGTCGTGATGGTCGAGCTGTTCAACTCACCCGAGTTCGCGATGCTCTACCTGGCGTGCCACCGCATCGGCGCGGTGTTCTCGCCGACGAACTTCCGGCTCGCCCCCGACGAGGTCGCCTTCATCATCGAGGACTCCGCGCCCGTGGTGCTGGTGCACGACGCGGTACGCGGCGACGACATCGCCCGAGCGCTCGAGACCGCGCCGCACCGTCCGGACCACATCGTCGTCGTCGGTGGCGACGACCACGCAGCGCACCACGACGACCATGCCGCGCACGCCACACACGACGACGACCACGCCGCACACGACGCGCGCGTCGCGTTCACCGCCCTCCTCGCCGCCGACCCCGTCACGCCCGCCGAACTCGCCGCGACCGAGCCCCGCAGCACCTACGACGAGACCACCCGGCTCTACACCTCCGGCACCACCGGGCGACCGAAGCCGGTGCCCCTGCCGAGCCTGGTCGAGGTGCTCAGCGCCCACGACGTCGTCATGCACTTCCCGCTCGGCCCCTTCGACAAGACGCTCAACATGTCGCCGCTGTTCCACCGTGGCGGCCTGTACTCGGGCGGCCCGAACCCGGTGTTCTACGTCGGCGCCGAGCTCACCACCCTGCGGCACTTCACGCCGAGCGGGTGCTCGACCTGGTCGAGTCCGAGCGGCTGACGTTCCTGATCGGTGCGCCGCCGAACCTGGTGCAGCTCGCGAACGCGCAAGAGGCCCGGCCCCGCGACCTGTCGTCCCTGCACGGCATCGTCACGATGGGTGCCCCGCTCGACCGCGCCGCCGCACTCCGCTACCAGGAGCTCCTGTCCCCGCGGATCTTCAACGGCTACGGGACGACCGAGACCTTCTGGAACACGTTCCTGCGTCCTGAGGACTTCCCCGACGGTGCCGGCTCCACCGGACGAGCATCGACGGACGACGACGTCGCCGTGGTGCGCGTGTACGAGGACCGCCTGGCCGACCCGAGCGACACCGTGCCGAAGGACGGCTCCGAGATCGGCGAGTTCGCGGTCCGGACCGTGAAGTCCGGCTACTCGTACCGCAACCCGGGGCTCGAGGCGGAGAAGTTCGCGAACGGCTGGTTCTACCCCGGCGACCTCGCCACGTGGGACGAGCACGAACGGGTGACGATCGTCGGCCGCAAGGACGACATGATCATCTCCGGCGGCGAGAACGTCCACCCCGTCCAGGTCGAGGCCGCACTGCAGGAGCACCCGGGCGTCGCCGACTCGATCGTCGTCGGGATCCCGGACGAGCGTTGGGGCGAGGTCGTCACGGCGTACGTGGTCCGTGCAGCGGGACGGCTACCGGACGACGACGTCGCGGCCGCCGCCGAGCTCGAGGAGTGGACGGGCTCGCACCCCGGGCTCGCCCGCTACAAGCGGCCGCGGCGGTACCGCTTCGTCGACGAGCTGCCCTACAACGCGACGGGCAAGAAGGTGCACTACCTCGCCAAGGCGACGGCAGCGGAGGACCAGGCGGCGGGCCGACTGCTCGAGCCGTAGCGCGCTCTGCACGTGCGTGGCGCCGGACGGGAGGCCCGTGGCGGCCCCGCCCCGCGCCTCCCGTCCGTCAGCCGGTCGCGTCCACGGCCGTGCCTGCGTGCGTTCCTTCCCATGCCGCGTGCGGTGCTCCGCAGGATCGGGCGTACCTGGTCGAAACTTCCGACCAGGTACGCCCGATCCCGCCAGGAACGCCCACGTACCCCCGGGCGGCGCTACGTGTGGCTCGGCGCGTTCCGGGCGAACAGACCCGGCAGCAACCCACCGATCTTCGTCCCGATGCACAGGCTGACGAAGGTCGCCAGAGGTGTCGCGAGGGACTCGGGGTCGAACGTGGCCACCGCCACCAGCCCGACGGTCCCGGGGACGAGCAGCAGGAACGCCGGGAAGAACGACACCGTCGCCGGGATCGCCGGCACGAGCCGCTCGAGCAACCGCGTCGCGACGAACAACAGGGCCGCCGTCGCCCCGGTCGCGACGACGCTCCCCCACACCGGCGTCGTCCCGCTCACCAGGGCGTAGGCGGTGACCATGACGGCCACCGACACGAGCGTCAGCCGCCAGCCCGACCGGAACACCAGGCCGAGGCCGACCGCCAGGACCACCACGGCGACCCACGACACCCAGTAGGACGGCACGGACTCCCACCCGGCCAGGTCCGTGCCGACGCCGGCGACCTCGCCGACGAGCGCCGCCGAGGACGGGTCGACGTGCAGCCCGGTCAGCGCACTGCCCGAGGCGATGCCGGCCGCCATGAAGCCGAGCATGATGAGCCCCTGGACCAGCCGCGAGGACCCGGTCACGATGTCCGCGGCGGTCAGTTCGAGCAGGGCGTTGGTGATGAGGGCACCGGGGACGAACACCGCCACCGGAGCGCACACGGCGAACAGCGGGACCTGCTCGAACCCGGCACCCGCGGCGACGAGTCCGACGATGGCCGTCGACACGAAGGCCGCCAGGAACGGGATGATCGCGACGGCCTCGCGGAAGCGCCGGAGCAGCAGTCCGATGACCCCGACGAGCGCACCGACCAGGAGCGCGAGCAGGATCGCCCACCACGGGCACCGGAACACGACGGCGAGCCCGGCGGAGGTCAGTGCGTTGCCGAGGATCCACGGCAACGCGGGCGGCGGCACGGTGCCGGCACGGATGGCCCGGACCCGCGCGGGGATCTCGGCGAGGGCGATGGAGCCGCTCTCCAACCCGAGCACGACCCGGTTCGCCCGTGCGGCCTGTCGCGACGACAGCTCGACGCCCTCGGCGTTCACGATCGTCGCCGCACCGGTCGAGACCTCGCTCACCATCACGAGCGCCGGCAGCACCCCGATCGCCAGGGTCGGACCGACCCCGGCGGCGTCGCGGGCCTTCTCGAGCGCCGAGCGGACGTCGGTGACGGAGCTGCCCGCGTCGAGCAGCAGCGCACCGAGTGTGCCGAGGAGCATGCCGACGGGGACGGTCTCGCCGTCGACGACCTCGACGTGGGCCTCGGGCCGACGGAGGGCGTTCTGCAGGTTCGCGAGTGCGCTTCCGAGTCCGACCACGCAGGCGATGTTAGCGATCGAGCGTGGCCTCGATGACCACGTTGTCGACCGAGGCGGAACCGTCCGGCCGCTGCAGGCACGTGATGAGCAGGAGCCGGCCGGGCTCGTCCGCCCACACGTCGGCATCGGCGGCCACGGTCGCCTTCGTGATCCGCTCGGAACCGGTCACCGTCCACCGCGCGTCGCCGACCCGGACGCTGCTGCCGACCACGACCTCGGAGCGTTGCCCGTCGACGTCGATGAGCAGGTTACCCGGTCCGATCGCACCGTTCCGCAGCGAGTGCATGACGACGAACACGGTGCCGTCCGCGCGGTCCGCCAGCGGGACCCCCAGGTTGCGGACCCGGTAGGCCTCACTGAACCCCGGCGGCGTGATCTGCCCGTCGACGGCGTCCAGTTCGCCGAGCGGCACCTCGAGCCCGACCGACGGCACCACGAGCTGCGCACCGGTGTCGGCGACCGCGTTCGACGCAGACGCCGCCGTCCCCGACTCGCCCGGGTCGAGCGTGACCTGCTTGCCGTCGAGCGACGTGCCGGTGATCGCCGTCGGCGAGGCCGCTCCGGTGGTCGCGGTGACCACACCGACCACGCCGACGACGAGGGACGCCGCGGCGAGCACGGCGGTCGTCCAGAGCAGCGCGGTGCGCGGTCGGGTGCGTGGGGCGGTCATCTTCCGTTCCGGGGTGGTGACGGACGTGTCGGACGGGAGGCGCGCCTCCCGTCCGACACTTGGGTGCCGGGATCCGCGTGGCGGGGTCGACCGCCCCGCGGATCCCGGTGCGTCAGTCCTGCTGGGTGACGCGGCGGCGGTACGCGATGAACGCGACCGAGCCGAGGGCGACGACGCCGAAGGCCGACAGCCCGATCCACGGCAGGGCCGAGGTGCCGGAGACGGTGCCTCCGGTGTTCACGGCTGCGCCGGTGGTGACGGCCGTGGTGGTGTCGATCGGGTCGACGACGACGGTGCCGTCCGCGGTGACCGTGATGGCGAGCGAGACCACGGCGGTGCCGTCCGAGGACTCCACCGCGATGGTGTGCGCTCCGGCCGGGGTTCCCGTGGGGATCACGACCGAGGTCGCGAAGGCCCCGTCGGCGTCCGTGGTCACGGTGCCGAGGACGACGGGGTCGCTGTGCATGACGATTGAGTACTCCGACGCTGCCGGCAGGCCCTCGGCGCGCAGCGGCACCGAGTCGCCGACCGTGAAGGTGGTGGTGCCACCGGTGCTGATCGACGGGGCCGGGGTCGTCGGCGCGGTGGTGGGCTCCGTGGTCGGGCCGGTGGTCGGGCCGGTCGTCGGGCCGTTCGTGGGGTCCGGGGTGCCGGGCTCGCTCGGCTCGGTCGTGGGCTCCGGCGTGCCGGGCTCGCTCGGCTCGGTCGGCTCGGGCGTGGGTGCCTCGGCCGCCGTGTAGGCGATCGAGATCGGCTGCGGCTTCTTGGCCGCGGCGTCGTTCGCGCCGGACGTGTACCAGTACGAGCTCTGACCGGTCTCGTTCTGGAAGTCGACGAAGTCCGCCGGCCACGAACCCCAGTCGGCGTTCGTCTTGTTCAGGCTCGTCGCCGACGCGGGCTCGACGCCCTGCCAGTCCGGGCTCACGGTGATGCCCGAGCTCGTGACGTCGACGTCGGTGAGGGTCGCGAGGTGCACGGTGCGCGGCGTCAGCGGCGCCCAGCTGCCCCCGTCGCGCGAGGCCGCGTAGCCCGAGACCGTCGCCGTGAGCTCACCCGTGCCGTCCGCTGCGACGTGCAGCTCCGGGTCCTCGGCGGACCAGTAGGTCAGGCCGCCGTAGAACGCGACCGTGAAGCCGCCGTCCCACGCGATGTCCGCGGTGCCGGCTGCGGCGTCCACGGTGCCCGTACCCGCGGCGAGCGTCAGGACGCCGGCGGTCGTGGTGCCCGGGCGGACCGTGGTCCCGTCGCCGGTCTGGCACTTCGTGGCGAAGGTCGGGGTCGAGGTGCCGCCCGCGGCCTTCGGGTAGGCGATCGAGACGTTGCCGGCCGACGCGGCGTAGCCGGGCGACGGGTTGGTCGTGGTCCACGGAGCCGAGGAGCCCGAGTTGCCGGCGACCCCGGCGGACAGGAAGTTGCAGCCGCCGAAGTAGGCGCCGGCGTTGGCCTCGTTGCTGAGGCTCCAGGACAGCGACGCGTCGGTGACGTCGGCGGAGGCGGCGTTCGCGGGGGCAGCGCCGAGCGCGGCGGCCGCGGCGATCGTCGCGCCGAGGGCGACGGCGGTCGCGCCGGCGGCCAGACGCCGAGCGCGAGGAGAGGACAGGTACATTCGGGTGGTCTCCAAGTTTGGGTAGCCTTACCTAACTCCCTGAGCATAGGGACAGGAGTTAGGTTAGGCAACCCTAAGTTGGATTGGCCGGACATGTTCGTGCGCGGACCTGGTTCGCGCGCGTCAAAGCGACAGTTGTCCGCACGGACGCGCCGTCCTGCCCACGAAAGCGACGTCGTGCCGCGAACGGTTGGCGGCACGACGTCGCTTTCGCGGGACGCACGCGTGTAACGGACGGGAGGCGCGGTGCGGGCGCGCCACGGGCCTCCCGGCCGGGCTGGGGCCGGTTCACACCCGCCGAAGCGACAGATGCACCCGCGGTCGCGCCGTCTTGCCCGCCAGGGCGACAGTGTGCCGCGAACGGTTGGCGGCAGACTGTCGCTTTCGCGGGACGCGCACTGGTACCCCCGGTGGGACTCGAACCCACAACTCGGCGATTTTAAGTCGCATGCCTCTACCGATTGGGCCACGGGGGCGGGCCGCAACAGCCTACCGATGCGCTCGACGACGAGAGGCGGCCACCCCGAAGGGTGACCGCCTCTGCGTGGTGCTGCTGGTGCTACTTGGCGTCCGCTGCGGCCTCGGCCTTCACGGGCTCGGCCTCGTTCGAGACGTCCTTGGCGGGCTCGCCGTACGCCGGGCCGGCGGCGCCAGCGGGCTTGCCCTCTTCCGGAGCCGGAGCGGCGGCCGGAGCTGCCGGGGCCTCGGCCGCGGGCTTCGGACGGGACGCGAAGGCCTCGAACGCAGCGCGCGGGGTCTCACGGTCGTCGAGCGACGCGATGTCGCGGCCCAGGAAGAAGCCACCGACCCAGTCGCCGATGACGCGCCACTTGCGCTCCCACGACGGCATCGCCATGCCGTGGTAGCCGCGGTGCGCGCCCCACGCCAGGAAGCCCTTCATGGCGAACTTGCCAGACTGGAACACGCCGATGCCGAGACCGAGGCCCGCGACGGCGCCGAGGTTCTCGTGCTTGTAGTCGGTCGTGGCCTCGCCACGGATGGTCGCGACCAGGTTCTTCGCGAGCTGCTTCGCCTGACGGACGGCGTGCTGGGCGTTCGGCACGCAGAAGCCGCCGACGCCACCACCGGTGAGGTCCGGCACGGCTGCGACGTCGCCACAGGCCCATGCGTCCGCGATCACGCCGTTGTCGTCGACGACGCGCAGGTCGGGCTGCACGCGGATGCGACCGCGCTGCTCGAGCGGGAAGTCGGTGCCCTTGACCATCGGGTTCGCCATGACACCGGCGGTCCAGATGATGAGGTCGGACTCGATCTTCTCGATCGCGCCGTCGCTCGTCTTGAGCTCGCAGACGCCACCGACGGCCGAGGCCAGCTGGGTCTCGAGGTGCACGTTCGCACCGCGCTGCGCGAGGTTCTTGAGCACCCAGTGCGAGGTCTCGAGCGAGACCTCGGGCATGATGCGGCCCATCGCCTCGACCAGGTGGAAGCGCGTCTCGTCGAAGGAGAGCTGCGGGTAGCTCTTCAGCAGGTCGGTGACGAAGGAGCGGAGCTCGGCGAAGACCTCGATGCCGGCGAAGCCACCACCGACGACGACGACGGTCAGCAGGCGGTCACGCTCGGGACCGGCCGGCAGGTTCGCCGCCTTGTGGAAGTTCGTGAGGATCTTGTCGCGGATCGCCGCGGCTTCCTCGATCGTCTTGAGGCCGATGGCCTCGTCCGCGACACCCGGGATCGGGAACGTGCGAGACACCGCGCCGGCGGTCATGACGATCTGGTCGTAGGACTCCTCCCACGCCTCGCCCTCGGTCGGCGTGATCGTGGCGGTCTTCGTCGCGTGGTCGACCTTGGTGACCTTCGCGGTGACGACGCGGGTGTTCTTGAGGTGGCGGCGGTGCGAGACGACCGCGTGACGCGGCTCGATCGAACCGGCAGCGACCTCGGGCAGGAACGGCTGGTACGTCATGTACGGCAGCGGGTCCACCATGACGACCTCGGCTTCGCCCTGGCGAAGGTGCTTCTCGAGCTTCCATGCGGTGTAGAAACCGGCGTAACCGCCGCCGACGACGAGGATCTTGGGCACGGGGGATGATCTCCTTGGATGGGGGTTTCGGAGTCGAGTCAGACTTCGCCGCCACCCGCCCCGACTCCAGCGTCTGCACCGTCATCATACGCCCGGCACTCACACCGGGAGGGCGACCAGTCCGCGCGCTCGAGCGCGAGGTCACCGATGGGGTTGACGCCGGGTCCGGCGGCGAGGGCGTGACCGACGAGGGCGTGCAGGCACTTCACACGGGTGGGCATGCCACCGGCGCTGATGCCGACGATCTCGTCGACGTGCTCGATCGACTCGCGATCGGCCAGGTAGGACTCGTGGGCCGCGAGGTACGCGGCCGCGGTGGAGTCGTCCTCGAGCAGTGCTGCCAGCTCCGGCATCACCTGGTTGGCCTCGAGGGTGCTGACCGCGGCGGTGGCCGCGGGGTGGCACAGGTAGTAGAACGTCGGGAACGGGGTGCCGTTCGACAGTCGGGGCTTCGTGGAGACGACCGTGGGGTTGCCACAGACGCACCGTGCTGCGATCCCGATGACGTCGCGTGCCGGTCGGCCGAGCTGCGCCGACACGACCTGGACGTCGCGGTCGGAGGGCGGGTCGAAGGGAGGGGTCGTCACGGGAACGTGAGCCTACCGGAGACCCGGTACCCCGCGCACCGTCGCGCCGGACGGGTCCGGTTCGGTGCTACTTGCTCTCGCCGGTGCCCGAGACGTCCGGGGCCACGAGGTCGGCAGCGGTCTCGTCGGTGAGCCCCGACTGCAGCACCGAGGACAGCATCGCCTGCACCCAGTCCACCTTCGGCGTCTGGACCTTCGTGCTGACGGGCGTGCCGGAGTCCGTCGTCGGCGTGGTCTCGGCCTTCCGGTCCTCGGCGCCCATCACGAGGTAGCTCTCCTCGCCCGGGTACACGTAGAGCAGGCGGTCGCGCGCCTGCGCCTCGATGTACGCGGGGTCGTCCCAGCGGGCGACGTCCTTCTTCTTCTGCGTGACGTCGGCCTTCTGGCTCGCGACCTCACGCTGCTGCTGGGCGATCTGCTCCTGCTGCTGGATGAGCGTGCGGAGGGACGGCGCGAGCACCACGACGAAGAGCACGATGATCGCGAGCATCAGCAGGCTGAACCCGGAGAAGTGGATCGAGCGGTACCAGGGCTGCGCCGACGTGCTGCCGTCGGGCATCGCCACGGGGACGCGGCGGACACGGGGCTTCTGGCTGGGCACGTCCCGACGATAACCCGACCGACGCGGTGGGAACGCCCGGCACGCGGCCGTTCGGTGGCCTCTCAGCGACTCGCGTCGTCCGATCGATGCTGCCGGGAGGCGCGGGTGCGGTCCGCCCGTCCATCCCGTACCCGGAGTGGTCACCACACACCGCCCGGCGCACGTCCGGCGGTCACGTCCCGTCGGATGGCTCCGGGTCGGCCGACGTCTTGCGACCGATCGAGGTCCGCACACGACGAGACGCCGTCCTCTCGGGAGAGGACGGCGTCTCGGTGGTGCCGGTGCTGCTGGCCGAGCTGCTTACAGTGACTTGGCGCGCGGGAAGGCCGAGCGACCGGCGTACACCGCGGCGTCGCCGAGCTCTTCCTCGATGCGGAGCAGCTGGTTGTACTTCGCGACGCGGTCCGAACGAGCCGGTGCACCGGTCTTGATCTGACCACCGTCGACCGCGACCGCGATGTCCGCGATCGTGGTGTCCTCGGTCTCGCCGGAGCGGTGGGACAGGATCGAGGTGAGGCCGTGACGGTGCGCGAGCGAGACCGCGTCGAGGGTCTCGGTGAGCGTGCCGATCTGGTTGACCTTCACCAGGATCGAGTTCGCGGCCTTCTCGTCGATGCCCCGCTGCAGACGCTTCGGGTTGGTGACGAACAGGTCGTCGCCGACGATCTGGACCTTGTCGCCGAGCTCGGCGGTCAGGTGCGACCAGCCTTCCCAGTCGTCCTCGGCCAGCGGGTCCTCGATCGTGACGAGCGGGTAGTTCGCGACGAGGTCGGCGAAGTACGCGGTGAACTCCTGGCTCGAGAGCTGCTTGCCCTCGAACGAGTACTTGCCGTCGTGGAAGAACTCGGTGGACGCGACGTCGAGGCCGACGGCGATGTCCTTGCCCGGGGTGTAGCCGGCCTTCTCGATCGCGGTCAGCAGGAAGTCGAGCGCCGCACGGTTCGACGCGAGCTCCGGCGCGAAGCCGCCCTCGTCGCCGAGGCCGGTCGCGAGGCCCTGCTTCTTCAGCTCGCCCTTGAGGGCGTGGTAGGTCTCGACGCCCCAACGGAGCGCCTCGGAGAACGACTCGGCGCCGTAGGGCACGAGGAAGAACTCCTGGATGTCGACGTTGGTGTCCGCGTGGGCACCGCCGTTGACGACGTTCATCAGCGGAACGGGCAGCGTGTGCGCGTTCGGGCCGCCGAGGTAGCGGAACAGCGGCAGGTCAGCCGAGTCGGCAGCGGCACGGGCCACGGCGAGCGAGGCCCCGAGGATCGAGTTCGCGCCGAGGCGGGACTTGTTCTCGGTTCCGTCGAGCTCGATGAGCGCGGCGTCGACGAGGCGCTGGTCGGTGGCGTCGAAGCCCTCGAGCGCCGGGCCGATCTCGTCGAGGACGGCGTCGACGGCCTTGAGCACGCCCTTGCCGCCGTAGCGCGAGGCATCGCCGTCGCGGAGTTCGTACGCCTCGAACGCGCCGGTGGAGGCACCGGAGGGGACGAGCGCGCGGGACACGACGCCGTCGTCGAGGAGGACCTCGACCTCGACCGTCGGGTTGCCTCGGGAATCGAGGACTTCGCGTGCGCCTACGGCATCGATCAGGGCCACGGGGTACTCCCTACACATTGGTTGTGGTGTTTGCGGGACCGATCCTAGCGAGCCGAGGTGAACACGACGTCGACCGTGACGCCCGGTGTGGACAACTCAGTCGAGCGGGCGGAACTCCACACCCTCGAGCGACGTCGTGTCGGCGCCGACGGTCGCGAAGGCGGAGAACCCCTGCGCGGCCAGACCGGCGAGCAGGTTCTTCGTGTTCTTGGTGCGCCGTTCGAGCCGCACGCGCCGGTGCGATGCGAGCGCCTCGGTCTTGAGGGCCGCGAGCCGGACCGGGTCGACGTCCTTGTCGTAGACGAGCACCACGGCGTCCGACTCGGCGGACTCCGGGAGTGTCACGAGGTCGACCAGGCGCTCGAAGCCCAGCGAGAAGCCGACCGCGGGGACGTCCTGCCCGAGGAACCGACCGATCATGCCGTCGTACCGACCGCCGCCGCCCAGGCTGTAGCCGAAGTCGGGGTGCGCGACCTCGAAGATCGTGCCGGTGTAGTAGCCCATGCCGCGCACGAGCGTCGGGTCGAAGCGCAGGTCGACACCGGGCAGCGCTTCCCGCAGGCGCAGCAGGTCGGCGAACGCCTCGGCGTCGAGCCACGCAGCACCCTCGACCGAGGTCCAGTCCGCTGCCTCGAGCGCACGGATGGTGTCCTCGAGCCCCGGCAGCTCCTGTCCGACGGTGCTGCGGAGCTCGGCGGCGACGCCGTCCGGGCCGATCTTGTCGAGCTTGTCGACCGTGATGAGTGCGCGGTCGGCGGCAGCGGGGTCCGCGATGCCCCACGACGCCAGCAGGGTCAGCAGGATCCGCCGGTCGTTGATGCGGATCGTGGTGCCGGTCACCCCGAGCGCGTCGAGCGCTGCGGTCGTGGCGCGGATGAGCTCGATCTCGGCCAGCTGCCCGGGCTCCCCCAGGATGTCGATGTCGCACTGCACGAACTGGCGGTAGCGCCCCTTCTGCGGACGCTCGGCGCGCCAGACCGGCGCGATCTGCACCGATCGGAACACCGAGGGCAGCTCGGCGCGGTGCGAGGCGTAGAACCGGGCGAGCGGCACGGTCAGGTCGAACCGGAGCCCGAGGTCAGCGAGGTCGAGCGGCGCCTGGGCAGCCTGCAGGTCCTCGGTGCTCAGCCCGCGCTTCATGACCGCGAACGCCAGCTTCTCGTTGTCGCCGCCGAGCCCGGAGTGCAGCCGCGCGGCGTCCTCGACCACGGGGGTCTCGATCTCGTCGAACCCGTGCCGCGAGTAGACGTCGCGGACGACACCGAGCACGTGCTCGCGTCGAGCCTTGTCCGCCGGGAGGAAGTCGCGCATGCCACGGGGTGCCGTCACGGTCGTCGCCATGGCGTCAAGTCTGGCAGATTCGCATCGACGAGTTGCGCGGCATGCGCCCTACTGGCATACTGCATTCAGTACCTCGGTTCGGAGCGTGCCTGATCCACTCTCCGGACCGATCGCGTGGGCACCGTGCTGCAGTGTGCCCCGCGACCCGAGCGGGTTCTGCGTGCACACCTCTCCCTGGGGGTGTGCCCACCCGCTCACGGGCGCCCTCCTTTTTCGGGTTAGGAGGGCGCCCTTCTCTTTTCCCGCGCACACACCCTGCGGCTCCCCGCGCACACACTCCGCGGCTCCCCGCGCACTCACTCCGCCGCGCGGCCGGCTTCCTCGAGCGCAGCGACCGCAGCACGGAGACTCGCGACCGGGTCGATCCCGTCCCGCACCGCTCCGGCGACCTCCTCGAGCATCGCGATCCCCCACGCCGGGTCGACCGCCCCCGCACCGTCGGCCGGCGTCGGAGACTGGACCGATGCCCGAGTCGTCCCCGCTCCGGGTGCCGCAGCCGATGCTGCGGACGTGTCACGGGCCTCCCGGTCGGCGGCCACGACCGACGCGACGGCCGTGTCGGCCGCACGGTGCTCCTCCAGGCGCTCCAGCAGCTTGACGGCCCGCTCCAGCGGCGGCATCGCGCGCGGGACGCCGTCGAGGGCGCTCGTCCGGGCCGACTTCTCCGCCGCCTTCGCCGCGCGCCACAACCGGACCACGTCGTCGACCGTGTCCGCGGTCTCGTCGCCGAACACGTGCGGGTGTCGACGGACCATCTTGTCGCGGACCCCGGCGGCGACGTCCTCCAGGGTGAACTCCCCCGCGCGTTCGGCGATCCCGGCGTGCAGTACGACTTGGTACAGGACGTCGCCGAGCTCCTCGCGGACGTCGTCCGGGTCGCCGCCGTCGATGGCGTCGACGAGTTCGTAGGACTCCTCGACCGCGTAGCGCGCGAGCGTGGCATGGGTCTGCGCCCGGTTCCAGACGCAGCCCCCGTCCTCGGCGAGCAGGCGGTCGACGACGGTCACGAGGTCCGGTACGGCGGTCATCGCGCCATCGTCTCACCGACGTATGCTGGTCGTGGTGTGTCGGGAAGTCTGGTCGACGGACTACCACCCGACCCCTCGAGACGGAGATCCATGTCGTCCCTCGTCCGCTCCCCCCGCTTCAGCGCCATCGCGCTCCTGACCGCCGCCGTGCTCGGCCTGGTCGTCGCGAACTCACCCGTCGGCCCCGGCCTCGAACGGCTGCTCGACGCACACCTGCCACTCGGTGCCCTCGGTCTCGACCTGTCGATCGCGCACTGGATCAGCGACGGCCTGCTGGCGGTGTTCTTCCTGCTCGTCGCGATCGAGCTGAAGCAGGAGCTCGTCGACGGCGAGCTGTCGAACCCCAAGACCGCGATCATCCCCGCCATCGCGGCGGTCGGCGGCGTCCTCGTCCCGGCGGGCATCTACCTGCTCGTCACCGCGGGCACGCAGTACACGCACGGCTGGCCGATCCCGACAGCGACCGACATCGCGTTCGCCCTCGGTGTCCTGGCGATGTTCGGTCGCGGGCTGCCGAGCGGCATCCGGGTGTTCTTGCTCGCACTCGCGGTGCTCGACGACCTCATCGCGATCATCATCATCGCCGTCGTGTTCGCACATGACACCGACTTCCTGGCCCTCGCCGGTGCCGTCGTCACGCTCGCGGTGTTCTGGCTGCTCGGCCGGATGCTCCGTCCGGGGCGCAACGGGCAGACGCTGCTCATCGTCGCGATGGTCGTGGTCGGACTCCTGACGTGGTGGCTCGTCTACCACTCCGGCGTGCACGCCACGATCGCCGGCGTCGCGCTCGGGCTCGTGCTCCCCCGCCGTCCGGGCCACACCCTGCACGAGAACGTCGAGCCGTGGTCGAACGCGATCGTGCTGCCGGTGTTCGCGTTCGCGTCGGCCGCGGTGGTCATCCCCGCCGTCGGCATCGGCGAGCTCTCGCCCACGTTCTGGGCCGTCGTCATCGCGCTGCCGGTCGGCAAGGTCATCGGGATCACGCTGTTCGGCGCGGTCGCCACGCGGATCTTCCGCTCACCAGGGCGGTCGTCGTTGTCGTTCTTCTCGATCATCACCGTCGGGGTGCTCGGTGGGATCGGGTTCACGGTCTCGCTGCTCATGAACGAGCTCGCGTTCGCCCGGAACGAGGAGATCCTCGACGAGGGCGTGCTCGCCGTGCTCGTCGGCTCGGGCATCGCGATCGTCGCGTCGGCGGTCGTGGTCACGCTGCGGGCCCGGACGTACCGCGGGCGGCGCGAGCTGTCCGAGGCCGAGGCGACCGAGTAGCGGGGCGCGGTTCCGGGCGCGCACCACGTTTGCGACGATCCACGCGTCGATCGACGCGTGGATCGTCGCGAACAGCGTGTTCGCGGTGGACGCGCCCACGAGCGGACGGGAGGCACGGTGCCAGCCCGCACCGTGCCTCCCGTCCGTCGCCGCTCGCGACCACTGCACCGCTTACGCGGCCGGCGCCTCCGCCGGCGTCGTCGCGCCGTACACGGCGGTGAGGATGCTCTCCACCCACTGGATCAGGGCGTCGTCCGGCAGCGCCTGGTCGTGCGGCCGCGGCATCGGGATGCTCGCCGCGTTCTGCTGCGGGAACCACTTCGCGCCCGGGAACATCCGCTTGAGCCGCACCTGCGACGAGTCGGCGAGCTCCTTGCCCGCCACGCGCAGGTTCGAGCCCATGACCACCACGTCGGACAGGCCGACCTGCTGCGCCATCCGACGCAGGCGGGATACCTCGACCAGCGTCTGCACGGCCTGCGGCGGCTGCCCGTAGCGGTCGGTGAGCTCGTCGAGCACCATGTCGATGGCGTCCCGCTGGGCCGTCGGAGCCGAGGCCGCTGACAGCTTCTGGTACGCCTCGAGCCGGAGCCGCTCGGACTCGACGTAGTCCTCGGGGATGTGCGCGTCCACCGGGATCTCGAGCCTCAGCTCGGTCTGCCCCTCGGCCACGTCACCGCGGAACTGCGAGACGGCCTCGCCGATCATCCGGAGGTACAGGTCGAACCCGACGCCTGCGATGTGCCCGGACTGCTCGCCGCCGAGCAGGTTGCCGGCGCCGCGGATCTCGAGGTCCTTCATGGCGACCTGCATGCCCGCGCCGAGCTCGTTGTTCGCCGCGATGGTCTCGAGGCGGTCCTGTGCGGTCTCGGACAGGGGCTTCTCGGAGTCGTACAGGAAGTACGCGTACCCGCGCTCGCGCCCTCGGCCGACACGACCACGCAGCTGGTGGAGCTGCGACAGCCCGTACTTGTCGGCCTTGTCGATGATGAGCGTGTTCGCGTTCGCGATGTCGAGGCCGGTCTCGATGATCGTCGTCGACACGAGGACGTCGAACCGGCGCTCCCAGAAGTCGACCATGACCTGCTCGAGGGTGCTCTCGGACATCTGCCCGTGTGCCACGGCGATGCGGGCGTCCGGCACGATCTCGGCCAGGTGCGCGGCGACGCCCTGGATGTCCCGCACGCGGTTGTGCACGTAGAACACCTGGCCCTCGCGCAGCAGCTCGCGGCGGATCGCTGCGGCCACCTGCAGGTCGGACTGCGGCCCGACGAAGGTCAGGATGGGGTGGCGGTCCTCGGGTGGGGTCGCGAGGGTCGACATCTCGCGGATTCCGGTGACCGCCATCTCGAGTGACCGTGGGATCGGGGTCGCCGACATCGCCAGGACGTCGACGTTCGTCTTGAACTTCTTCAGCTGGTCCTTGTGCTCGACGCCGAACCGCTGTTCCTCGTCGATGATGACGAGCCCGACGTCCTTGAAGGTGATGCCCTGCGACAGGATCCGGTGGGTCGCGATGACGATGTCGACGGTGCCGTCGGCGAGCCCGGCGATGGTCTCCTTCGACTCCTTCTCGGACTGGAACCGGCTCAGGGCGCGCAGGTGCACGGGGAACCCGGCGAAGCGCTCCTGGAACGTCTCCATGTGCTGACGGACGAGCAGGGTCGTCGGCACGAGCATGACGACCTGCTTGCCGTCCTGCACCGCCTTGAACGCGGCGCGGATCGCGACCTCGGTCTTGCCGTAGCCGACGTCGCCCGACAGCAGGCGGTCCATCGGGATCGGCCGCTCCATGTCGCGCTTGATCTCGTCGATGGTGGTGAGCTGGTCGGCGGTCTCGGCGAACGGGAACGCCTCTTCCAGCTCGCGCTGCCACGGGGTGTCCGGGCCGAACGCGTGCCCCTTCGACGCCATCCGCGCCGAGTACAGCTTCACCAGGTCGACGGCGATGTCGCGGACGGCCTTGCGGGCCTTCGACTTGGCGGCGGACCAGTCCGAGCCGCCCATCTTCGACAGGGTCGGGGACTCGCCGCCGACGTACCGCGACAGCTGGTCGAGCTGGTCGGTGGGCACGAAGAGCTTGTCGCCGGGGTAGTTCCGCTTCGACGGCGCGTACTCGAGGACGAGGTACTCGCGCTGCGTCTTCACCGCGTTGCGGCCGCCGGAGCTGACCTCGCGGCTGACGAGTTCGACGAACTTGCCGATGCCGTGCGTCGCGTGCACGACGACGTCGCCCGGCTTGAGCTGCAGCGGGTCGACCACGTTCTTGCGACGGCTCGCGAGCTTCTTGACGGTGCGCGCACCCTGCTGGACGCTCCGGCCGTAGAACTCCGCTTCGCTGAGCACGACGATGCGCGGATCCGGGATGGCGAAGCCGTGCTCGACGGTGGCCGTCGTGACGATGGCGACACCCGGTTCGGGAGGCGCGGGCAGGGCTTCGGCACGGGCTGCGACCCCGGCGTCGGCGAGGACCTGCACCGCCCGCTCGACCAGACCCTGGCCCTGGGCGGTCACCACGACCGCCCACCCGTCATCGGTGAGCGCCTTGACGTGCGCGATCGCGCCGTCGGCACTGCCCGCGAAGCTCGGTACTGCCTCGGCTCGGACGCGGATGTACTCCCCCGCCTCGGCTGCTGCTTCGGCGTCGGTGAGCACGCGCGCGGTGTCGCCTTCGTCGAGACCGGAGTCGAACGGCGACACCGTCCACCAGGTGCGCTGACCGCGGGTGTTCTTGAGCTGCTGCACGGTCAGGAAGTTGCCGGCGTCGAGGTCGATCGGCGCCTGGGCCCCGGCGACCGCGGCGCTCCACGCGGCCTGCAGGAACTCGGTGTTCGTCTCGGCCAGGCTGTTCGCGCGACCGTTCACCCGCTCGGGCGAGAACACCGCGATGGTGGCGTCCTCGGGCAGGTACGAGGTCATCGGGACGAGGTCCTGCACGAGCGCGGGGGCGAGGGACTCCATGCCCTCGACCGGGATCCCCTCGGCGATCTTCGCGAGCATCTGGGACAGGTTCGGGAACTCGTGGAGCATCTCGCGCGCCCGCTGCCGGACGTCGTCGCTGAGCAGGAGTTCGCGCGAGGCGGTGAGTTCGACCGAGCCGAGGTCGTCCTCGGTCGTGCGCTGGTCGGCGACCGAGAACGCCTTGACGGCCTCGATCTCGTCGCCGAAGAAGTCCACGCGGACGGGGTGGTCCGCGGTGGGCGGGAAGACGTCGAGGATGCCGCCGCGCACCGCGAACTCACCGCGCCGCGTGACGAGGTCGACGCGGGCGTAGGCCATGTCGACCAGCTTCGCGGCGATGGCGGCCAGGTCGTTGCCGCGCGAGTCGGTTCGCAGCACGACGGGTGCGAGCGAGGTCAGGTTGGCGGCGATCGGCTGCAGCGCTGCGCGGACGCTCGCCACGACGATGGTGGTGCGGCGGTCGGCAGCGTCGGCAGCGGACCAGGACGCGAGCCTGCGGAGCGTCGCGATGCGGGTGCCGACGGTCTGGGCACTCGGGCTGAGCCGTTCGTGCGGCAGGGTCTCCCACGCCGGGAACTCGAGGACGTCGGCGTCGGGGACGTAGCTGCCGAGGGCGTCGCGGACCGCTTCGGCTTCACGCCCCGTCGCCGTGATGACGAGCACGCACTGCGGCCCGTTCCGCTCGGCGAGCAGCGCCCCGAGCAGTGGGACCCGCAGGCCGTCGACGACCGAGAAGTCGGCGTCACGAGGCGCGGCGCGGAGCACGCGATCGAACGCGGAGGCGCGCGAGAGCGCAGGGATGATGCCCGAGATCGTCACTCAGGAGATGGTACCGGCCCCCACCGACACCGCCCGCGTGGTGCGCGACGGGCGAACACGGCCGGGATCGACCAGCGCGGTCAGGACGGCGCGTGCACCCGCTGCTGCGCGGCGACGAGTCCGACCTCGGCGATCGCCTCGACCGCGTCCGCGGCGTCGGCCAGCAGGATGGGCAGCGACTTCTTCTCGGCTGCGGAGAAGTCACGCAGCACGTAGTCGGCGGGGTCCTGACGACCGGGGGGACGACCGATGCCGACCCGCACGCGCGTGAACTCGTTCGTGCCGGTGGCCTTGATGATGTCGCGCAGCCCGTTGTGCCCGCCGTGACCCCCGCTGCCCTTCAGGCGGACGGTGTCGAACGGCAGGTCGAGCTCGTCGTGCACGACGACGAGGTCGGCCGGGGTGGCGCTGTAGAACCCGAGGACCGACGAGACCGGTCCGCCGGAGGTGTTCATGAACGAGCCGGGCTTCGCGAGCACCAGGCGCGGTCCGCCGGGCACCAGGCGCCCCTCGGCGACCTGGTTCGGCGTCTTATGCTTCTTGAACCGCGCTCCCATGCGGGCGGCGAGTTCGTCGAGGACCATCTGGCCGACGTTGTGCCGGTTGCCGGCGTAGTCGGGCCCGGGGTTCCCGAGTCCGACCACGACCAGCGTTCGATCCGCCACAGCGTCGACCAGATGCCTTCGAAGGGGTGTTACTCGGAGTCGACCGGCTCGGAGCCGCCCTCGGCACCGGCTTCGGCACCGGCCTCGGCCGAGGCCTCGTCCGCAGCGTCGTCGTCAGCGGTGCCACGCGGGGTGACGATCTGCACGACGAGCGCTTCGCCGTCGGTCTCGAGCTCGGCGCCCTCGGGGAGGGTGAGCTCGGCGGCGGTGATCTGCTTGCCGTCCTCGAGGCCCTCGACGTCGACGACGACGTGCTCCGGGATGTCGGTCGCGAGGACCAGCAGGGAGACGGTGTTCAGGTCCTGCACGTGGATCGTGCCGGAGAAGGACTCGCCCTCGATGACGACGGGCACGTCGACCGTGACCTTCTCGCCACGGCGCAGGACCACGAGGTCGATGTGCTCGATGATCTGGCGCACCGGGTCACGCTGGACGTCCTTGACGAGGGCGAGCTGGGCAGCACCCTCGATGTCGAGGTCGACGACCGCGTTGGCGGTACGGACGAGCAGCATGGTCTCGTGACCGGGCAGCGAGATGTGCTTCGGCTCGGTGCCGTGGCCGTAGACGACCGCGGGGATCTTGTCAGCGGCGCGGAGCTTGCGCGCTGCACCCTTGCCGAACTTGGTGCGGACGTCCGCTGCGAGCTTCGTGTAGTCGGCCATGGTGCCTCCTGGTCTCGGGGGTCGACACCGGCGGTCCGGCATCGTGGGGGTCTGTGGTGTTGCAACTCGAACGCGTGCACGCGTGAGGAACGTTCCCTGCTGGGCCGGGTCTCCCACCGCGTCGATCACGGCCGCTGTCGCGGCCCTCGCCGAAGTCAATCACCGACTCTACCAGCACCCGCCGGGCGTGTCGTGCCTCAGTGCCCGGCGGCCACCGCTTCCTTCGGCACTCTGAGGAACGAGAGCACCACGAAGGCGAGGACGTAGAGGCCGACGAACGTCCAGACCACCCCACCGGGGCCGCCCCACGGCAGGACGGCACTGACCACGGCGTTGCCGAGGAAGGTCGCACCGCCGGCCGCCGTCGCGTACATGGCCATCGCGGCGCCGCGGCGCTCCTCGCCGGCGAAGGCGGGGACGATCGCACCCATCGGCGTGAACCCGGCGAGCATGATGCCGAAGACCGTCCCCGCGGCGGTGGCGAGCCAGAAGCCCCACTCGGAACCGGCGGGCACCAGGTGCGGGACGTACCACCAGGCCAGCAGCCCGATGGCCGATGCGCCGATGCCGAACCACTTGACGGTGCGGATCCAGCCGATGCGGTCACCGAGGGCGCCGAAGAAGGCGTTGAACAGGATGTTGCCGGCGTAGACGATCACCGTCATCGTCAGCCACTTCGACTGCCCCCACCCGAGCTCGGTGCCGATGATCGCCGGCATGATCACGAACATGCCGAACTCGGGCGCCGTGTTGACGAGCCGGATCAGGACGGCGAGCAGGACCTTGGGGCGCGTGATGCAGACCTCGATGCCGCTGGCGATGACCCGTGCGGCGGAGTGCGAGCGCGGGGCGATGCGGCCGAGTCCGGTCTGCTCGTGGACACCGAACCGGACGATCACCCAGCCGGCCGCGACCAGCACGAGCGACAGGGCCATCGACCACGTCTCCCCCGTGTGGCCGCCGCCGAACGCGGGGATGCTGCCGATCGCGATGAGCGAGCCGAGCGTCGGCAGGCCACCGGTGAAGACGACGTAGAACCAGCCGACGGCGGTGGCGTTCCGCTCACGTGCGACGGTGTGGTTCACCCAGCAGAGGAACGAGAAGGCGAACAGCGGGAACCCGAGTCCGCGCAGGAAGTACGTCAGGGCGATGAGACCGACCGACCCGGTGGGCAGTGCCGCGAGGAACGCGACCTGGAACACCACCCACAGGACGGCGCCGATCGTCATGACGCGGCGGGGCCCCCACAGCTCGGAGAGCACACCGGCGAAGTACGAGGCCACCAGGACGGCGACGCCGTAGATGCCGATGACCATCGCTGCACTGTCCGTGCCGCCGGAGCCGAGCGCCGCGGCGATGTGCGGCGCGATGAAGTTCGACTCGATGCCGTCGCCCGTCATGAAGACGAGGACGCCGAGGAAGCCCCACCGCAGTGGGTGCGGGATGCCGAGGCGGGCGATGAGGCCCTCGCGCCCGACGGCGGGTGCCGGTGGCGTGGAGCCAGGTGGTGCGGTCGCGACGCCGTTCGGCGGGGTCAGGGTCGTGGTGCGTTCGGTGCGGGGTTCCGACATGTGTCGTCTCTCCTGGAGGGGCCCCGGAGTGCTCGACCCGGCATCGCGGCATGTCTCCGGGGTGCGCCGCGCGCCACGCTCCCGACCACCCGCGCAGTGGCTGCGGGCGATCGGGGCGTCGGCGATGATGCGAGTCCTGTACCCGGGGCGCCCCGTGCTGGTGCGGCGACGGATCCCGGCGGACCATCGCCGGCCCGAAGCATGGTGTCCGACGTTAGACCGCTCCAACGCCGCTCGTCAAGAACGACAACTGTTGTGTAACGATCGGCGGTCGTGCCGCGCGGAGGGAGTCGTTCCGGGCGTAGTGGGTCGTTCCGGGCATAGGTGGTCGTTCCTTTTGACCGAGTACGCCGATTCGACCTCCCATCGCGCGCGTGATGGGAAGGAACGCTCCGCGAGGCTCATCGACCGAGGCTGCGCCGGTGCTCCTGCGCGGCCGCCAGCAGCTCGCGGGCGTCGTTGCTCGTGGCCTCGGCGGCGTCACGAGCACGTTCGAGGGCCTCGATCTCCGCGGTCGCCCGATCGAGCTCGCGCTGGAGGTCAGCCCGGCGCTCCTCGGCCTGCTCGAGGTCCGCCTCCGCGGCGTCGAGCGCGGCATCGGCGTCGCGCGACTCGCTCCGGGCGGCGGTCTCCGCCTGGCGTGCGGCCTTCCGCTCAGCGGCCGGGTCACGCTTCGGCTCGGGCTGGGCGTCCGGCTCCGGTCCGTCCTGGGGTTCCGTCTCCGTCGACCGGGAGGCACGGCTCGCCTTCCGCGCGCCCCTCGCCTGGGTGATCGGGATGGGTGGGGCATCGCTGCCGGACCAGGCGTCGGGCACCGCGTCCGGATCCGCGAGCGCCCCGTCCAGGTCGACCGCGTCGAACCCCACGCTCTCCAACGGCGTCACGAGCAGCCCCGAGCGCACGGCGGCTCCGGCGTGCGGGTCGGCCATCGCCGCCTCGATCGTCGCGCGCACCTGGTCGAGCACGGCCGACGTCGCGGGGTGTCCGGCGTCCGAGGCGAGGTCGGCCCCCGCCTGCGCCAGCGCCTCGATCACCTCGGAGCGTTGCTGTCGGAGAGTCCGGATCTCGCCGGGGTCGGCGTCGGCCTGGGCCTTGCGGAGGGCCGGCCCGAGGTCGACCGCGTCGTCGAGGGCGCCGTCGTGTGCGAGCAGGTCCACGACCCACGCTGCCGATGCCGGCTTCCGGAGCTTCCCGATCGCCGCCGCCAGGGCCCGGTCGTCCTTCCGCACCGCGCGCTGGCGAGCCGTGCGCTCGGCGACGAAGTCCCCCGGCGCGACGAGCAGCAGCTCCTTGGCGACGTCCGCGAACTCCATGCCCCCAGCTTGCCCGCGATCCCCTCAGTAACGCTCGAGACGGTCCGCTCGGAGCACCGGGGTGTTCGCCGGAGCTGTCACGGTGTACCCGAGCTCCCGGAGCGCCGTCGCCGCGACTTCGGGAGCGTCGTGGACGCCGACCGCCGTCTGGATCGAGCGGAACCGCCGCCGACCGGCGGCGAGTACGTGGCGGGCGTTTTCGGCGTGATCGATCCCGAACTCGTTGACGAGCATCTCGAGGACGTCCTCGATCGATGGTCGGTGCCGATGCCCGCCGAGCGGGAAGTGCAGCGTCGAGATCCGCGTGATCTTCCCGTTGGCAGCGTCCTTCGCGCGACGTTTCCCTCGCTTGGTCCGGGCCATGAGCATCGCCCAGATCACCTCGTCTCGGTGCGCGTGGATGTTCAGGTGCGCAACGGGAACCGACTCGATCGAGTCGCGGACGTAGTCGAAGTGGAAGAACGGCTCGGCGACCTGCTCGACCGCCACGGCGAAGGAGGACTGTTCGACGGCGAGGGAGTTTCCGGTCGTGTTCCACCGACAGCGGAACTGGACGAGCAGGCGGAACATGACGTGTCCGTCGACGGTGAGCGGGACGCCGATCGGATCAGACTGCGAGATCGCGACCTGCGGCCGCGCCGGCGATGTTCCGACCTTGACGTCGAAGGACACCGGCGCGCCGAGGACTGCAGAGAGTGTGTCGATCAGTTCTTGTGCGAACCCCTGGACCCGTGCTGCGAGGTCAGAGGTGCGGTCAGTCATCGCCTTCGAGGAAGTCGAGTTCGTCGAGGGCGCGCAGGATCGACTGCTCTTCGGGGTCGAGCTGGAACGTCGCCCCCTTCTTGCGGAGGTCTGCCAAGGGCATGTGCGCGAGGGCAAGCAGGCGTGAACGCTCGATCGCGATCGAGCTCCTGTCCATGAAGGTCACCGTCGGAACCATGTCGTCTCCTTCCACTTGTTGCAGGAACGATACTGCCGGAGGCCACTGACGCAACGGTTTCTGTATGCATGGCGACCGCGAGGTACGAGCACCTCGCGGTCGCGGCGGGGTCACCAGTCGTGGACGGTGCCGTCGGCCAGGCGGTTGAACGGCAGGTAGGCCTGCTCGTACGGGTACTTGCCGGCCTCGTCGACGTCGAGGCTGACCCCGAGGCCGGGCTCGTCACCGGGGTGCAGGTAGCCGTCCGTGAAGGTGAAGGTCTGCTGGAACACCTGGTTCGTCTGCGGGCCGTGCTGCATGTACTCCTGGATGCCGAAGTTGTGGATCGCCATCCCGAGGTGCATCTGGGCGGCCAGGCCGACGGGCGAGATGTCGGTCGGCCCGTGGAACCCGGACTTGATCTGGTACATCGCGGCGTAGTCCATCGTCTTCTTGAGCGGGGAGATGCCGCCCATGTGCGTGACGGCTCCGCGGACGTAGTCGATGAGCTGGTCGCGGATGATGTCCTTGAAGTCCCAGATCGTGTTGAAGACCTCGCCGATCGCGAGCGGCGTCGTGGTGTGCTGCCGGACGAGCTTGAGTGCCTCTTGGTTCTCGGCGGGGGTGCAGTCCTCGAGCCAGAACAGGTCGTACGGCTCGAGGGACTTGCCGAGCTTCGCGGCCTGCAGCGGGGTCATCCGGTGGTGCCCGTCGTGCAGGAGCGGCAGTTCGGGTCCGAACTCGTTCCGGACGGCCTCGAACACGGTGGGCACGTGGCGCAGGTAGGCGCGGGTGTCCCAGTCCTCCATGGCGGGGAAGGCTCCGCGCTGGGCTGGCTCGAAGTCGTACCGGACACCCTCGTTGCCCTCGGTGGTCTTGTTCGACGCGATGCCGTAGATGCTCTCGAGGCCGGGGACGCCGGTCTGCACGCGGATGGAGCGGTAGCCCTCCTCCTGGTGCTCGCGGATCGAGTCGAACAGCTCGGGGAGTTCCTTGCCCGAGGCGTGTCCGTAGGCCATCAGCCCGGTGCGGGAGGCACCACCGAGCAGCTGGTACAGCGGCATGCCGGCGACCTTGGCCTTGATGTCCCAGAGCGCCATGTCGACCGACGCGATCGCGGCCATCGTGACCGGGCCGCGACGCCAGTACGACGAGCGGTACAGGAACTGCCAGGCGTCCTCGATGCGGCTGGCGTCGCGGCCGATCAGAAGCGGCACGACGTGCTCGGACAGGTACGCGGCGACGCCGAGCTCGCGGCCGTTCAGCGTCGCGTCGCCGAGGCCCGTGACGCCGTCGGCGGTCGTGATCTTCAGCGTGACGAAGTTCCGGTTCGGGCTGGTGACGATGACCTCGGCACGCTCGATGAGCTGGCCGCGGTCGGCCGACGCCCACGTGTCCGGACGCCCGGAGGTGTGCCCGGTCGCCGCGCCGGTGTCGGCGGCGCCCGGCACCGGGGCCGCGGGGTTCGTGGTGGTGTCGGTCATGCGTGGACTCCTTCGTCGGTGCTCGTTCGGGCGGTGCTGGTGGTGGTGCGTGCGGTGGTGCCCGCCGCTCGGATGTCGTCGGCCGCTGCGGTGATCGCGTCGACCACGTCGGTGGTGTCGAGGTCGGGGGCGATGACGCGCAGCACGTCGCGCACGTCCGAGTCTGCCCCGGGGGCTCCGTCGTCGTCCACGAGGTCGGGCTGCGTCGTGACGTGGAGCCACCACGCGGCGATCGCGGTCGCGGCTCCGGGGCCGATGCCGGCGAACGGCTCACGCTCGAGTCGGCGCCGCACGACGTCGACGACCCGGACGGGGAGCTTCTGCGACCCGCCGGACGCGATCTGCCGCAGGGTGTGCCGGATGCGGGGGTTCTGGAACCGGTCCACCAGGGCGGCACGGGCGTCGGTGACCTCGTCGGCAGGCAGGGGCAGTTCGCGGGCGGCCTCGTCCCACAGCTGCTCGACGGCGGCACGGCACACCGGGTCGTCCATGGCCGCGGCGACGGTCTCGTGCCCACGCTGGAGCCCGAGGTACGCGAGCAGCGAGTGCGAGCCGTTCAGCAGCCAGAGCTTCCGCTGCTCGTACGGGGTGACGTCGTCGACGATGCGCACGCCGGCGGTCTCCCACGCGGGGCGGTCGATCCCGTCGAAGGCGTCCTCGAGCACCCACTCCGCGAACGGCTCGGTGACGACGGGAACCCGGTCCGCGGCGAGCGCTCCCGGCAGGGCGGCGAGGCCTTCGACGTCGGCGTCGGTGGTCGCGGGGGTGATCCGGTCGACCATCGACGACGGGAACGAGACGTTCGCCTCGATCCACGCGCGCAGTCCGGGGTCGGTGGTGGCGCCCAGCACGGCCTCGCGCAGCACCGCGCCGTTGTGCGTCAGGTTGTCGAGGCTGACCAGCGCGATGCGCCCGCCGCCGGCCGTGCGCCGGGCGTCGAGCCCCGTGACCAACCGGGCGGGGACGTCGGAACCGGACCGGTAGCCCTGCTCGGTGACCGTCAGCGTGACGATGGTGGTCTCCGGGGACGCGACCACGTGCCTCCAGGCCGTTTCGTCGCTGCCCGGGTGGGCGGCCACGATCGTGTCGACCACCTCGGCGTCGTCGCCGGTCGCAGCACGCGTGACCAGCGTGTACCGGCAGTCCTGCGCAGTGAGGGCGTCCGCCGCCGCGGGCGAGCGGCCGGTGAAGGCGGTGATGCCCCACGGCTCCCCCGTGGTGTGGGCCGTGTACCAGGCGAGGTGGGCGCGCGCGAACGCCCCGACCCCGACGTGCACGATGCCCGGTCGGCGATCGGTCATGCCGACACCGGGACGAGGGACCGCAGGTACGCCAGGTTGTCGGCGGTCCGGGCCTCGAGGGGCAGGTCGGTGGAGAAGTCCTCGATGGTGACCCAGCCGTCGTAGCCGACCTGGCGGAGGGCGTCGAGGTACTCGGAGACGGACGCCTGCCCGGTGCGCAGCGGCGCCCACTCGTTCTGCCAGATCGTGCTGCCGTCGGCGCGGGTGTCGCCGGTGTCGACCCAGCGGGCGTTCTTCACGTGGGCGTGCGCGAGGTACGGGCCGAGGAGTTCGAACGCGGCGAGGTGGTCCTCCTGCCCCTCGATGACCAGGTTGCCGAGGTCGTGGATGACACCGATGTGCTCCGGGTCGAGGCCGTCGACGAGCCGCAGCGCCGCCGAGGCCGAGGGCGTGATCGTCATGTGGTGCAGCTCGACGAGCACCTTGACGCCGAGCTCGGTCGCCCGGGTCACCGCCCACTCGAGGTCGGCGCGGGTGCGGTCGAAGATCTGCCCGTACGTCTCGCCGGTGCGTTCCTTCTCCTGCCGGTACATCGGCATCGAGACCCGCACCTGGCGGGCGCCGAGCTCGCTCGTGACGCGGAGCATCGTCTCGACGCCCTCGTGGTCCGACGCCTGCTGGTAGCCGCCGATGCCGGAGTACTCGAGGCCGGCGGCGTCGGTGATCCGCGCGATCTCGCCGACCTGGTCCTGGATGCCGGTGAACTGCCACGTGGAGTTGTTGCCGGCCCAGAACGAGCGACCGGCGGGCACGACGGCGCCGTCCGCGGGGCGGTCGTCGACGATGCGCCACTCGACGCCGTCCCAGCCCTGCTCGGCCAGCGTCGAGGCGGCCTGCGAGGGGGTCCAGTCGGGGGTGGAGGCGGTGAACACGGAGAACTTCATCGGGTGGCTCCTTCGGTCGCGGTGGCGGTTGCGGGCGTGCCGACGACCGGCACCACGTCGTCGTACTTTCCCTCGATCACGTCGTCGATCCGGACGGGCTGCCCGAGCGTCGCGCTGACGTACAGCCCGCGGACGGTGGCGAGCGACACGAGGGCAGCGTCGACGGTCACGCCGGGCGCACGGCCCTCGCGGATCGCGGCCACGATGTCGGTGTACTGCCGGCCGTGCCCTGCGGCGAAGTGGTCGGGCTCGGCCGGACCGCCGACGACGTGCTCCGGCGGGACGACGTCGTCCTTCTGGTCGACCGCGCCCGCGACCGCCGAGGCGTTCGAGGTGGTCGACGCGGACTCCAGCGTGGCGGCGTCGGGTGCGATGTGGAAGTAGGCCAGGCGGTCGTCGTCGACGATCGCCGACCCGTGCGTGCCGTACACGGCGTAGCGGGCGGAGAGGCCCGGGTACGCGGCGGTCGTGCAGTGGATGACGCCGAGCGCGCCGCCGGCGAACCGGACGGTGGCGACGGCGGTGTCCTCGACCTCGATGCGGTCGTGCGCGAGCAGCCCGGTCTGGGCCGAGATCTCGACCGGACGGCCGAGCGCCCAGACGAGCAGGTCGACGGTGTGCACGCCCTGGTTCATCACGGCGCCACCACCGTCGAGCGCCCAGGTGCCGCGCCAGTCGCCGGAGTCGTAGTAGCCCTGCGACCGGTACCAGGCGACACTCGCCAGGCCGGAGGTCACGGTGCCGAACCCGCCGTCGTGGGCGGCTGCGGCGACGGCGGCCGAGGCCGGGTCGAAGCGGTGCTGGCTGATGACGCTCGTGACGAGTCCACGGTCGCGTGCCGCCGCGGCGAGCGCGGCGATCTGCCGGGCCCGGGGCATCGTGGTGTCGAGGGGCTTCTCGATGACGACGTGCTTGCCGGCGGCCAGGGCGGCCTCGGCGAGCTGCACGTGCATGCCGGAGGGCGAGCAGATCGCGACGACGTCGATGTCGGTCTGCGCGATCGCTTCCTCGATGGTGGACGTCGTGACGGGGCGGGTGACGCCCATCGCCTCGATCTCGTCGGCGGCGCTCGTGGCGGCGGCGGGGATCGCGTCGACGAGGGCGACGACCTGCAGGTCCGGGTGGTGGACGGCGACCGTGGCGTGGTGGCGTCCGATGACGCCGGCGCCGACGACTGCCAACTTCAGTGGGGTGGTCATCGCAGGGTGACTCCGATCTGGTCGGTGAGGGTGCGGAGGGCACGACCGGCGCGACCGAAGGCCGCGGGGCCGGAGAACCCGCCGAGGGAGGTGAAGTCGCTGAGGTGCGGCTCGAGCGAGGCGTAGCCGGAGTACCCGGCGTCGCGCAGCGCGGTGAGGGTCTGCAGCAGTTCGCCGTCACCCTCGCCCGCGGGGACCACCGACGAGTCGTCGGCCAGTGCGTCCTTGACCTGCAGGTAGTCGACGTAGGGCGCGAGCTGCGCCCACCCGTCGGTGAACGGCTTGACGCCGCACTGCACGTAGTTCGCGTTGTCCCAGGCCAGTCGGAGCGCCGGGGACCCGACGCTCTCGACGATGTCGAGCACGCGCGAGGGGACGTCGCCGTAGATGTCCTTCTCGTTCTCGTGCAGCAGGGTCACGCCCTCGCGTGCGGCGAGGTCGGCCAGGGCGCGCATCCGGACGAGGACGTCGTCGCGGACGTCCTCCGGCTGCCGGCCCTCGAAGTAGAACGAGAAGATCCGGATGTTCGTGGTGCCGAGGGCGTGCGCGGCGGCGATCGCGCGACCGAGCCGTCCGACCTCGTGCTCGACGGGCTCGTCGACGGAGACCTTGCCGATCGGCGAGGCGATGGCGGACACGGTCTGTCCGCGCTCCTCGAGCAGGCGGTGGAGTCCGGCGAGCTGGTCCTCGTCGAGGTCGACGACGTTCACGCCCCAGGCGCTGCGGACCTCGATGGCGCTCGCGCCGAGCGCCTGCAGGACCGCGACCTGGACGACGGGGTCTGAGTCGATCTCGTCGCCGAAGCCGGAGAGTTCCCACGTGGGCTGGTCGGTCATGGTGTCCTTTCGTGTCGGACGGGAGGCGCGTGGCGGGGCCGCCACGGGCCTCCAGTCCGGTTCTGGGTTGCGGTGACTGCCGCGCTCACTTGACGGAGCCGGCCGTCAGACCGCCCACCAGGTAGCGCTGGAAGATGAGGTACAGGGCGACGACCGGCACGGCGCAGACGATCGAGGCGGCCATCATCTGGCCGTAGATCGGGACAGCACCGCCCTCTTGCGCGGTGCCGAGCACCTGCAGGACCACGGCCACCGTCCGGGTGTTCGGGGTCGTCATGATCGTGGAGAACAGGACGTCGTTCCAGCCGAGCAGGAAGGCGAAGATCGCCGAGACGACGATGCCGGGCCACGACAGCGGCAGGACGATCTTCGTCAGGATCTTCGTGCTCGAGGCGCCGTCGATGCGGGCGGCCTCCTCGAGTTCCTTGGGCAGACCACGCAGGTAGGTGACCATCACCCAGGTCGAGAACGGCAGGGCGAACGTCAGGTAGGTGACGAACAGACCCCAGCGGGTGCCGATGATCTGCACGCCCGTGGCACTGGCGATGTTCGAGAACACCACGAACACGGGCAGCAGCAGGAGCGTGCCCGGGATCGACTGCAGCGCGAGGAGCCCACGCAGGATGGTCAGGCGGCCGAGGAACCGGAACCGGACCAGCACGTACGCGGTGGACACGGCGAGCGCCGCACTCGCGATGGCGACCGCGCCGGCGGTGAGCATCGAGTTGACCAGCCCCTCGCCCAGGGCGACCGTCGACCAGATCTCGACGTAGTTCGACAGCGTGAACTCGGACGGGAAGTACTCGCCGCGGGCGACCGCGACGTCCGAGTTCACCGAGCCGAACAGGATGTACAGGACCGGGACGGCGATGAACGCGATGATGATCGCGATCACCACGATGAGCAGCCAGCGGGGCAGGAGCCGGGTGACGTCGGTGTCGTAGGGGCGCTTGTGGCGTCGACCGGGTGCGGTGATGCTCTCGGTCAGGGTCGACGTCGGGCGGGTCCGGGTGGTGCCGGCGAAGGATGTGCTCTGGGCGCTCATGCTCGTGCTCCGTCGATGTCGGCGGCGGTCGGGGCGGCGGCGAGCGTGGCGCGGTCGGCGCGGCGCTGCTTCCGGTTGGGGCCCGCGTCGTCACCGGTGTCGAGCTTGACGGCTCGCAGGTAGACGAACAGCGGGATGGCGACGATCACGAGGGAGCAGATCGCCATGGCCGCGGACAGACCGAAGCGGAACGACTGGAAGCTCGCGATGTACGTCAGGACGGGCATGACCTCGACGCTCGACGGCAGCGGGATGCCGAACAGCACGAACGGCAGGGTGAAGTTGTTGATGTTGTGCAGGATCGCGATGATCACCGCCAGGCTGAGCGGCCCGCGCAGGTACGGGAAGATGATGTAGCGGAGCTTCGCCCACCAGGTCACCCCGTCGAGCGCGGCGGCCTCGTGCACCTCGTTGTCCACGGCCTGCAGTCCGGCGAGCGACAGCAGGTAGACGAACGGCCAGCTCGTCCAGATCATCACGCCGGCCAGCGCCCAGTACGACGCGGAGCCGTTCAGCCAGAGCACGTCGGTGTGCAGGATCGAGTTCACGACGCCCTGCGGCTGCAGCATCGTGCGGAAGAACGTGCCGACGACGAACGCGGGCAGCACGTAGGGGATCAGGTAGATCGACCGGACGAGGCCGCGCCCCGGGAACCGGTTCTGCGTCGAGATCGCCGCCGCGACGCCGATCGGCACGGTGACCGCGGTGACCAGGACGGACAGCGACACCGAGATCCAGATCGAGTGGAGCAGGGGCGAGTTCGTGAAGGCCTCGGTGAAGTTCGCGAAGCCGATGAAGGGGGCGCTGAACCACTGCCGCAGCGTGTACTGGTCCAGGTCGAGCATCGCGATGTAGAAGCCCACCAGGAGCGGCACCACGATGACGGCGAGCATGAGGACCCCGCCGGGGATGAGCATCCAGAGCGGACGCTCCTTCTTGTACAGCGGCGTCGTGCCGTGCGGGCGGACCGTCTGCTCCGTGCGCTGCGGCGGTCTGGTCTGGATGCTGGTCATCACAGACCTCCGTTCTTCTGACGGTCGAGGGTGGACTGGGCGTCCTTCTGGGCGTCCTGCAGGCGCTTGCGGAGCTGGTCGTCGGTGACCTCGCCGCTCTTGAGCGACGGGATCGACTGCACGACCACGTCGACCAGGGCGAGCTGGATGTCGGACCAGGCGCCGGTGAAGGCGGTGGGCTTCGACAGGCGGCCCGCGTCGATGATCGGCTTGAGCTGCGGGTTGTCTGCTGCCAGGTCAGAGGCGGCGGACGCGTTGGTCGGCAGGTTGCCGAACAGGTCGTAGTACTCGAGCTGCGCCTTCGGTGCGCTGAGCTGCTTGACGAAGTCGAAGGACAGCTGCTGCTTCGTGCCGTAGTCGGCCACGACCCAGTTGTCGCCGGACAGGATGCTCGCGGCCTCGATGCCGTCGGCCGGGCGCTTGCTGGCCCCCGGCGGGACGGTGGGGAGCAGGGCGAACTCGTACTTGCCGTCGACCTTGGTGTCCTTGAACGAGTTGATCGCGGTGGTGGTCGTCATCGGGAAGAACGCGGCCTTGCCCTCGGTGAACTGGGCCAGGGCCTGCGCGTTGTTCCAGCCGATCGCGGCCTTGTCGACGACGCCGTCCTTCGTGACCCAGTCGAAGTAGGTCCGGTACGCGTTCTCGACGGCGTCGCTGTCGATCTCGGCCTTCGAACCGTCGACGATGGTGTTGCCGGCGTTCTGCGCCATGCCCCACACGAACTTCCACGGGTCGAAGCCGTCGGCGTAGGCGATCGCCAGGCCGTGCCGACCGTCACCGGTGGTGGCCTTCGCGTCCTCGGTCAGCTCATCCCACGTGGTCGGCATGTCGGTGATGCCGGCCTTCGCGAGCAGGTCCTTGTTGACGGCCATCACGAACGGACGGCTGGCGAACGGGATCCCGATCTGCTTCGAGTCGCTCGGCCCCGAGATGCCGAACGAGGCCGGGTCGAACTGGTCCTTGCCGCCGATGGCGTTCCACTCCTTCGATCCCATCTCGACGAAGGCACCGGTGGCGTAGGCGGTGGGGGTGAACGTGGTGCCGATGGCGTAGACGTCGGGGCCCTGGCCGGAGATGACGCTGGTCTGGATCGCGGTCAACTCCTCTTGCGCGGACGAGTAGGTCTCCCACTGGATGTCCGCACCGGTGGTGCGCTTGAACTCGGCAGCGGTGTCCTGCTGCCACTGCTTGCGCTCCTTGGGGTACGTGGTGTCCGCGCCCATCATCACGCGGAGGGTGTTCGGGTCGTCGCCGCTGCCGTTCACGACGGCGCAGCCCTGCAGGGAGAGAGCGGCGAGGGCGATCACCGCGACGGCACCGACGAGGGTGCGGGGCTTCAGCCGTGTTCTGTTCATCCGGGGGCTTCCTCCTCGAGACCTCCTCCGGGCGGCGCTGCCCGGTGGCACCACTGTTCCGCCGTTGGCAACATCCGGCAACCGGTTGCCACTTGTTGCCAGACGCGAATACGTTCGGCCTCGTGAGCGACACAGACATCGACGTCTCCGGCGCCGGCAGCGGCCTCGGCACGCGATCCGACGCGAGCGCCGACACGAGCGCCGGCGCCGGTTTCAGCGCCGCCCGGCGCGTGACCATCCGGGACATCGCCGACGCGACCGGCGTGGCCCCGTCGACCGTGTCCCGCGCACTCTCGCTGCCCGACCGCGTGAACCACACCACGCAGGAGCGCATCCAACGCGCGGCCCGCGAACTCGGCTACGTCGCCAACTCGCAGGCACGCGCCCTGACGTCCGGCCGCACCCGGGCCGTCGCCGTGCTCGTCTCCGACATCACGAACCCGTTCTACTTCGACGTCATCCGCGGTACGCAGCACCAGCTCGCCGGCGCCGGGTGGACGCAGTTGCTCGTCGACACCGAGGAGTCCGCCGACGCCGAGCTCGCCACCCTGAGCTCGATCGGCGCGAAGGCCGACGGCGTCGTCCTCACCGCCTCACGGCTGTCCGACGCCCAGATCGCCCGGTTCGCCGAACGGATCCCCCTCGTCGTCGTCAACCGTCGCCCCGCCGGGGTGCCCTCGGTGCTCATCGACACCCCCGGCGGCGTCGAGCAGGCCGTGCAGCACCTCGTCTCCCTGGGCCACCGCGACGTGCTCTACGTCGCCGGTCCGGACAGCTCGTGGTCGAACGAACGCCGGTGGAAGGCGCTCGTGCGCGTCGCGAAGCGCCTCGGGGTCCGCGTCGCCCGCATCGGGCCGCACGCGCCGTTCGTCGACTCCGGAGCCGCAGCCGCCGACGCCGCCGTGCACGCCGGGGCCACGGCCTGCATCGCCTTCAACGACCTGATCGCGATCGGCATGCTCGCGCGGCTGCGGGAACGGGGCGTCCGCGTCCCCGAGGACATGAGCATCGTCGGCTGCGACGACATCTTCGGTGCCGACTTCTGCAACCCGCCGCTCACCACCATGACCTCGCCGATCGAACGCGCCGGCCGGGTCGCGATCCGGATGCTGCTCGGCCGGCTCGGTGCGATCCCCGCCGACGAGCTGCCCGGTGAGCACATGACCGGCGCCGTCGCACTGCCCACCCACCTGACCGTCCGGGAGTCGACGGGTCCCGCGCCCGCCTGACGCCGGCGCACGCCCTTCCCCGCCGTTCTCCCGTTCCCCGCCGTCCCGGCCGTTCCCCGAAGGAGTCGATGATGACCCAGACCAGCACCGCCACCCGTCTCGCCCCGCACCCCGACCGGCTGCTCCCCGCCGACCCCGGTGCACGCCAGGTGGCACGGACCGTCTACGACGCGGTCAAGGACGCACCGATCATCTCCCCGCACGGCCACGTCGACGCGGCGCTCATCGCCGCCGACCAGCCGTTCAGCGACCCCGCGTCGCTGCTCATCACGCCCGACCACTACGTGCTCCGCCTGCTGCACGCGAACGGGGTGGACCTGGCCGCGCTGGGACGCGCGGACCGGTCGGGGACCAGCCCCGTGCCTCCCGGTCGCGCCATCTGGCGGAACCTGGCGGACCACTGGGACGACTTCCTCGGCACCCCCGTCCGCTACTGGTTCGAGACCGAGCTGCACGACGTCTTCGGACTGACGGAGCAGCCGTCGGCGGCGAACGCCGACGCCCAGTACGACCACATCGCTGGCCTGCTGGCCTCCCCCGCCTTCCGCCCGCGCGCGCTGTTCGACACCTTCGGCATCGAGGTCCTCGCCACCACCGACGGCCCCGCCGACGACCTCGCCGCGCACGCGCAGCTCGCCGCCGACCCCACGTTCACCGGCCGGGTGGTCCCCACGTTCCGCGCGGACGCCGTGTTCGACCCGTCGCGGCCGGACTGGAGGCCCGTGGTCGCGTCCGTCGGCGAGGCCGCCGGCATCGACACGGGTACCCACGCAGGGCTGTTGGCAGCACTCCGCGCACGTCGCCAGCACTTCATCGAGCACGGCGCGACGGCCACGGACACCGGGGTGCTCGACGCCGGATCGTCGCCGTTGTCCGCCACGTCGCGCGAGCGTATCCACGCCGAGGCGCTCCGCGACCCGTCTTCCGTCTCCGAGGCGGACGCCACCGCGTACCGGCACGACATGCTCTACCGCTGGGCCGAGATGAGCGTCGAGGACGGCCTCGTCATGCAGCTGCACCCCGGCGTCATCCGGAACCACCACGCACCGACGCTCGAACGCTTCGGCCCGGACACCGGCCACGACCTGCCCGCCGTCGGCTCCTTCACCACGCCGCTGCGGCCGCTCCTGGAGTCCTTCGGCACCGCGCCGGGCTTCCACCTCGTGCTGTTCACCGTCGACGAGACCGTCTTCTCGCGCGAGATCGGCCCGCTCGCCGGCTTCTACCCCGCCGTGTACGCCGGAGCACCCTGGTGGTTCATCGACACCCCGGCGGCGATCGGCCGCTACCGTTCCGCGATCACCGACTCGGCGTCGTTCACGAAGACCTCCGGGTTCATCGACGACACCCGGGCGTACTGCTCCATCCCCGCGCGGCACGACATGGCGCGGCGAGCGGACGCGGCGCACCTGGCGTCACTCGTCGTCACGCACGAGATCTCGGAGGAGGACGCCGTCCGCACCGCGGGGCGGATCGTGTCCGACATCCCGCGGGCGACGTTCAAGCTGTAGCCGGACGAGCGCGGCGGGGGTGCACCGTGCGCTGCATGAGCACGCGGGGGAACCCGTCGAGCACGGACGTCGTGTCCGCCGCGTGCTGGAACCCCGCCCGCTCGAACACCCCGCGGGTGCCGACGTAAGCCATCGTCAGGTCGACCTTCGCGCCGCCGTTGTCCACCGGGTACCCCTCGACCGAACGTGCTCCGTGGTCGCGGGCGAAGTCCACGGCCCCGGCGAGCAGGGCGTGCGAGATGCCCTCGCCACGGTGCCCCGGCCGGACGCGCAGACACCACACACTCCACACGGTGTCGTCGTCCGGTTCGCCGAGGTGCGGGATCCTCCGGTTCCGGGCGAAGGTGGTGTCGACCCGCGGGTGCACACCCGCCCACCCCACGACCTCGTCACCGTCGTGGGCGAGGACCCCAGGCGGGACGTCCTGTGCGAGCAGCTCCTGCACCCGGTCGCCACGAGCCGTCCCGCGCAGCGACTGGTTCTCGGCGGACGGGATGCGGTAGCTGAGGCACCAGCAGACGTTCGCGTCCGGACGCTTCGGGCCGACCATCGTCCGGACGTCGTCGAACACCGTGGCCGGACGCACCTCGATGGTCATGGCACGAGCATGGCACCGGCCCGACGGACGCGTTCCAGCGCGGAACGGATCTCGGCTTCGGCGGTCTCGGCGTCGAGCGCCCACCGGCACTCGAGCGAGACGGCGCCCCGGTACCCGCCGTCGTGCACGGCGGCGAGGAACTCGTGCCAGACGTCGTCGACCGTGCCGGGTGGCCGACGGTCCGGGTCGCTGAGGTGGACGTGTCCGATCCGGTCGCCGTGGCGCCGCAGGACCTCGAACGACTCGCCCTCGTTCCGGATGTGGAACAGGTCGGCGACGACACCGACGCCGCCGAGGGCTGCACCGTCGAGGAAGGTCACCGTCGCATCGACCGTGTGCAGGACGTTCGTCTCCGCGCGGCTCAGGGGTTCCACCACGATGCGCAGGTCGTTCGCGGCGGCCACATCGCGTGCGGTCCGGACCACCTCGCCGAACCGGCGCAGGGCGTCGTCGCCCGCCATGCCGTCGGGAGCGTTCCGAGCGGTCCCCGACCCGAAGACGATCGTCGCGCCCGGTTCCGCGACCGACCGCACGATCGGCAGGACCGACTCGAAGTACGACCGGACCGTCCCGAGCTCCGTGGTCAGCAGCGGGAGGTCGCCGGGCACCAGGACGGCGAAGGACGGGAACCGCTGGCCGGCGTAGACCTCGTTCCGCCGCCACCCCGTTCCGTCGCGGACCGCGAGGTTGCCGGCGATCGTCGGCTCCACGTGGTCCGCGCCCGCGCGGCGGACCACCTCGGTCAGTTCTGCCCCGGCCACGACGCCGAGTCCCCTGGACGACATGCGGTCCATGCAACTCGTCCGAGGTGCCGACGGCGACTGTTGCCGTCCGTTGCCACCGGCGCCGGTACGGTCGGACGATGGACCTCGACGTGACCGCTGCGTACGGCGACCGTGCGGGCGAGTACGCGGAGGTCCTCGGATCGATGTCGGCCGTCCAGGACGAGGACCGGACACAGGTCGAGGCCTGGGCGTCGGGATCCGGTGCTCGCATCCTCGACGCAGGGTGCGGGCCGGGGCACTGGGCCGCACACCTGGCGGATCGTGGGCACGCAGTGATCGGCATCGACGCGGTCACACCCTTCGTCGAGCACGCACGACGTGCGCACGACGGCGTCGACTTCCGCCTGGGCGCGATCGAGTCCACCGGTCTCGACGACGGCAGCGTCGACGGGGTGCTCGCCTGATACTCCGTGATCCACCACGATCCGTCCTGCGTCGGCGAGGTCTTCGCCGAGTTCCGCAGGGTGCTCCGGCCGGGCGGCGGCCTGCTGGTCGGGTTCGTCGAGGGGCCTTCGATCGAGTCCTTCGACCACGCGGTCGTCACGGCGTACCGGTGGCCGACGGGCGCGCTGGCGGAGGTCCTCGAGGACCACGGGTTCGACGTGGTGGACGTCCGGGCCCGGGTCGATCAGGGACAGCGGCCGCACGCTGCCATCCGCGCGAAGCGGCGGTGAGGTGCCTCAGCCGGCGGTGCCATCCGCTGAAGCCGTCGTTCAGGCTTCAGCAACCAGCGATTGCAGCACCGCGGAGATGTCCGCAACCGCGTCCAACTCCCCCTCGGCGATGGCGATGATCAGTTCGTACGCCTCGTCGTTCGTCGCGCGCAACCGAAGCCCGTTGACCCCGAGGAACACCACCAGCAGCATCAACCCCAGGCGCTTGTTGCCGTCGACGAGTGCATGGTTCCGAACCGCGGAGTGCACGAGCGCTGCCGCCTTCTCGAGCAACGACGGATAGGCGTCGCGTCCACCGACCGAGGTCGCTGGTCGGGCCACCGCGGCCTCGAGGAGTCCAGCATCTCGGATGACGAAGTCCGGCCCCAACGTCCGCCGAGCGATGTGCAGCGCTTCGTCGATCGTCAGGTGGATCATCGTCCGAGTCGCTCGAGCGCCTCGGCGAAGTTCGGCAACTCGCGGTCGAGGACCCCGTCGATGAGGTCACGTCGGCTGTGGTGCTCGATGTACTCGCGGATCGCTTCCCGCGCGATGTCCTGCATCGATCGGGCTTCGAGGTCGGCCCGGGTTCGGAGCGCAGCCGCCTCGGCATCGTCCAGTCGAAGGGTCATGGCCATGCGCAGGACGGTATCACAGTTGATACCACGGTCATCGATCAGCAGCACCGACCGGCGTCCCTTCGCTCGAGGCGTCGACGTCGATCTCGATGGTGGGGTCGACGCGTGGCGGCTTGATGCGACCTGTCACTGGATTGTTCACTGTCATGATCCGAGTGTTGCGCGGTCGCTTCTCCGCCGGGGGAAGGTCTGAGAGAGGTTGTGGACGATCCCTTGCGAGGACTTCACTGTGGAGAAGTGAGGCTCAGCCGGAAGTGACCGACAGCGCCGCGAGGATCGTCGTCACCGTGTCGTCGACCGGCCCGTCGATGGAGACGTCGACGGCGGCCTCGTCGGCCTGCGGCCGTTCGAGCGTCGCGAACTGGGAGTCGAGCAGCGACGACGGCATGTACTCGTGGTGCCGGTTCGCCTGCCGCTCGGCGATGAGATCGTGCGAGCCGTCCAGGAACGCGATGACGAGGCCCGGAGCCGACTGCCGGAGCCGATCGCGGTAGACGCGTTTGAGGGCCGAGTTGGCCATCACGCAGCGACTCCCGGACGCCTCGACGGCGGCGATCCGCGTGGCGCAGGCGTCGAGCCACGGCCAGCGGTCGTCGTCGGTGAGGGGGATGCCCTGCCGCATCTTCTCCTTGTTCGCGGCCGGGTGCAGGTCGTCGGCGTCGACGAACACGGTCGGTTGGCCCTGCTCGGCGAGCGCGTCGGCGAGCGCCTGCCCGATCGTGGACTTGCCGGAACCGGAGACGCCCATGACGAGGACGGGTGGGAGGACAGCGGTGTCGGTCATCCCTCCACAGTATTGACGGGGTGAACAGTGGTCCCCAGTTGCCGTAACACCCGTGCGGTCCCAGGGCGCCGACCGTAGGTTGGTGTCACGTCCGGACAAAGGAGACGACGTGGCAGACAGCACTGGTCAGGCGAACATCGGGGTCATCGGCCTCGCCGTCATGGGGTCGAACCTCGCACGCAACCTCGCGTCGCGTGAGGGCAACACGGTCGCGGTGTACAACCGCACCTACGCCCGCACCGAAGAACTCATCAAGGAGCACGGCGACGCCGGCTTCATCGCGTCCGAGGACATCGACGGCTTCGTCGCCTCGCTCTCGAAGCCGCGCACGGCGATCATCATGGTGCAGGCCGGCAAGGGCACCGACGCCGTGATCTCGCAGCTCGCCGAGAAGTTCGAGGAAGGCGACATCATCGTCGACGGCGGCAACGCCAACTTCCACGACACGATCCGGCGTGAGCACGACCTGCGCGAGCAGGGCCTCAACTTCGTCGGCACGGGCATCTCCGGTGGTGAAGAGGGCGCGCTCAAGGGGCCGTCGATCATGCCCGGCGGCTCGAAGGAAGCCTGGGAGACCCTGGGCCCCATCCTCAAGTCGATCGCGGCGGTCGCTGAGGGCGAGCCCTGCGTGACCCACATCGGCACCGACGGCGCCGGCCACTTCGTCAAGATGGTGCACAACGGCATCGAGTACGCCGACATGCAGCTCATCGCCGAGTCCTACGACCTGCTCCGCCGCGTCGGCGGGCTCTCCGTCGAGGACCTGGTCAAGGTGTTCCAGGAGTGGAACGGCGGCGACCTCGAGTCCTACCTCATCGAGATCACGGTCGAGGTCCTGAAGCAGCGCGACGCCGACTCCGGCAAGCCCCTCGTCGACGTCATCCGCGACGAAGCGGGTTCCAAGGGCACCGGCGTGTGGACCGTGCAGAACGCGGTCGGACTCGGCATCCCGGTCTCCGGCATCGGCGAAGCGGTGTTCGCCCGCGCAGTGTCGTCGAAGCCGTCGCAACGTGCCGCGGTGCAGCAGGCGTTCCCGGACCGGCCCGACATCGCCGAGGTCCCCGACGGCTTCGAGGACGACGTCCGCGCGGCGCTCTACGCCTCGAAGGTCGTCGCCTACGCGCAGGGCTTCGACCTGATCATCGCCGGGGCGAAGGAGTACGGCTGGGACATCAACCTCGGCAACGTGGCGAAGATCTGGCGGGGCGGCTGCATCATCCGTGCCCAGTTCCTCAACCGCATCGTCGAGGCGTACGACAAGAACCCGGAGCTCGAGTCACTGCTCGTCGACCCGTACTTCGCGAACGCCGTACAGGAGGGTGAAGCCGCCTGGCGCCGCATCGTCGGGATCGCCGCCGCGTCGGGGATCCCCGCGCCGGGCTTCTCGTCGGCGCTGTCCTACTTCGACTCGCTCGCCTCCGAGCGGCTGCCCGCCTCGCTCATCCAGGGGCAGCGCGACTTCTTCGGCGCGCACACCTACCAGCGCATCGACAAGGACGGCACCTTCCACACGCTGTGGTCCGACGACGACCGCCGCGAGGTCGACCAGGAACCGTCCACCCACTAGACCGCGGCACGACCGCACCCTCGAAGGGCCCTGCCGATCGGCGGGGCCCTTCCCACGTCCGACAGCAGTGCGCTCGGTCACGACGATGCGCTCGGTTCAGGCGACGATGCGCTCGCGCGCGAGGTCGGCGACGAGCCGGTCCAGCCGCTGCCCGCGGCCGAGCAGCCGACGGGACCCGGGAGCCGTCCGCACGAAGAAGGTCGCGACCGCCGGGGTGTCGTCCGGCCGGACGTAGTGGATCGCGACCGCGCACGCCCGACGGGCATCGGCGCGGTCACCGTCGCCGTGGACGTCCTCGATCCCGACGTGCACCACCCGGCTCCACCGGACCACGAGCAACCGTGTGGCCTTGCGGTCGTCGAGTTCCCACAGGGAGGCCTCGGTCGCCCCGAACGCCCACGTCACACGGGCACCGAGGCTCACCTCCGGCCGGACCTCGGCGATCGCGTCGCGCAGTTCGGTCGTCGGAGCCGCCGGCACGAGCCAGACCGTGGGGTCGATGCGGCGGATGGCGAGCGCGAGGGCCTCGTCAGCGTGCCGGCGACGTACCGCAGCGGCACGGAAGACCGCGACCACGATGACCGTGACGCCCAGCGCGATCGCACCGAACTCGACGATCCCGAACCAGGACAGGTCCACGTCGGGCGCCGTCGCGACGACGATGATCCGTGCGGTGAGGAGCGCCGCCCAGATGCCCACGATCACCCACCGCAACGTGGACAGGCGCTGCGCGGCCGACATCGGCGTGCGGTCGGATCGGCGGGCGCGGCCGGGGCGCGGAACTGGATCTGGACGCCTCGGCACACCCCGATCCTCGCACGGCCCGATCGGCAGGTGCTGGCCGGGGTCGGTGAACGCCCGGGGAACCGCACGCACAGCCGACGAGCGGCCAGGCGACCTACGCTCGGGCGGTGACCACCGAACGCACCACGGACGTCCCGACGCCGGACGACCCATCGACGGACGAACGCCCTGACGGAGCGCCGCTCCGTCGGCCCGTGGTCCTCGCTGCGGCCGTCGGTCTCGTGGCCGCCGCCGCCTTCCTCGGGATCGCCGAGTTCGGGGCGCTGCTCCTCGGTGGTGCCGGCAGCCCGTTGGTGGCCGTCGGGTCCGCCGTGATCGACCTCGCACCGGCCGGGGCCAAGAACCTGATGGTCGCCCTGTTCGGCACCGGCGACAAGGTCGCACTGTTCGCGCTCATGACCGTCATCGTCGCCGCGATCAGCGCCGGGGCCGGGGTCCTCGAGCGCGCTCGGCCGCCCTTCGGGGCACTGGTCTTCGCCGTCGGCGGCGTGCTCGCGCTCATCGCGGTGAGCACCCGTTCCGGCAGCGGCACGTTCGACGGCGCTCCCACCGTGTTCGGCGTGGCAGCCGCCGTGATCACCCTGCGACTGCTGCTCCGTCGGCTCCGGCGCTGGGAGGCCGCAGCGGCCGTCCCGTCGGCGTCACCGCGACCTGCCTCGACCGAGCGCCGCGCGTTCCTGGTCTGGGGTGCCGCGACCGCAGCGGTCGCGGTCGCGGTGGGCACGGCCTCCCGGGTGGGGTCGTCCGCGATGCAGGCGGTCGCCGCTGCCCGACGAGCCGTGCGCCTGCCCGCGGCGGCGACGCCCGCACCGGCCGTGCCGGGCGGCGCCTCGCTCGACGTCGACGGGATCACGCCGTACGTCACACCGAACGCCGACTTCTACCGGATCGACACCGCGCTGCGCGTCCCCTCCATCGATCCGGGTGACTGGAGCCTGCGCGTCCACGGCGCCGTCGAGAACGAGATCACGCTGACGTGGGACGAGCTGCTGGCCCTGCCGCTGGAAGAGCACATGGCCACCCTGAGCTGCGTGTCCAACGAGGTCGGCGGCGACCTGATCGGCAACGCGCTCTGGCTCGGGTACCCGATCCGGGAGCTGCTGGCCCGCGCGAAGCCGACCGGGGACGCCGACATGGTGCTGTCCCGCAGCATCGACGGGTTCACCGCCGGGACGCCGTTGGACGTCCTGCAGGACGAGGGCACCGACGCGCTGCTCGCCATCGGCATGAACGGCGAACCGCTGCCGACCGAGCACGGGTTCCCGGCACGGATGGTCGTGCCCGGGCTGTTCGGGTACGTGTCGGCGACGAAGTGGGTGACCGAGATGGAGGTCACGCGCTTCGCCAATGCGCAGGGCTACTGGACGCCGCGCGGATGGTCGGAACGCGGGCCCGTGAAGCTCGAGTCGCGCATCGACACCCCGCGGAACGGGACGACCGTGACCGTCGGTGAGCAGGTCGCCATCGCCGGGGTCGCCTGGCAGCCGCACACCGGGGTGAAGGCCGTGCAGGTCCGGGTCGGCTCGGGTGCGTGGCAGCAGGCAGAACTCGCCGAGTCGGTGTCCGCGGACACCTGGCGCCAGTGGGTGCTGCGGTGGACGCCGACCGCGGGGTCGCACCGGATCGAGGTCCGTGCCGTGAGCGCCGACGGCGAGGTACAGACGAGCGTCGAGCGGCCGCCCGCGCCGAACGGGGCTTCAGGCTGGGCATCGGTGACGGTCGACGCGAAGTAGCGCTGGCCGGAGCGGTTCGGGGGCGGGGTCGGGGGCGTCGGGTGGGGCCGTGCGGCACGCCGTCCGCTGGTCGTCGAGGTTCCGAGATCTCGGCATGTCGAGCGTTCGAACGGCCGTCTGTGCGACCTCGGCGGACCTGAGCGGCGTGTCGCGACCGGTCGGCGAACCAGGCGCCGGCCGAACTCGCGCGGGTCGAGCCCGTGCGGGTCGAACTCGTGCGGGTCGGGTCGTCGGGTCAGACTCGTCGGGTCAGACTCGTCGGGTCAGACGGGGAGCGTCGCGACGACGCAGGTGCCGTCGACCTCGTCGTCCTGCTCGACCACGGCCGTGAACCCGGCGGACACGAACGCCGCGACCGACGCATCTGCCTGCGCCACCGACACCTCGATCACGACCGAACCACCGGGGCACAGCCACTCCCCCGCTCCCGCGGCGATCCGCCGGTGCAGGTCGAGGCCGTCCGCGCCACCGTCGAGGGCCACACGGTGCTCGTGCTCGCGCGCTTCGACCGGCATCATCGCGATCGACGCCGTCGGGACGTAGGGGGCGTTCACCGCGATGACGTCGACGGCGCCGCGGAACCGGTCCGGCAGCGGCGCGAACAGGTCGCCGGCGACGACGATCCCACGGTCGCCGATGTTCTCGGCCGCGACGTCGACGGCATCCGGGTCGACGTCCGTGGCCACGAGGTCGAGCGCGCCGACCCGGCCGAACAACGCCACCGAGATCGCACCGGCGCCGCAGCACAGGTCGACCACGCGGTCGTAGCGCTGCAACCGACGGGCAGCCTGCTCGACGACGACGGTCGTCCGGGCACGGGGGACGAACACCCCAGGGGTCACCCGGATGCGGTGTCCGTCGAAGGCGGCCCAGCCGAGGACGTACTCGAGCGGCTCACCGGCGAGGCGACGCTGGACCAGGGAACGCAGCCGGACGGGTTCACCGTCGCCTGCTTCGAGCAGCAGGTCGGCTTCGTCCTCGGCGAAGACACTCCCCGCGGCCCGGAGCCGGGCCGCGAGGGCGTCACGCGCGGGATGGGTCACCAACGGTCCGCAGACACGTCACGTCGACGAGACGGTGACGCGCCGCCGGCTGTGCCCATGGTTCGACGGCTCCGCTACGCTGCGCCGTCGAACATCGACGTGACGGACCCGTCGTCGAAGACCTCGTGGATGGCGCGGGCAAGGAGCGGGGCGATCGGCAGGATCTCGAGACGGTCCCAGCGCTTCTCGACGGGCACCGGCAGGGTGTCGGTGACGACGACACGGTCGATGAACTCGCTCTGCAGCAGCTCGGTGGCCGGGTCGGAGAACACGGCGTGGGTCGCGGCGACGACGACGCCGATCGCACCGGCAGCCTTCAACGCCTCAGCTGCCTTCGCGATCGTGCGCCCGGTGTCGATCAGGTCGTCGACGAGCAGGCACCAGCGGCCCGAGACATCGCCGACGATCTCGTGGACCGTGACCTGGTTCGGGACCAGCGGGTCGCGACGCTTGTGGATGATGGCGAGGGGTGCGCCGAGCTTCTCGGACCAGATGTCGGCGACGCGGACGCGCCCCATGTCGGGCGACACGACCGTCAGCATCGACGGGTCGAGGATCTCGCGGAAGTGCTCGAGCAGCACCGGCATGGCGAAGAGGTGGTCGACCGGGCCGTCGAAGAAGCCCTGGATCTGGGCGGCGTGCAGGTCGACGCTCATGATGCGGTGCGCGCCCGCGGCCTTGAACAGGTCGGCGACCAGGCGGGCCGAGATCGGCTCGCGGCCGCGGCCCTTCTTGTCCTGACGGGCGTACGGGTAGAACGGCGCGACGACGGTGATGCGCTTGGCCGAGGCACGCTTCAGCGCGTCGACGATGATGAGCTGCTCCATGAGCCACTCGTTGATCGGCGCCGTGTGCGACTGGATGACGAACGCGTCGCACCCGCGGACCGACTCGTCGAACCGGACGTACAGCTCACCGTTCGCGAAGGTCCGGGCATCGGTGGGGACCAGGTCGACACCGAGTTCCTCTGCGATCTCGGCGGAGAGCGCCGGGTGTGCTCGCCCCGAGACGAGGACGAGTCGTTTCTGGCCGGTTGTCTTGATTCCGGACAAGTGCGGTGCTCACTCCCTGACCCGTGTGGGGTCGATGTCGACGACCGGTGGTCGCCAGGATCTATTCGCCGTTCGCGTGCCGAGCAGCCTCGGCCGCCGGTGTGCCGGGTCGGTGTTCCTCGACCCATCCGTCGGTGTTGCGCTGTGGGGCGTAGCTGATCGCGAGCGATCCGGCCGGGACGTCCTTGCGGACCGTCGTTCCGGCACCCGTGTACGCACCGTCACCAATCCTAACCGGGGCGACGAACACGTTGTGCGAGCCTGTACGAACGTGCGAGCCGACCTCGGTGCGGTGCTTGTGCACGCCGTCGTAGTTCGCGGTGATCGTGTTCGCACCGATGTTCGAGTCCTCGCCCACCTCGGCGTCGCCGATGTACGACAGGTGCGGGACCTTGCTGCCGCGCCCGATCTTCGCGTTCTTCGTCTCGACGAAGGTGCCGATCTTGCCATGGTCGCCCAGGATCGTGCCCGGACGCAGGTACGCGAACGGCCCCACCGAGGCACCGTCACCGATGACCGCGAGGGTGGCGTCGACCCGGTTCACCGTCGCGCCGGCGCCCACCTCGGTGTCGCGCAAGGTGGTGTCCGGCCCGACGACGGCACCGGCGGCGATGGCGGTCGCGCCGAGGAGCTGGGTGCCGGGCAGGACCTCGGCATCCGCTTCGATCGAGACGTCGAGGTCGATCCAGGTGGTGGCCGGGTCCTGCACGGTGACGCCGGCGAGCTGGTGTCGGCGGACGATGCGGGCGTTGAGCTCGCGGGCGGCGTCGGACAGCTGCGCGCGGTCGTTGATGCCGGCGACGAGCCACGGGTCCGTCAGGGTGACCACGTCGATGCGCCCGCCTCGCGCACTGATCAGCGCGGGGGCGTCGGTGATGTACTTCTCGCCCTGCGCGTTCGCCGTGGTGAGCGACGGCAGGACCGCCCGGAGACGCGTCACGTCGAACGCGTAGATGCCCGCGTTCGCCTCGACGATGGCCAGCTGTTCGGCGGTCGCGTCCTTGTGCTCGACGACCCCGACGAACGCGCCGTCAGCACCCCGCACGATCCGTCCGAGGCCGGTCGGGTCCGGGGCGATCGCACTGACGAAGGTCGCACCGTTTCCCCCTCCGGCGTGGGCGTCGACGAGCAGGCGGAGCGACGCCGCGTCGAGCAACGGGACGTCGCCGGAGAGCACCACGACGGCACCGTCGAAGTCGGTGGGGAGCGCCTGGACCGCGACCTCGACCGCACGGCCGGTGCCGGGGACGTCGTCCTGGTCGACGATGATGGCGTCGGGCGCGCGCTCGGTGATCTCCGCTGCGACCAGGTCACGCTCGTGCCGCACGACCACGGCCACGTGCTCCGGCCCCAGGGACGACGCCGTCCGCAGGACGTGCGCGATGAGCGGCAGCCCGGCGAGCCGGTGCAGCACCTTGGGGGTGGACGACTTCATGCGCGTGCCCTGCCCGGCGGCGAGGACGACGACGGCGATGCGCTGGTCGGTCATGGGTCCATCCTGGCGCACCCGCGCCGCGGAGTCCGGTGGAACCGCGGCCCTGTGCAGAACCGTGCGCACAACCGCACCGGTGACGTTCCTTCCCATCGACCTCGGGATGGAAAGCGGGATCGGGCGTACCTGGCCGGAACAAACGACCAGCTACGCCCGAAACGACCAGCTACACCCGAACACCTACGCGCGCAGCACCCGCGGCTCGGCCTTCACGAACGCCATGAGCACCAGCCCCACGACGAGCACCACCACGATCCCGAGGATCCCGAAGCGCGTCGAGCCGCCGACCGTCACTGCGACACCGAACAGCGCCGGCGCCAGGAACGACGCCGCCCGGCCGGTGGTGGCGTAGAGGCCGAAGAGCTCGCCCTCGCGGCCGGGGGTCGCCAGCCGCGCCAGGTACGCCCGCGACGACGACTGCACCGGTCCGACGAACAACGCCAGGGTCAGCCCCAGCACCCAGAACCACTCCGTCCGACTGCCGACCGCCAGGACGCCGAGCCCGCAGGCAGCGAGGCCGATCAGCGACACCATGATGAGCGCGCGCGAGCCGAAGCGGTCGTCGAGCCGTCCGGACACGAAGGTGGCGACGCCGGCGACGACGTTCGCGGCGATGGCGAACAGGATGACCTGCGAGGCGCTGAACCCGAACACCTGCGCCGCGATGATCCCGCCGAAGGTGAACACCGCGCCGACGCCGTCGCGGAACACCGCGCTGGCGACCAGGAACGCGAGTACGTTCCGCCGTTCGCGCCAGAGCCGGGCGATGTCCCGACCCAGGTCGCGGTAGGCACCGAACACGCCGCCGGTGTGCCGGTGGTCGGGCGCGGCCTCGGGCACGACGACGAAGAGCGGGATCGAGCTGACCGCGAGCCACACGGCGGCGATGCCGATGGCGACGCGGACGTCCCACTGCCCGGTCGCGACGGTGGCCGGCAGCTGCAGGAGTCCGCCGACGACGCCGTCGCCGCGGAAGTCCTGGATGCAGAGCACGAGCAGCAGTACGAGCAGCACGATGCCGCCGAAGTACCCGGCGGCCCACCCGATCGCGGACACCCGTCCGGTGCGCTCCCCTGACGCGACCTGCCCGATCATGGCGTTGTAGCCCACGCTCGCGATCTCGTACGCGACCGTGCCGATGCCGAGCAGCGCCGCCCCGAGCACCAGGTACGGCTGGCTCGGTGCGACGAAGACCATGCCGCCGATGGACAGCACGATGCCGATCGTGGCGATGAGCACGGACCGGCGGCGGTGCCCGGACGAGTCAGCGAGGCGCCCGATCGCCGGGGCCACGAGCGCGACGACGATGCCGGCGATCGTCAGGGCCGTGGAGACCACCGCGGCGTTGTGGGCGAGTTCGCGTTCCACCAACGCCGTGCCCGCGGCGGACGTGTCGGCCACCTTCGCCGGGTCGACGAACGCCCGGCTGGCCAGGTACGTGCTGAACACGAACGTGGTGACGACGGCGTTGAACGCCGCGGACCCCCAGTCCCACAGCGCCCAGGACACGAGCGCGCGCCGGTCGGTGCGCTGCGGCACGACGGCGGCCGGTGAAGCGGTCATGCGCGAACCGTAGCGCGTCCCGGTGACGCACCGGTGGCCCCGTTCCGGGTCACGTGGCGGTCGGGAGGCGCGTGGCGGCCTGGCCACGGGCCTCCCGTCCGCCCTGTGCGGTGTCCAGCACCCGGCGCGCGTCGCGCACGCCGGCTCAGGCGGGCACGCCGCCGGGGTAGACGACCGACTTGAGGGACTCCGGGTCGGTGTCGCTCTCGAGTGCCTCGCGGACCTCGTCGAGGCCGAACCGACCCGTCACGAGCGAGTCGAGGTCGATCTGTCCAGAGGCGACCAGGCCGATCGCGACGGGCCACGTGCCGGTGTAGCGGAAGATCCCGGTGACCGTGACCTCGAGGTTCTGGATGTGCTCGACGGGCAGGGTCATCTCGGAGTTGCCGAGCCCGACGAGCACTGCGGCGCCGGCCGGTCCGACGGCCTTGATGCCGTCGGAGACGGCTCGGGGAGCACCACTGGCGTCGATGAACGCGTCGACCGGTGCGATGTCCGAGGCGACGGACACCACGGTCGGGTCGACGACCTCGGTGGCGCCGTACTGCAACGCACGCTCCCGGCGCTCGGGGACCAGGTCACTGATGACGATCCGGGTGGCGCCGAAGGCCCGCGCCGCCTGGGCGCAGATGATCCCGATCGGACCGGCACCGGCGATGAGCACCGAGGAGCCGGGGACGATGCCGGCCTTGCGGACCGCGGCGATCCCGACGGACAGCGGTTCGAGCAGGGCACCGGCCTCGAACGAGACGGAGTCGGGCAGCACGTGGGCGAACTCGGCCTCGATCGTGACGAACTCGGCGAAGGCGCCGTCGACCGGCGGGGTCGCGTAGAAGCGCATGTGCGGGCAGAGGTTGTAGCGGCCGGCCAGGCACTGCGCACAGCGGTGGCACGGGCGCTGCGGTTCGACGGCGACGCGCTCCCCGACGCGGGCGGGGTCGACGCCCGCCCCGACGGCGGTGATCGTGCCGGACAGCTCGTGGCCGAGGACGAGGGGCTCCTCGACGACGAAGTCCCCGATGCGGCCGTGGCGGTAGTAGTGCACGTCGGAGCCGCACACCCCGACGGCGGCGACCCGGACGAGCACGTCGCCCGGTTCGACCTCGGGCACGGGGCGGTCCTCGACGGTCAGGTCCTGGGTCCCGAGCAGCACGCTGGTGCGCTGGCGCTGGATGGAGGTCATGGGGTTCTCGCTTCCTCGGCCGCGGCGTCGCGGTCGGACGTGGGGGTGGTGGAGCGGTCGGGCGTGTGGGTGGTGGAGCGGTCGGGCGTGTGGGTGGTCGTGGAGTCGGCTGGAGCTGGCCTCGGGACGAGCCGGGCTGCCGTCGGGTCGCGCAGCAGGTCACGGAACCCGAGTTCGGCGGCACCGCGGAGCAGCACGTCGGCACCGAGCGCCGCCGGAGCGATCCGCAGCCGTTCGGTCACGGCGGCCATCGACTGGGCGCGGACCTCGACCTCGATGCGGTCGCCGACGTGCTCGAGCAGCACCCCGAGGAACCCGCCGAGGACGACCACCTCGGGGTTGACGGTGTGGATCGCGTTGCGGAGCGCGGTGGCGAGCGCCGTCACCTGGCGGTCGACCACCCGCTCGACCTCGGGTCGGCGTTGCGCGAGCACCGCGGCGAGCGCGGACGGGTCGTCCGGGGCGACACCGGCCGCCGCGACGAGGGCGTCGCGCGAGGCCTCGGTCTCGAGGCACCCGACGGCCCCGCAGTGGCAGCGGACACCGTTCGCCGCGACGAACGTGTGGCCGAGCTCGCCGGCGTAGCCGTCCGCGCCGCTGAGGGGCCGGGCGGCGCTGATGACACCGCCGCCGATACCGCTCGCGCCGCCGTTGAGGTAGATCAGGTCGTCGACTCCGCGGCCGCTGCCGTACAGGCGCTCCGCCCAGGCACCGGAGTTCGCGTCGTTCGTCGCACGGACCGGCAGGCCGGTGCGCTCGGCGAGGGGACGGGCGATCGGTTCGTCGTGCCAGCCCAGGTGGGGCGCGGAGCGGACCACGCCGTCCTCGACCCGCACGGTCCCGGGCACGGCGACGCCGATGCCGGCGATCCGGGCGGGTGCGGCGTCCCCGGCGACCAGCTCGTCCAGGAGTCCGGCGATGGTCTCGACTGCCTGGGCAGCGGTCGGGGCCGAGCGACTCGACGCCACCGCACGGTCGCGCACGCTGCCGTCGAGCCCGACCAACGCGACGGTGACGGCGTCCACCTCGACCGTGACGGCGACGGCGACCACCTCGGCGGCAGCACGAACGACGGGGCTCGGACGGCCGACGCCTGCGGTCGCGCCGCTCGTCGTGCCTCCCGTGCCGCCGGTCGTGCCTCCCGTTGCAGGGACGTCCTCGTGCACGAGTCCGCGCTCCACCAGTTCACCGACGAGCGTGAGCGTGGTCGACCGGTTGAGTCCGGTGCGTCGGGTGATCTCGGCGCGGGTGATGGGACCGTCCTCGTGCACCAGGCGGAGGACGCGCGCAGCGTTGCCGCGTGTCGGGGTCTGCGCGACGACGGGTGCCGCTGTCAGGCGAGCCATCGGGTCCTCTCGGTCGTGCTCCGTGTGTGCTGGCCCATCCTCGCGTGTTCGGTCCTTCCCAGAACGCCCGCGATGGGAAGCGGGATCGGGCACACCTTGTCGAAACGAACGACCAGGTACGCCCGGATCCGGCAGGTACGCCCGGAACCGCCGGTCACCGCGACTGCGAGAACGCGGCGTCGAACGAGGCCTCCGGCGGCGCGATCGTGCCGAGCTGCCGCACGAACGCCAGCGCCTCGGGTCCTCCGACGAGTCGGTCCATGCCGGCGTCCTCCCACTCGACACTGGTCGGGCCGGTGTACCCGATGTGGTTCAGCACGCGGAACACCCGCTCCCACGGCACGTCACCGTGTCCGGCGGTCACGAAGTCCCAGCCGCGGCGCGGGTCGCCCCACGGCAGGTGCGAGCCGAGCCGGCCGTTGCGCCCGTCGAGCTGCTTCACCGACTCCTTGCAGTGCACGTGGTACACCCGGTCGGCGAAGTCGAGCAGGAACGCGGCGGGGTCGAGGTCCTGCCAGACGAAGTGGGAGGGGTCGAAGTTGAACCCGAACGCCGGCCGGTCCGCGAAGAGCTCGAGCGTGCGCTTGGCGGTCCAGTAGTCGTAGGCGATCTCGGACGGGTGCACCTCGAGCGCGAAGCGGACCCCGACCTCCTCGAACACGTCGATGATCGGCAACCACCGGTCGTGGAAGTCCTGGTATCCGGCGTCGATCATGCTCGGCGGGACCGGCGGGAAGCCCGCGACGGTCTTCCAGATCGACGACCCGGAGAACCCGGTGACGGTGTCGACCCCGAGTGCCGCTGCGGCGCGTGCGGTCCACTGGAGCTCCTCGGCGGCACGCTGTCGGACACCTTCGGCCTCGCCGTCGCCCCAGACGTGCGGCGGCAGGATGTCCTCGTGCCGCTGGTCGATGGGGTCGTCGCACACGGCCTGGCCGACCAGGTGGTTCGCGATGGTCCAGACCCGCAGCCCGTTGCGTTCCAGGATCGCCTGCCGCTCGGCGACGTACGCCGGGTCCGTCGCGGCGCGCCGGACGTCCAGGTGGTCGCCCCAGCAGGCGATCTCGAGTCCGTCGTACCCCCAGTCGCCGGCGAGCCGGGCGACCTCCTCGAAGGGCAGGTCGGCCCACTGTCCGGTGAACAGCGTGACCGGCCTGGAGGCCCGGGTCGGCTCCGCCTGGTCGCTCGCGGCCGTCGTCGTCATCGTCGTCGTCCTTCCGTGCGGTGGTCGGGGTCCGTGCTGTGTTCGAGGTGCGTGCTGTGGTCGAGGTGCGTCACCACGACCCGGGTGCGGACCCGGCGGGGACGGTGGCGGGGCGGTCGACGCGCGAGTGCACGTCGACGACCGCGTGGTCGCGGGCCGCGGCCGAGACGGCCTCCATGACCTCGAGCACGTGGAACGCGAGGTCGCCGGAGGCCCGGTGCGGACGGTCCGTGGTGATCGCGTGCGCCAGGTCGGCGAGCCCGTAGCCGCGACCGGCGTCGGCGTACCCGGCGGAGACCGGCAGCTCGCGCCACTCGCGGTCGTCCGCCGTCGCGATCGACACCGGGTCCGAGAACCGGTTCGGGTCCGGCACACCGAGGGTGCCGGCCGTGCCGTACACCTCGAAGAGCGGTGCTCGGGTGGCCCAGACCTCGAACGAGACGGTGACGGTCGAGACGACGCCGTTCTCGTGTTCGAGGATCGCGACCACGTGGGTGTCGATGTCGACCGGGATCGACGTGCCGGCGTTCGGTCCGGTCGCGACGGTCCGCTCGCGGGTGGAGCGGGTGGCACTGCCGCTCACCCGGACGACCGATCCGAAGAACGTGACGAGGCTGGTCAGGTAGTAGGGGCCCATGTCGAGCAGCGGGCCACCACCGGGCTGGTAGTAGAACGCGGGTGCCGGGTGCCAGAGCTCGTGGCCGGGGGCGCTCCAGGCGACGGCCGCGCCGACCGGGGTGCCGATCAGGCCGTCGTCGAGGGCGGCCCGCGCGGTCTGGATGCCGGTGCCGAGCACGGTGTCCGGGGCGCTGCCGACCCGCAGGCCCGCGGCTCGGGCGGCCTCGAGCACCGGTTCGGCCTCGGCCGTGGACATCGCCAGGGGCTTCTCGCCGTAGACGTGCTTGCCCGCGGCGAGCGCCCGGGTCGCGACGTCGGCGTGGGCGGCGGGGATCGTCAGGTTGAGCACCACGTCGACGTCGTCGGCCGCGAGCAGCTCGTCGACGCTCGTGCCGCGCACGCCCTGCGCGGCGCCGACCGCCTGCGCCCGGTCGACGTCGAGGTCGGCGACCGCGACGAGCGACAGGCCGGGCAGGGCCGGGAAGTGTTCGAAGTACTGCTGGCTGATCACGCCGACGCCCACCACCCCGACGCGGAGGACGGGTTCGTTCATCGTGCTGCCCACAGGAGGCCCCTCTCGATGATGGTGCGGAGTGGCTGCGACTCGACGACCTCGAGGCGGTGCCCGGGTGCGGAGACGAACACGCGGCCCTCGCCCCACTGCCGTGTCCAGATCGCCGGGGCGGTGACCGGTCGGTTCCAGGCGTCGAAGTCGCGCGCTTCCTGCGTGGTGGTCGCGAGGACGTCGTTGTACTCGTCGGACAGCACCCAGTACTGCTCGGTGACGAGGTCGAAGTCCTCGATGCCCTGCGTGATCGGGTGCGATCGTCCGAGGTCGGTGAGGTGCACCGTGTACGGGATGTAGTTGTCGGACTGCTCCCCGACGCGCTCGTCGGGGTGCTTGCCGGCGTGGTGGGCGAACTGGCCGCCGACCATGTGCAGGTAGTCGGCGGTGTTCCGGAACGCGTCCGCGATCCCGCCGTGCCAGCCAGCCAGTCCGGCGCCGTCCAGTACCGCGCGCTGCAGCCCGGCGAACTCGTCGTCGGCGATGGTCGACATGGTGACGACCTGCACGATCAGGTCGACCTCGGCCATGACGGACGCGTCGGCGTAGACGGCCGTCGAGTCCGACACCCGGACCGCGAACCCGTTGTCGCGCAGGAACGGGACGAACAGGTCGGTGGTCTCGACGGGCTGGTGGCCGTCCCAGCCCCCGCGGACGACGAGCGCCTGGCGTGTGCCGTCGGCGGCGGTCACGCGGTCACCGTCCAGCTGCTGCCGTCGGCGGCGCTGCGTTCGACGGCGTCGAGCACGCGCTGCACGTGCAGGCCGTCCTCGAACGAGGGCGACGGGTCGGTGCCGGCCACGATCGCTTCGACGAAGTCCTTCACCTGGTGGCTGAAGGTGTGCTCGTACCCGATGAGGTGTCCGGTCGGCCACCATGCCGCCATGTAGGGGTGCTCGGGTTCGGTGACCAGGATGCGGCGGAAGCCCTGCTCTCCCGCGGGTGCCGATGACTCGTACAGCCGCAGTTCGTTCATGGACTCGAGGTCGAACTGGATCGCGCCTTCGGACCCGCTGATCTCGAGCGTCAGGCCGTTCTTCCGGCCGGTGGCGTAGCGCGTGGCCTCGAACGTGCCGATCGCGCCGTCGGCCGCACCGCCGCCGAGTCGGGCGGTGAAGAACGCGGCGTCGTCGACGGTGACCTGCCCGCGCTCGCTCGACGCCGTGCCGGAGAGTCCGACGCCGTCGGCGAGCAGGGGGCGCTCGGTCACGAAGGTCTCGAGCAGACCCGACACCCGGGTGAGCTCGGCGCCGGTGACGTGCTCGACGAGGTCGATCGCGTGCGCGCCGATGTCGCCGAGCGCACCGGAACCGGCGAGCTCCTTGTCGAGGCGCCACGTCATCGGGCCGTCCTCGTCGGCGAGCCAGTCCTGCAGGTAGAGCGCGCGGACCTGGCGCACGGTGCCGATCCGGCCGTCCTGCACGAGCTGTCGGGCGAAGGCGATGGCCGGCACCCGGCGGTAGCTGAACCCGACCATGGCGCGGACCCCGTGCGCCCGGGCGGCTGCGGCAGCGGCGGTCATCGCCTCGGCCTGTTCGACGGTGTTGGCGAGCGGCTTCTCGCACAGGACGTGCTTGCCGGCCTCGAGCGCGGCGATCGCGATCTCGACGTGCGACGAACCGGGCGACACGATGTCGACGACGTCGATGTCCGGGTCGGCCACGACGGCGCGCCAGTCGGTCGACGCAGCCTGCCAGCCGTACTGCACGCGAGCGGCCTCGGTGCGTTCCGGGTCGCGCCCGACGATCACCGCCATCTCGGGCTCGACCCCGAGGTCGAAGAACCTGGGGGCGGTCCGCCACGCCTGTGAGTGCGCGGCTCCCATGAAGCCGTGTCCCACCATGGCGATCCGCAGTCGTTGCTGCGCCGTCGAAACACTTGCCATCCGCTCGCTCCTTTGCGATCACGTCCTTGCCACAGCCAACACTACCGCTTATGTTGGGCGCGGCAACATTTTGTTTCGACGACGAACGGTGACCACCATGGCAACGACGCCCACCCGTGCAGACAAGTTCTCCTTCGGTCTCTGGACCATCGGCTACAACGGCTCCGACCCCTTCGGCGGGCCGACCCGTCCGGCCCTCGACGTGGTCGAGGCGGTCGAGAAGCTCGACGAGCTCGGCGCCTACGGCCTGACCTTCCACGACGACGACCTGTTCGCGTTCGGCTCGACCGACGCCGAGCGGCAGACGCAGATCGACCGCCTCAAGGGTGCGCTCGACTCCACCGGCCTCATCGTGCCGATGGTGACGACGAACCTGTTCTCCGCACCCGTGTTCAAGGACGGCGGCTTCACCTCGAACGACCGGCAGGTCCGCCGCTTCGCACTCCGCAAGGTCCTGCGCAACATCGACCTCGCCGCCGAGCTCGGTGCGTCGACGTTCGTGATGTGGGGCGGCCGCGAAGGCTCCGAGTACGACAGCGCGAAGGACGTGCAGGCCGCACTCGAGCGCTACCGCGAGGCCGTCAACCTGCTCGCCGACTACGTCACCGACAAGGGCTACGGCATCCGCTTCGCCATCGAGCCGAAGCCGAACGAGCCCCGCGGCGACATCCTGCTGCCGACCCTCGGCCACGCGATCGCCTTCACCGAGACCCTCGAGCGCCCCGAGCTGTTCGGCATCAACCCCGAGGTCGGCCACGAGCAGATGGCGGGCCTGAACTTCACGGCCGGCATCGCCCAGGCGCTCTACCAGGGCAAGCTCTTCCACATCGACCTCAACGGTCAGCGCGGCATCAAGTACGACCAGGACCTGGTGTTCGGCCACGGCGACCTGCAGAACGCGTTCTCGCTCGTCGACCTGCTCGAGCACGGTTCGCCGCAGGGTGGCCAGGCCTACGACGGCCCGCGCCACTTCGACTACAAGCCGAGCCGCACCGAGGACATCACGGGCGTCTGGGACTCGGCGGCCGCGAACATGCGCATGTACCTGCTCCTCAAGGAGCGCGCGCAGGCCTTCCGCGCCGACCCCGAGGTGCAGGCCGCGCTCGAGGCCTCCAAGGTCGGCGAGCTCAGCACGCCGACCCTGAACGACGGCGAGTCTTACGACGCCTTCCTGTCCGACCGCTCGGCCTACGAGGACTTCGACGCCGACGCGTACTTCGGCGGCAAGGGCTTCGGCTTCGTCCGACTGCAGCAGCTCGCCATCGAGCACCTGCTCGGCGCGCGCTGACAGGCTGCGGGGATGACACAGCTCGTCGCCGGCGTCGACTCGTCGACCCAGTCCTGCAAGGTCACGATCCGCGACGCGGCGACGGGTGCCGTCGTCCGTGAGGGACGTGCCGCCCACCCGGACGGCACGTCCGTCGATCCCCGCCACTGGTGGGACGCCCTCGGCACCGCGGTCGCGGACGCCGGCGGGCTCACCGACGTCGGCGCCGTCGCGATCGCCGGGCAGCAGCACGGCATGGTCGCGCTCGACGCCGACGGTCACGTGGTCCGCGACGCCCTGCTCTGGAACGACGTGCGCAGTGCGGATGCGGCCGCGCAGATGGTCGAGGAGATCGGACGGGAGGCCTGGGTCGCCCGGACGGGACTGGTCCCGGTGGCATCGTTCACCGGTACCAAGCTGCGGTGGCTCCGCGACGCCGAGCCGGACAACGCCGGCCGCGTCGCAGCCGTCGCGCTCCCCCACGACTGGTTGTCGTGGCGGCTGCGCGGGTACGGCCCGGCCGACGAGAGTCCGCTCGGCCCCGACCTCGACGCACTCGCCACCGACGCCTCGGACGCCAGCGGCACGGCCTACTGGGACCCGGTGCGCCGGGAGTACGACCCGGAGCTGTTCGAACTCGCGCTCGGTCGCCCGATGCGCGTCGCCGGCTCCGAGCCGACCGCGGACACGGTCGTCGTGCCGCGCGTGGTCGCCCACGACGAGGCGATGGGGACGCTCGACGTCGACGTCACGCTGCCGAACGGCGCGGTCGCACCGTCCGGACTGGTCGTGGCCGCCGGACTCGGCGACAACGCCGGTGCGGCGCTCGGACTCGGACTCGCTCCCGGGGACATCGCGGTGTCCCTGGGGACCAGCGGGACCGTCTTCGGCGTCACCGCGACCGAGGTCCTGGACCCGAGCGGGACCGTGGCGGGCTTCGCCGACGGGACCGGGTCGCGCCTCCCGATCGTCACGACGCTCAACGCAGCCCGCGTGCTCGAGGTGATCGGCGGCCTGCTCGGCGTGGACCACGACGCGCTCGGTGAGCTGGCGCTGCAGGCGCCGGCCGGGGCCGACGGCCTCGTGCTGGTGCCGTACTTCGTCGGCGAGCGCACGCCCAACCGGCCGGACGCGACCGCGTCACTGCTCGGGATGACCCCGGGCACGACCGACCGACCGCACCTGGCGCGCGCCGCGGTGGAGGGCATGCTCTGTGCCCTGGCCGACGGGCTCGCCGCGGTCGAGGGGACCGGCGTGACCGTGTCACGACTGCTGCTCATCGGCGGGGCCGCGCGGAACGAGGCTGTCCGGACCGTCGCGGCGCAGGTGTTCGGGCGCGACGTGCTCATCCCGGAACCCGGCGAGTACGTGGCGTCCGGGGCCGCGCGTCAGGCAGCCTGGGCGTTGACCGGCGCGCTGCCGTCGTGGGACATCGCGACGACGACCGTGCCGGCGGACCCGCACCCCGAGGTGCTCGAGCAGTACCGCGCCGCAGCGCGCTGACCGAGGAGACCCATGGCACGCACCGACCTCCCGCTCGACGAACTCCGTCGCCACCGACCCGAGGTCCGGCGACCGGCCGACTTCGACGCGTTCTGGGCGGACACGATCACCGCGGCCCGGGCGGCCGGAGCGGAGACGGCTCCCGTCCTCGCTCCGGCCGACACCCCGGTGACCGGACTCGTCGTCGAGGACCTGACGTTCCCGGGGTTCGCCGGCGATCCGGTGCGCGCCTGGGTCTCGCGACCGCTGGCCGGTCGTGACACGGCGATGCCCGTCGTGGTCGAGTTCCTCGGCTACGGCGGCGGCCGCGGGCGCCCCGGCGAACGCGTGCACTGGGCCCTCGCCGGGTACGTGCACGTCGTCATGGACACCCGTGGCCAGGGCAGCGGGTGGGCCGGCGGCGACACCCCCGACCCGCACGGCTCCGGACCGCACGCGAGCGGGTGGATGACGAGCGGCATCGGATCCCCCGCGGACCACTACTACCGCCGGGTGTACACCGACGCCGTCCGCCTGGTGGATGCCGTGCGGACGCTGCCCGGTGTCGACCCGTCACGCATCGCCCTGACCGGCGGCAGCCAGGGCGGGGGCATCGCCATCGCCGCAGCTGCCCTCGTGGAGGCCCACGTCGGACCGATCACCGCGGTGCTGCCCGACGTCGCGTTCCTGTGCGACTGGGAGGGCAGCACCGACATCGCCGTCGGGGGCCCGTACCTGGAGCTCGCGACCTACCTGTCCGTGCACCGCGACGCAGCCGACACGGTGTGGGACACCGCGGCGTACTTCGACGGGGTGAACCACGCCGCCGGCATCACCGCCCCGGCGCTGTTCTCCGTGGCCCTGATGGACGACGTCGTGCCGCCACGCACGACCTTCGCCGCCTTCAACGCACTCGGGGCGGACGACACGCACGCGCCGGCCGACCGTGAGATCGAGGTCTACCCGTACAACGGGCACGAGGGTGGCGGCTTCCGGCACTGGGAACGGCAGGTGGCGTTCCTGCGCGCACGGGCGTGACGGCGACGGCCGCGTAGCGTGACCGACGACCACCCGGGCCGCCGCGGTCGCTCGCCGCTCACTCCCCCGAAGCGCGCTCGATCCGCTCGAGATGCTCGACGCGCTCGAGACCGCCCCGGCACCGGTCGACGTACTCGGCGTACAGGTCCGGCCGCTGCTCCCGCGCCCACCGGGTCACGTCGACGAGGTGCAGCGCGGTGAGCGACGCCAGGATCGCGTGGTCAGCCGGAGTGGCCAGCCCGGCGGCAGCGATGAACTCGTCGTACTCGGCCCGCGAGATCGTCGCGTCGACGAACGCCCACTCGAACACCCGACGAGCGTCGGTCCACGGTGACGGACCGGTCTCGGCAGCGCCCCAGTCGATGAGCACGGGCGCACGACCCGGTCCCCGTGCGATCAGGTTCCGCGGTGCCAGGTCACCGTGTGCGAGTCCGAACGCGAAGTGCTCCGCGGCCAGCCGCTCGAAGTGCCTCCGGAGCGCGCCGGCCGAGTTGTAGGCGCCGTCCCGGCGGAGTGGATCGTCCGCGACGAGCGCTGCGCTGTTGTAGGCCAGGTGCGCCGACCACGCCCGAGCCAGGTCGGTGCCGAAGCGGGTGAACAGCGACGCCGGCGCCGCGCCCAGGTCGATCGAGGCGACGGTGCGGGCGAACGAGCCGAGCCACGTCCAGGGGTGATCGATCGGCCGCGGGTCGGGTTCGACGTACTCGGACACGATGAAGGGGACGCCGTCCTGGACACCGTGGCCGAGGGTCCGAGCGACGGCGATGCCCGCTGCGGCAGCCGCTCGCGCGGCCCACGCCTCGACGGGGAACTCGTCCGAGCGCAGGGCGTCGACGGGGAACCGCACGACGACGTCGGCACCGACCGCTCGCCGCACCCGGTACGTGTGGTTCACGGATCCGCCCAGCAGCCGTTCGGCCTGGTCGTCCGAGCTCCCGACGGCACGAAGGACCGCGTCCAGTCGGTGGCGGTGGGTGTCGTCGTCGAGCACGCACCCATCATGGCCGTCGGGGTGTCACGCCCGCCGCATCGTGTCCCGGGGGTACTCGCCGTGGCGCTCGAGGTAGGCGGCAGAGAACCGACCAGCGTGGGCGAACCCCCACTGCCGGGCGACGTCGGCGATGCTCGTCCCCGCCGGGTCGGCGTGCACGAGCTCGTCGCGCACCCGGTCGAGACGGACCCCGCGCAGGTAGCCGTTCGGGCTCACCCCGAGCTGCCGCTGGAACGCCTGCTGCAGGGCACGCAGGCTCAGGGAGGCCACCTCGGCCAGGTCGGTGCTCGTGATCGGCAGGTGGGCGTGCTCGTGCACGTACTCGACGGCCCGGCGGATGTGCGCGTTGCGCGGGAGCAGCAGTTCGTCCGGCAGCGTGGCCGAGACGACCGGGTACAGCTCGAGCAGCGCCAGCGCCCCCAGCCGGCCCATCTCCGCCTGCAGCAGCGGTGAGACCTGCCGGTCGAGCACCGTGTGCGAGATGAGCTTGACGGTGTTCCGCCACATCGTCACGGCCCGGTCGTCGGGTTGCACGGTGTGGTCGAGCTGCACGCCGCCCGACGCCGCGCCGCGCTCGCCGGCGACCTCCTCGAGCGATGCCCGGTTGATCTGCACGAGACGCTGGTCGTAGTCCTGGTACGTGAACGCGGCGCCGTCCTGCGGCCACAGCTGCGGCCGGCCCACGGCGCTCACGAGGCGGTCGTCACCCTCGCCGATGAAGCCGGTACCCCGGGTGATCCACTGCACGACGAAGTCGTCCGACGGCGTCATGACGCCGTCGAGGTGCCCGTCGAACCGGATCGCGCGCAGCGTCATCGTCGAGTCGCCGACAGCTGAGTACCGGAAGGTGAAGGGCTGCGCGGTCGTCTCGGCGCGCCACTCGGAGGCGTCGTACGCACCGACCAGGAAGTCGCGTGCTTCGTCGACGTCGGCGGACCGGACGTCGTCCTGCACGCGAGCTCGTTCGTCTGTCATCGGTTCACCGAGAGCAGTGTGACCGAACGGACGCGCGTCGTCCGTGTCGCTGTCCGAGAAGCGCTACCGACGATCGTCGGCGCGCGGACCGGATGCTCGTGGCGACGGGACGATGTCCGGATTTCGACCGCCGGGCCGCTCACGACATCCGCGATCCGTCGAGTCGTCGGTCCTGGTGCACACCGACGACCCCGCTGATCGTACGGTCGTCTCATCCGGCGGCAACGGGCCGCTCAGGAGAACACGAGGACGACATGACCGCCGCGACCGCAACCCCGGTCCACCCGATCAGCGCACCCAAGCTGGCCTTCGAAGCGACGGCGGTCACCAGCCGGCGCAACCGCCACCGGGGCTTCTTCAGCGAGCTGCGGGACGCTCAGCGACAGCGCACGCTGCAGATCGCCGCGGTGAGCACCGGCATCGTCTCGGTGAGCGTCCTCGCGTCGGCCGCCGCCGTGCTCGGACTCTCCGCGTGATCCGCGAGGGATCAGCGGTCGAGGACGTCCGCACCCAGGCCATCGACATGCCCGCCCTCTTCGCAGAACAGGAACGCCACGATGCCTGAACAGCGCACGCTCGAACAGCTCCGCCGCAACCCGGTCGAATGGCGCCGACGCGGCCTGACGCCGCCCGCCGATCTCGACGAGATGGTGCAGGCCCGCCTCACCGCCCACATGGGCCACGCCGACCCGTCCTACGCCGACTTCTTCGCAGCCTGAACCCCGACCCCACTTCCCCATGACGCTCCTCACACTCACGCCCCCGGCCGTCGAGACGACCGCGCAGCGCACCGCATCCAAGGCCGCCGATGACCTCTTCACGGCGCACGGCGTGATCCCGGTGCGTTTCGAGGACGTCGCCGCGCACGCGGGCATGAGCGTGGACGAGCTGACGGCGGCCTACCCGTCCAAGCAGGCGCTCGTGGTGGCGGTCCTGCGACGCTGGCACGGCGCGTGGCGTCGGGCCCTGGACCACATCGCCACCACCTCGGCGGATCCCCGCGATGAGATCCTCGGCATCTTCAGCTACTTGGAGGAGTGCTTCGCGGACGAGGGGTGGCGCGGCTGCGCGTTCATCAACGGGCACGCCGAGCTCGGACGGCAGGACGTGGAGATCGCCGCGCTCGCAGCCGAGCACTTCCGCGACGTCGAGAGCCACCTCACGTTGCTCTGCACCCGTGCGGACATGCCGGCGCACATCGCCGAGACCCTGTCGCTGCTGGTCGAGGGTGCCCGGGTGGAGTCAGCCGTGCAGGGGTCGGCCAAGCCGGCCCGGAGCGCACGGCTCGGTGCGGCCATGATCATGTCGGTGTTCGAGGAGCGCACGACGTTCTGACCGGCGGCCGGACGTATGATCCGGGGAACCACTCGTCACCGAAGACGGAGACCGGAATGACGCGCACCGAGCCCACCACCGCCGCTCACCACGGCACCCCCAGACCGACCCGAGCCACCGCCTCGGTCGCCGCGATCCTGGCCGAGTCCGCCGCGCGGTACCCGGACGACGTCGCCGTGATCGTCGGCGACCACCGCACCACGTACGCCGAGCTGTGGTCGGAGACCCTGGCGTACGCCGGAGCGCTCCGGGCCCGCGGGGTCACCGAGGGATCGCGCGTGGCGATGCTCGTGCCGAACGTCGCGGACTTCGCCCGCGTCTACTACGCCACCCTCGCACTCGGCGCCGTCGTCGTCCCCGTCCACGCGCTGCTCAAGCGGCGCGAGATCGAGTACCTGCTGCAGGACAGCGGCGCCATGCTGCTCGTCTGCGCTGCCCCGCTGCTCACCGAGGGCGCGGCCGGTGCCGAGCTCGCCGGCGTCGACGTCATCACCGTGCTCGCACCGGCCGACCACGACGACCACGACGGCCACGACGGCCACGACGGCCCGGACCGCCTCGAGGCCCTGGCCGCGGCAGCCGAACCCCTCGACACCTACGTCCCCCGCGACCCCTTCGACACCGCGACGATCCTGTACACGAGCGGGACCACCGGCAAGCCGAAGGGTGCAGAGGGCTCGCACTTCGCCCTGCTCGAACAGGTCAACACGAACCTGATGAGCACCTTCGACATGCACCGCGGCGACGTCCTGCTCGGGGCACTCCCGCTGTTCCACACGTTCGGTCAGACCTGCACGATGAACACCGGGTTCCGCGCCGGCGCCACCATCGTGATGCTCCCAAAGTTCGACGGCGACGCAGCACTTTCGGCGATGGTCGAGCACGGCTGCGAGATCTTCATGGGGGTGCCGACGATGTACATGGCACTGCTCGACGCCGCGACCCGGAACGACGCCCGCCCGGACCTGCGCTACGCGATCTCGGGCGGGGCGTCGTTGCCGTTGGCCGTCCTCGAGCGGTTCCAGACCGTGTTCGACGCGCCGATCCACGAGGGCTACGGACTGACCGAGACGTCACCCGTGGCCACCTTCAACCACGTCGGCCGCGCACCACGACCGGGAACGATCGGGACGCCCGTGTGGGGTGTCGACGTCGAGATCGCCGACCCGGCCACGCCCGACGCGATCGTGCTGCTGCCGCACGGCGAGATCGGCGAGCTCGTCATCCGCGGGCACAACCTGATGAACGGGTACCTGGACCGGCCGGAGGACACCGACGCGGCGATTGTCGACGGCTGGTTCCGCACCGGCGACCTCGGCACGAAGGACGACGACGGGTTCCTGACGATCGTCGACCGCACGAAGGACATGATCATCCGCAACGGCTACAACGTGTACCCGCGGCAGGTCGAAGAGGTGCTGGCGACGCACCCGGACGTCACCATGGCGGCGGTCTTCGGCGTCCCGCACGAGCTGCACGGCCAGGAGATCGAGGCCGCCGTGGTGCTCCGTGCCGGTGCGACCGTCAGCCCCGACGAGCTCGTCCACTTCGTGTCCGACGAGATCGCGGCGTACAAGTTCCCGCGGGTCGTGCACGTGGTCGACGCCCTGCCCCTCGGACCGAGCGGCAAGGTCCTGAAGCGGACGCTGGTCGAGCAGTTCAGCACACCGGTCGACGCGGCGACTGCTCCGGCCTGACACACTCGGAGCGTGATCACCAGGCCGCGTTCCGTCCTCCTCGCCGCTGTCCTGACCGCGGGCCTCGTCCTGACCGGCTGCACGGGCCCCGCGAACGCCGAGTCCGGCACCCCCGACTGGTTCGACGTCACGGGCTTCCAACCAGAGGGGGCGGATCCCGCGCTGATCGACGGCAACGCACCGGCGATGGACGTCGTCGGCGTCGACGGGCTGCTGCTGAGCCGGACCGGCACGCGCGTCAGCACCCCCTCCCGCGAGGCGAGGACGCAACGCAACCGGGCGCACGCCCGCGGGCTCGAGGCGCAGCTGCTCGTCAGCAACTACGCCGACGGCGACTTCAGCGAGCCGATCGCCCGGAGGATGCTCCGGTCCCCCGCCAACCGGTCCCACGTCGTCCGCGCGCTCGCGACCGACGTGCGATCCGGCGGGTGGGACTCGGTCATGATCGACCTCGAGGCGTTGACCGCGGCCGACACGGCGGGGTTGACGGCCTTCGCGCGGGAGCTCCGTGCGGCGGTCGGCGACGACGTCCGGCTCGACATCGCCCTGTCGGCGTCGACGACCGCGGCCGGGTACGCGCGCATGGGGTACGACGTCCGGGCACTCCGCGCTCCGCTGGACCACCTCACACTGATGGCCTACGACCAGCACGGCCCGTGGGAGCCGGACGCACCGGGGCCGGTCGGGTCGTTGCCCTGGGCGTCGAAGTCCGCCAGGGCGCTCGCCACCCTCGCGCCCGCCGACCAGATCGTGCTCGGCGTCGCTGGGTACGGCTACCACTGGAAGGGGCCGCGACCGGCGGGGCAGCTGTCCGACGACCAGGCCCGTCGTCGCGTCCGGAAGGCCGGCGTCACCCCGACCTGGAACGCGACAGCGGGCGAGTGGACGGCGACCCTGCCCAGCGGCGAGGTGCTCTGGTGGGCGGACGCGCGGTCGCTGCGCGAGCGCGTGGCCCTCGCCGAGCGGCTCGGCCTGACCGGGGTCGCCGTCTGGTCCCTGGACCTGTCGGACGCGCTGGACACGGTGCACTGACGGCGACCGACGAGCGGACGGGAGGCCCGGTGCGGGCCCGCCACGGGCCTCCCGTCCGCCGTCACACGGCGCAACCGCCGTGGCGGGCTTGACAGCGTGGGCTAATGGTCTTAGCTTTTGGCTAACACACTTAGCCATGGAGGCAGTCATGCTCGAACACCTGCGCACCGACGAAGGCACCATCGCGTACGACGTCAACGGCGACGGCCCGCTCGTCGTCCTCGCACACGGCATGGGCGACAGCCGGCACGCGTACCGGTTCCTGGTCCCCGAGCTCGTCGCCGCTGGCTACCGGGTGGCGAACGTCGACATCCGCGGGTGCGGCGACTCGAGCACGGGATGGGCGTCGTACCAGCGCGCCGACATCGCTCGCGACCTGGTCGCCGTCGTCCGGCACCTCGGCGGCCCCGCGGTCATCGTCGGACAGTCGATCAGCGGCGGAGCGGCCACCATCGCCGCCGCCGATGCCCCCGACGTCGTCACCGGCATCGTCGAGCTCGCGCCGTTCACACGGAAGCAGTCGTTCGACCTCGGCGGCCTGCTCCGGAACCGCCGCCACCGCGCCGGCACGTTCCAGCTCGCCAAGGTGATGACGACGGGGAGCCTGGCCGGCTGGCTGGCCTACCTGGACCTCGCCGTGCCGACGAAGCCGATCGACTGGACCGAGGAACTGGGCCGCATCGAGTCGACGCTGCAGCAGCCGGAGCGGATGGCGGTGCTGCGCGCGATGACCAAGACCTCGCCCGCCGACGCCGGTGCACGGCTGGCGGACGTGCGGTGCCCCGTCCTGGTGATCGAGGGCAGCGCCGACCCCGACTGGGCCGTCCCGCGGGCCGAGGGCGAGCGGGTCCTGGCCGATCTGCCCGACGGGCTCGGCGAGCTGGCCGTCATCGACGGTGCCGGCCACTACCCGCACACCGAGACCCCGACCGAGGTCCTCGCGCTCGTGCTCCCCTTCCTCGGCCGCACGCTCGCGCCGGTCGGTGGCCACCGTGGCTAGGGCAGGACTCGACCCCGCCGCCGTCACCACCGCCGCGGCAGGGCTGGCCGACGAGATCGGGCTCGCACGGCTGAGCATGAGCGTCGTCGCCGAACGGCTCGGCGTGAAGTCGCCGTCGCTGTACAAGCACGTCGACGGACTCACCGACCTGACCCGCCGGATCGCGATCCTCGCCGCGAACGAACTCGGCGACGACCTGCGCGACGCGATGCAGGGGCTCGCCGGGCGCGACGCCGTCGAGGCGGCCGCGCAGGCCGTCCGCCGGTACGTGCAGCGGCACCCCGGTCGGTACGAGGCGACGGTCGGGATCCGTCCCACCGGGCCGGACGACCCGTTGGCCGTCGCCCTGGAGCGCGCCCTCGCCTCGTTCGCAGCGGCGCTGCGCGGCTACGGGCTCGACCCCGCCGACGAGGTGCACGCGCTCCGCTTGCTGCGCAGTGTCCTGCACGGCTTCGCGACCATCGAGACGTCCGGTGGGTTCCAGATGCGCACCGATGTCGACGCGAGCTTCGAGTGGATCATCGCGTTCCTCGACCGGGGGTTCCGCGCGACGAGCGCCGCCCCCAGTCATGGTCACGATCCGGACACCCCGTCGGTCTGAAGCGGTCCCAGGCCCTACGATCCGAGGACGCCTGAGCTTTCTCGGCTGATCCACACGGTCCGGCACCCGACCGGACACGATCCAGGGGGACCCGTGCGCCACAGCGCCTCCACCGTCCGACGCGCCTGCGCCGTCGGCACCACCGCAGCCCTCGTCGCGCTGACCACGGGCCTCGGCCTCGTGACCGCGACGGCCGCCCACGCCGAGCCGGCGAGCGACCCGGCGGCGTCGACCGCGACGTCCGCTCCCGCGGCGACCGACGCCCCTGCGCCGGCCGCTTCACCGACGGCGGATCCGTCCGAGCCGGCCGCCCCGACGTCCGCGACGCCGTCGCCCGATGCTGCGCCGACGACCACCGAGCCGTCGAGCGACCCCTCGACGCCCACGGCGTCCGAACCGGACCCCACAGCCACCGCCGATCCCGCCGACGCCGCCGCAGTGCCGACCGCCACGCCGTCACCGACCTCGGCGCCGACCGCGCAGCAGGCCGTCGACCCAGCCGTCACCATCACCGGCGACACGGAGGTCGGCGCCGTGCTCACCGCCGTCCCGGTCGGCTTCGACGAGGACGGGGCGTTCCGGTACGTCTGGACCCAGGCCGGTTCCACCACCGTGCTGGCGACGAGCGGCTCGTACACGATCGATGCGGCGCAGGCCGGGGAACGGGTGTCGGTCCAGGTCACCGGTGCCCTGCCCGACGGATCGACGGCGACCGTGACGGCGACCTCGGCCCCCGTCACGCAGGACCCGGTGTTCGTCGACTCCGCGGGGACGCCGATCGCCGAAGGGGCAGACGCCGGGGACCCGCTCGCCCTCGGGACGACCGCTGGCGACCCGTTCTCGTACACCTTCCGGGCGCAGGGCTCCCCCGCCCCGACGTACGCGCTCGCCTGGTACGACGGCGACGACGACGGCGACGTCGTCATGACGAAGTCGCAGGCAGCAGCACTCTCCGCGGGCACCTCCGGCGGCTCCGGCGGCTCCGGCGACAACGGCGACTCCGGCGACTCCGGCTGGACGATCGGGTTCGGGTTCCAACCGGACGACACGGACGAGGAGTTCGGTCCGGACATCCAGCTGCCCGACGGCATCACCTTCGACGCCGCCACCGGCGAGCTGAGCGGCACCGCCACGACGGCGTCCTGGTACCAGTTCGCGATCACGGCCACGAGCGGTACCGAGTCGGTCACGCAGTACGTCGAGCTGACCGTCGACCCGGCCGCCGCGTACGGCGTCCAGGTCTTCACCCTCGACGCGGAGTCGATCGACGCGCCGAAGAAGACGATGTGGATCATCGGCACGGACGGCACCGTCCTGACCGTGAAGCTCACGATCGACGAGGACGGCTCCTTCGGGGGTCTCGACGTCGTGGACGGTGGACGTCCGACCGTCGCGCAGGGCGGAACACTCGTCGTCTCCGGCAACCTGGTCGACCGCTTCGGGAACCCGATCGACCCCGCCGACGCGGACGGCGACCCCGTCTGGACGCCGATCGTCACCTCGGACGTCGCCAGTGACGTGATCGCGCCGTACACCGAGTTCGACGCCGAGAGCGCTGTCGGCGTCACCTTCCCGCACGCCTCGACGCACACCCTGACCGTCGGCGGCGAGGGGCTGCAGAGCACCTCGTTCCCGGTCGACGTGCACCCCACCGTGCCGACGGTGTCGACCGAACCGACGGTCACCGTCGGGGGGACGACCCCGACCACGGGGCAGCTCGCCTACACCGGTTCGGACGCCACCGGCGCCCTGCCGTGGGCGGTCGGCCTCGTCCTGGTCGGCGCCGGCCTGATCGGCGCACGCGCAGTGCGCCGTCGTCGCGCCGCGCTCTGATCCGACACCCCTGAGGGACGGGATGCCCGGTGCCAGCCGGCACCGGGCCTCCCGTCCGGAGATCCATGCTCTCGACCCTGCTCATCGAAGTACCGTGGCTCGCGTTCGGCGTGCTGATCGCGGTCATCGTCGTCGCGCCCGTCGTGGGCGTCTGGCTGGCGCGCCTGCCGCGGCTCACCGCCGTGCTGTTCGGCCTCGCCGTGGTCGTGACGCTCGCGCTCACCCTGTCCCCCGACGGCGCTCCCCGGTCCGACGTCACCTGCAACGTCGGACTGCCGTACCTGGCGCCGACCGCGGTCGAGTCGACGGCCAACGTGCTGTTGTTCGTGCCGGTCGCGTTCCTGGCCGGGGTGCGGTGGCGGCGCCCGGTCCTCGCGGCCGTCGGCGCCAGCGCGTTCTCCGTCCTCATCGAGGTCGTCCAGGCGGTCGTCCCCGTGATCGGTCGGGCGTGCGACACGAGCGACTGGATCACGAACACCATCGGCGCCGTGGTCGGTGGGGCACTCGCCGCCGTCGTCGCGCTGCGGGCACGTCGGCGCGTGGCGCAGGTCAGCTGACCCGGGCGAGGGATCAGTCTCGAGGCACGGCGCACCGTGTCGGCACCGTCAGCGCCGACGTCCTTCCCACATCGACGCGACGGTCGCCAGGAGCGCGTCGAGTCCGACGTCGCCCCGCACCGATTCGACCATCTGCGCGACACTCGCGACGACTGCATCGGACACTGCCTGCGTCTCACGGACCGTGGTCCCGCGGCCGCGGCCGGTGGCGATCAAGCCGTCTGCCTCGAGCTGCTGGTAGGCCCGCGCGACCGTCCCCGGGGCGACGCGGAGATCGCCGGCGAGCTGTCTGATCGACGGGAGCCGCTCGTGGGCCGTGAGCTCACCGGACCGGATCGCGTCGGCCAGCTGCTTGCGGACCTGCTCGAACGGTGGCGTCGGGTCATCGGCGCTGAGGGTGATCACGCGGCGACCGCCCCCGTCGCGATCAGGCGGGCTGCCGTCACGGCTCGGACGACCGCCGCGACGGCAGTGACGATGCCCGCGAACGCGACGACGACTCCAGCCAGGACCACGACCATCCCGAGTCGCACCACCACCGTTGCGGCCCCTCCGGCCAGACCGGAGTCGAGGTGCAGCGCGTTCATCAACGGCAGACCGGCCGCCGAGAGGAAGACCGCCGCGGTCAGGAGTGCAGCGGCAGTCCCGACCAGTGCGACGACCTGCCCCGCACGCTGGCGCAGCGCTCCGTCCGCTGCATCGAGATCCGGCCACGCCGCCGCCGGGGTCACCGCGATCCGCCAGAGCGACGCCCACACCCCAGCCGAGAGCAGCGCGATGCCGAGGAGCGCCGGAAGGCCGAAGTACCAGCCGGGGAAGAGGTACGGCCCGTCGCCGGCCGGGCACTGCATCGGGAACACGCTCGTGCACAGCCACCGCCCGTCCGGCGCGGGAGCCGATCCGAGCCCCGCCACCAGGACGATGCCGACGGCACATCCGACCGCCCACCAGAGACGCCGCCACTGCTGCGGAAGCAGGGCACTCCGTGCGGACCGCACCTGCAACGACGCGGAGCGATGCGCCGTCGCGCCGTCGATCGCGACGGCGGGGATCGCGGCGAAGACGAGGAGTGCGACGCCTGCGCCGGCGCTGGGCCCCACGAAGAACGACACGCCCTGCAGCGCTCGCGCGTTCGTCCCCGCGACCGCACAGACGACGAACACGGCCAAGCCGACGACGAGGCTCAGGACCACCCGGACCAGGAGTGCCCGCTGCGCCACCACCACCGCTGCGCCTCGTTCACTCGACACGGACCGGCGGAGCCGGAGCCATCCGGCCAACCCACCAACTGCGAGTGCTGCGACCAGCACTCCTGCGAATCCCACGACGTACTCCATGACCCCTCCAATGTACTGTCCAGAAGGTACAAGCCGGAGCGCCTCTGTGTCAACAGCTCGGTACAAGTTCGACCGGGCCCTCAGCTGTCTGCGTCACCCGGTGAGGCGATCTGCACCCGGGCAGGCAGGCCGCTCACGGCCGCGCGCCAGCTCCACGCCGCCCCCGCGAACACCAGCACCGTGATCACCCAGAGCAGCCACGGCACATCGGTGTCGAGCAGTCCGAGACCGAGCGGGAAGAGCGCCATCCCGATCGAGCTCGCGGTCTGGAACACGCCGATCGCGCGACCCCGCACGCGCGGATGCGGAGCCTCGGCCATGACGGCGTTGGCGGCCGGCAACGCGATCATGTCCGCCGCTGCGAGCAGCACCCCAACGACGGCGACGTAGGACCAGGCCGCTGCACCGCCCAGCGGCGGGAGGACGATGAGCGGAAGCGCGGTCAGCGCAGTGAGCAGGGCGCCGACCGCGACCAAGGTCCCGCGCCGGAACCCGACGACCCACCGCGTGACCGAGGTCTGGAAGACGGCACAGAGCGCGGTGGCGATGGCGAACTGCACGGGTGCCACCGCCGGCGGCATGTGCCACTGCTGGACGAACAACACACTGAGGGCGACGTTCGGGAGGACCATCGCCGGGCCGATGAGGAACTGCCCGAGGGTGATGAGCCGCATCGAGCGGTCCGCGAAGAACTCCCGGATCGTGCCGGACGACTCGTCCGCACCGCGTGGCGGCTGCGGGTGACGTGCCCGTTCGCCGGTTCGTTGCGTGGCGAAGACGACCGCCGCCGCGACACTCGTGACCACGTTCGCGAGGATGAGCCAGCGGAGTCCGTCCTGCCCCTGCGCGAGCGTGACCGCCGCGAGGATCGCCCCTGAGCCGAGGGCTGCCGCCTTGATTGCTTCGAGGAACGCGAACCACCGTTCGAACGGTCGCCCGTCCGCGAGGTCGTGGACGTAGGCAGTCCACGACGTCCAGTACAGGCGCTCGGATGCGTTGGCGAGGAAGATCGCGACGAACACCAAGACCGGGTCGTGTGCGATCAGGTAGACCGCGAAGCCCGCGGCGGACATCAGGTTGTTGACGATCATCGACACCTTCGCGCCGAGGCGGTCAGTGACCACCCCGCCCAGCAGACCGATCGGTAGCGCGACGAGGGACGCCGCCGTCGACAGCAGACCGATGACCGTGAGCGGTAGGTCGGTGGTGAGGGTGAAGTAGACGATCGTCAGCGGCAGCGTCAGGCCGGCGCCGACAGTGTCGATGAGCACCGCGAACGTGACGAAGCGGTGTTCGGAGAGTGTTGAGCGTGCAGCCCGGAGTCGGGCAGAGGCGAAGAACACGAAGGATCCCAGGAGTCATCGCGACGCAGAGCCGTCGCGGGCGTGCAGAAGGATCGCGAGCGGGTCGCTCGCGATGCGATTGCCTGCGCGGGTGCGCTGGGTCAGTTCTGCGTTGCCATGACTCCGGTGTGATGGTCGGACGTGCGCCGTCCGATCAGGCTAGCCCTTCGCACCCTCCACCGCGATGTGAATGGCCTGCTGCATGCGTACCGCGACCTTCTTCGACATCGCGACCGTGGGGTGGACACCGTCGTAGGTCCGGCTCGACGGCCATCCACCGTTGAGCTGCCGGTCCGCCGCCCACGGGTCGACGAACAGGTAGCCGTGGGTGAGCGCGTAGTTCTGCAGGTCACGGTTGAGGATCTCGCCCTGCTTGCGACGGTCGATGCGCTTCTTGCCGTACTTCGTGATGTTCGACGGGGCGATCGCGGCGATGACGACGTGGCGGGCGCCGATCTTCGTCACGATCTTGCCGATGTTCTGCTGGATGCTCTTGCTGCTGTAGGCGTACCGGAGGTCGTTCGTGCCGGCCATCACGACCAGGACGTCAGCGTCCTTCGCCGACGACCGGGTCAGGATCCGCGGCGTCGTGGCACCGCCGATGGCCGTGCCGCCGATGTTCTTGAGCGTCTTGTCGTTCATCTGCCGCATCCACGAGCCGTCCATCGCGGTCAGCGAGTCCCCGGCGTAGGTGACCGAGATCGTCGACGGCGTGGGCTTCGGAGTCACACTGGGCGTCGGCGTCGCGGTGGGTTTCGGTGACGCAGTCGGCGCCGCGGGCGCGGACGGCGTGACGGGAACCGGGGTCGAGGCGGTCGGCTCCGACGTCGGGGCCGGCACGTCCGTCGCGGTCGGCGTTGCGGTCGGCGTCGCGATCGGTGCTTCCACAGCGGTGGCGGTGTTCGGGATCGCGGCGAGCAGGACACCGGCGACGACGACGACCGAGGTGGTCGCGGCGATGAACGGCAGGCGGGAGGGGCGCGGGGAGGGCGACAACGTGAGCTTTCGTCTAGGGTACGAGCCCGCTCAGCATACGGGTCTCGAAGACGCGTCATCATCCCCAACGCGGGGGGCGGACGACCACCGCCACTCGGTCACGCCGTCGCGAGCCGACGCCCCCTGTGGAACAGTGTGCGCATGCTCCTCGACGACGAAGCCCCGGGTCGCGTGCTCGCACCGGGCCAGACCTGCCGGATCCGGATCTGGCATCGCGCCGACCGGAGCGTGACCACCGTGCACGAGTCCGCCGAGCGGCTCTACGAAGCGCCGAACTGGACCGCCGACGGCCGCCTCGTGCTGAACGGCGACGGGGTCCTCTGGACGATGCCGGCCGACGGCGCCGCACCCCCGGAGCGAGTCGCGATCGAGGGCGTCCCGCCCCTGAACAACGACCACGTGCTCGATCCCGACGGCGTCACCGTGCACGTCAGCGCGAACGACTTCCACATCTGGAGCGCCTCGCTCACCGGCGGCGCAGCGACCAGGGTCACCGCGGACGACGGCGGTCTGCACTTCCTGCACGGCGTCAGCCCCGACGGCTCCGAGCTCGCCTACGTCCGGCTCGACCCGTCCGGTGACGCCGTCTGGTCCTCGGGGACGATCCGGGTGATGGGCGTCGACGGCAGCGCGGACCGCGCCGTGACGACGGACCCCTCCGCAGCCGACGGCCCGGAGTGGACGCCGGACGGCAAGTGGATCCTGTTCAACACCGAGCAGTTCGAGTCCGCACCGGGGCACGCGCAGATCGCCCGGGTCCGACCGGACGGCACCGGCATCGAGCAGCTGACCGTCGACGAGCACGTCAACTGGTTCCCGCACCCCGCCCCGACCGACGACGCCGCCGTCTACCTGTCGTTCCCGCCCGGCACCGAGGGGCACCCGGCCGACAGGCGCGTGCGGTTGCGCCTCGTCACCGGCGACGGATCCCTCAGCGCCTGGGGACCCGAGGTCTGGCAGGCAGCCGAGACCATCGTCGAGCTCGACGGCGGGCAGGGCACCCTCAACGTCAACGGGTGGGCTCCCGACGGGTCCGCCCTCGCCTTCGTCGACTACCCCATCGGAGACCCCGCATGATCGTCCACACCGTCTGCTTCACGCTCGTCCACGCCGCGGGCTCCCCGCACGAGGCCGCGTTCCTCGAGACCGCCCGCGACACCCTGCCGGCGATCCCCGGCGTGCAGGACTTCACGGTGTCCCGCCAGGTGTCCACGCAGAGCGACTTCCGGTTCCAGTTCTCGATGGCGTTCGCCGACCAGGACACCTACTCGGCGTACGACGCACACCCCGCGCACCAGCGCTTCGTGGCCACCCGTTGGGCGGACGAGGTCGCGTCGTTCCAGGAGTTCGACTTCGTGCCCCTGCCCGCCTGAGCGGTTGCGGGTGCGGGTCGCTTCCGCCGTCGCGTTCGTCCACGTGCGTCCGTCCGTCCACCAGCGCCGAGGTTCCGAGATCGTCGCATCTCGGGGCGCCCAGGGGCCGGACACGGAACCCCGCTGAACGTGAGCGGCAAGTCGTGGGACCTCACGCCCGCGAACGCGAGGTGACGCGTGGAGGACGAGCGAGACGAGCCCCGTCGTCACGCGGCCTCTGGCACCTGCCGAAGCCGCCCCTCAGCGTGCCTGCAGGCGACCGTTCGCCGACGCGGCAGCCGCGGTCATGCGCCGCAGGAACCCGAGGACGATCCGCGTCTCCTCCGGATCGGCATCCCGCACCGTGGCGGCGATCTCGGCGCCGGAGAACGCGAGGAACCGTCCGCTCTCGGCGCGCGCGGACTCGGTCGGCCGCAGGGTGACCCGCCGTCGGTCGGCGCTCTCGCGGTGCCGGGTGACGTGCCCGGCCCCCTCGAGACGGTCGAGCAGCACCGACGTGGCGCCCGACGTCATGCCGATCCGCCGGGCCAACTGCGCCGGGGAGAGCGGCTCGCCGGCCTGGTCCGCCCACACGATCTGTCCGAGGGCGTTCGCGTCGGAACCGGGCAGACCGATCCACGACGACAGGTGCCGCTGGAGCTCGTCGAAGGTGACGGCCCAGTCGCGCAGCGCGTGCATGACGGCCACCTCGTCGTCGGACCACACCGTGGTGAGGGGGTCGATGTCGGGCATCCAGGTTCCTTTACTGTGCAGTTGCTTTACTGTAAAGCATGACCTCACAGCACGCAGTGATCTCCGGAGCCAGCATTGCAGGCCTGTCCGCCGCCTGGTGGTTGCGCCACGTCGGATGGCAGGTGACGGTGATCGAACGTGCGCCGTCCTTCCGCGACGGCGGGCAGAACGTCGACGTCCGCGGGGTCGCCCGCGAGGTGCTCGACCGCATGGGCCTGGTCGACGCCGTCCGCGCACGCAACACGACCGAGACCGGGACGGTGATCGTCGATCGTGACGGCAACGTCCGGTCCGAGCTGCCCTCCGACGGCCCTGACGGTGCGACGGCCGAACTCGAGGTCCTGCGCGGCGACTTCGCCCGGGTGATCCTCGACGACCTGCCCGACGCCGTCAGCATCGTCTACGGCGAGACGATCCAGGACGTCGACGACCAGGCCGGCGGACGCCGGGCGACCGTGACCACCGACGCCGGACGGATGCTCGACGCCGACCTCGTGGTCATCGCCGAGGGCGTCCGTTCCCGCACCCGCGACCGTCTCTTCCCCGCCCCGGGCGAGGTCGACGAGCGGGACCTCGGGGTGACCATGGTCTTCGGGACGATCCCGCGCACGCCGTCCGACGACGACCGGTGGCGCTGGTACAACGCTGTCGGCGGCCGTCAGGTGCACCTGCGCCCGGACCCGTACGGTACGACCCGAGCGATCCTGGCCTACGCCGGCGGCGACGACCTGGTCGGCCGCTCGCGGTCGGAGGCCCTGGCGACACTGCGGACCCGCTACGCCGACGCCGGCTGGCAGACCGACCGCGTGCTCGACGGGTTCGACGGCTCCGACGACGTCTACCTGGACGAGCTGACCCAGATCCGGATGCCGCGCTGGCACCGCGGCCGCGTGTGCGTGATCGGCGACGCGGCCTGGTGCGTGACGCCGATGGGTGGCGGTGGCGCTTCGCTCGCCCTGACGAGCGGGTACGTGCTGGCGGCATCGGTCTCGGCGGACGAGGACCTGGACCGCGCGCTCGACGCCTTCGACACCTGGATGCGTCCGCTGGTCGACAAGATCCAGGGCATCCCGAAGGGCATCGTGCACTTCGCGTACCCGCAGACCCGGCTCGGGCTCGCTGCACGGGGCATCGCGGACAAGGTGCTGCTGTCGGCACTCTTCCGGCCACTGGCGGCGCGGCTCACCCGGGTCGCCGACAGCGATCGCCCGCTGCCGCGGCTGCGCGGGCCCGAGGCGGTCTCGATGGGGTAGTGCCGATCCGACCGGGCAGCGGCGTCGCTGGCGACTACGGCCTGTCGAGAGCGGCATCGAGGACGAGCTCGACCGACGCACGCTGTCGCGCCGCGGTCCACCGGTCGGGGTCGCCGCTCGCCAGGCTCGAGACTCCCTCGACCAAGGCCGCCAGGGCGAGCGCCTGCGCCGACGTGTCCCGCGACGCCCCGCGACCAGCCGCTCCGAGGAGGCGCGTGAGCCGCTCGACGAAGGCCCGGCTGTGCGCCGCGTGCCGCTCGGCCAGGGCGGGGTCGCTCAGCGCCGCCGACAGGAATCCGAGCCAGACGCGCGATTCCTCGGAGGTCGCCCGATCGGTCGGGAGCGCACCGAGCACGACCGCTCGCACGGCAGCGGCCGGATCCGGAGCCTCGCGCTCGAGTGCGTCGGACCGGACCCGGGTGCGCTCGTGCAGGACGTCCCGCGCATGCAGGAGCAACGCACGTTTGTCCGGGAACGTGTGCAGGACCAGGCCGGTCGTGCACCCCGCCCGCTCGGCGACGGCGCGCAGCGTCAGTCCGCCCGCACCGCGTTCGGCAAGGGTGGCGAAGACCGCCTCGGACAGGCGTTCGCGCTGCGCGTCGTGGTCGCGGATCCGTGGCACGACATCATCGTAACGGGTGTTACGGTAACAAGTGTTACGGAAAGGACCCGTCATGCTCTGGACGATCAACCGCACACCCTTCGACCACGCCGACGCCGATCGGCTCCGGGTGGCCCAGCGACGCGAACTCGACGCCCGCTACGGCAGCGACGACCACGAACCCGGCACGCCACCGTCGGCCGGCGACGTCCCGGTGTTCCTGGTGGCGCGGGACGCCGACGGCACGGCGATCGCCTGCGGTGGTCTCCGCCCCCTGCCCGACGCGGTCCTGGGCGCGGACACCGTCGAGATCAAGCGCATGTACGCCGATCCCACCGTGCGCGGGACTGGTGCGGCGACAGCCGTGCTGCGTGCGCTCGAGCAGGCGGCGTCCGACCTCGGTGCCCGGCGTCTCGTGCTCGAGACCGGGACCCGGCAACCCGACGCGATGCGGTTCTACGAGCGCGAGGGCTACGCGCCCATCCCGCTGTACGGGGCCTACGTGGGATCGGACGAGTCCGTCTGCTTCGCGAAGGAGCTGCCGGCTCGGGCGGGCCGTGCGTCCTGATCCGTCCGCACGGCCCGCCCCGTCGGCGCAGCCCGGCTCAGCCCACCGTCCACTCGACCATCCGCGGGTCGTCCAGCGTCACCTCGTGCACTGGCCCCGTCACGTCGACCGTGGCGCGCTCCGTGGCGGAGCCGGGAACGGGGTGTCGGACCGGCCCGTCGCCGGACGCGACGATCCCACCTGCCGGCACCGGGCCTCCCGGTCGTGACGCCGCCGCGTGGGACGCGACCCAGACCTGCACGTCCCCGGGTTCGACGACCCGGCGCAAGCGACGGTCGGTGAACGCGAACCGCTGGACGGGGACGCGGAAGCGGACCCGGGTGGACTCCCCCGCGGCGAGCGCGACGCGCGCGTAGCCGAGCAGCTGGACCTCCGGTCGGGTGACGCTACCGTGCACGTCGTGGCCGTAGAGCTGGACGACGTCCTCGCCCGCGTGTGCGCCCGTGTTCCGGACGGTCACCGAGGCGTCGAACAGCCCGTCGGTGGGCACCGACGCGTCGACGACCAGTTCGTCGTACGCGAACGTCGTCCAGCCGAGGCCGAAGCCGAACGGACGGACCGGCGTCGAGTCGGCGGCGGTGACGTCGGACGGCCCGCCGAGCCGCGGGTGCAGGTACGTGTACGGCTGGGCGCCGGCGGCACGGGGCAGCGAGACGGGCAGGCGACCGGACGGCGATGCGGCGCCGGTGAGCAGGTCGGCGATCGCGGTGCCGCCCTCCTCGCCGGGGAAGAACGCCTGCACGACCGCCGCGGGTCGGCGAGCGCCAGCAGCGACTCGGCTCGCGTCGGCCGGGCCAGCGGCGACGACACCGTCTTCGGCTTCGACACCGTCGCCGTCGAGCGCCCACCCGATGGCGTAGGGCCGCCCCGTGAGCAGCACCACCACGGTCGGCGTGCCGGTGGCGACGACCGCCTCGACGAGCTCGCGCTGCACACCCGGCAGGTCGAGCGACTCGGTGTCGTTCCCCTCGCCGACCGTGCCGCGGCCGAACAGGCCGGCCTGGTCGCCGACGACGACGACCGCGACGTCGGACGCGGCGGCCACGGCGACGGCATCCGCGAACCCGGCACGGTCGGAGCCGGTGACGGCGCAGCCCGCGGCGAAGCGCACGGCGTCGTCGCCGAGGGCGTCGACCAGCGCCTCGCGCACGGTCGGGATGGCGAAGCCGAGCGGCAGGTCGGGGTGCGAGGCGAGCACGTGGTTGGCGAAGGAGTAGCAGCCCTGCAGGGCCTCGGCGCGGTCGGCGTTCGGGCCGATGACGGCGACGGACGCCCCGGCGCGCAGCGGGAGCACGGGCGCGGGCGCCGGCACGCCAACGCCAACGCCAACGACCACATCGTCGTTCGACAGCAGCACCAGCGACCGCGCCGCCAACTGCTTCGCCAACGACCGGTGCAGCGGGGTGTCCAGGTCGATGCCGGTGGGTGGCTCGTCCTCGAACGCCTGCGGGTCGAGCAGCCCCAGTCGCTCCTTCTGCCGCAGCACCCGCAGGACGGCGCGGTCAACCAGGGCCTCGTCGAGCAGCCCCGAGCGGACCCGTTCGACGAGCGGCGCGAGGTACGCGTCCCCGGTGGGCAGCTCGACGTCGATGCCCGCCTCGAGCGCCAGTGCCGCTGCTTCGCCACGATCGGCGGCGATGCCGTGCATGACCTCGAGGAACGCGACCGAGAAGTAGTCCGCGACGACGGTGCCGTCGAAGCCGAGCTCGTCACGCAGCAGTCCGGTCAGCAGTTCACCGTTCGCCGCGACGGGCACGCCGTCGATCTCGGCGTACGAGTTCATGACGCTCCGGGCGGCCCCGTCGCGCAGCGCCATCACGAACGGCGGCAGGTACACGTCGGCGACCTCGCGCGGTCCGGCGTGCACGGGTGCGTGGTTCCGCCCCGCCTGCGAAGCGGAGTACCCGAGGAAGTGCTTGAGCGTCGCGTCGACGCCGGCCGCCTGCAGGCCGCGCACGTAGGCGGTCCCCACGGTGCCGACCAGGTACGGGTCCTCGCCGATGCACTCGTCGACCCGCCCCCATCGCGGGTCGCGGATCACGTCGAGGACCGGTGCCAGGCCCTGGTGCACGCCGAGCTGCCGCATCGACGCACCGATGGCGGCGCCGACCTGCTCGACCAGCTCCGGGTCGAAGGCCGCACCCCACGCCAGCGGGGTGGGGAACGTCGCGGCCTTCCACGCTGCGAGCCCGGTCAGGCACTCCTCGTGCACGAGCGCAGGGATCCCGAGCCGGGTCTCGCGCTTGAGTCGCCGCTGTTCCGCCCACAGCCACGCCGCGCGGTCGTCGGGTTCGACCGGTCGGGTGCCGTAGACGCGGGTGAACTGGCCGATGCCGTCGCGGGTGATGTCCGCCAGGGTGCGGCCGTCGGCGGCCGCCGCCATCTCACCCTGCATGGGCGCGACGACGCCGGTCTGGTCGAGCCAGTAGCCGACGAGCTGCGCCGCCTTCTCGTCGAGCGTCATGGCGGCGAGCAGGGCGGTGGCGCGGTCGGGTCCGGTCGCGTCGGGTGCGTCGTGGTCGTCCTGGAGGCGCGGCTGGCGTCCGGTGTCCCGGGTCGCGTCCGTCGTCGTCACCCCTTCACCGCCCCGGTCAGGCCGCCGACGATGCGGCGCTGGAAGATGGTGAAGAACACCAGTGCCGGGATCATCGACATCGACGTGAACGCCAGCACCTTGGCCGTGTCGACCGAGTACTGCGACGAGAACGCCTGCACGCCGAGCGGCAGTGTGTAGCTGCCCTCGTTGTTCAGGATGAACAGCGGCAGGATGTAGCTGTTCCAGCTCGCGATGAACGCCAGGATGCCGACCGTGACGACGCCCGGCAGCGACAGCGGCACGACCATGCGGAAGAAGAACCCGAGGCGGCTGGCGCCGTCGATCGACGCTGCCTCTTCGAGCTCGTCCGGGATCGCCCGCAGGAACGGCACCAGGATGATGACCGTGGTCGGCAGCGCGAAGGCGATCTGCGGCAGGATCACGCCGGCCAGGCTGTTCGTCAGACCGAGGTCCTTCACGAGCAGGTACAGCGGCGTGATGGCGACGGTGATCGGGAACATCAGACCGGCGGCGAACAGGGCGTACAGCGCACCGCGGCCGGCGAACCGGTACCGGGCGAGCACGAAGCTCACCATCAGTCCGAGCACGACGACGCCCGCGGTGGTGGTCACGGCGCTGATCGTCGAGTTCGCGAGCTGCTGCCAGAAGATGCCGCTGGACAGCACGGATCCGTAGTTGCCGAGTTCGAACGGCGCTGGCAGCCCGGCCGGGCTCGTGGTGATCTGCGAATTCGTCCGGAAGCCGCCCAGCACGATGTACAGCACCGGGGCGAGGTTCGCGGCGACGAACAGGATCGCCACCAGGTAGGTGAGCGGGTTCGCGCGACCGATGGCCGCGCTGGACCGCCGCTCCCGCGTGGCCCGCCGCCCGGGGGCGACGATGCTCGTGGTGGCCATCAGTTCTTCCTCTCGGTGAGTGCACCCGCGGTGTCGCGGCGGAGCACGAAGCGCTGGTAGATCAGGGCGACGGCGAGCGAGATCACGAACATGACCACGGCGACGGCGCTGCCGAAACCGAAGTTGCCGGACGTGCGACCGTTGGCGACCATGTACGTCGCCATCGTCGAGGTGCCGGCGGTCGACGAGATGTACTGCCCCCAGATGATGTAGACGAGGTCGAACAGCTGCAGTGAGCCGATGATCGACAGGAACGCCCAGATCCGGATGGTGGGGCCGAGCAGCGGCAGGGTGATCCGCCGCTGGATCTGCCAGTAACCGGCACCGTCGATGGCCGCCGCCTCGAACAGCTCCTCGGGGATGCTCTGCAGGCCGGCCAGGAACAGGATCACCGCGAAGCCGATGTACTTCCACGAGATGATCACGAGCAGGGTCCAGATGGCGATGTCCGGGTTGGACAACCAGTCGGCCCGCAGCCCGCCGAGGCCCATGCCCTGGAGCAGGTCGTTCACTGCGCCGTTCGACTGGAGCATCAGGCTCCAGCCGGTGCCGACGATCACCTCGGAGATGACGTACGGCACGAACACGAGCACGCGGACGAGCCCGCGGCCGTGCATCTTCTGGTTGAGCAGCAGGGCGAGCACGATGGCGATCGGCCCCTGCAGCACGAGGGACAGCACGACGATGAAGCCGTTGTGCATCAGGACCGCGTGGAACGCCTTGTCCTGGAAGATGATCAGGTAGTTCTGCAGCCCCACGAAGTCGGTGGGCGGCCCGTAGCCCTGCCACTTGAAGAACCCGTAGTAGGCGGCGAGCACCACGGGCAGGATCACGAAGGTGACGAAGACGATGACCGCGGGGCCGGCGAGCACCGCGATCTCGACGCGCTTCCGCCAGTCCGCGATGCGGCGCGTGGACCGCCGTCCGGCGGGGAGCGGCGTACCGCTCCCCGCCGGGGACGTCCCCGCGGCCCTGTCCGCCCCGGTGGGCGGGGTCGTGCCGAGCGAGGTGTCGAGGGTCATGGTCAGCCCTTGGCCGCGGCCTGGTTGGTGGTGTCCACGATGTCCTTCGCGCTTCCCTTGCCGGCGAGCAGGTCGACGACGCTGGTGTTCAGCGCGTTGCCGACGTTCTGGCCGTACAAGGTGTCCAGGTACTGCGAGACGAACGGCGCGTCCTGGTAGGCGGCGAGCGCCGACTTCAGGTAGTCCGCGTCGACGACCGACTGGGCCTCCTGGTTGACCGGGATGGCCTGGAACGCCGTGTAGTACGCCTCCTGGTTGTCCTTCTGCACGATGAAGTTCAGGAAGTCGGTGCAGGCCTTCTTCGGGGCCTTCGCCGAGCAGGAGTTGCCGTCGACGCCGCCCATCATCGACTTCGGGTCACCCTTGCCACCGTCGATGGTCGGGAACGGGAACCAGCCGAGGTCGGCCAGCGGCTTGCCGTCCGGGGTGAGCGAGCTGATCACGCCCGGGTCCCAGGCCCCCATGAGCTCCATGGCGGCCTTGTGGTTCGCCAGGAGACCGGCGGAGCTGCCGGCACCCTGCTGGGCAGCGGTGGTCAGGAACCCGTTGTTGAACGGCTCGGTGGCGTTGAAGTCCTCGAGCTGCTCGCCGGCCTTCGTCCAGCAGGCGTTGTCGAACTTCAGCGACTTCGCCGCGCCCTCGAGCGTCTTCTGGCTGCACTCGCGCAGCGCGAAGTTGTAGTACCAGTGGGCGGCGGGCCAGGCGTCCTTCGCACCGACGGCGACGGGGTCGATGTCGGCGGCCTTGAGCTTCGCGATGTCGTCGTTCAGCTCGTCCATCGTCGTCGGGGTACGGTCGATGCCGGCCTTCTGGAACAGGTCCTTCGAGTACCAGATCCCCTCGGGGAGCACGGCGCCGGGCATGGCGTAGGTGGCACCGTCCTTCTCGTAGCCCGCGAACGTCCCGGCGCTGATCGACTTCTTCGCGTCGGCGCTGATGGAGTCGGAGATGTCCATGAGCTGCCCGGCGGCGATCATCGCATCCATCTTGCCGCCGCCGCGCTGCAGGAAGACGTCCGGTCCGTCGCCCGAGTTGAGCGCGGTCTGCAGCTTGCCGTCCAGGTCCTCGTTCTGGATGGCCTGCGTCTTGATGGTGACGTTCGGGTACTTCGCCTCGAACGCCTTGACCGTCGAGGCCCAGTAGGCCTTGCCCGGTCCGGTGGTGGAGTTGTGCCAGAAGGTCATCGTAACCTTACCGTTGCCGTCGTCGGCCGCGTTGCCGCCTGCCGAGCAGCCCGTGGCCACCAGTGCTGTCGCCCCGATCAGCGCGATGGCTGCCGCGGCACGGATCTTCCTCGTCATCGTGGAACTCCTCGTGTCGTCGTTGACATGCAGCGACATCCACTGCCGCTGCGGAGAGCGTGCCAGGTGCTCCTGCCGCTTGTCAATCGATATCGATAACGTTTTCTATGCCGTTTTGAAACGCCATCAGCGGTACGGTGAGCACATGGACTCGGCACTCGGCGCGCGTCCCGGTGCCGGCCGGGTGACGATCGGCGACGTCGCACGGGTCGCGGGGGTCTCGATCCCCACCGTGTCGAAGGTCATCAACCAGCGCGACGGCGTCGCCGCGGCCACGATGATCCGCGTGCAGCAGGTCGTCGCGGACCTCGGCTACGAGACGTCCTTGGTCGCCCGCAGCCTGCGGAGCTCCCGCACCGGCGTCGTCGGCATCCTGGTGCCCGAGTTCGAGCCGTTCTCGACCGAGCTCCTGCGTGGCATCTCCAGCGCGACGACCGGCACCGGCTACGAGCTGCTCGCCTACGCCGGCCTGATGACCGGCGCCGACCGTCCGGGCTGGGAACGCCGGTCGCTGTCACGCCTGTCCGGCACCCTCATCGACGGCGCCATCGTCGTCACGCCGACCACGGCCCTGTCGAGCTCGTCGATCCCGGTCGTCGCGATCGACCCGCACACCGGACCCGAGGGGCACGCGACGGTGGATGCCGACAACGAGGGCGGGGCCGTCCAGGCCGTCGAGCACCTGCTCGCGCTCGGGCACACCCGGATCGCGCACCTGCGGGGCCGCGTCGACCTGGCGTCCGCCCAGCTGCGCGAGGCCGGGTACCGCTCCGCACTGACCGCCGCCGGACTCCCGATCGACGAGCGGCTCGTCCGTGACGGCGACTACCAAGAGGAGCAGTCCGCGGCCGTGGCGCGGGATCTGCTCACGATGGACGACCGGCCGACCGCGGTGTTCGCCGCGAACGACTCGTCAGCCGTCGGTGTGCTGCGGGCCGCGGCGGAGCTCGGCCTGCGGGTGCCGGAGGACCTGTCCGTCGTCGGGTTCGACGACGTCCCCCAGGCGTCGATCACCACCCCGCCGCTCACCACCGTGTCGCAGCCGCTGGCTGAACTCGGGTCCCGCGCGGTCGAGATGCTGCTGACGATGCTCCGTGGCGAAGCCGCGTCGGACCACGTCCGCCTGTCGACCACGCTGCGGGTGCGTTCCAGCACCGGCCCCGCGCCGCGGCCCTGACCCCCGGCTAGCGGCGCAGGGTCTGCTTCGGGTACTCGCCGAACCTGGCCGCGTACGACGCCGAGAACCGGCCGAGGTGCGCGAACCCCCAGCGTCGGGCGACGTCCCCGATCGCTCCGACCTGCGGGTCGAGTGCGAGGAGTTCGCTGCGCACGCGGTCCAGACGGACGTCCCGCAAGTAGGTGAGCGGCGACACGTCGAACACCCGACGGAACGACTCCTGCACCGACCGCACGCTCAGGCCGGCCACCGCGGCGAGGTCGGCGATGGTCACGGTCTCGGACGCGTGCGCGTGGACGTACTCGACGGCGGCGCGCAAGCGGGCGTTCCGAGGCAGGGCAAGTTCCGCCGGCAGGTCGTCGAGCTGCGGCGGGAAGGTCTCGAGGAACGCGGCGATCGCGAGCGACTTCGCCGCGATCCAGGTGTCGGAGTCCGGACCGCCGACACGGAGCGCGCGGGACAGCGCGGCGAGGGCACCCTGCCACCGGCCGTACATCGCGTTGTCCGGTTCGCGCGTGTGGTCGAAGCGCAGCGGGCGGTCGCCCAGGTCGAGCTGTTCGCCGGCGACGCGGTGCACGAGCTCCCGGTCGAGGTGCACCAGGCGCTGGTCGTGGTCCTCGGCCGCGAAGACGAACGCGGTGTCGCAGGGCAGCAGCGTCGGCACGTTCCGGTGCAGGTCCACCCGCTGCCCGCCGACGTCGAGGTGGGCGCTGCCGCTCGTCATCCACGCGACGATGTAGTCGGTGCTGATCGGCATCGCACCGCGCAGGACGCCGCGCATCTGGGACCGACGGATGCTGATCTCGGTGTCGCCGACCGCGGTGTAGCGGTAGAGGAACTCGCTGCCGGTCTGCTGGGCGGACCACTGCTCGGCGCCGTGCACCATGGCCAGGTCACGCGCCGCCGACTCCGGATCGATGCCGGACACCTCGAAGCGCACCGACTCGCTCGCGCGTCCACCGGCGCGCGGGGCCTCGTAGGTGTCACTCACGGTGCATCGCCCCCGTGCCGGACACCCGAACCTGACCGTGCGACTCGTTATGTGGATACGCTGACCCGGTGAGCACGGCGTACGGTGGCGCGGACCCGATCGGTTCGAAGGGGGCGCGCTCGTGAGCGATCTCGACCTCGTGGCGGCGCTCACCCGTCTCGAAGCAGCAGTGTCCGCGCTGCGGGCGCGGCTGCGCGACCAGCTCGACGTCTCGGGCAGCGACCTGACCGTGCTGCAGTTCGTGTCCCGCGCCGAAGCGGCCGACCGGACCGTCCGCGTGAAGGACCTCGCGAAGCACCTCGGCCTGACCGGACCGGCGGTGACCGGCATGGTGGACCGACTCGAGCAGAGCGGACACCTCAGCCGTGTGCCGAACCCGGCCGACGGACGGAGTCGCCACATCGAGCTGACCGAGACCGCCAGGCGTGACTACTCGATCGCCATGGACGGCACGAACAAGCACCTGCACGAGCTGTTGGCCTCCTTCTCGGAACGGGACAGGGTCCGGTTCGTCCGGATCGTCGACCGCATCATCGCGGCCGTCGACCTCGGCGCCCCGAGCCCCTGACGGCAGGGTACGGGCGGTCAGCATGCGGCTCCGGTGATTGTCCACCATGCGCAGCTAGGTAACGATGCTACCTATCTCGGGGGCGGGCGGTTCCGACGAGCGACACCGAGTTCGGCCCCACCACGGCGCTGGCCAGGTCGACGCGGGCCAGTCCCCCGGGCACCAGGGCGTCCGCGATCGACAGGCGGAGTGCGGTCTGCGTGTACTGCCCGGTCGTCGCACGGCCGGCCGGGGTCGGGGCGGCCGCGAGGTCCTGTTGCACGTTCACCCGGAGCGAGAGCACCCCGGGCAGCCGCGCGAGGACCGTCCCGAGCGCACTGACCACCGGGCCGCCGATCGTCGTCGTCAGCGTCGTGCCGAGCGTCCCGACGAGTGCGAACAACCGGGTCGTGAGCGTCCCCACCACCGCCTGGGTCAACGGGTTCACGAGCGACGTGGCGAGGCCGGTCACGACGCCGAGCAGGCCGCCCAGGTCGAGTCCGAGCAGCGCGACCCCGACCGACAGCTTCGTCTGCCCCGCCATGAGCGCCGCGACCCCGGTGTCGACGCCGATCGACAGCGTGGCGATCTTCACGCGGATGCCGAGCACCAGGGGTGCGCTGAGGTCGGCGGCGAGCGCGATCCGGACGTGCAGGGACCCGAGCGCGGTCGTCAGGGCGGTCGTGATCTTCCCCGCCCAGGCGTCCACCACCTGCCCGAGCCGGTCGGCCAGCGCACCGAGGGTGACGGCGTCGAGCACCACCTCGTGGTTCGGCGGCAGGTCGTTGAGCCCGTGCTCGTCGTCGCCGAGCAGGTGCGCGAGGTCGACCCGGACGGATCCGGCCGACAGGTCGAGCGACAGCGTTCCGCCGGCGTCCTGAACGGGTTCGGCGAGCAGCGGCGCGACCGCGCCTGCCAGGTCCGGCCCGGTGATCTCGACCGTGCCCCCGATGGTGCCGAGCCCGAGGCTGCCGGTGAGCCCGCCGAGCACCCCGAGCACGCCCTGGTTGATCGTCCGTGCGAGCACCCCGTCCTGCCCGCCGAGCGCGTCGACCGCGGCGTCGAGCTGGACCACGGTGTCGTTCACCGCCGTGACGAGCGCGCCGACGAGCGGGCTGTCCACACGGAGGTCGAGGCTCGCGATCCCGTAGTCGCGCTCGAGCCCGGCGGGCCCGCTGTCGGCAGCGACCTGCTGCACTGCGGCCCGCAGGTTCGTCGCGAGCGTGCGCTGGACGACCCCGCCCCACACGTCGTCGCTGATCGCCTCGCACCCGGCGAGCTGCGCACTCGCACCGACGGCTCCGGCGTCGAGCCCCACGTCGGTGACGTCCGCGATGCCCGGCAGTGCGCGGCCGAGCGTGATCGACGCCGGGTCGGGCAGGTCGCCGGACGGGGTCGTCGGTGTGACGAGCACGCCACCGGAGTCTGCGACGAGCCCTGATGCCGCCACCGCGTCACCGGTGCCCGACGCCGTCGCGACCTGGTTCACCGCGCCCGCCGAACCGGCCGGCAGTCCGAGGCCGAGACCGGTGAGGTCGATGCCCGCCACGTCGCCGAGCAGCCCGACGTCGAGCGGGTTGCCGAACGCCTGCGTGAACGGGCGGCCGCCGGTGCCGAGCTCGGGCGCCGTGGCCGGCTCGACCGATGCCGGCGCAGCTCCGGTCTTCGCGACGTCGACGCCGCGCACGGTGGCGACGTCGTCGAGGTCGATGCCGGCGATGCTCCCGCCCAGGAACCGGCTCGAGGCCGTCGACGTGTAGTCCGCGTCGGTGCCGCAGTCGAACGACGACGTCCCCACGGCCCCGTGCGCCCACTCGCGGTCCGACCACGACGCGGTGCTCGGGACGGCGGTGGGCGTGACCAGGGCTGCTGCGACGACGATGCCGGTGACGACCGCGATCCGGCCACGGCGCAGGTGCAGCGGACGCCGGCTCACGACCGGCTCCTGGGGCGTCGGAGCCGGAGGGCGACGCCGGCGAGCACGGCCGCGACCGCGACGAGCACCGGCCCCGCGAACCCGCCACCCGTCATCGCGAGGACGACCGGACCGACGTCGTCGCCGCTGCCGTCGCCGTCGCCGTGCGTCGGGCGTCCGGGCACGACGGGGTCCCCGCCGCGGGCGGTCACGCCGACGCCGACCTCGGCGGTCCGGGGCACCGTGGTCGCGGCGTCACCGAGGGACAGCCGGACGAGCAGGTACGCCGAGCCGTCGCCGTCCGGGTCGGGCACACGGACCGACGGCGCGGTGGTCGCCCAGTCGACGAGGGGGACGGCGTCGACGAGGGCGGCGGTCTGTCCGCCGCACGTGGGGGCTCCCGACGGGTCCTCCCACGGCTGGTCGCACGTCGCGACCGTCACGAGCACGCCGTCGGTCCCGCCCGGCAGGCCGCCCCGCCCCGTGAGCTGCAGGTCGAGGGTGACCGGGCCGGGCTCGTCGACGCTCGTCCGCACCTGCCACGTGACGTCCGCGTCGTTCCCCGCCCCGGGCAGCACGAGGGGCTCCGGACCGGTGTGCAGCACCAACCGGCCCGGCGTGCCGGTCTCGGCCACGGGCCTCCAGTCCGTCGCGGCGACCGCCACCGCCGTCGTGCAGATCCCGGTCGCACCGACGAGCACCGCGGCGACCGCCGCGGAGGTGGCGAGGACGCGGGTCACGAGTCCTCCCGTCGGGCCGGCCAGAACGCCCACGCGACGAGCACGCCGACGAGCGCGACCGCCAGCCCACGGGCCGGGGCACTCATGACCACGACGAGCACCGAGCCCAGGCCGGGGGCGTCCGCGAGCACGAGTCCGGCGTGCCGGACGACGTACGGGTCGCGGTCGTCGGAGGCGTTGTCGTCGCCCCGCAGGGTCAGCGACCGCGCGGCGGTGTCCCCCGGCACCCGGTCCACCGCGACCACCCGGTGGGTGACGGGCAGGGTCGACCCCGCGCGCGGGACCGTGACGACGTCCCCGTCGGTGATCTCGGCCGCGGGGACGCGGTGCGTGATGGCGAGCCCGCCCGCGGGGATCGTCGGGGCCATCGACCCGGTGGTGACGACGACGAACGACAGCCCGGTGAACGCCACGGCGGCCCAGGCGAGCAGGCACGTGAGCCCGATCGCGCCGGCGACCGTCAGGACGACGGTGCGGATGCGGTCGGCGGGACGACGGAGCGGCGCCGCGCCCTCGTCGGAGGACGTCGGCGCGGTGGAGCCGCGCACGGCCGCGCTCAGTCGGACTCGGCGGCGAACTGCCACGCGGGCGCGGCCGTCCGCCCCTGGAGCGCGTCGACCGACGTGCCGGCGGGCAGGGTCGGCGACGCGGGCAGCGAGACCTCGAAGCAGTACACCTGCGTCGACCCGCTGGCCGCGGCGAGGGGCCGCGCGATCGTCGCGGCAGCCGTGCCGAGCGGCCCGGACGCGACGCTCGTCCACGGCACGTCGAACGCTGTGGCGTCGCACACTGCGGTGGTGTCCGTGATCGCGGCGACCCGGACCTGCAGGGCGTTCCACAGCAGGTCGTCGGCATCGGAGACCGTGACCCCGGACGCCGGGACCGCTGCCCGGAGCACCAGGTCGCCGGCGATCGAGTCGGCGGTGGTGCGGAGCGCGACGGGGGCGTAGGTCGCGGTGCCCGGCGACAGGGCGAGCGCGTCGACGGTGAACCGGAGCGCCTGGCCGGGGTTCGTCTCGTCCGAGGTGAAGCCCGCCGCGGCGAACGGCGCCGTGACGTTCTGCTCGACCTCGAACCCGGACGTCCCCACGCCCGGCCCACCCGAGCCGTTCCCGCCGAACACCCACTCGGTGTCCGTCCACGACGCGAGCGTGTAGCCCGCGCCGCCGATGACGAGGACCCCGCCGGCAGCGAGCGCGAACAGCCGGTTGCGACGCCGGGAGCGGCGGGCGGTGTCGTCCGCGGCGCGACGGCCACGGTTCCGGGCGCGCGGGGGCGCAGTGCTGTCAGCCATGACGTGTCTCCTGATCCGTGACGCCGATCGGTGGCGGCGACGGCCGGGGTGGTTGGTCCTGGCCGTCGCCGTCGACGTCTGCTCCGATCCTGGCGGACTATCCCTCAGGAATCAATGGACGCGTCACCCCTTGACGGCACCGGAGGTGAGCCCCGACACGATCGAGCGGCGGAACACGAGCACCAGGATCACGATCGGCACCGTCGCCGCGACGCTCGCCGCGAAGATCTGCGCGAAGGGCACCGTGAACTGCGTGCCGAACAGCGCGATGCCGACCGGGATCGTCCGGAACGAGTTCTCGCTGTTGAACGTCAGCGCCATCAGGAACTCGCTCCACGACGCCGTGAACGTGAAGACCCCGACCGTGAACAGGCCCGGCTTCGCCATCGGCAGGATCACGCTGAGCACGGTGCGCCACGCCCCCGCCCCGTCGATCTCGGACGCCTCCTCGATCGTCGAGGGGATGCCGACGAGGTAGTTCCGCATGATCCAGATGGCGAACGGCAGGTTGAACGCGACGTACGGCACGATCAGGCCCGGGTACGAGTTGAGCAGTCCGAGGTTGCGCTCGAGCAGGTACAGCGGCGTGAGCACCGCGATCGCCGGGAACACCGACAGCATGAGCAGCGACGTCATGATCGCCGTGCGGCCCTTGATCCACCGGCCGGCGAGCGCGTAGCCCGCCAGGAACGCCAGCGCGAGCACGATCACCGTCGTCGACACCGACACGATGACGCTGTTCACCATGTACTGCCCGAGCGCGTTGTCGCGGAAGGCCACCACGAAGTTGTCGAGGGTGAACGACTGCGGGAACGCGGTGGGCGGCGACTGCCCGATCTCGGACGCCGGCTTGAGCGACGTCGACACCAACCAGTACAGCGGCAGCGCCGTGAGCACCGCGATGACGACGCCGCTGACGTTGACGGTGTTGACCCACTTGCGCCAGCCCTTCCGCACACGTTGACGGGGCATCAGGCATCCCCTCCCTTCGCCTGGTTCCGGAACGCCCGGAGGAACAGCAGACACCCGGCCGCGACGATGATCGCGGTGGACGTCGCGATCGCCGCGCCCGGGCCGATGTTGATGTCCTGGAACAGGACCTTGTAGCCCATGATCGCGAGCGACTGGGTGGCGGTGCCCGGTCCGCCGTTCGTCAGCACGAAGGGCAGGTCGAACACCCCGAACGCCTGCAGGATGCGGAACAGCACCGCGATCGTCAGCGTCGGGGTGAGCTGCGGCAGCACCACCCGCCAGAACGTCTGCCAGGTGCTGGCCCCGTCGAGCTCGGCGGCCTCGTAGTGGTCCTCGGAGATCTGCACGAGCCCGGCGAGCAGGATGATCGCCACGAACGGCGTCGTCTTCCAGATGTCCGCGACCATCAGGCCCGTGATCGCGGGCACCGGTTCGCCGAGGATCACCGGGGCGTCCCCGAACAGGCCGAAGAACCACGTCGCGACGCCGTAGGTGCTGTCGTAGATGTATTTCCACAGCTGCGCGTTGACGATGGTGACGAGCGACCATGGGATGAGCATGAGCGCGAGCATCCAGCCGCGGGTCGCCCCGAGCCGCTCGAGCACGAGGGCGACGAGCATGCCGAGCACGAGCTCCACCGAGACGGTCACGACCGTGTACAGCACCGTGAAGCCGAGGGCTCGGTACCAGTCCGCGCTCTGCAGCAGGGCCGCGTAGTTGCCGAGCCCGAACGACTGGATCGTGAACCCCTCGTAACCGACCTCGACGTCCGCGAAGCTCAGGACGATCGAGTACACCACCGGGAAGATCGTCACCGCCGCGACGACCAGGAGCGCCGGGGCCGCGAAGCCCCACGCACCCCGCGCGCGGATGCGGTCGAGACGCGACCGCCCGCTCAGGCGGGGCGGCGGGTCTTGGCGACCCGTGCCTCCCGGCCTGGTGCCCGACCGTGTGGCCGTGCCGGCGCTCACAGCGCCTCCCCCTGCAGGGCGAGCGCGATGGCCGAGGCCATCGTGCTCGTGCCGCCGTCGACGGACGCCTGTCCGCCGAGGATGCTGTTGCCGTTCTGGTACACGCCCTGCGAGACCTTCGGGTAGTACGCCGTCGAGGTCGGACGGGGCACCAGCGTGATGCCGGCAGCGGTGTCGTACGTCGGGCGCTGCTGCTGCTTCGCGTCCTCGCTGACGAGCGAGGCGCTGCGGGCCGGCAGGACGCCGCCCTCGCGGGTCAGGAACTGCTGCGCCGTCTCGCTCGACATCCAGCGTGCGAACGTCAGTGCTGCCGCGGGCTGCTGCGTGTGCGGGTTGATGTAGTTTCCCCACCCACCGATGGTCGAGTGGTGCTCGTCCTGCCCGTCGAACGTGGGACGGGCGGCGAGCCCGACCTTGCCCGCGACCCGGCTGTCCGGTCCGTTCGCGATGCCCCACGCGTAGGACCAGTTGCGGAGGAACGCCGCGCGGCCGCCCGAGAAGGCGTCGTTGGTGTCCTGTTCCTGGTAGGTCAGGGTGGCCCGTGGCGACGCACCCTCGGTGATCAGCGAGCGCATGAACTCGAAGGCGCGCTTGGTCTCCGAGCTCGTCGTCTCGGGCTTCGTCAGGTCGTCGTTGAGCAGCGAGCCGCCGGCGTCCGCGACGAACTCGGTGACGTTGCAGGTGAGGCCCTCGTACACGTCGCCCTGGAACGCGAACCCGTAGCTGACGTCACCGGTGTCGACGAGCTTCGCGGCCGTCTCGCGCACTTCCTCCCACGACGCCGGCACCTGCAGGGAGTGCTTGGCGAGCAGGTCCTTCCGGTACAAGAAGAACGACTCGTCGATGTAGAGCGGGAACATGTAGTACGTCCCGTCGACGCTCGCCGCCTGCCGCAGTCCTTCGGGGAACTGGTCGAAGAAGTCCTCGCCCACGAGTTGGTTCACGGGGGTGGCGAGCTTGTTCTTCGCGAACTGCCCGGGCCACGCGACGTCGCCGAGGTAGACGTCCGGCGTGCTGCTGCCGGCCGCGATCTGCGTCGTCAGGCTCGTCCGGTTCGTGTCCGTGTCGCTCGGGGCGGACACGATCCGCACCCGGATGTTCGGGTGCTCCTTCTGGAACTCGGCGATGAGCCGGCGCCGCAGGTCACCGCCGTCCTTCGAGGCGACCTGGCCCGCCCACCAGCTGATCGTCGCCTCGCCCTCCGGCGGGTCGGTGGGCCAGTCCTGGACCAGCGTGCGCTCGGGGCGCGTGGAGCAACCCGCGAGGAGCAGCACCCCCGCTCCCCCGAGCAGGAACATCCTGCGGTCGATGGCCATCCGTCCTCCTCGACGTGTGGTGCTGCGAACCTGTGCGTCCACACAACCAACGGACCCTGAGCGCCCGGTGGGTGGGGGCGGCGGCGGCCGCACGGTGTCGCTGGCGGCCCGGTCACTGTCGCGAAAGCGACACCCTGCCGCGGAACGTTCGCAGGGATCTGTCGCTTTCGCGGGTGGGGACGTGGGGCCGCGGGGGGGGGCGGCCCGGAGGCCCGTGGCGGGGACGACCCGCGCCTCCAGTCCGGCAGGTGGTCGCGAAAGCGACAGAACGCGCGGAGGTGCCCCCTTCAGTGCTGCGAAAGCGACAGTGTGCCGCGAACCGTTCGCGGAGATCTGTCGCTTTCGCGGGCGGGGCCGTCAGGTGGTCAGGCGGGGGCGGGGGCGGGGGCCGTGGACTCCGCGGTGCGCAGCGTGCACGGCAGCAGGAAGTGCGGCAGGTCGTCGGACGTGCCGTCGAGCTGCTCGATGAGGGCGTCGGCGGCCCGGATCCCGAGCTCCTGACCGGGGGCGACCATCGTCGACAGCCGCGGGTAGTGCTGGTCGGCGTTGGCCTCGGACGACGCGATGCTGAGCACGGAGACGTCCTCGGGCACCCGCCGCCCGGCGGTGTAGAGGCCGACGAGGACACCGGCGGACGAGTCGTCCTTCATCACGAGCAGCGCCGTGACGTCGGGGTCCGCCGCGAGCAGGTCGCTCGTGGCCTGCCGTCCGCCGTCGCTGCCCGGCCCGGCGGTGACGACCGTCCCGGCCAGCCCGCGCTCGGCGATCGCGCGCCGGAAGGTCGCCTCGACCCGCAGGTGCGGCGCGTAGCCGGCCATCGGGGTGCCCTCGAGGTCCTCGAGCACGAGTCCGAACCGGCGGTGTCCGAGCGTCTCGAGATGGTCGAGGCTGTCCTCGATGGTCGTCTCGAAGTCGATGTCGACGAAGGGCAGGCCGCTGCTGTCGCGGGTCCGGCCGATCAGGGTGAACGGCACGCCGAGGTCGGTGAGGACGGCGACGCGGGGGTCGTCCATCCGCACCTCCATCAGGATCACGCCGTCCACGAGCCCACCCGACACGAGGTCGTCGAGGTCGTCTCCAGCGGGGTCCACCGGCCAGAGCACCAGGTGGTAGCCCCGCTCGGACGCCCGTTCCGCCGCACTCATGAAGAACTGCGAGGTGGTCGGGCTGAAGCGGTTGCCGGTGGTCGGGAACAGCAGCGCGATGATGCGGGTCCGCCGACTCGCCAGGGCCCGGGCGACGACGTTGCCGCGGAACTTCAGCTCGCGCATCGCGGTCTTCACCCGCGCGGTGGTGCCGGGGGTCACGTACTTCGTCCCGTTCACCACGAAGGACACGGTGGCGATCGAGACCCCCGCCCGATCGGCGACCTGCTGCATCGTGGCCATGGCGCTGATCCTAGCGCGCGGGAAGTCAGAAAAGCGCTTTACAGGTGAAGCGCTTATCTGTTAGCTTCTCGCCCCAGGAGCACAGCGACGATGACGTCAGCGGCCTCGTCGATGCGTGCCTGCCCCAGCATCCGTCAAGAGAAGAGCTCTGCAATGAAGCAAAGATTCCCCTCCATGTCCCGCCGGACGCGCGCCCTCGTCGGCGCAGTCGCCGCCGTCGCCACGATCCCCCTGGTCCTGTCCGGGTGCTCCGGCTCCGGATCGGCCTCATCCGGCGGCAGCAAGGCCCTGACGATCGAGGACTACTACGACGCGAACTACAACCCGGTCTACAAGCAGTGCGCGAAGGAGGTCGGCGCGACGGTCACGATCAACCACGTCGCCGGCGCCGGTCTGATCGCGAAGGTGCTGCAGCAGGCATCGTCGAAGACGCTGCCCGACGTCCTCATGCTCGACAACCCCGACGTCCAGCAGATCGCCTCGTCCGGCGCCCTGTCCGACCTGTCGGACTACGGTCTGGACGCCGAAGGCGACGTCCCCGGCGTGAAGGCGGCGAGCACCTACAAGGGCAAGCTCTACGGCCTGCAGTCGAACACGAACTCCATCGCGCTCTACTACAACAAGAAGCTCCTGGCGGACGCCGGCGTCCAGCCGCCCAAGACGTGGAACGAGCTCAAGGCCGCGGCGAAGAAGCTCACCAAGGGCTCGACCTACGGCTTCGCGATGAGCAACATCAACACGTACGAGGGCACCTGGCAGTTCCTGCCGTTCTTCTGGTCGAACGGCGGTGACGAGAAGGACATCGCCACCGCGGACGCCACCCAGGCGCTGCAGCTCGTCGAGGACCTGCAGGACGACGGCTCGATGTCGAAGAGCTCGATCAACTGGGCCCAGGCGGACGTCAACAACCAGTTCCTGGCCGGCAAGGCCGCGATGATGATCAACGGTCCCTGGCAGCTGCCGGCACTCAACGAGAAGAAGAGCCTCGAGTTCGACAGCGTCCCGATCCCGACGCGCACCGGCGAGGCCACGGTCGCACCGCTCGGCGGTGAGGCGTTCACCGTCCCGCAGACCGGCGACAAGGACAAGATGCAGCTCGCCGGCAAGTTCGTCGGCTGCCTCCACTCGCAGAAGATGCAGAAGACCCTGTCCGAGGTGAGCGGCAACGTGCCGACCAACCTCGAGGCCGGCGCCGCCTGGGCGAAGGACCACCCGCAGGTCGCGTCCTTCGTCACCACGGTGCAGACCGCCCGCGCCCGCACCGGTGAGCTCGGACCCGACTGGCCCAAGGCCGCCACGAAGATCTACACCGCCGTCCAGCTCGCCCTCACCGGCAAGGCCAGCCCCGAGGCAGCGCTCAAGCAGGCGCAGTCGCAAGAGCAGTAGTCCACGGGGAGCCGGCCGACCGGTCGGCTCCCTCCGGCGTGCAGGAAAGGACCCCGGCGTGAGCGCCTCGACACAGACACGACCACGGACGATCCCGCCCGTGACGACACCCCGACCCGGGCAACGACGAGCCCGGTTCCGATCCGGCGTGACCCGATGGCTCTTCGTGGTGCCAGCGGCGGTCTTCGTGGCCGTCTTCTTCGGCTACCCCGTGGTGAAGAACATCATCATGTCCTTCCAGGACTACACGACGGCGACCTTCTTCACCGGCGAGGCCCCCTGGGTGGGACTCGGCAACTACATCTCCGTGTTCCAGAGCTCGGTCTTCACGACGAGCCTCGTGAACACCGCCCTGTTCACGGCCGGCTCGATCATCCTGCAGTTCGTCATCGGGCTGAGCCTCGCGTTGTTCTTCCGTCGGCACTTCCCGCTGTCGGGCTTCCTGCGGGGGCTCCTGCTCCTGCCGTGGCTGCTGCCGCTCATCGCCTCGAGCGCGGTGTGGAAGTGGCTGCTCGACCAGGACAGCGGGGCGCTCAACCAGCTCCTCGGTGTGGTGGGCATCGCCCCGGTCCCGTGGTTGGTCAGCCCGAGCCTCGCGCTCATCGCCGTCATCGGCGTCAACGTGTGGCTCGGCATCCCGTTCAACACGACGATCCTCTACAGCGGCCTGCAGTCCGTGCCGCCGGAGCTCTACGAGGCCGGGTCGCTCGACGGCGCCACCGGGTTCAAGGCGTTCTGGTACATCACGTGGCCGAGCATCCGGTCGGTGGTCAGCGTCGTGGTCGTGCTCGGGGTCGTCTACACGTTGAAGGTCGTGGACATCATCCTCGGCCTGACCGGCGGCGGGCCGGCGAACTCGACGCAGACCCTCGCCACGAACGCGTACCACCAGTCGTTCATCAACTTCCAGTTCGGCATCGGAGCCGCGGTGAGCAACGTGCTCATCGTCGTCTCGTTCGTCTTCGCGATGGTCTACATCGCGATCTCCCGGAAGGCGGTCGACGAATGAGCGTCGGACTCGCGAACCAGACCGTCACCGCCACCCGCGCGATCACGACGAAGCGGACCACCCGGGCACCCCGCCCGCGCGGTTCCGCCAAGGGCATCCCGTTCACGATCCTCGGGTGCGTGTTCCTCGCGATCATGGTGTTCCCCGTCTACTGGATGGTGAACACCAGCCTGCAGGCGACGTCCGGGGCCGCCACGGCGACGTGGTTCCCGTTCTCCCCCACCTTCGCCGGGTACCAGGCCGCGTTCGCCCAGCAGGGGCAGAACTTCCTGTCGAGCATGATCATCGGCCTCGGCACCGTCCTGCTGACACTGGCCATCGCGACGCCGGCCGCCTACGGGCTGGCCCGGTTCCGGATGCGCGGCGGCCGGGTGTTCCTGCTCGTGCTGCTGATCACCCAGATGATCCCGGCGATCGTCATCGCGAACGCGCTGTACACGCTGTTCAACAACATCGGGCTGCTCAACAGCTACGTCGGGCTGATCCTGGCCGACAGCGCGGTCCAGGTGCCGTTCGCCATCCTGCTCATGCGCGCGTTCATGGAGTCGATCCCGCCGAGCCTGGTCGAGGCTGCACTGGTCGACGGCGCCAGCGACTTCCGGGCGTTCGTGTCGATCGTCGTGCCGATCAGCCGGAACGCCATCGTCACCGCGGCGCTCTTCACGTTCCTCGGCGCGTGGGGTGACTTCCTCATCGCACTGACCCTGACGTCGACGACCGCGGTCCGACCGATCACGCTCGGCATCTACAACTACATCGGCTCGAACGTCACCGACTGGGGACCCGTCATGGCGACCTCGGTACTGGCCTCCCTGCCCGCTGCCGTCCTGCTGATCTTCGCGCAGAAGTACATCTCCGCTGGTGCCCTCGGCGGTGCCGTCAAGTGACGGCCCCGGACCGACGCCACCACGCAACCCAGCCAGAAAGGCACACCATGACCACCACCCCGCTGCGCATCACCGTCTGGGGCGAGAACGTCCACGAGCAGGTCGAGCAGCACGTCGCCGAGCGGTACCCCGACGGCATGCACGGCGCGATCGCCGACGGCATCCGCGAGAACCTGCCCGACGCCGTCGTCCGGACCGCCACCATGCAGGAACCCGAGCACGGCCTGACCGACGAGGTCCTGGCCGCGACGGACGTCCTGACCTGGTGGGGGCACGCCGCGCACCAGGACGTCGACGACGCCGTGGTCGACCGGGTGCACAAGCACGTCCTGTCCGGCATGGGCCTGGTCGTCCTGCACTCCGGCCACTGGTCGAAGATCTTCGGCAAGCTGATGGGCACCACGTGCACTCTTCGCTGGCGGAGCGAGCACGACCAGGAACTCGTCTGGACCGTCAACCCGCAGCACCCGATCACCCGCGGCGTCCCGAACCCGATCGTCATCCCCGAGCAGGAGATGTACGGCGAGTACTTCGACGTACCGACCCCCGACGAGCTCGTGTTCATCTCGGGCTTCACCGGCGGCGAGGTGTTCCGGAGCGGCATGACGTACCGCCGCGGTCTGGGGAAGATCTTCTACTTCTCGCCCGGCGACCAGGACTTCCCCGTGTACCACCACAAGGACGTCCGCCGCGTGATCGCGAACGCCACCGAGTGGGCCCGGCCGGAGCGCGAGCGCGAGATCCCGACGCTCCGCCGCTACGACCTGGGCGAGTACTTCGAGGGCCAGCACTACCGCGGCCCGTTCGACGACGCGCCCGTCGAGGACGCTCCCGTCGACGACCACGCCGGGGCGCAGGCGTGACCGCGCTCCGCGTCCTGCAGGTCGGCGCCGGCGGCATGGGCCGGGCCTGGCTCGGCACCGTCGCCGCCGACCCCGACGTCGAGCTGGTCGGCATCGTCGACCTCGACCTCGACGCCGCCCGGGCCGGTGCCGAACACGCCGGCGACCCGAGCATCCCCGTCGGCGCCGACCTGACCGTGCTCGCCGCCGAGACCGGTGCACAGGCGGTGCTCGACATCACCGTCCCGGTCGCGCACCACCCCGTCACGCTGCAGGCCCTGCACGCCGGGCTCCCCGTGCTCGGCGAGAAGCCCGCAGCGCAGACCGTCGCCGAGGCGCTGTCGCTCGCCGCGGCTGCCGAGGCCACCGGCAAGCTGTTCATGGTGTCGCAGTCGCGGCGCTACAACGACCAGCTCGTCGCGTTCCGCCAGCACGTGCGCGGCCTGGGCGCGATCGGCGGCCTGGGCACCCGGTTCGCCAAGGCCCCGCACTTCGGCGGCTTCCGCGAGCAGATGGATGACGTCCTGCTGCTCGACATGGCGATCCACGCGTTCGACTCCGCCCGCTACGTGCTCGAACGGGACCCGGTGTCCGTGTACTGCGAGTCGTGGAACCCGTCGTGGTCCTGGTACCGCGGCGACGCGGCGGCGGCCGCGGTCTTCGCCTTCGAGGACGACATCCGGTACGTGTACGACGGCTCGTGGTGCGCACCGGGGGCCGAGACCTCGTGGAACGGCGACTGGCGGGCCTCGGGTGCGGCCGGCACCGCACTGTGGGACGGCGACCACAACCCGTCCAGCGACCTCGACGGCACCGCGGGCACGCCGTCACCCGCCGCCAGCGTGGGGCACGAGATCGCCGGGGCGCTGACGTCGTTCGTGCACGCCGTGCGTTCCGGCGAGACCCCGGACGGTGAGGTGCACGGCAACGTCATGAGCCTCGCGATGGTCGAGGCGGCGATCGCGTCGACCCGCACCGGGCAGCGCATCGTCATCGACGAGGTGCTCGAGCGCGCACACGTCGAGGCACTCGCCGCCGAGCGGCACGACGCGGTCCGCGACCGCCTGGCCGCGTGGGGCTCGGTGCGCGAGGCCCTGAGCGCCCCCGTCCCCACGCCGTAGCGCGCCGGCACGCGCGCGCGTGTTCCCCGAGGTTCCGAAATCTCGGCATGTCGGCGGCCGTCAGGCTCCCGATCGGAACCTCGGCGGACGTGAGCGGCGCGTCGCGGGACCGCGACCACTCCCGCTGGGCGCGGCGCGTGCGGTGGACGTGACCGAGGACGGACGGGAGGCCCGTGGCGACGCCGCCACGGGCCTCCCGTCCGTCCCGCGGTCGCGTTAGCGCGGGATGACCGAGAACAGGAACTTCTTGCGGACCATGTACCAGGCCAGCAGGATCAACGCCGAGTGCACCACGAAGCCGATCCAGAAGTCGCCCCACGGGACGCCCGGGATCGACGCGATCGCCAGCGCGAAGAAGACCTGCCACACGAAGACGTAGAGACTCGCCTGCCCGATCGGGATCCAGAGCCAGCCGATCGCCGTCGAGATCGGCTTCCAGAACACCGTCAGGATCGCGTACGAGACGATCGCGAAGAACGCGATGTCGACCAGTCGGCCCCACTGCAGGTCCACCCGCTGGTACGCCGTGTTGTACAGGTCCTCGTACATCGACGCCGGGAACGGGACCGGCGTGAACCCGGCGTGGTTCGCCGCCCAGACGTACACCAGGAACGCCGCGTAGCCGCCGACGCCGATGCCGACCAGCACCTTGCCGAGCCGCCCGGTGAGCGCGCCGATGATCTGCCGTCGGTAGTACCCGAGCACGAGGCCGTGGGTGAACACGACCTGCCAGGTGAGCAGCGGGAACACCGCCTCGAACTGCGAGTTCAGCGGGCGGAACTCCGGGTTGAGCGCCTGGAACACGTACAGCGCCCAGCTCACGACGAGCACCACCCACCAGAAGCCGCGGCGGATCAGCCAGAGCAGCGGCGGGATGAACAGGCTCAGCACCACGAACAGCCCCATGATGTTGAACGGCCACGGGCCCATCTCGAGCAGCAGGAACTGTCGGATGGCGTACCACGGCGGCGGGTAGCCGAGCAGCTGCATGGCGTTCGGGTACAGGTCGTACACCCGGCCCTCGGCACCGACGCCGCCGGTGCCGGTCCCCCGGTCGGTGAACGTCGTGATCGCGTCGGCGTTCAGGAACGGGACGAAGCTCAGCGCGAAGACGACGGCGATCACCACGAGCGTGACGAGGTACTGCTTGCGGGCATGCTTCCACGCCCCGATCGCGGCCGCCCACTCGCCGAACTTCTTGATGGCGAACGGGTAGGTCATGCCGAGGACCATGCCGGACAGGAACACGAACATCTCGGCACCGGTGATCGCACCCACCGCGTGCAGCGTGAGGTACGAGTACGGCCCGCCGATCTCGATGTGGGTGATCACCACCGCCAGGATGATGAACCCGCGGAACAGGTCGAGGCGCAGGTCACGCCCGGGTTTCCCGTCGTCGGGGTAGCGCCAGCTCGGCAGCAACCGCCCGAACAACCCGCTCAGCAGGAACACCACCGCCAAGCCCACGGCGACCCAGACGATCCACGCCATCTGGTCGCCGCCGGTGTCGTACTGCTGGTCGGTCGCGGCGTTGCCCTGCTGCGTGGTGATGCGGTCGGTGACGGGTCCGAAGGCGAAGTGGTCGCCGCGCTCGAGGTCGGTGCGGAACGAACCGGCGATGCCGGGCACCGCCGTGTCGCGCCAGTCGGCGACACGGTTCCCGGCCTCGGGCTCGCGGCGGTTCGTCTCGAGGAAGGTCACGTCCCGGATCAACGGGCGGTCCTGGACCGATGCGATCACCTGCCGCCACCAGCCCTGCTTGACCAGGAGCTCCGCATCGCCCCGGCGGGTGTGGTCGTACAGCGCACCGGTGTCGAGCAGCATCGACCGGTCACCGTCGACGGCGAACCGGTCGTAGAAGCTGTCCGCCTGCTGCTGCTCGTAGCCCCACGTCTCGTCGAACCGGGACTCGACCTCGCCGCGCTCCGGCACGTCGTTGCGGGTGAGGGGGACGTCACGACCGGCGGCCGCGGTCGACTTGCCCTTGCCGAAGGAGTACATCGACAAGCCGACCCAGTCCACCGAGGCGTCGCCCGGCCAGTACGGCGCGTAGGGGTCGTCAGCCGCGGTCAGCTCGCCGTCGCCGTTGGTGTCGAGCTTCGCGACGTCGGTCGCGGAGAGGTCCGCCAGGCGTCCCGCGGACCCACCGAACGGGTACCCCGCACCGTACGACGGCGACCACACCATGCGCGCGTCGGAGTCGCCGCCGTGCACGGCGGTCGCGAGCGTCCGGAACGCCTGCACGAACTGGGTCGGCTGCTGCCCCCAGCGCACCCATGTGCCGTTCATCTGCGGCGCGAACCGCACGAGCACCTGGGTGTCGTACTGGTCGTGGATCTCCTGGAACACGGTGTTCGCAGCGCGGGCGTCGGCGGCGTCGAGTGACCGGAGCGACTGCCCGGGCTCGAGGCTCACGACGAGGACCGCGCCCTGTGTCGCCGCGGCACGCGTCGCGCGGAGGAGCTCTCACCGGGCCGAGCGGTCGAGCGGGTAGTCGACCTCCACCCCGTACATCGACGGCGTCGCACCGAGCCGTCCCTCGTACCCCGCCGGGGAGTCGTCGCCCCAGTCGAGGTCCGGGCCGAACCAAGTCGTCCCAATCGCCGGCTCCGTCGCCGCGGCCGCGGCCGCGTGCACCGTCACCGCGGATGCCGGCAGTGCACCGCCGAGCAGGAGCGTCGCGATCGTGACGAGGACGGCGACCACGCGGGCCGCCAGCAGCCTCACCGTTCGCACACCAGCGTCCAGACGTTGTGCCCGTGCTCGTGCCGGTGCTCCAGCCGGTCGAGGGCGGCGATCGCGAGCGCCAGGCCGCGTCCGCTCTCCTGCTCGACGTCGGCCATCGTGACGGCGCTCAGGTCGATGTCCACGGGCAGACCGTTGTCGGTGAGCTCCGCGGTGAGCGCCTGATCGGTCGACTCGAGCCGCACGGTGTAGCGCCGACCGGTCTCCTGGTCGGAACGCGCGGTGTGCTCGACGATGTTCGCCGCGACCTCGGCCAGCGCGGTCTCCAGCGCGAAGCGGAGCCGGGCATCGTCGATGCCGAGGCCGTCCCACCAGGCGCCGAAACGGTCCTGGACCTCGTCGAGCGACACGGGCGTCGCGGCGACGTCGAAGGTGGTCTCGGCGTTCACAGTGGTCCTCCGGCGGTGCTCGACTCGTGCTCTGACTGGGCTGCCGTGCCCGGGCCGCGGTAGAGCACGGCCCGGATCACGATGCTGAAGATGAACAGGTCGAAGACGACCCACGCGGTGTTGACGAGCGGCGCGATGCCCGACGCCTGCCCGGTCAGGTAGCGGATGCCGATCAGGATCAGTGCCGCGACCAGCGCCCCCATCGCGATGAGCTGCGGCTTGACGAGGTCCCACCGGGGCTTCTGCTCGGTCTCGTCGCGCACTTTCGGCGTGACCCGGAACCCGAGCGGCTTGCCGCGGAACACGTTCTCGAACGCACTCGTCACCGCCTCGATCCACACCGGGAACAGCGCGAGCGAGTACTGCTGCCCGCGCCACGTGGGTCTGCCGGCGGCCACCACCCAGAACAGCAGCTGGTTGAGCACGAGGAACGGGATCAGCCGGGCGAAGAAGTCGACGCTGTAGGCCTGCACCGGGACGACGCCGAACGACAGGCAGAGCACCGGGGCCGCGATGTAGACGATCGCGGCGAACCCGGACAGGTAGCTCCACATCGTCGAGAAGTACATCAGGCGCTGGCCCCAGGACAGGCCCTTCTGCACCAGCGGGTTCTCGCGGAAGAACACCTGCATGGTGCCCTGCGCCCAGCGGAGCCGCTGCACGAGCATGGTCGGCAGGTCCTCCGGCGCCAGGCCCTTCGCCAGGATCTCGTCAGGGTACGCCGACTTCCAGCCGAGCCCGTGCAGCCGCATGGCGGTGGCCATGTCCTCGGTCACCGAGATCGTCGCCAGCGGCATGATCGGCTGCGCCTCGTCGTCGCGGTTGACGTCGAGTGCCCGTGCGAGGACCGCGATCGACTCGATCGCCGCCACGGGCGATGCGTCGCGCCGCCCGAGCACGTCGAGCGCGGCGTCGTCGAGCCCGGCGAAGGTGTTCGCGTCGGTCGACATCGCGGCGAGCTCCTGCAGGTCGTTCCGCACCGACTCGAGGTCGGCTGCGGCGAACCGGAAGGCGATCGTGTCGATCCCCCGCTGGAACGCGTAGGTGACGTCGCCGAGCGGTTCGCCGGCCCGGACCTGGTCGCGGGCGCGGTCGACGACGGCTTCGGCCTCGTCCAGGGCGCCGAGCACCCGCGGGTCCGTCTCGGTCGCACGGGCACGTGCCAGCAGTGTCCGCGACGTCGTGATCGTGCGCTGCACCGAGGCCTCGACCTCGACCACGTAGCGGGAGATGCCGAGCTGCATCAGGGCCTCGCGCCGCAGGATCGCGTTCGACCCGCAGAAGAACGCGGCGTTCCAGCCGTCCTTCGACTGCTGGATCGGCCCGTAGAACAGCGGCGCCTGACTGCCGAGCAGGTCCGCCTCGGGGACGTTCTCGAACCACTGCGGCGTCTGCACGAGCGCCATCCGCGAGTCCTTGAAGTAGCCGAGCGTGCGGTCGAGGATGCCGGGCTCTGGTACCTGGTCGGCGTCGAGGATGAGCAGGAACTCACCCTGGGTCGCGAGCAGGGCGTTGTTGAGGTTGCCGGCCTTGGCGTGCCGGGGACGGTCGATCCAGTCGGCACCGCGGGTGATGACACCGATGCCGAGCGAGTCGGCGGCCGCACGCATCTCGGGGCGGTTGCCGTCGTCGAGGATCCACGTCGTGTGCGGGTGCGTGATCGCCTGCGCCGCACGGGCCGTGCGCACGACCATCTCGACGGGCTCGTTGTAGGTGGTGATGAAGACGTCGACCGTGACGTCGGAGGACGGCTTCGTCGGGGGCTCACCGCGCTCCCGCAGGCGCCACGCCCCGAAGGCGAACAGGAGCGAGTCGATCACGCTGTAGGTCTCGGCCAGGATGAGCGGCACGGCGATCCACCAGGAGTGCCAGTTCACCGAGGCGGCCCAGCGCCAGACGACGTAGTTCACACCGGCATCGACGCCAGGAGTGCGACCGTGCGCACCGTGACGAGTCGTCGTCGGGCCGTGCCGGTGGTCAGCCGGCGGCGGTCCTGGCGGCTGACCTCGAGCGCCGTCACCCGGTCACTCCGTCTGCGGGGTCGCCGGCCGAGCTGCGTCGCAAGGGTGCCTCCTGATCCGCGCGGACCCCGGCCGCAGCGCACGCCCGGGTGTGGTGCCGTCCGGCCGCTGCCCAGGGGACACCGTGCCGGCCGTCCGCTCCGGTCGTCGGGCACGACCTCGGCGTAGGGACCTGTCTACCGCAGCGACCGGGCCTCTGTCAGGCCCGGACTGCGAGTCGTGGACAACGGCCGGGGTCCACCCACCGTGCAGGTCAGAACGCGGCGGCGAACCCGAGGTCGTCGGCGAGGCGGGCGATCACCTGGTCGAAGTACGCGGCGCCGTCGGAGACGGATCCCACGAAGTGGCCGAAGAGCTCGAACGAGATCGTGCCGAACACCGTCGACCACGCCATCAGGGTGCGGACGAGGACCTCGTCGGGCAGTGTGACGCCGAACGAGCGCAGGGTGGCCGGGGCGTCCGCGACTGCGGGGCCGGCCGCCCCGGGAGCCGCCGTGGGCGCGGTGGGTGATCCGGGCCTCCCGTCCGCTCCTGGAGACGACGTGACGGGACCGTCGGAGGCGACCGCATCGGCGACCACCCGCACCAGCGCGAGCGTCGTCCGCGCGGCGGGCACGACCGTCTCGCGGGGCGCGGCGTAGCCCGGCACGGGCGACCCGAACAGCAGCGCGAAGTCCCCCGGGTGTGCGACGGACCAGGACCGGATCGCGCGGCACGCGGCGACCCAGCGTGCACCGGGTTCCGGGCCGGCCGCGGCGTCAGCAACCTCGACCGCTGCGCCGAGCTCGTCGTAGTCGACGATGAGCAGCGCCGTGAGCAGGTCGTCGCGGCTCGGGAAGTACCGGTACACCGCGGACGACACCATGCCGACGTCGCGGGCAACGGCTCGGAGGCTGAGCGCTGCGGGCCCCTCGTCGGTGAGGCGGGTGCGCGCAGCGGCCAGGATGTCCGCTCGGATCGTCTGCCGGGCGAGCTCGCGTGCTGTCGGTGCCATCCGGTCACCATGCCACACGAGAGCACTGCACACAAATGAGAGCAGTGCTCTTGCTCTTTCGTGTCCGAGCGCGCATCCTGGTTGCGAGAGCACCGCTCTCGCTACGAGAACGGAAGCAGGGACCATGTCGCACCACCACCTCGTCATCGGCGCCGGCCCGGTGGGCCGCCACGTCGCCGCGCTGCTCGCCGAGCGCGGCGAGCACGTCACCGTCGCCACCCGCTCGGGTCGGGACACCGGCCTGTCGGGGGTCGGACACCTCGCGCTCGACGCCTCCGACGCCGAGGCACTCACCCGGGCAGCCGAGGGCGCCGCCGTGCTGTACAACTGCGCGAACCCCGGCGACTACACCCAGTGGGAGCGCACCTGGCCACCGCTCGCGGCGTCGATGCTGACCGCTGCCGAGCGGACCGGAGCCGTCTACGCCATCACCGGGAACCTGTACCCGTACGGCCCGGTCCACGGCCCGATGCGCGCCGACACACCGGACGCGGCGACCGACCACAAGGGGATCCTCCGCGCACGGCTGTGGGCCGACGCCCTGGCCGCGCACCGTGCCGGACGCATCCGCACGGTCGAGGTCCGGGCTTCGGACTACGTCGGCCCGGGCATCGGGGCGAACGGACACGTCACCCGGGTGCTGCCGGCTGCACTGCGGGGGAAGGCGGTGACGATGATCGGCAGGACCGACCTGCCGCACACCTTCACCGACGTGCTCGACGTCGCCAGGACCCTGGTGGCGGCGGCCTCGGACGAGGGCGCGCACGGCCGCACGTGGATGGTGCCGAGCAATCCTCCTCGCAGCCAGCGGCAGGCGCTGACCGAGGTGCTGGCGGCGGCGGGCAAGGCGCCCGTGCCCGTCCACCGGATGCCCGCAGGGGCGATCCGTGCGCTCGGGGTCGTGTCGCCGATGATGCGGGAGCTCGCCGAGATGAGCTACCAGTGGACTGCGCCGTACGTGGTCGACGATGCCGAGAGTCGCGCGGTGTTCGGCATCGAGCCGACCCCGTGGGACGAGGTGTGTCGGCGGACCGTGGTGGGGGTGGCGTGAGGCGGGCTGGGTGGCGGGCTGCGCCGCCGCCGAGGTTCCACAACACGCCGCCAGTGTGCCGCCGAGGTTCCACGGAGTGACCGAGAGAGCGCCGACACTCCAAGATTTCGGAACCTCGGGCCCCGCCGCACCCACCGCGCCCGACCCCCGGAACACAGGACGGGGTGGGACGCGCCGTTGCGTCCCACCCCGTCCTGCCTCGGTCTGCCGGTCAGATCACCAGCAGCCGCGAGTACTGCGCCGACGACAGCTGCTGCGCAGCCCCGCCGGAGGCCGGCACGCGCCACAGTCCGGCCGAGGGCCCGCTGTCGACGTTCGCGAACACGTCGCCGTCGTCGGAGGCGGCACCCGTGTTCGCCCCGCGCGACCCCGCCGTGATGCCGGAGACCGCCACGGTGGACTTCCCACCGGTGCCGACCACGAGCTTGTCCGGGATCGTGCGGTCGACCTTGCAGCCGGCCGGGCTGGTCGGGTACTCGGCGGGGGCGCTGCACCACTCGGCGGACTGCAGCAGCGAGAACCCGTCGGCGTTGGCAGCCGCGTACTCGAACGCCAGACGGGGCTCGATCCGCGTCAGCGCCGTGGCGCCCGGCTTCAGCTGGTACCAGGCCCACGAGCCGGCGCCACCGGGCGAGCGGATGTCGACGTACACGTTGCCGTGCGAGTCGGCGAGGACCGCTGCGGGGTACCCGACACCGGAGCTGCCGGGGAGGGTGATCGCCCGTGGGCTCGTGCCGGTGCCCACGACGATCGGGGAGATCTGCGAACCACCGACGGCGACGACCTTGCCGTCGGGGGTGACGGTCCAGAACCGCTGGCCGCTGCCCGTGGCAGTCAGGTCGAGCACGGTCGTCGCGGTGGAGCTGCCGACGGGGAGCTTCTGCACGGCACCCGTCACCGAGTCGATCCAGTACAGGTTGCCGGCGACGTCGGAGCGCAGGTCGGGGGTCAGGTGCAGCCCGGTCGCCAGCGTCCGCGTGGCACTGCCGTCGGCGGGGTGGGACAGGATCGAGGTCAGGTCCGCCGAGGGGGTGAACACGTCACCGACGTCGTCCGCGGCGAAGCCCGTCCCCTTCGCGGCGACGACCTTCCCGGTGCCGGAACCGTCCTCGGCGAACCGCACGACGTTGCCGGACCCGTCGAGGGCGAACAGCGACTGCGTCGTGTCGACCACGGACGGCGTGGTGTAGCGGACGAGGGTCGTGCGGCCGGTCTTCTTCGCGCCGATCGCGCGCACCGAGAAGCGGTAGGTCGTCTTCGGCGTCAGGTCGCCGAAGCGGTCGGACCGCGCCTTCGCCGGCAGCCGGTCGACGCCGTTGCCGGGCTGCTGCTGCGCGGGGGCGATCGTGACCTTCCAACCGGTCACCTTCGCGCCCGACTTCGGGGCGCCCCAGGTCACGGTCGCGCTGTCGCCGGCTCCGGTGACCCGGACGATGGTGGGCGCTCCGGGCGCCGAGGACGAGGGGGCTGCCGTCGCCGGCGCCACTCCCCCGATGACGAGCGCCGCCGCTGCTGCGACGGTGATGAGTGCTCGGTACACGTTCGTTCCCCTGCCTTCCCCGCGGCTCCCTGCGTCACGGCTGCAGGTATCACAGCACCGCCAGGGCACCAGGGGAACCGATCCGGGCGTGATGTGCGGTTCCCCGCACCGCAAGATGCCGAAAGGCTGGACCGGCGTCTCGCGGGCCCGGGACCCGCACCGAGGACGGACGGGAGGCACGGTGCCAGCCGGCACCGTGCCTCCCGTCACAAAGGGGGTCGCGTCCAGGACGCGGCTCGCGTCAGTAGCGCGGCTTGCGCTCCGGACGGTCGTCGCGGTCGCCACGCGGGGCGCGGTCTCGGTCCTCGTAACGACGGGCACCACCGCCACCACCACGGCGGTCGGGCTTGATCTCGATGAGCTTGCCGCTGATCCGGGTGTCGGTCAGACGGTCGAGCACGCCACCGTCCATGTCGGCGGGCAGCTCGACGATGGAGAAGTCCGGCTGGATGCGGATCGCGCCGAAGTCGTCGCGGCGCAGGCCGCCCTCGTTCGCGAGCGCGCCGACGATCTGACGCGGCTCGACGCGGTGCCGACGACCGACCTCGATGCGGTAGGCGGTCATCGGCTGCGAACGACGGGGGCCGCGGTCGCGGTCACCGCCACGGTCGCTGCGCGGGCCACGGTCGTCGCGTGCAGCGCGGTCGTCGCGCTCGCCACGGCGGGCGTCGCGCTCCATCTGCGTGCGGAGGGCGTCGTCGGCTGCGGTCAGCAGCAGCGGCGAGTCGCCCTGCGCCACGACGGCCAGGGCGGCGGCGACGTCGTCCGAGGGGACGTCGTGGTGCTCGACGTAGTGGGCGATGACGTCACGGAAGGCGGCGATGCGGCCCTGGTCCTCGAGCGCCGCGGTGATCGCGTCGTCGAAGCGGGTCAGACGCGTCTCGTTGACGTCGTCGATGGTCGGCAGCTGCATCTGGGTGAGCGGCTGCTTCGTGTGGCGCTCGATCGCGGAGAGCAGGCGACGCTCGCGGGGGGTGACGAAGCTGATCGAGTCACCCGAGCGGCCGGCACGACCCGTGCGGCCGATGCGGTGCACGTAGGACTCGATGTCGACCGGGATGTCGTAGTTGACGACGTGGGTGATGCGGTCGACGTCGAGGCCACGGGCGGCGACGTCGGTGGCGACGAGGATGTCGAGCTTGCCGGACTTCAGCTGGTTGACGGTCCGCTCGCGCTGGGCCTGGGCGACGTCACCGCTGATGGCCGCTGCGGCGTAGCCACGGGCACGGAGCTTCTCGGCCAGGGTCTCGGTCTCGCTCTTGGTGCGGACGAAGATGATCATGCCCTCGAAGTCCTCGACCTCGAGGATGCGGGTCAGGGCGTCGACCTTCTGCGGGTACGAGACCATCAGGTAGCGCTGCGTGATGTTCGCGGCGGTCTTCGTCTTGGTCTTGACGGTGATCTCGGCCGGGTCCGTCAGGTACTGCTGCGAGATGCGGCGGATCTGGGCGGGCATTGTCGCCGAGAAGAGGGCGACCTGCTTGTCGTCGGGGGTGTCCGCCAGGATCGTCTCGACGTCCTCGGCGAAGCCCATCTTGAGCATCTCGTCGGCCTCGTCGAGCACGAGGTACTTCAGCTCGGACAGGTCGAGCGTGCCCTTCGCCAGGTGGTCCATGATGCGACCGGGGGTGCCGACGATGACGTCGACGCCGCGGCGCAGGGCGGACAGCTGCACGCCGTACGCCTGACCGCCGTAGACCGGCAGGACGTGGACGTGCTTCATGTGCGACGCGAACTGCTCGAACGCCTCGCACACCTGCAGGGCGAGCTCGCGCGTCGGGGACAGCACGAGGGCCTGCGGCTTCTTGCTGCCGGGCTCCATGCGGGACAGGATCGGCAGCGCGAAGGCGGCGGTCTTGCCCGTTCCGGTCTGCGCGAGGCCGACGACGTCGCGGCCGTCGAGCAGTGTGGGGATGGTGGCTTCCTGGATGGCGGAAGGGGTTTCGTAGCCGATGTCCTTGACGGCCTTGAGCACAGCATCGCTCAGGCCGAGATCGGCGAAGGTCACCACGGGCCCCTCGTCGGTGGTCTCGGTGGTGGTGGCGGTGTCCGTGCTCATACACCAACGGTATCTCGAATGCACGCTCCGCAGTGACCGGAGGGCGTCCGGACGGGAGGAACGGGGCGGGCCCGCCCCGCGCCTCCCGTCCTCTTGCTGGTCACGTCACGGGCGCGTGGTGCCGATCCCGAGGACCGCGTCGGCCCGGTCGTTCAGCCGCGTGAGCATCTCGGCGAGCGAGCGCAACTCGTCCGAGGCGAACTCCTCGGTGAGGTCGTCGAAGACCTCGGCACCGGCGGCGTCGAGCTGGTCGAGCAACTGCTTGCCCGCGGGTGCGAGCGAGACCAGGGTCGCTCGGCCGTCGGCGGGGTCCGGCGAGCCGACCAGGTGCTCGGCCTCGACCAGCGACGCCACCCGGCGACTGATCACCGGGCGGGACAGGCCCGTCGCGTCGGCGATCGCGGTCGCACGGACGGGTCCGTGACCGGCGACGGCTCGCAGGATCACCCGCGCGGTCGGGTCGAGGCCGCCGCTGGACTCGATGAGCGAGGAACGCAGGGTCTGCCGGACCCACAGCCGGTCGAGCTGGGATCGCAGGAGTCGCTCGGCGGCACGCCGGTCGTCGGACATGGAGCCAGCGTAGTGGGCACATTTAGTTGCTTGCTGGAAGCAACAGATGTATCGTTGCGCGGTCTGCAAAGTTACACAGCACGAAAAAGGAGTTCGATGACCGCCACCGCACCCGTCCAGGTGCAGCACGGTCGGCACACCGCCGAGGCCCCCGCGGCCTCCGGTGGGACCGGCCAGCAGCCCCTGATGACCCACCGCCAGATCCTCCTGGTGATCTACGGCCTGATGGCGGGCATGTTCCTGTCGTCCCTCGGCCAGACGGTGTTCGGCACGGCGATCCGCACCATCGGCGACGACCTGCACGGCCTCGACCAGCAGGCCTGGGTCACCACGGCCTACCTGATCACCTCGACGATCGCGACGCCGATCTACGGCAAGCTCTCCGACATCTTCGGCCGCCGGCCCCTCTACATCTTCGGCATCGTCGTGTTCATCCTCGGCGCCGTCCTGTCGTCGATGTCCACCTCGATGCTCATGCTCGCGGCCTTCCGCGCCGTGCAGGGCATCGGCGCCGGTGCGCTCATGTCGCTGCCGCTCGCGATCATGGGTGACATCCTCGCCCCGCGCGAACGTGCCAAGTACCAGGGCTACTTCCTCGCCGTGTTCGGCATCTCGTCCGTCATCGGGCCGCTCATCGGTGGGCTGCTCGCCGGTTCCTCCGAGATCCTGTGGATCACGGGATGGCGCTGGGTCCTGCTGATCAACGTGCCGATCGGCGTCGCCGCGCTCCTCATGGTCATCGTCTTCCTGCACCTGCCGAAGGTGCACAGTGCCGACGACGCCAAGCCCAAGGTGGACTGGTGGGGCGCGACCGCTGTCATCGTCACCCTCGTGCCGCTGCTGCTCGTCGCCGAACAGGGCCGCATCTGGGGCTGGGGCTCCCCCGCCGCCATCGCCTGCTACGTCGTCGGGGTCGTCGGCCTGGTCGGGCTGCTGCTCATCGAGTCGAAGATGGGCGACGCGGCGATCATCCCGCTCAAGCTCTTCCGCTCGGGCACGTTCTCGATGGCGACCGTCATCGGGTTCCTGGTCGGCTTCGCGATGTTCGGTGCGATGCTCACCATCCCGCTCTACCTGCAGATCGTCGTGGGGCTCACCCCGACCGAGTCCGGCTTCGCCACGCTGCCCCTGGTCGGCGGTCTCATGATCGCCTCGATCACGAGCGGTCAGATCGTCGCCCGCGTCGGCCGCTACCGGATCTTCCCGGTCATCGGCACCGCGCTCGTGTCCGCCGGCTACGTCGTCCTGACCTTCATGTCGATCGACAAGCCGCTCTGGTTCCTGATGATCGGCATGTTCCTGATCGGCCTGGGCCTCGGCTCGGTCATGCAGTCGCTGACCCTGGCCTCGCAGGGCTCCGTCGAGGCCCGTGACATGGGCGTCGCCACGTCGTCCGCCACGTTCTTCCGGCAGATCGGTGGAACGCTCGGCACCGCCGTCCTGCTGTCCATCCTGTTCTCGGTGATGCCGGCGAACATCCTGCACGCCACCGCGAACGAGAAGGACCTCGGTCCGGCGCTCGACGCCGCGCTCAACCCCACCGTCGCCAGCGCGAAGGCGAACCAGGGCGCGATGGACAAGATCTGGACGCCCGTCGTCACCCCGCTGACGAAGACCGTGCAGTCGCAGCTCGACGCTGCCTCGGCGAAGGCGACGCAGGCCGCCGACACCGCGGTCACCGAGCAGGTCACGGCAGCCGTGCAGCAGCAGGTCGCCGCCGGTGCGGTCCCCGCCGCCTCGGCCCAGTCCGTCATCGACCAGCAGGTCGCAGCGGCGACGCCGGCGGCGGAGCAGTCCGCCCTCGAGCAGGTCGCCGACCAGGCACACGCCAGCGTGCAGGACGGCACCGTGTCCGTCGACTGGTCGAACGCCTCGCAGCGCTCGTACTGGGTCGACGAGCTCACCCCGGAGCTCGCGAAGAAGATCGACGACGGCAACACCACGAGCGACAGTGCCACCAGCACGAACGACACCTCGTTCCTGACCGGTGCCGACAGCCGCCTGACCCGGCCGTTCATGGCGGGCTTCAACGCCTCGTCCGTGACGATCTACTGGGTCGGCCTCGGTGTGATCCTGCTCGCGTTCGTGCTCACCTGGTTCTTCCGGGTGCCGCCGCTGCGCCAGCGATCCGCCCTGCAGGAGCGTGCCGACCTGTCCGCCGAGGCCCAGCTCGAGGCCGAAGCCGGCGCCGCCGCTGCCGACGCCGGCTCGTTCACCGGTCCGATGACCGGGTCCGTGCCGACCGGCTCGGTGCCCACCGGATCGGGTTCGACCGGATCCGCGCCGACGCACCGTCGGTGACCGACCGGGCCGTCCGTGCCGTGCCCCCTTTCCGGCACGGGCGGCCCACCAACCCCCACCACCAGGAGTCCACGTGATCACCACCCCGGCAGCTGCAGTGGCGACGGAGCCGTGCACCCTGCGGGAGCGCAAGAAGCAGCAGACCCGGCAGGCGCTGCACGACGCGGCCCTGACGCTGGTGTCCGCGCACGGGCTGGACGGCGTCACCATCGAGCAGATCTGCGCCGATGCCGACGTCTCGCCCCGCACCTTCTTCAACTACTTCTCGTCCAAGGCGCACGCCGCCCTCGGACTCGACTCCGTCGAGGTCCCGGAGCCTTCCGCAGCATGGTTCACCGAGGCTCGTGGCGGCCTGGTCGACGACCTCTGCACCCTCGTCGCGGCGACCGTACCGCTGTCCCAGGACCGCCGCCGGATGAAGGAGCTGCTGGTCCTCCGGCCCGAGATGTCGTCGATGGTGATGCAGTGGATGGCCGAGTCGCGCCAGTCCCTGCTCAGCGTCGTGGGCACCAGGACCGACGACCAGACCGCACGCACGGCGGTGACGCTCGTGATGTCGGCGCTCAGCGAGGCCGCCCACCGCGACTCCGTGCGGAACAACGACGAGCTCGCGGTGCGGCTCCGGGCCGTGGTGCGCGAGATGGCGGCGCTGGCGTCCTGAGGGGGTCGTGCGGGCCGCCGCGCGGAGCGTACCGAGTCGTTTCGGGCGTACCGGGTCGGAACTTCTGACCAGGTGCGCCCGATTCCGCTTCCCATCGCACGCGTTCTGGGAAAGAACGTCAGGTGGTGGCGACGCCTGCTGGCCGCCGAGCTGGCCGGTGCCAGATGAGCGCGGCGTTCGCGGAGTCGCGGGCGAAGCGGAGCACCCGCAGCACCACGATGTCGTGGTCGCCCGCGCGGTGGACGGCCTCGACTGAGCACTCCAGCCACGAGTGCGCGCCGTCGAGCAGGATCGCTCCCGCCCCGGTGTCCGTGGACGGCACGCCCAACAGTCGCTGCGCCCGGTCGCGGGAGGCCAGCTGCCGGGTCTGCGCCGCGTGCCCCTCGGCGAGCACGGAGATGCCGAGCACCGGCGCGCAGGCCAGGTCCGGCCAGGTCGTCGACGAGTGCTGCACGGCGATCGTCGCGAGCGGCGGGTCGTACGAGACCCCGACGGTGAAGGACGTCGCCACCATGACGACCAGCACGCCGTCGACCCGGGCTGCGATGGCGGCCACGACGGAGGGGACCTCGGCGATCGCCTCGCGGATGTCGAGCGGGTCGTCGGTGAAGTCGTGCTGCATGGTGGTTCCTTCGTTCAGGAGCGGGCGAGCAGGGTGCGGGCACGGCGCTCGTCGGCACGCATCGCGGCGACGAGGGCGTCCGGCCCGGGGAACGTGCGCTGCCGCCGGAGCCGACGGCCGACGGTGAGCTCGACGGGGGTGCCGTACAGGTCGCCGTCGAAGTCGAGCACGTGGATCTCGACGGTGCGCGGCCGGTCGGCGAAGGTGCTGTTGCTGCCGATCGACACGAGCGCCTCACGGGCACCGGACCAGGTCGGCGCGGTGAGCCAGCCGACGTAGACCCCGTCCGACGGAACAGCGCCCGCGTCGTCGGGCAGCAGGTTGGCGGTCGGGAACCCGAGCCCGTGCCCGACCCCGGCGCCGTGCACGACCGCGCCGGTCAGGACCGCCGGCGCTCGCCCTGGCAGGGACGCCGCCGCCACGAGTGCCCCGAGGGCCGCCAGCGCCAGGGCACCGAGGGCAACCGCGTCGGTCGACACCGCGAGCAGCACCGCGGTGACCGTGCTGCCCAGGACGGCACCGAGCTGCTTCACGGTGTTGAAGGTGCTCGACGCCGCACCGATGGTCGCCGGTCCGGCCCCGAGCACCGCCGCGAGCGAGAACGGCGACCAGACGAACGCGTTCGCGACCCCGAAGCCGGTGAACGCCGTCGCGACCGCCCAGAGGGGTGCGGCGGTCCCGATGAGCACGGCGGTCAGCGCCACCGAGACGACGAGCAGGACGGCGCCGATGGTCGCCGTCGCACGGGGGCCCGCGGTGTTCGTCGTGCGGCCGACGAACGGTGCGGCGGCCAGGCAGGCGACCCCCATCGGCACGAGCACGAGGGCCGCGGCACCCGGTCCGAGACCACGTCCGTCCTGCAGGTCGAGCATGAGCGGGATCGGCGCCGACCCGACGCAGAACGACGCAGCCGTCGCGCCCCACGAGCCGGTCACGAACCCGCGGTCGCGGAACAACCCGAGCGGGACGAGCGCCCGGTCCCCCGCGCGGCGCTGCACCGTGAGCACCGCAGCGACGACGAGTGCGCCGAGCACCACCAGACCGACCCGCGGCAGGGGGGCGGCGAGGACGCCGTCGCCCGTGCCCTGGACACCGACGACCACCGCGAACACCCCGGCGGTCACCCCGACGACGGCGAGCACCGGCAGGGGCACCGCGATGCGTCGGGACACCGGCACGAACCGCAGCACGGCGCCGGCGGTGACGATGCCGACGGGCACGTTCACCAGGAAGACCGACGGCCACCCCCACGCCTCGACGAGCACGCCGCCGACGATCGGGCCGGCGACGGTCGCCGCACCGCCACCGGCGCTCCAGACGGCGAGCGCGACGGCGAGTCGGGGTGGTTCGAACAACGAGCGGATCACGGTCAGGCACTGGGGTGTCAGCAGCGCGGCACCGACGCCCTGCACGGCGCGCCAGACGATGAGCGCGCCGATCCCCGGTGCGAACGCGCACCCGACCGACGCGACGGTGAACACCGCGAGCCCGAGCAGGTAGACCCGGCGGTGCCCGAAGCGGTCGCCGAGCCGTCCGGCGACGAGGAGCGGCACGGCGAACGCGAACAGGTAGGCGCTGTTCACCCAGACCGACAGCGACGCGTCGGTGCCGAGGTCGCTGCCGATGTCCGGCAGGGCGACGGACACGATCGTGCTGTCCAGCAGCAGCATGAAGAAGCCGAGGCAGAGCCCGCCGAGCGCGAGCCACCGACGGGCCGGGGTCACCTCACACCGCCAGGTTCTCGCGGAGCGTCGACCCCGGGTACCGCGGCGCCAGGGCACCTCGGGCACGCAGCTCCGGCACGAGCAGCTCGCTCAGGTCGGCGAACCCGGTGGGCATGCCGAGCGGGCTGGACAGCATGTAGCCGCCGCGTCCGCCGGTGGCCGCGAAGTTCTCCTGCAGGGCGTCGGCGACCCCCGCGGCGTCGCCGACCAGCATGTGGTCGAGGCCCGTCGCAGCACGCCAGCCGTGCTCGAAGAAGTCGTCGCGGTCCATGGTGTGGTCCTCGCCGAACTCGGCGACCAGGCTGCCGACCAGGCCGGCCGGGCTCGCCTGCGCGGCGACGATCTCGTCGCGCAGCTCGCCGAGGCGGAACGTCTCCGGGAGCGTGGAGAAGTCGTACCCGGCGTTGTGCGAGATGAAGGTGCCGACGGCCTCGCGGTTCCAGAACGACAGCAGCGAGTCACGGCGGGCGGCGGCCTCGGCGTCGGTGGCGCCGACGATGACCTGGGTCGCCCAGAGGATCCCGACGCCGGACGGGTCCCGACCGGCGTCGGTGAGCGCTGCGTCGAGGGCGTTCCGGTGCCGGAGCTGTCCGGCGACGCTCGACCCGAACCCGAACACCAGGTCGGCGAACGACGCGCTGGCGGCGATGCCGCGCGGCGAGTTGCCGGCCTGCACGACGACGGGGTGCCGCTGCGGACTCGGGACGCTCGCGAGCGGGCCGCGCACCTTGAAGAAGCGGCCGTCGTGGTCGATCGGGTGCACCCCGGCCGGATCGGCGAACCGGCCGGTCGCGCGGTCGCGGACGATCGCGTCCGGGGCGACGGAGTCCCAGAGCGCACGGCAGACGCCGATGAACTCCTCCATCCGTTCGTACCGCAGGTCGTGGTCGATCAGGTGGTCGGACCCGTAGTTCGCCGCGTCCGCGCCCCGCGACGAGGCGACGACGTTGAACGCCATCCGTCCCCCGGTGACGTGGTCGAGCGAGTTGAGCAGTCGGGCGACGGAGAAGGGGTGGGTGAACGTGGACGAGTAGGTGAGCCCGAACCCGATGTGCTCCGTGACGGTGGACATCGCGGCGATCACGGGCGACATGTCCTGCCGGGGCCACTGGATGCCCCACTCGACGGCCGGGTCGATGCTGCCGCGCCACGTGCTCGGCACACCGGACCCGTCGCCGAAGAACAGCATGTCGACGCCTGCGCGCTCGGCGGTCCTGGCGACCTCCATGTACATGCGGACGTCGGGGAAGTCCTGGCCGACCCAGCTGCCGGCCGCTGCCCACCGCCCCTCGGTGTGGGTGAAGGACAGGTCGTAGGCCAGGTGCATGCCGCTCATCGGGCACCCACCGGCGAAGCGGACGCAGACCCGGACGCAGACGCAGCAGCAGCAGCAGCAGCAGCAGCAGCAGACGCAGACGCGTCAGCAGCCGCGCGCCACAGCGCCACCGTCTCGTCGGCGTCGGTCACGACGCCCACGTTGAGGTCGATCAGGGTGAGTGCGGCGTCGTGCACGTCGGTGTCGTACGCGGCGGTGGCGTCCTGCGGGACCACCACGTGCCAGCCGAGCTGCATCGCGTCCTGTGCGGTGGCGAGGACGCAGCACTCGGTCGTGAGTCCCACGACGGTGACCCAGCCGATCCCTGCGGCGGTGAGCCGGGCCTCCAGGTCGGTGCCCAGGAACCCGCTGTAGCCGCGCTTGACGACGCGTGTCTCACCGGGCTCGGGCGCCGTGCGGTACCACTCGGCGCCCTCCGTGCCGATCCGGCAGGGCTCGTCGTCCGGCATCGGGCCGTCCGGGTCGCCCCCGCGCAGCCACGTGCTGGAGCGCCACGGCCGGGCCGGGTCGCTGCCGAGTTCGACCCAGACGACGGGGACGCCCGCTGCGCGGGCCTCGTCGACGAGCGAGCCGATGCGGGTGACGGCGGCGGCCACGGCGACGGACGCGCGGTCGTCGAGTCCGTAGGGGGCGATCCGCGCCGGCTCACCGAAGTCGCGCTGCACGTCGACGACGACGAGCGCGGGGCGGAGCGGAGCGGACAGCAACTGCGCGAGCCGCGGGTCGCGACCCGCGTCGGGTCCCCCGGTCACCGGACGACCGCCGCGTCGTGCTGGCGGAGCGCCGGCAGGACGGTCTCCCCGAACAGCACCATGTCCTGGTCGTACTCGGGGAAGATCAGCATCAGGCCGTCGAGCTCGCCCCGGTCGACGATGTACTCGATGTGCTCGATGACGGTCTCGGCGGACCCGGCGACGTACGCGGTCTGGAACGCGTCCTCACCGGCAGCACCGTCCGCCCAGGCACGCGCCTGCTCGGCGGGGACGCCCCACGACGCCCGCATCGAGGCCAGTGCTTCGCGGTCGACGCCGGCACCCCACTCGCGCACCTTCCGCTGCGCGGCGGCGTCGGTCTCGCCCTGCACGACCGTGAGCATCGAGTAGGTGCGGCACTCGCGTCCCTCGGCGGCGGCGCGGTCGTGGACGTCGCGGGACAGGTCGCGCATCTCGTCCAGGCTGTCCGCTGCCAGGAAGGCGCCGTCGGCGTGCTTCGCCTGGAACGCCCGGGCTGCCTCGGACTTGCCGGCGCTGATGATGGTCGGCCGCGATGCGGGGTGGGGGCGGGACTCGCACGCGTCGAGGTCGAAGTACGGCGTGTGCATCGTCACGCTGTCCTCGGTCCACAGGCGCGTGACCGCCTCGGTCCAGAGCTCCGTCATCCGGTACCGGTCGGCGTGGCTGAGGGCCGCGTCCCAGATCCCGAACTGCTCGAACTCCGCCGCGTAGGCGCCGTTGACGATGTTCATGCCGGCCCGGCCGCCGGAGACGTCCTGCAGCGTCGTGTACATCTTCGCGGCGACCGCCGGGTTGTGGACGTTGGCGTGCATCGTCGCCCAGATCTTGACCCGCTCGGTGGCCTCGGCGATGCCGGCCATCATCGTCATCGACTCGAGGGAGCGACCCCAGTGGTCGGTGGAGCCGCCGAAGCCGCGCCACTTCGCCATCGACATCACGAAGTCCAGGCCGATCGTCTCGGCGTGCAGCGCCGCGCGCTTGTTCCACGCGTAGGTCGCCTCGGGGTGGGGTGCCGTGGTGGAGAGCATCCACCCGCCGTTGCCGATCGGGAGGAAGATCCCGTACTCCTTCGCGGGCATCTCACGCCGCCTTTCTGGTCGTTGCGGAACACTCGGTGACGATGGCGCTCACGGTGCCGGCCACACGGTCTCGCCGTCCTTCGTGATGGCGTCGATGTACTCGTTCGTGAACCAGCGCTTCGCGTCGTCGGCGGTCACGGAGCTCTTGACGATGTCGAACTGGTGCAGCATGTCCACGAGCTTCGTCACGTTCTCCGGGTCGATCCCGCCGAGCGGCTGGTCCGGCGTCGGGTTGTCCGCGATGACCTTCGTCTCGGTGGTCCAGATCTTGGTGTTCTGGGCGGTGTCGTAGGTGGCGCCGGACAGCTTCGCGGCGTACCCGACGCACTGCTTGGTCTTCGCCTCGCTCGCGGAGCAGAAGTCGTAGGCGTGCAGGGCTGCGCGCAGGACGTCCTCGACCGCGGTCGGGTGCGCCTTCGCGAAGGCGGGGTTCACGGCCATCGCACCGATCGACGAGGGGATGTCGTAGTCGACGGGCTGCCAGACGGTGACGTCGTCACCGGCGGCCTTGAGCAGGTTCGGTTCGTTCGACACGAAGCCGGTCAGCGCCTCGAGGCCGTTCTGCTTGCGGGGCAGGACGGACGGGTCGTAGCCCTCCTTCACGAGCGTGAGGGAGTCCCACTCGACACCGGCCTTCTCCATCATCGCCCGGACCGAGGCGGGGACGTAGCCCTTGTGGCCGACGACCTGGCCGTCGAGCTGCGGCAGCTTCGTGATGTCCTTGTTCGTCATCAGGACGTCGAGGCCGGCGTTCGAGTACGACGAGATCCCGGTGATGTCGATGCCGTTCGCCCGGGCCTGGATGAGGTCCTGCTCGGCGACGGCGGACACGGTGGCCTGGCCGCTGGCGAGGAGCTTCGTGTTCTGGGCGGTGTCACCCGAGCCCGGCTTCAGGGTCACGTCGAGGCAGAGGTCCTTGAAGTAGCCGAGCTCGTCCGCCGCGATGTACTCGAGGATCGACGCCGACGACTGGTACTGGTAGCCGGAAAGGTAGGTGATCTTGCCGGCGTCCTTGTTCTCCTTGCACCGCTCGGCCGAGATCGCGCTGCCCTCGGACGAGGTGGTTCCGGCGCTCGAGCCGGTGCTGCAGCCGGTGAGCGCGAGGGCGACGACGGCGGTGGCGAGGGCCGCGAGTGCGGCCTTGGTGCGGTGCTGCATGGTGCTGTGCTGCATGGTCACTCCTGTGGGAAGAGATGGGTGGTGCAGGGCGGGTGCGGGTGGGTCGGTGGGTCGCCGGACGTCGGCCTGGAGGCGCGGCTGACGTCGCGCGGGCAGGCTCGCGCCGGCGGGTGGTGCGGCAGGGCCGCGGGGCGGCCGCGTGGTGCGGCCGGCGGACCGCGCGTCAGTCGTTCGCGGTGCGGTGCCAGTGCAGGACGCGCCGCTCGACGACCGTGATGAGTCCGAGCAGGACCACGCCCATCACCGCGAGGATCGCGATCGCCGCGTAGACGACGTCGAGCTGGTTCATCGACGACGCCGTGCTGATCACGGTGCCGAGGCCGCCGGTCGAACCCGAGGCGGACAGCTCCGCGACGACCGCGCCGATGATCGACAGCGGGAACACGATCCGCAGGGCCGCGAACACGAACGGCAGGGCGTTCGGGATCCGCAGGTGCACGAGCATCTCGAACCGGGAGGCATCGATCGTCTTGTACACCTGCAGCACGGGCTGCGGCACGGACCGCAGGCCTGCGGCGGTGTTGATCAGGATCGGGAAGAAGCAGATGAGCGCCGTGATGACGAGCTTCGGCAGCGGCCCGAACCCGAACGCCACCACCAGGGCCGGGGCGATCGCGACGAGGGGCGTGACGTTCAGCACGATGGCGATCGGCATGACCGCACGGCGGACGATCGGCAGCTCACTCGTCAGCACCGCGAGCACGAAGGCGGCGAGGAACCCGATGGCCAGGCCGACGAGCGACTCCGCCAGGGTGATGCCGGCGTTCTGCAGGTAGTAGGGCAGCTGCGTGGCGAGGGTCTCCCCCACCGCGGGCAACGGCGGCAGCAGGTACGGCATCGCCGTCGCGCCGATCTGCCAGAGCACCGCCAGGACGGCGAGCATCACGACGAGGGGCAACCAGACGGTCGGTCGGAGCCAACCGGGCACCGGTCGGCGCGCGGTGCGTCGTTCGGCGTCGGCCGTGGTGGCGGTCGCGGCGGGCGTGGAGGTGGTGGTGGCGCTCATGGTCCCGTCTCCCTCAGGCCGCATCGGTCATGCGCCAGGCGCTGTGCAGACGGGTCCGGACCAGGTCTTCGTACTCGTGGAACCGCTGTTCCTCGAACAATCGCTGGTTGCGCGGGCGGGGCAGGTCGATGTCGATGACGTCGACGATCCGGCCGGGGCGCGGCGCCATCACGACGACGGTGTCCGACATCCGGACGGCTTCGGACACCGAGTGCGTCACGAAGAGCACCGTCGTGCGCAGCTCGTCCCACAGGTCGAGCAGCTGGTCCTGCAGGCTCTCGCGGGTGAACTCGTCGAGCGCCGAGAACGGCTCGTCCATCAGCAGGACGTCGGGGCGCAGGCCGAAGGCCCGGACGATCGCGGCACGCTGCTGCATGCCGCCGGACAGCTGTGCGGGGAGCTTGTCCATCGCCTCGCCGAGTCCCGCCATCCGCAGGAGTTCGCGCATGTCCGGGCCGGTGCCGGTACTGCGCTCCTCGAGGTCCTCGATGGCGGCACGGCGGCGACCGGCACCCGGGTTCACGCGCCCGGCGAGCGACACGTTCTGCAGCACGGTGAGCCAGGGCAGCAGCGCCGGCGCCTGGGGCACGAGTCCGATGAGCTTCGCCGCGCAGGCCTGGGCCGGTGTGACACCGTGCACCCGGACGTCACCGCGGTCGGCGGGCTCGAGCCCGGCCACCAGGCGGAGCAGCGTCGACTTCCCGCAGCCGCTCGGGCCGATGAGCGACACGAACTTCCCGGGCTCGATGGTCAACTCGACGTCGTCGAGCGCGACCATCGCGCTCGGGCCGCTGCCGTACACCTTGCGCACCGCGTCCACGCGGACCGCTGATGTGGTCATCCGTTCCTCCATACCGTCGGCGAGCACGCAGGCTCGGTCTCGTATGGCGGAGAGCGTGCGTCGCGAGCTCGGGTTGGTCTGCGACGCGGAAATCCGCTGCTGGTGACGAGGCTAGGACGCCCGTGTTACGGAGTCGGACCACATGTGTTGCGAACGTGTGAACGAGTGCGCGGGTCGGGTCGACTGCGCTCAGCGCGGCGAGAGCACTGCGGTCTGCCCGTCCCAGACGAGCACCTCGACGCCGAGGTCCTCGGCGGCAACCGCCACCCACCCGGCGAGCGCCCTCGCCGCGGGTTCGGCGACGACGAGCACGGCCCGCTCCACCCCGGGGACCGACCGCCGCAGCCACAGCAGCTTGAACAGGTCCGCCATCACCTTGTTGCGCCAGGCGGGCTTGTAGGCGCCCTGGTTCGCGACGAGCTGCACGACGACACGGTCGGCGTCGTCGATGCCCTCGACCTCGACCCGGGCGCGGTCGAGCACGACCGTGCGCGGGCGGAGGACGAGGCCGAGGGCGGTGCCGGTGTGCTCGAGCATCCGGCGTTCGACGGAGTCGGGGGCGAACCGGCCCCACTCGGAGCGCGCGACGGGGACCTCGGTCATGTCGGCAGTGTAAGCGGGCCAGCCGCTCCGGATCGACCGGCGCGTCAGACCGACCGCGCGGCCGCCTCGAGGGCCTCGGCCGCTTCCCCGGCGCGCACGATGTCGCTGTCGCTGACCGACCGCGCGTTGTACTCGGCTTTGGTCTTCACCGCCAACAGCACCTCGAGGTGCTTCGCAACCGGCTGTCCAGCTGCCGCACGCAGCACGGGTACCGCTTCGTCGTGTGCTCCCGATCGCGAGTACTCGCCGGTCCGAGCGACGCAGATCGCGTCAGCCGCGGCGATGCCGCTGAGGACGCACTGCGTGACGAACGCGTTCGCGAACTGCGATCCGGCACTGAAGACCCCTGCGTCACCGCCGAGCGCGCGGAGGGCCTCTGCAGCTTCGAGGAACTCCGTCGCCTTGGCGAGCCGGCCCCTCCGGAACGACTCGTCGCCCGGTGCGGTGGTGCCGGTTCGCGGGGTCATCCAGTCAGGGTACGGAGCTTCCGGGACAGCCATCGACCATCGCCTGCGATGGGAATCCCGTCCCCGGCAACCGATGCGAGGAGCGGGTCGGTGCCGTCGATCTCGTCCTCGTCGAAGAGGACCGGCCGCACGGCGTTCCCGGTCCACCGACCGGCCGCACGGCACAACGCGTGGATCTGGTCCTCTGCCTCCTCACGTCGGCCGTGCTCGACGATGAAGCAGACATCGAGGTCGCTGTCCGGCCGCATCTCACCACGGGCGCCGGATCCGAAGAGCGCGGCGTACCGGAGGGGGATCGATCGACAGCCCGATCGGAGTCGTTCGAGGAACGCGCGCCGGAGATCGGCCAGAGCGGTGATCGCATCGGCGGCGAGGTGTTCCCGGTTCAGGCTGAACGACTTCGTCCGTCCGGTCCGGTGCCCGTCGACGACACCCTGCTCGACCAGCCGATCCGCACTGTTCCGGACCCCGGCGTACGACCGGTCCGGCACCAGGCTGCAGATGGCCGCGATCGTCATCGGTCCTGGCGCTCGTGCCAACACGGCGAGCACATCGCCGTCCACGGAGGTGGTCACCGTCGCGAAGGGGGACTGCAACTGCATCGGGACCTCCGATCGGATACGAGTAGAAATCTACCACTTCTAGTAGATTTCTACTCGTATCTGAGCATTTTCGTCAGACGACCGACCACCCACCGTCGCTCGGCAGCACGGCGCCGTTCACGTTGGCAGAGTCGTCGCTGAGCAGCCAGGTGATGGCCGCTGCGAGCTGCTCCGGCTGCGCCACCGGCGGGATGGCGACCTGCATGATGGGGCCGACCCGGCTGGCGGCGTACTCGCTGCGCATCGGCGCCTCGATGTTCGTCGCGACCGCGCCCGGCGCGACCGCGTTTGCCCGGATGCCCTGCGGCCCGTGGAAGAACGCCACGCTCTTGGTGAACCCGGCGATCGCGTGCTTCGACGCCGTGTACGCGGCACCCGCTGCCGAGGCACGGAGTGCGGCCTCGGAGGCGACGTTCACGACGGCGCCGCGGCCGGCGGCGATCATGTGCGGCAGGACGGCGCGGGTGAGGCGCATCGGTCCGGTGACGTTGACGCTGAAGACGCGGTCCCAGGTGGCGTCGTCGACCTCGCTCGGCGGAAGGAAAGCGTCCATGATGCCGGCGACGTTCGCCAGTCCGTCGATGCGATCGCCCGCGGCCGCGATGAGTGCGTCGATGGTCTCGGTCGCGGCGACGTCGCCGATGACGGTCTCGAGTTCGAGGCCCTCGAGTTCGGAGCGGAGCGCGTCGAGGCGGTCGGCGACGACGTCGGTCGCGATCACCCGCCCGCCCTCGTTCGCGATGCGCGTCGCCGTGGCGCGTCCGATGCCGGAACCCGCCCCGGTGACGATGATGGTCCTGCCGGTGAAACGTCCGGCGGTGGTGTCGGTCATGTCGTCTCCTCACTGAGAGGCGCTCGCTGCGCCACGACGGTTATAGCACTCAGTGCCGAAAGGACTCCATGCGCCCGACGAGTGACCGGCCGACGAGCGATCGACCGACGAGCGATCGGCCGACGGGACGCCCCCGCACGATCGACCCGGACGCGGTGTCCCTCGTGGCGCTCCGGCTGTTCGACGAGCAGGGCTTCGACGCCGTGTCGATGGACGACGTCGCGACAGCTGCCGGGGTGAGCCGCCGGTCGTTGTTCCGGCTGTTCCCGAACAAGGCGGCGCTCGTCTGGGGTGGGCTCGACGAGTTCGCCTCGCGGTTCGGTGACGCACTCCGACAGCGGCCGTCCACGGAGTCGTCGTCGGTCGCCCTGCGTGCCGCCTACCGGATCGGCGCGACCTTCCCCGACGACGCCGTCGAGGTCACCCGCCACCGACTCCGCGTCATCCGCGCCAACCCCTCCCTCGAGCACGTCGGCGCGGCCACGGTCACGACCCTGACCGACGCGATCGTCCGGTTCGTGGCCGAGCGGGACGGCGCGACGCCCGACGACCTCGCGGTGTCGGTGCGCGCGCACGCCCTGGCGGCCGCGGCGAGCGCGGCCCTCACCTGGTGGGCGCTGCACGGCGACGGCCGACCGGAGGACGTCGTGGACCGCGCACTCGCCCTGCTCGCCTGAGACGCGCCCTGGACACGACCACCGGACGGACGGGAGGCCCGTGGCGGGCGCGCCACGGGCCTCCCGTCCGACACCCGGCCGGGCTCAGCCCATCGCGCGCTTCCCACGGACGTCGCGCGACAGCGCGTCGATGCGCACCACCTCGTCGTCAGTGAGCCGCACGTCGGCGGCGGAGACGTTCTCGGCGACGCGTCCGGGGTTGCGCGATCCGGGGATCGGGACCAGGTCGGCGCGCTTCGCCAGGATCCAGGCCAGCGCGAGCTGCGAGAGCGAGACGCCCTTCACATCGGCGATCTCGGTGAGCGCGGCGACGACGGCGACGTTCGCGTCGAAGTGCTCCGGCGCCCACCACTCGAGCTGCTGCCGGATGTCGTCGGCCGCGTAGGCGCTCGCGGGCTGCACGGCACCGCTCAGGAACCCGCGCGCCAGCGGCGAGTACGCGACGACGCCGATGCCGAGCTCGTCGACGAGGGGGAAGAGCGCCTCGGACTCCCGCGAGAAGACGGAGTACTCGGTCTGGAACGCCGAGATCGGGTGCACAGCGTGCGCGCGGCGGATCTGGTCGGCATCGGTGTTCGACAGGCCGAGGTACCGGACCTTGCCGGCCTGCACGAACTCCTGCATCACGCCGACGACGTCCTCGATCGGGACAGCCGGGTCGTGCACGTGCTGGTAGAGCAGGTCGATCGAGTCGGTGCCGAGGTTCTGCAGGCTCGCGTCCACCACCTGCCGGATGTGCTCCGGTCGGGAGTCCGGCGCGTAGGCCTCGGGCGTGAACCCGAACTTCGTGGCGATCGTCACCTCGTCGCGAATCGGGGCGAGCGCCGCGCCGAGGAGCCGCTCGCCGGTCCCCCAGCCGTACAGCTCGGCCGTGTCGAAGTGCGTGACGCCGAGTTCGTGGGCGTGCCGGATCGCGGCGACGGACTCGGTGTCGTCGCCGGGTCCGTACGCGAACGTGGTGCCCATGGCGCCGTAGCCGATGGCGCTGACGGTGAGGCCCTGTCGGCCGAGGGTGCGTTGCTGCATGGTGCCGTCCCTTCGTGACGTGTGGTGGTCATGCGAGTGGCACTGTACGCCATTACTGTCAGAGTCTGACAACTTGGACGGAAGATGACGTCACGGTACGATCGGTCCCGTGAGCGACGTGCGAACCGGCCTACGGGACATCACCCGCGATGCCGTCCGCGCGCGCATCGCCGCCGTGGCACTCGAGCGGTTCGACACCGACGGGTTCGACAACGTCACCGTGGAACAGGTCGCCGCCGAGGTGGGGATCTCGGCGCGGAGCTTCCACCGGTACTTCCCCGCGAAGGAGGACGCCGTCATCGGCGACCCCGCGCGACACCGGGACGCCCTCGCCGAGGCGTTCCGGTCGCGGTCGACGACCCAACCGGTGTGGCCCGCGCTGCGCGAGGCCTTCGCCGAGATGCTCGAGCGCGGCAGCACCGACGACCCCGAGACCGGTCGACGGTCCGTCCGCGTGATGACGAGCACGGCGTCACTGCGCGCACGGAACCTCGAGAAGCACCAGGCCTGGGCGGACGTCCTGACGCCCCTCGTCGTCGGGCAGCTCCACGGCCCCGACGCCGACCTGCGGGCACGGGTCCTCGTGCAGGCGGCCCTCGGTTGCTTCGACGTGGCGATCACCACCTGGGCCACGGGCAACGACCCCGACGCGGCCGCGATCCTGCGACGCGCGTTCGACGGCATCGCACCGAGCGCCTGACGAGCGGACGCGCGCCCTCGTCCAGCGGTATCGTCCGGGCATGAACGTCACCGGACCGTCGCCGTACTTCCAGTTCGCCGGCACCGCCAGGCAGGCCCTCGAGCACTGGCAGGGTGTCTTCGGCGGCGAGGTCCAGATCGCGACCTACGCCGACTTCTCACGGACCGACGGCCCCGCCGACGCGGTCGCCCACGGACAGCTCACCGGCGGGCTGCAGCTCTTCGCCGCCGACGCGAGCGAGACCGACGAGCCGTTCGCGGCGACCGGCCTGCTGTTCTCGCTCCTCGGGGCCGAAGAACCCGACGTCCTGCGGCACTGGTTCGACGCGCTCGCCGAGGGTGGCACGGTCGTCGACGCCCTGCAGCAGCGGCCGTGGGGTGACTGGGACGGCACCGTGCGGGACGCGTTCGGTGTCACGTGGCTGATCGGGTTCGAGGCGTCAGCGCGGGAATGACGGGCACCGTCGCTGGGATGACGGGCGCACTCGCTGGGATGACGGGCGCCCTCGCTGGGATGATGGGCGCATGACCGACCGCCCCGCCGTCCTGTTCGTGTGCGTCCACAACGCCGGACGCTCCCAGATGGCCGCGGGGTGGCTGCAGCACCTCGCCGGCGACCGCGTCCGGGTGTTCTCCGCCGGCAGCGAGCCCGCCGACCAGGTCAACGCCGTCGCCGTGCAGGCCATGGCCGAGCAGGACATCGACATCGCCGACGCCCGACCGGCGGTGCTCGAGACCGAGACCGTGCGCGAGTCGGACGTCGTCATCACCATGGGCTGCGGAGACGCCTGCCCGGTGTTCCCCGGCAAGCGGTACGAGGACTGGGACCTCGACGACCCGGCCGGGCTGGGGATCGAGCAGGTCCGCCCCATCCGCGACGACATCCGGGTGCGGGTCGAGCGGTTGATCGCGTCCCTGTAGCCGGCTACTGCTGGTCGGACGGCAGCAGCGGCGCCCAGTAGGCGTCCGCACCGTCGGCCTGCACGGCGTCGCGCTCGAAGCGGAAGCCGTAGTCGCGCACGAAGTCGAGCGCGGCGGCCTGCTCGTCCTCGGCGTCGTCGTGCGCGGCGTCGAACAGGTAGACGCCGTGCCCCATCTTCACGCCCGAGTCGCTGATCACCGTGAGGTCCCAACGCCCCTCCTCGGCGCGTTCGATCCGCACGACGGCGGCCTGTGCAGCGGTGAAGTCAGCCATGGCCTCAGCCTACGGACGGCGCCCCGGCGGCGTTCAGGGTCCGCCGCGCCCACTACGCTGAGCACCGTCACAGGCCCGGACGAGCGGAGAACGAAGTCATGTCAGTCGGATTGCTCGCCGTGGTGGACGACATCCTCTCCGCGGCCCTGAAGGCGAGTGCGAAGACCGCCGGGGTCGTCATCGACGATGCCGCGGTCACGCCGCAGTACGTGCAGGGACTCGCGCCGGCCCGGGAACTGCCGGTCGTCGGTCGCATCGCGCTCGGCAGCCTGTTCAACAAGTTCATCATCATCATCCCGCTGGCGCTGCTGCTCACCGCGTTCGCGCCCTGGGTGCTGCCGTACCTCCTGCTCATCGGCGGGACGTACCTGTGCTTCGAGGGCGCGGAGAAGGTCACCGAGTGGTTCGGTGTCCACCACGGCACAGGCTCCACCGACTCGGTCACCGAACCCAAGCTCGTGTTCGGCGCCATCCGGACCGACCTCATCCTGAGCACCGAGATCATGCTCATCGCCCTGGCCGGCCTCGACCCCGACCTCGGGCTCTGGCCGACACTCGGTGCACTCATCGTGATCGGGCTCGTCATGACCGCGGTCGTCTACGGCGCGGTGGCCCTGCTGGTGAAGATCGACGACGTCGGTCTGCAGATGATGAAGAACTCCGTCCGCCGGACCCGTCGCACAGGAGCGCGGATCGTGCGGGCGATGCCGACCGTCTTCCGGGTCATCAGCGTCATCGGCACCGTGGCCATGCTCTGGGTGGGCGGGCACCTGGTCATCGCGAACCTCGCCGAGACCTTCTGGCACGGCCCGTACGACCTGCTGCACACGATCGAGCGCGCGATCGAGGCCACTGGCCCGGTGATCACGTGGATCGTCGACACCGCAGTCTCGGCGGTCGCCGGCGTCGTCCTCGGCATGGTCGTCGTGGCGATCGTCCTCGGCATCGGTCGCCTCCGCGGGAAGCACTGACTGACACTTCTGTTCCGGCGTCGGAACACGAGTGTTCCGACGGTGCACGCGTCGAACGACTCGTGGAGCGTCGCAGAACGGGTGCGCGCGACCCGCGCCGCGCGCCTACCCTGGCGCGCATGGCAACGGTGCGACAGGTCCAGGTGACGTTCGACTGCGCCGAGCCGGAGCGGGTCGCCCGGTTCTGGTGCGAGGTCCTCGGCTACGAGGTGCCTGCTCCCCCGCCCGGGTTCGACGACTGGCAGGCGTTCAACGCCTCGCTCCCGCCCGAGCACCAGGACTCCGCTTTCGCGTGCGTCGACCCGACGGGCGTCGGGCCGCGGCTGTTCTTCCAGCGGGTTCCCGAGGGCAAGACGGTGAAGAACCGCGTGCACCTGGACGTCCGGGTCGGCACCGGTCTGGTCGGCGAGGAACGTCTCGCAGCGCTCGACGCGGAGAGCGCCCGCCTCGTCGCGCTCGGCGCGACGCAGTTCCGCCGCATGCTCGCGGATCAGGTCAACGAGTCCTGCATCGTGATGCAGGACGTCGAGGGCAACGAGTTCTGCCTCGACTGATCCGCGAGCCCGCGCAGGTTCAGGCCACCGGCCCGTACGTGCTCACCTCGACGGCGCCGAGCTCGAGCTCCGCCGTCTGCTGGATGAGCGCCAGCAGGTCGGCGTCGAGACCGGGACCGAACTCCTCGAGGCGCTCCGGAGCGATGAACGACGGCACGCCGGCCGGGGCCTGCTCGGTCGCCGTCAGGTCCGTGCCGTCCTTCGACGGGGACGCGCCGCGGAAGATCTTGCCCGCCTCGGACGCCCCGTCGAGGTCGAAGCTGTACTGCTTGCTCTGCAGCCCGAGGTCGAGGAGCTCCTTGACCTCCGGGAACCGCTCGGCGTTCGTCTTCGGGATCGGCAGCAGGGTCTTCCAGTCGACGCCGAGGGTCTCGAGTGCCTTCGCGTACGCGTTCTCGTGCGCCTGGTCGCGGACGATCAGGTACGCGACGGTGCTGCGCGCGGTGGGGTTGTCCGTCATCTCGTAGATCCGGCACTTCTGCAGGCGACCGGTGGACTCGAGCATCAGGTTGTAGAGCAGGTCGAGCGGCAGGTTGCCGGAGTTGTAGACGTAGCTGCCGCTCCACGGGTTGCCGGCCGCGTCGACCGGCAGGGCACCTTGGGCCCCGACCAGGTAGTGGTGGATGTTGCTCGTGTCGAGCGCGATGTTGAGCGGCGTCGCACCCTTCGCACCCGGCTTGTCGAGCGGGTCGGTGAGCTTGCCGGTGTACTCGGGCGAGCCGTCGAGCAGGCGGGAGATCGTGGTGCCGATGAGCTCGACGTGGCTGATCTCCTCGGTGCCGACGCCCTGGATGAGGTCGCGGTACGGCTTCGCCGCCGGGCCACGGAAGTTCATCGCCTGGAACAGGTACTGCATCATCGTGCGCATCTCGCCGAACTGCCCGCCGAGCCCTTCCTGCAGGGCGTTGGCCGCTGCCGGGTCGGGCTCGCCGTCGGCGATCTCGTTGATCCAGGTCTGTGCGTGGAAGTACATGGGGCCTCCTTGCTCACCGCGACGGATCCGCCGCGTGCCTCACCGTCGTCCGGCGTCCCTGGCAGGCGACACGGGTCGTCCACTCAGCGCGGTATCGTCGTCGGCGCCGCACCGCCGCGCCCGGAAGGACCCCCGAACCGATGACCGTCAGTCACGCCGCCGACACAGCCGCCCTCGACGATCTGCTCGAGCCGGACCAGGTCCTCCGCGACCCGGCGTCGCTCGAGCAGTACCGCCACGACGACGCCGAGTGGGCCGACTCCACCGCACCGCTCGCCGTCGTCCTCGCACGCAGCACCGACGACGTCGTCGCCACCGTCCGGTGGGCGGCAGCCGTCGGCGTGCGGGTCGTGCCGCGCGGCGCCGGGACCGGGCTGTCCGGCGGGGCGAACGCGATGGCCGGATCGGTCGTCCTGTCCCTCGAGCTGATGGACGCGGTGCTCGAGGTGGACACCGACGAGCGCTACGCCGTCGCCCAGCCCGGTGTGGTCAACGACGCACTGCGGGCTGCCGTCGCGGAACACGGACTCTGGTACCCGCCGGACCCGGCGAGCTCGGCCATCTCGACGATCGGCGGCAACGTCGCGACGAACGCCGGCGGGATCTGCTGCGTGAAGTACGGCGTCACCCGCGACTACGTGCTCGGGATGACCGTGGTGCTGGCCGACGGTTCCGTGGTGGAGCTCGGACGCCGCACGGCGAAGGGCGTCGCCGGGTACGACCTGGCCGGCCTGATGGTCGGGTCCGAGGGCACGCTCGGCATCGTCGTGTCGGTCACCGTCAAGCTGCTCCCCCTGGCCGGACGCGACGAACGTGCTGTGATCGGGTACTTCCCCTCGCTCAGCGCCGCCGGGGACGCCGTCGCCGCGATCTCGCGTGCCGGGATCATCCCCGCAGCACTCGAGATCGTGGACCGGACCTGCCTGCGGGCCGTCGACGACTGGATGCACCTCGGGCTGCCGTCCGACGTCGACACCCTGCTGCTGGCCCGGGTCGACGAGCGTGGTGCCGCGGGGGACGAGCTCGCCGACCAGGTCGCAGCCGTCTTCGCGCAGGCCGGCGGCACCGACGTCGAGCGCGCCACGGACCCCGACGACATCGACCGGCTGTTCCAGGCACGGCGACTCGCGTACCCGGCACTCGAGCGGCTCGGACCGGTGCTCACCGAGGACATCTGCGTGCCCCGCAGCGCGGTGCCCGAGATGCTCCGACGGATCCAGGCGACGGCGGCAGCGCACGACGTCACCATCGCGAACATCGCGCACGCCGGCGACGGCAACCTGCACCCGCTGATCATCGCTCCCGAGGGCGACGAGGCCGCGAAGGCCCGTGCGAAGCAGGCGTTCGACCAGATCGTCGCGGACTGCCTGGCACTCGGCGGCACCGTCACGGGTGAGCACGGCGTCGGCCTGCTCAAGCTGCCCGGCCTGCGGCAGGAGCTGGGCGAGCGGGTCCTCGCGATGCACCGTGCCGTCAAGGACGCCCTGGACCCGGCGGGCACCCTGAATCCCGGCAAGGCGTTCTGAACCCACGTGGACGACGGACGGGAGGCCCGGTGCCAGCTGGCACCGGGCCTCCCGTCCGTCGTCTGGTCGCGTCCAGGGCCCGAAGGTCACAGACCGGTAACGAGGACAGATCGGTCCAAACCTTTTGCCGGAGGCCCCCGAATCACCTGCACAGACCGGGAAACACCCGGAGCGCTCACCAGCCGCACATTGCTGGTTCTCCACCCTGCACCAGGGTGTGTTCGGCGCGCACACAGCAGCCGCGCCGAGCGCGACACC